>CAZFGA010000014.1:0-84683 GCA_964518395.1 uncultured Flavobacterium sp.
TCAGAATAAGTAAAATCTTTTTCATAAGTAAAATAAATTGAGTTAATATACTTTAATTTTATGATAAGAGTAAAAAAACTAAAAGGGTTGCAGTAAAAAAGTAAAATAAATGCAAAAAGAATAAAGTTTTTGCTCGTAATATGGGTGTAAATTCGAATCAACAACTTATTGGCAAGGTTTTAGTTCGGTCTTAATTACCAGTAATTTAAACAAAAAAGGCATAATGAAAAAAAATCACTTAGGAGTATTATTTATTTTATTCACAAATCTTATGTTTAGTCAAAGTTTTGTTGGAAATCTTACAGACCTTTCCAATGAACAAGAATTAGAATTTCAAAGTGTTGAGAAATCAATGAAATTAATGAAAGTAAATGAAATAAATAATTACAAAATAAGGGCAGTGAATTACGAAGGAATGGATACTATAAAGAAGCCGTTAGCCTATTTAATTCAAGATTTAAACAAACCCGAAACCTATTTGATTCGAGATTTTAACAACAGAGTTGGGACACTTTCTATTGCAATAAAAAATAATGATGAATTTGAAGTATATGAGCTATTCCCCGCAAATAAAAACCCCAATGATACTTTATATTTTGAAAAGAAGAAGGATGAATTGGGCTTTTTAAGGATGCCTAACCTGACAATCAAAGAATTAAAAAGAGTTAAACTCGATAAATATAAGAGAGAGGAATTACTAATAAAATTTTCATACCAATATGTAGGTTGTCCTAATTGTAATCAAAGTCAGGCTACCACAACAAATGGATACATACTATTTGATTTTGATAAATTGCAACTTTTAAAGTTGGTAAATTTTCATGCTATAAGTTTAGCATCACAATTAATGGAATTACAGCATTTTGAGAATTTTAAAATAGAATTTAGGAAAAACTATATAGAAATGAAAAAAAGAAAATATTTATATAAAGACAACAAATTAATTAGAAAATAGAAAATTGCCAACGGTGGTCTTGTTATGTCAGCTTCTTCAAGCATTTTTTAAGTAGCACGTCATGGAAATCGAACTTGAGACACATGAAATTTTACAGTATTTAAAAAAGAGAATTTTTCAGTTAGAAAGCCATAGACTTATCCTGAAATTCAGGACAATCAATACGGATGTCACGATCTTCTAATTTCATTACAAGTAAGTCACAAAAATGCTCAGAACCCACCTGGGTGTAATATTTACAATTATAGCAGGTTCTTTGTACGTCGATGATGTTTAATCGGTTGAGTCCGATAATAAGATCGGAAATGTTTTTCCAGATAATTTCCTTGTCGTCATTACTGGCTTGTGAAATGATTTTAGTAACCGGGTTTGGAAAATCTTCCGTTTCGATTACAATTTTCTTTCCGATTTCAGTGAGCAGGATTGTATAGCTTCTGGAATCATTCAAATCGATTGACTTTTCAATCATTTTTTTGGCTTCCAAAACCCTAACAGCATCGCTTATAGTTGGTTTGGTAAGGTTAAACTCTTTAGCAAGATAACTTACTGTTGATTTTTCTTGTGTATGATTGTGGATAAAGATAAGCAGCTGAATTTGAATCGGACTTAGCGAATGTTCTTTAGCCTTTTCCCATAAAAGCACCTTAAAAACCTGCGATAGTCTTTCCAGGCCTGCAACTATTTTGTTGTCAAGATTTTCGTTTTGCGAGTTTAGATTAAAAATTGACATAAGATATGTTCAAAATAGTTTGCAATATTCGCCTCTGCCAAAATTAATTATTTTTGATAATGTAAGGTATATAAACTTTAACGGGCAATAAAAGATTAAAGTTTCACATCCAAAATAGCGGATGTGAAACTTCAGGTTCGATGATGAGATTTCTTAGCATCCTTCCATTTCGATTATGAAGTATCCTTTTTGTTCTACGCCGGCGATAATTTCTTCCGTTGCCTTTTCAATATGGCAAAAATTACATTCTTTGGCTGCTAGATGCGAGTTTTCTTCATTTTTGGATTTCAGATAATCTTTCCCAAAAGCATAAATCGTTTCTAAATCGGAAATTTCATCAGGAGCAAGAATATCAAAATGCATAATAGTTCCATCTCTTTTGGTTACATAAGTATCCCAAACTGCTACTTTCATGGGGTTTCAGACTATTTTATGTCGGATAAAGCCGCGCCAAAATTAATATGCAGTACGTTTCCTGTTGGTGTTACTAATGCAGGAACTGATTTTAGACCTGCTTTTTCTGCTTCAGCTAATCTATCTTTTGCTTCGCCTAAATTAACGATCTCTAAATTTGAATTGTCCAATAACGATAAGATTTCTTGTTCTGCTGTTACGCAAACCGGACAACCTGCATGGTAAAAAACTGTTTTTTTCATTTTTAAACTATTTAAAATTAATGCATTATTGCGAGAACAAAATTAGTAAGGAATCCTAACTAATAAATATAAATTAACTTTTTATTAGGAAATAGGTGGGGTTTAAAAAAAAGGAAGAATGAAAATAATGGAGAGTTTTGCCAATAAAAAAAGCCTAAACAAATTGATGTTTAGGCTTTCTGTGGTACCTCCAGGAATCGAACCAGGGACACATGGATTTTCAGTCCATTGCTCTACCAACTGAGCTAAGGTACCGTTGCTAATGCGGGTGCAAATATAGAACGATTTTTAATTTATCCAAAACAAATTTTAAAAAAAATCAATTCGTAACTTCGCAAAAACAAACAAAAGGATATGCTTTTAGCAATTGATGTTGGCAATACCCGTATTAAAGGTGCTGTCTTTGAGAATGATACTATTTTGGAACAATTTATTTTTCTCAAAAAAGATTTAAAAAAAAATATTGAAAATATTTTAAAAAAATTTCAAAGAGTGGCCTTTTTGACCGTTGCTTCGGTTGGAAGTCTCGACAAAAATGATTTTTTGGGCTTTGGAGAAAGGCTACAAGTTCACTTTGTATCGCATGAAGATAGTTTCCCATTTGTTAATTTATACGAAACTCCAAAAACGCTTGGTATGGATAGAATGGTGCTGGCAGCCGGAGCGGTCCTGCGATTTCCCAACCAAAACAGGCTTGTTATTGATGCGGGAACTTGTATTACCTATGATTTTGTAGACGAAAATGACAATTACCTTGGCGGAGCAATATCGCCGGGCTTGCGATTGCGATATGAAGCGTTGCATAATTTTACGGCCAGGCTTCCGTTATTAGAGTTGGATAGTCCAAAAAGCATCATCGGAAATTCGACCAGCCAATCAATACATTCCGGGGTCGTTAATGGAGCCATTAATGAAATAGATGGCTTTATAAATGACTATAAACAACATTATTCAAAATTTACGATAATTTTAACGGGCGGTGACGCAGAATTTTTGGCTAAACGATTAAAAAATACCATATTTGCCAATTCAAATTTCCTTTTGGAGAGCTTGAGCCATTTATATCAATACAAAATCAAAAATGATTAAAAAAATTATAGTAAGCTTTGGTTTGCTTTTTTCATTAGCGTCTGTAGCACAAGAAGGATCGGCATCGCCCTATTCATTTTATGGAATTGGAGATGCAAGATTTAAGGGTACAACCGAAAATAGGTCAATGGGAGGTTTGAGTATACTGCCTGATAGTATCCACATGAATTTGCAGAATCCGGCAACATTTTCATCTTTGAAATTGACAAGCTTTACCGTTGGAGGAAGCTTTAATGTAAGCAATCTAAAGACAAGAGAAGCTACGGCAAAAGCACAGAGAACCACGCTTGATTATTTGGCCGTTGCTTTTCCGACAGGAAAACTAGGAGTTGGATTTGGTTTGATGCCCTATACATCGGTTGGATACAAAATAAATTCGCTCTCTGATGTAGAGGGACAGCCTAGCAGATCTTACAGCGGAAAAGGAGGAATGAACAAAGTGTTTTTGGGAGCAGGTTATCAAATAACATCTAAGTTGAGTCTTGGAGCAGATTTTAGCTATAATTTTGGAAGTATAGAAACCAAGAGCCTTCTTTCGCAGAACGTGCAATATGGTACAAGAGAGATGAATGTGTCAGATTTGAGCGGTATTTCTTTTAATACAGGATTGGTATTTGGAACAAAAATTAAAAAATACGATTTTGTTGCAAGTATGACTTATAGTCCGCAAGCCAATCTGAAATCAGAAAATGAAAGAAAGATTGCTACGTTGGTAGGTACAAGTCAATCCGAAATAGTAGTAGAAGAAAAAGAAATTGAAGTAGCAGATTCTAATTTAAAGTTGCCGAGCAAACTTGCTTTTGGAGCAGGCTTTGGGAAAAAGGGAGTATGGTTTGTTGGAGGTGAGGTAACCTTTCAGGAAAGTAGCAAATTTGGTAACAGATATGACGACATAACAAATGTTAGCTATGAAAATGCTACAAGATATAGCCTTGGAGGTTATTTTGTTCCGGACTATGATTCTTATACCAGCTATTGGAAAAGAGTGACATACAGAGCCGGTTTTAAATATGAAAATACTGGATTGGTTGTAAGCGATACCCCAATCAAGGATTATGGAGTGACAATGGGATTAGGATTGCCGGTAGGCGGAACTATCTCAAACCTGAATATTGGTTTTGAATACGGAAGAAAAGGAACAACCCATTTGGGCCTTGTTAAAGAAACATACGCCAATATATTTTTAAGCTTATCTTTGAATGATAGATGGTTTGTAAAAAGAAAGTATGAATAATAAAATCTTGCGTAGTATTAGATCTGGAGCGTTTATTTTTGCCCTTCTGAGTTTTAATTTTGCAGCAAATGCTCAAAATTCAGAATGTAAGAACAAGCTTGTCGCATTCGAAGAATTTGTTCGCGAAAATAGCCATGACCAAACAATATACAAACGCTGGAAGGAATTAAAACAACAATGCCCAACAGAAAGCGAAACAATTTATCTGTTAGGTGAAAAAATACTTAGTCAGAAAGTTGATCAGGCCAATACCACTGAAGAGAAGAGTCCATTGATTACGGAGCTTTTAAGTGTGTATGACGAGCATGATAAAGCTTTTCCAAGCAATAAGCGAGGAAACAGAATCAATAAGGCGCTTTTGCTTTATGATAACAAGGCAGGTGATTCACGCGAAATTTTTACTTTTCTTGACAAGGCTTTTCAATTAGACAATTCTGAATTTACAAGTCCTGCAGTTCTGAATATTTATTCGGAATTGCTGATCTCCCAATATCAGAAAAAGGAGATAGAACTTACCTTAGATCAGCTTTTGGGAAAACTGGACCGGATTTCTGAAAAGGTACAGCTGGAGTTAAAAAAATCAAATCAGGTTAAAGATAATCTGATGTTGAAATCACAGACAGAAAAATTGACAGCGGCAGAACAGAATAGCCTGCAACAATCAAAATTAACTTCCAGTGAGTTAACGATCGTAACTGAAAATGTAAATGCAAGTATAGATAAGCTGACCAATTGTGAGGTGTTGCTTTCGTTCTACCAGAAAAATTTTGACAAAAATTCTGAAAACGTTTTGTGGCTAGAAAGGGCTTCTGATAGGCTGGATGCCAAGAAATGCAAATCGGATTTCTTTATTAAGGTTTCTCAAAAGCTATATGCGTTGAGCCCAACGGCAAAATCGGCTTACACGATGGGTATAATTGCAAGAGGTGAAAACAACAAACCGCAGATAATCGAATATTTTACCAAATCAGCAGAATTGCAGGCTGATGCTAACAAAAAAGCAGAGCTGTATTATTTAATCGCAACTACCTATGGCTATCCTGATAAGGAAAAAGCAAGAGAATTTGCTAAAAAAGCTTTGGAAGTAAAGCCGGGTTTAGGAAAATCATACATTTATATTTCCCAGCTTTATGCTACTAGTACAAGAGATTGTGCAGGCGATAATGCCTTTGAAAATAAAGCACTGTATTGGTTGGCGGCAGAAACAGCTAAAAAAGCAGGAGCTGTTGATCCAACAATGAAAAAAACAGCCGACCAGCTTGTGGCTGATTATACAAAACAAGCACCATCAAAACAGGAAATTTCCCAGGCTAAAAGAAAAGCCGGAGAGCAGATTTCGTTTAAATGCTGGATTGGTGAATCGGTAAGCATTCCAAAATTATAATATGATTTCTCCGAACAAGATACTATTCCCTGCTGTTTTTATTGTACTGGCTGGTTTTTTGTTTTCCTGTGAAAGCAATTTCAAGGATGTTCAGAAAATCAATGTTTCTACTTATGCCCCAATCGGTGAGGCAGATACCATCAATTTGAAATATACAGATTCCGGAAAAGTAAAAGCTATATTGATCAGCCCTAAAATGTTGGATTTTTCCAATGCGGCATTCCCATATACTGAATTTCCCAAAGGAATCGATGTGACGCTGTATGATAATGGCGGAAAAAAGAGCTTTGTTACTTCAGATTATGCCATAACCTACAAAGGAACCGATATTATCGACTTGCAAGGAAACGTGAAGATTACTTCTGATGATGGTAAAATTCTGGAAACTACCCAGCTGTATTATGATCAGAAAAGAGAATGGTTTTTTACAGAGAAAAAATGCAAGCTTACCTTAGGGCCGGGCAATGAATTCTACACGAAAGGATTTGATGCCAGCCGTGATTTCAAAGATATCAACGGACAGGTGTTCTTCGGCGAAGGACAAGCAAACGATTTTTAAATTTCAAATTAATTATAATGGTTTACCTAAAATACATCCAGTATTTCTATCTTATTGCAGCCATCCTTTTTACAGTCGATGGTTTTGTACAGCTTAATGCCGCTGAAAGAAACCCTTGGTTGAGCTTTTTCTTTGCCGGAATTGCACTTTTCATGTTTTTCTTCCGTAGGAAATTTGCAAAGAAATATGAAAACCAAAATAAAAACAAATAATAGCAGTTTCCCTATTTTCTTGACTTTTTGCGGATCTTTTACAGGTCATTCAAAAAAAACTTCATCTTTATCAGAAAATATGGGTTTACTCCTTTTATTATTAAATAGATAATTGTATTTTCGCCCTCTGAATTTAAAAATTAACAATAAAAAATGGCAGTTTTATCAAAAATTAGACAACGATCATTACTTCTTATATTTGTTATTGGTTTTTGTTTATTAGCATTTGTTGTTGGTGACCTTATCAACAGTGGTGGTTTCAAACAAACATCAAAATACGTTGGAAGTATCAACGGAGAAGACATTTCATTTGAAGATTTTAGAAGTAAAGTCGATGCAGTTGAAAAAGGCGGTCAAGGAATCTCTTCATCTCAAGCAGCAAACCAGGTTTGGGAGCAGGAAGTTTCTATAGCTTTGCTGACAGAGCAGTTTGAAAAATTAGGAATTAGAGTAGGTGAGAGCCAAATTTTGGATATGCTGAAGCAAAGCCAGGATATTGGTCAAAATCCTCAATTTCAAAATGCAGCAGGGCAGTTTGATTATCAAAAATACAAAGAATTTTTCCAATCTAATCCGGAATTAGCTACTCAATTACAGCAAAGAGAAACTCAAGCGGCTCTTTCTGCTAAATATCAAATCTACAGCACTATGCTGAAAGCAGGTATGGGTGCAACGAATGCAGAAGGAAAATTACAATATGAGATGGAATCGGATAAAGTAACTTTTGATTATGTTGCTTTCCCATTCTCTAACATAAAAGATAGTGATGTTGCAGTTTCTAACGACGAAATTGTAGCTTACATGAGAAAGAACGAGAAAAAATTCAAAGCTGATGAAAGTCGTGAATTGCAATTTGTTGTAATCGAAGACAAGCCTTCTAAAGAAGACGAGGAAGAAGTGAAGAAAAACATCACGGCATTGCTTTCTCCTAGAGTTGTTTTCAATGAAACAACTGGTAAAAATGATACTGTTAAAGGTTTCAAAGATATAACAAACAACCAGGAATTTGTTGATGCTAATTCAGATGTTAAATACGATTCAACGTATGTGACTAAAAATAATCTGCCTGCAGAATTTGCAGACCAGTTATATAACTTGCCAACCGGAGAAGTTTTTGGACCCTATATATATAACGGTCACTACGCTATAAGCAAATCATTAGGTAAAAAGGCTGGAGCTAGCGCTAAAGCAAGCCACATTTTGGTTAGTTATGCCGGAAGTAAAATTCCTAATCCTGCGATTACAAGAACAAAAGAAGAGGCTAAAGTGAAAGCGGATGACCTATTCAAACAAATTCAGGCAAACCCAGCTATTTTGGAATCATTGGTTGCAACAAATTCTGATGACCAAGGTTCTCTTCAAACTAGAGGAGAATATGATAACATCGTACCTGGACAGATGGTTAAACCTTTCAATGATTTCATATTCAATAGCCCAATAGGAAAAGTTGGTCTTGTTGAAACAGAGTTCGGTTTCCATATTGTTAAAGTAATTGATAAGCGTGATGCAATCCGTTTAGCAACTATTGCACAAAGAATTGAACCATCTGAAGCTACTAGTGATGATATTTTCAAAAAAGCTAGTAAGGTTGAAATGGAAGCTAAAGATAAAGACTTTGCTACTGTAGCTAAATCTCTTGGATTGACAGTAATGCCATCAGCTAACGTAAAAGCACTTGACGAAAACTTCGGAGGTTTCTCTAACCAAAGACAAGTAGTAAGATGGGCTTACGATAAGAAAACTTCTGAAGGTGATGTGAAGAGATTCAACATTCCAAACGGAAACCTGATCGTAAAACTTAAAAAAATAAACGAGGAAGGATTAATGCCTATTTCTGATGCAAAAGTAATGGTTGAGCCAATTTTGAAAAATCAGAAAAAGACTGAAAAAATCAAACAAATCATGAAAGGTGCTACCTTGGAAGAAGCAGCTAAAGCGGCTAAAGTTTCTATAGCTAATGCAACTGAAGTGACATTGCAAAATCCAAACCTTTTAGGATTCGGAGCTGAGCCAAAAGTAGTAGGTACTGCTTTCGCAACTGCGCCAAACAAAGTTTCTGAATTGATTGAGGGAAGATCAGGAGTTTTTAAATTGCAAACAAAGAGTGTAGCTAAAGCACCAGCAATTCAAAACTATGATACTTACACAGCAAGACTAAAAGCAATGAGTGCAGCTTCACTTGGAAGAATCATTCCTGCTTTAAAAGATAAAGCTAAAATCAAGGATAACCGATTAGATTTCGGATTCTAGTACTTGATTACGAGAATAAAAAAATCCCGACTTTTAGTCGGGATTTTTTATTTTAGAATCATTTCTTCATAAGTAAGAATGGTTGGGAATCCTTTCTCCTTAAAATAATCTGACGGGTCATTTTTAGAGAGAACCAATACAAAATCGCCACCCCAAGCGCCAAGACTTTTTACAACACCTTTGAAGTCGCTGAAATAGGTTTCCTGTATGGTTTGCATTTCCAGAACATCACTCATAATCATTTCATGCTTTTCAATCAGATAGGCAAATGTTTTTAAATCTTCGGCTTTAAGAAGAGAATCAGTAATCTGGTCTATTTTTTTGGATGCCTCTGTAATGTTATTCTGCTTTTTATAGTAGGATGCAATTGCTGCTTTGCTGCTTTGTTTCCTGTTTAGGTATACAAAATAGATGTTAGATGCAAAAGGCGGATTAAAAACGGTTTTTTCAATCCTTGGTTTTCCGTCTTCAAGCCAATATAATATAGGAGTGTCTTTTTGAGCACAGGCAATATCATAGCCGCTTCCTCCAAAACTTCTGCGAAGCAGTTCAAAAGCATCTATATCGAGCCATTGGGCAATATTATTAATCAATGTGGAAGAAGTGCCCAGTCCCCATAATTTAGGAAAGGTGAGTTCGGTAGAAATCGTATAGCCTTCAGAATCATCAATAAATTTCGGATTCATGACATAGGCCTCATGTAGAATTTCAACCAGTGTCGTTTTTATCTTATCAGTAGCAAATGCTTCTTTATTGATGATGCTTTCAAAAGTAATAGTGTCTTCAAACCAAATGCTTCCGTCCTTATCAAAGCTTTTCCAATCCATTTGATTGTTTTTGCCTTTTTCGATGATAAGATTTTGGCCGAATCTCGTTGGCAGGGCCAAAGCCTTAGCACCGTCCAATACTACATATTCTGCGGTAATAAGAAGTTTTCCGTTGCTGTAAAATGTCTTTTTCAAGAGTACTTAGGATTTAACTTTTCTCAAATCATTTACATATTCCACGACAGCCGCATGTGAAACCGGATGGTGCTCAAAATGGTTCACAATCTTGATTCGTTCTTCATCTGTAGCTTCCAACTGGTTGATAATGTTGCCAAGATGCATTTTCATATGTCCTTCCTGTATTCCTGTTGTGGTCAGCGAGCGTAATGCCGCAAAATTCTGAGCCAATCCAACAACAGCTACAACCTGCATCAATTCTTGGGCGGAAGGTTTTTCAAGCATTTCTAAAGCCAGTTTTACCAATGGATGCAAAGATGTCAGTCCGCCTACGGTTCCCAAAGCAAGAGGTATTTCCAGCCAGAAATGAAAAATACCATTTTCAATCTTAGCATACGAAAGGCTTTGATAACGGCCGGATTTGGAAGCATAGGCATGTACTCCGGCTTCAACGGCACGAAAATCATTTCCGGTAGCCAATACCACGGCATCAATTCCATTCATGATTCCTTTATTATGGGTAACGGCGCGGTAAGGTTCAACTTCCGCTATTTGGACAGCCTGGACAAATTTTTCTGCAAAATCTATCGGATTGCTGTTCTTTTCTTTTAGGTCTTCCACTTTGCAGGAAACTTCAGCCCTAACAATGCAGTTTGGTACATAGTTCGACAAAATGCTCATTACAATCTGAATGTTTTTTTCCTCTTCAGAAAAAACCTCAAATGATAACGCCTCGTTTTTTAAAGTCTTGGCAAATTGTTCCAGGCAAGAATTTATAAAATTGGCACCCATGGAATCTTTTGTCTCAAAAGTGGCATGGAGCTGGAAATAATTTGGAAGCAGGTCGGTTTTGTCCTTGAGTACAATATCCAGGATTCCTCCGCCACGCTTTTGCATGTTTTTGGTAATATTTTCTGTTTCTTCAAAAAAGCGATTCTTGATTTCTTTAAAAAAAGCTTCCAGTTTTGATGCATCGCCTTTGTAGAGAAAGTGAACCTGACCTATTTTTTCGGTATTGATAACTGTAGCCTTAAAGCCGCCTCTTTCTGACCAGAATTTGGCTGCTTTTGCTGCTGCTGCAACAACAGAACTTTCTTCGATTGCCATAGGAACAGTATAGAATTTTCCATTGATTAGAAAATTAGGGGCAATTCCCAAAGGCAAATAAAAATTAGTAATTGTATTTTCGATAAAATCGTCATGGAGTTTTTGAAGCTTGGCATCAGAGTTCCAGTAATTTCTAATAATGGCTGTAGCTTCTTCCGGATTTGAAAAATACTCTCCGGCAATCCAGCTTATTTTTTCCTCTTTGGATAGTTTTGAAAATCCCGAAATGGTTTTGTTCATTATCTAACAGTTATGTCTTTAAATAGTACTGCAAAGATACTGTTTCAGGTAGTTCTTTTTGGGTATTTAAAGTATGATTTTATATTGGGCGCCTGAATTATTCTTTAATAAAGGTCATCTTTTTAGCCATTTTTTTCTGCCAGCCATACGGCAGGATAGAATGTCCGTTTTCAACCATTTTGTTCATCTGCTCCACAATCTTGTCTTGTAGGGCCTTAGGCAAGTTGTAAAAACCGGCATCAATGCTAAAATTCCGTTCGTCATCTAAAATTCCATTCTGGATACGTATTCCTATCTTTTGTCCTTTATAATAGGTCAGGATTTTGATTCTTCCATCGTCATAGCCGTTATAACCATTCGTTCCATAAAAAAGCATAGGTTCAATAATTCCGTCCTTGTCAAAATCTTCTACATACACATATTTTGTCCAAAACCAGATACTGTCTTCTCCGTCTTGCTTGTAATCATTAGTTTCAAATGTTTTGGTCCAGGTGTTGTTTTCTACCTTAAAGTTAAATGCCTTTACGGCATTATTAAAATTGCCGTCTTTTAATGGCTTGATTTTGTCTTCGGTCAGAACAAGATAATATTTTCCGGTTTTGTCCTGATAATCGTAAACTTTCCAAATCGAAAAATTGATGCCCAGTTCTTTTTTCTTTTCGTCAGTAAAGATTTCCTTTATTTTTTCATCCGACAGTGTTTTGTGTTTGCTGTTGGGTTCACTATTTAGGCCAGTTTGTGAAATTTCACTGATTTTTTTAGCGAGAATGGCTATGTTTTTCTGTTCAATATCTGAAAATGTAATCGCATTATTGTTGCCGGAAGGCATATACCATGAAAATTGTTTAAAATGATTGGCATATTCTTCGTTGGAAAAAGTATAGCCTTTGCGGGCATAGATTTCATTTTTTAGAAGCTTCAAGGTAGAAACATTCAGATTGGTAATAGTGCTTTCCGAGATTATTTCGGAGGAACATTTCGAACAGTCTTTAAGATTTTGTGCATTGATTGTAAGGGAAATCAGTAAAAAGAACACTAAATATTTTTTCATTTGGGATGAGATTTGTTCAAACATAACGGTAAAATAACAATAGAAATAGGCTGCTGGATAATTTTTTATACGTTTTAAACCGGAAGCATTTGAAATTTAGAGATTAATCAAAATTACAAAAATCGCATTTAACAGAAAAAATCAAGGTTTATTGCGATTTTTTCACTAAAATTGACAGTTTTTTTACCTTAGCAAAATATGATAAATTCACGAAAGATAGCCGCACTGCTTTTATTTGTAAGTATGTCGGTTTTTGGCCAGCAAAAAATAACTCTCGAAGAAATATGGGGAGGAGCTTTTAGGGCCGAAGGAATGGACGAATTACAATCCTTAAAAAATACCAACCAATATACTGTATTGAATTTTGACAGGCCGTCCAGGAGCATGCAAATTGACCTCTATGACTACGCTACCCTAAAAAAGGTTTCCACGCTGATTGATACTAAAAATCACAAAGACCTTCCAATGATAGAGAGCTATATTTTCAACTCCAAAGAAAATATGATGCTGATCGCCTGCAAATCGGAACAAATTTTCCGCCATTCTTTTATAGCAGACTACTACTTATACGATATCCAGACAAAGCAATTGACAAAATTGTTTGACTTTAAAATACAGGAGCCTACCTTTTCTCCTGACGGAAATCAGATTGCTTACGCCAAAGACAATAACTTATATGTCTATAACCTGCAATCAAAAACTTCTAAGCAAATTACGACAGACGGAAAGAAGAATGCCATCATTAACGGTATAACGGATTGGGTTTATGAAGAGGAATTTTCTTTTGTAAGAGCCTATGACTGGAATGCTGCCAGCAACAAGATAGCCTTTATCCGTTTTGATGAAACTGCAGTACCTGAGTTCTCAATGGATTTATATAATGGAGGACTTTATCCAACACAGCAGGTTTTCAAATATCCTAAAGCAGGAGAAAAAAATGCAATAGCTTCGTTACATATTTATGATCTGAATGCCAATGCGACCAAACAGATTAATTTAGGGAACTATAAGGATTTTTATATTCCAAGAATCAAATGGACAAACGAAGCGAACGTGCTAAGTGCTCAGGTTATCAATAGACATCAAAATAATTTAGATTTACTTTTTGTTGACGGAACGTCAGGCGCTGCTAAAGTGGTGCTGAATGAAAAAGATAAAGCGTATGTCGATATTACAGACAATCTTACTTTCCTAAAAGATAACAGCTTTATCTGGACCAGCGAAAAAGACGGATTCAACCATATTTACCACTATGACAAGACTGGAAAGCTAAAAAACCAAATCACAAAAGGTCCTTGGGAAGTTACGGCTTACTACGGTCTTGAAGAAAAAACAGGAACTATTTTTTATCAGTCGGTAGAGAACGGTTCAATCAACAGAGACATCTATTCTATCAAGTTGAACGGAAAAGAAAAGAAAAGACTTTCTTCCGCAACAGGAACCAACTCGGCTACTTTCAGTCCGAATTTCCAATTCTATATCAATACCTTTTCAAATGTGTCGACTCCGGCGCAATACTCTCTAAATGATGCCAAAACCGGTAAAGAAGTACAATCAATTAAAAAGAACGAAACGCTACTTTCTAAGGTAAAGGCTTACAATCTGCCATCAAAAGAATTTTTTGAACTGACTACAGAAAAAGGGCATAAACTGAATGCCTGGATGATTAAACCAAAAGATTTTGATGCTTCTAAAAAATATCCGGTTTTAATGTTCCAGTATTCTGGACCTGGCTCACAGGAGGTTAAAAACAGCTGGCTAAACACAAACGATTTTTGGTATATGTTGCTTTCACAGCAAGGCTATATTGTAGCTTGTGTTGACGGAAGAGGAACTGGTTATAAAGGTGCTGATTTCAAAAAAGTAACCTACAAAGAACTTGGAAAATTTGAAGTAGAAGACCAGATTGATGCTGCAAAAGTGATTGGAAAATACAATTATGTTGACAGCAGCAGGATTGGAATCTGGGGCTGGAGCTATGGAGGCTTCATGTCTTCAAACTGCATACTGAAAGGAAATGATGTTTTCAAAACAGCTATCGCTGTTGCTCCGGTAACCAACTGGCGATTCTATGATTCCGTATATACGGAACGATACATGCAGACACCGCAAGAAAATGCATCTGGATATGATGAAAACTCACCAATCAACCATGTTGGCAAACTAAAAGGGAAATACCTGTTAATACATGGAACAGCTGATGATAATGTTCATGTGCAAAATACAATGCTAATGATTGAAGCATTAGTGCAAGCGAACAAGCAATTTGATTGGGCAATCTACCCGGATAAAAACCATGGAATTTATGGTGGAAAGACCAGATTGCAACTCTATACAAAAATGACAAACTTTATTAAAGAAAACTTATAATAATTAGATGAATACAACAGCTCCTACCTTAGAAGAAATTCAAAATTTCAAAGGAAAATATCCAAAACAATTATGGTATCTGTTTTTAGTAGAAATGTGGGAGCGGTTTACGTTTTACGGAATGAGGGCGCTTTTGGCGTTGTATATTTCCCACTTGGTACTTTCAGCTGATTATAAGCCTTTGGCTCCTGCAGAATTAGAAGCTAAGAAAACCGAGTTTTTGGAAAAAAACAAAGAAGTCTTGGACAAAAGCCATCCGAGATACTATATTGAGACTTCACAGCAGAAGGTTAAAGATGATGCAGAAAGCAAATCGAATAAGCAATACGGACTAATCCAGGCTTTTATCTATGCAATGGCATTTGTTGGAGGATTATTCGCTGACAAAATCTTTGGATTTAGAAAATCAGTTTTTTGGGGAGGTATCTTGATGGCAATCGGGACTTTTATTATGGCTGTTCCGGGTGCATTTCCTTTTTATTTAGGAATTAGTATTCTGATTGTAGGAAATGGTTTTTTCAAACCTAACATATCCACAATGGTAGGTTCGCTGTATAGGAAAGACGATTCCCGAAGGGACGCAGGATTTTCATTATTCTATTCAGGAATCAATATAGGAGCATTGTTAAGCGGCTTGACCATTGCTTACATAGGCACTTCTGTTAGCTGGTCTTTAGGTTTTGCATTGGCTGGAGTTTGTATGATATGTGGTTTGATTTTGTTTGTCTTCACGCAAAAAACTTTAGGGCCAATCGGATTACCACCTGAGCCGGAAAAATTACAGGAAAAAAAGTTTGGAATCAGCAAAAACCTTTTGGTTTACATAGGATCTTTATTATTCATACCTTTTTTCTTCGTATTGGTATATTATCCATTTGATGTAAACCTGACATTTATGCTAGGAGAAGCAATAAACGCTGAAGGAAAAGCTGTTCCAAATTATGTACAGTTTAGCGATGTATTTATGATTACTATTGCTGTTTTGATCCTGATCTACTTAATTAAAACCTTATTTGATGTAACAAAAGGAGAATTTGGAAAGATGGCCGTAGCTATCATTTTGATTTTATTCTCAGTTTTGTTTTGGTCGTTCTTTGAGCAAGGTGGTGGATCATTAAACTTTTTTGCCAATGGTAATGTTGATAACAAAGGTTTCAATATGACACAGGTTAACAACTCGGCAAATGCACTTTGGGTTGTTCTGATAGCGCCAATTATTGGTATGTTTTGGATTTTTCTAAATAAGAAAAAAGCAGAACCGAATACAGTTGTTAAATTCGGATTAGGATTTATATTCTTAGGATTAGGATTTTTAGTGTTTTTTGTGAGTAAGTTTTTTGCTACCCCAACAGGATTGACTCCGCTTTGGATGTTTGTAGGAGCTTACCTTGTAATAACATTAGGGGAGCTTTGCCTTTCTCCAATTGGTTTGTCAATGATCACAAAATTAACTCCGAGTAGATTACATGGTGTTATGATGGGAACATGGTTTTTAGCTAGCGCATACGGTCAATATGGAGCAGGATTAATTGGTTCGGCTTTGGCTAAAGTAGACACTTCTATAGAGAATCCGACCAATGTTGATAAATTGGTTCAATATACAAATGGTTATGCAAGTATCGGATACATTGCTGTCGGAGCTGGAGTTGTCCTGCTATTGATATCTCCATTGTTGAAAAAATTGATGGCAGACGCTAAAGTTGCTTAAGAATAATAAGAATAAAAATTTATAATGTCAGAAATCACATCCAATAACGATTTTTTTAAATCAAAAGTTTTAGGCCATCCATCAGGATTATTCGTATTGTTTTTTACTGAAATGTGGGAGCGATTCTCTTTCTACGGAATGAGAGTTTTGTTGATTAACTTCTTGACCATGGCAGCTATTGGTACCAATCCGGGCTGGGAATGGTCGTCAGAAAATGCCGGTGCCTTATTCGGTACCTATGCCGGACTTCTATATTTAACTCCTATTGCCGGAGGAATTATTGCCGATAAATTTACAGGCTACCGATGGGCCGTTGTTATTGGGGCAATTATTATGACTTTAGGACATGCTTCTTTGGCAATTGAAACAGAATTTTCAATGTATTTTGGATTGGGATTACTGGTAATTGGTACCGGTTTTTTTAAGCCGAATATGACTTCTATTATTTCTGAAATGTATAAGGACTTACCGGAGAAAAAAGACGGGGCCTATACTATTTTTTATATGGGAGTAAATGCCGGAGCTTTCTTCGGAATGATGCTTTGCGGTTATCTTGCTGAAAAAATCGGTTGGAGTTGGGGATTCGGATTAGCCGGAATCTTTATGCTTCTTGGTTCTTTGCAGTTCTGGTTGGCCAAACCATTGTTCGGTACAATTGGTGATGTACCAAAAAAGAATAAGGTAGTAGAGGTAATTTCTCCAGACGGACAGATTGATATAACGGAACCAAAAACCGAAGAAAAACCGGAAGACAAGCGCAATCCGTTTACGATGCTTGATAAGATTCTGATTGTTATTACCTCGATAATAGGATTACTATACTTAATTGATGATCCGGCTTCAAAAATTGGAAACATCCATTTATTACCGCAGGAATTTTTGGTATCAAAAGATATATTGCCTGGATCACTTGTCATAACGATTATCGGTTTGGTATTGTTTTTATTTTTGGTTATTTCCAGGATTGCACGTTATACAAAAGTGGTGCGTCATAGAATGATTGCCGTAATTATTTTTGCCTTCTTTACTGTTTTCTTCTGGTTGTCTTTTGAACAGGGAGCGACATCACTTGTGCTTTTTGCCAGAGATTTTACAGACAGAACCTTGATGGGCAATCACGCAGTTGTTTTCAATATTATCAATACACTTCTTACGATTATACCACTAGCATTAGTTTCATGGGTTTTGTTTCTGCTATTCAAACAAACCTCTAAAAAAATAGCAACATCAAACATTGTATTGGCATTGAGCTTTTTGGGAGTATGGGGAATTGTAGGCTGGATGCTGAATAACGATTACAATTCAAAAGCCTATGAACTGAAATATCAGGCTATCAAAACGGCACAGATTGACAAAAAAACTAAAAAACAGGCTGTTGATGAAAATGGAGACCTGGTTTTTGATTTCAATGCGGTTACAGAAACTACGGTTTTAAAACCAACGGATGTAGTAGTTGATCAAACGGTTACGATTTCAAGTAAGGATGTGTTGAAAGTAAGCGATAAGGTAGCATTACATAGTGAGATAGGGAATTTTGTATATCTAACGAAAGGACTAGAAACTAAAATCAGGGATGATTATAAAAAAGCTACAAAAGACTCGCAAATTATAAATGCAGAAGTAACTCAGCTAAAAGAAAACCAGGTAGAAGTCACAACTTCATGGTTTAGTATCTTGAACTCATTCTTTATTATTGCTTTTGCATCGATGTTCTCTAAATGGTGGGACAGCAAATACAACCCAAGCGCAGCCGTAAAATACGGCCTTGGATTAATTATCATGGGCTTAGGATTTGCAATTTTGGCTTATGGAGCAAGAGTTATTCCTTCAGGAGCTGAAGCAGGAGCTGTAAGAGTAAGCATGATTTGGCTTATATTAGCCTATCTGTTCCATACCTGGGGAGAATTATGCCTGTCGCCGGTAGGTCTTTCTTATGTGAGCAAATTGGTGCCTTCAAGAATGATTGCATTTATGTTCGGGATGTGGTATCTTGCGATTGCAATCGGGAATAAATTGGCAGGTTCGCTGGGAGGAATGATTGAAGGCATTACGAAAGAATACGATATGAGTACCTTCTTCCTGATCTTTACAATAGTCCCTATTGTTGCGGGATTCATTGTCGTAGCCTTAAATCCGGTGCTGAAGAAACTAATGCACGGAGTAAGATAAATATAACACTAACTTTAAACTATAATAAATGGAAACAACAGTAAAGCGATCACACCCTAAAGGACTTTGGTACCTGTTTGGAACAGAAATGTGGGAAAGATTTGGATATTATTTGATGCTAGGGATATTCTCCCTCTACATGCTCGACGGATGGAATAATGGAGGTATGGGATTTGACCCTGCTAAAAAATCTGACATTTATGGAACATATCTGGGTCTGGTGTACTTGACTCCTTTTATTGGAGGATTGCTTGCTGACAGAGTGTTAGGGTACAGAAAATCGATTATTATGGGTGGATTAATGATGGCGACAGGTTACTTTTTGCTGTCAATCCATAGCGTAACGACTTTCTATGTTGCCTTATTCTGTATTATTTTAGGAAACGGATTCTTTAAACCGAATATCTCAACGCTGGTAGGTAATTTATACAGTGGCGATGATATGAAAGATAAAAAAGATGCGGGTTACAACATCTTTTATATGGGAATCAACGTAGGAGCATTTATCTGTAACTTCGTTGCAGCCTATATGAGAATCAACTACGGATGGGGACATGCTTTTGCTGCCGCTGGAGTAGGAATGTTGATTGGTGTGGTTGTATTCTTAATCGGAACAAAACACATCAAACATGTTGACGTAATCAAGCCGGTACAAGAAGGTGATATGTCAACTGGAAAAATCTTAGGATTGACAGTTCTTCCAATGTTTATCTTTGGTATAATCGGATACTTTTTATTTGGAGTAACTAGTGAATCTAATCCAACAGGGAATATATTAGGTTCTGATACTAATGACGCATTTATTATAGGATGCTTGCCGGTAATAGCGTTTTTTATCTACTTGGCATTTAAAGCTGAGGCTAAAGAAAGTAGAGCAATTAAGGCACTTTTGGCTGTATTTACCTGCGTTATCTTATTCTTTGCCATCTTCCACCAAAATGGTGATGCTTTGACAGTTTGGGCAGAAGATCATACAGATAGAAATATGCCAACAGCAGTTTCAAACGTGGCTGACAAATTAGGAATGGCACAGGTTGTTGTAAACAATGATATCGTTTCTGCAGATCAGGCTACATTTGATAAGACAATCGAGGAAATGCGTGCTAAAGAAGCAGCCATGCCGGCGGTTTCTAAAGAAGAAATTGTTGCAAAAGGAAAATATTCAAGCGAAATAGGACAGCTGGAAAAATCAAGAAAATACTTTGCGACTTTACCTGGTGACCAGGTTCCTGCTAAAGGAACAAACCTAAAATTATATTCAACAGAGCTTTACCAATCTATCAACCCATTCTGGGTAGTAGTTTTGACACCATTGGTAGTAGGAGTTTTTGGTTGGATGAGAAGAAGAAAGAAAGAGCCAAGCACACCTACAAAAATCTTTATCGGTTTGGTAATTACTGCCTTATCTGCTTTGGTAATGGTAGGAGCTGTTTTTGCAACAAACGACCTGACTATGAAAGCAAGCTCTTGGTGGCTAATTGCTTCGTATGGTGTTATTACAATAGGGGAGCTATGTTTATCTCCAATGGGACTTTCTTTGGTTTCTAAATTATCACCACCAAGGATTACTGCCTTGATGATGGGTGGATTCTTCCTGGCAATTTCTGTTGGAAACAAACTTTCAGGTATGCTATCTTCTCTTTGGGAAGAAATGCCACAGAAGGAAAACTTCTTCTTCCTTAACTTTGGTTTGGTTTTGGCTGCGGCAATCGTATTGTTATTGATGCTGAAATGGCTAAACAGAGTTATGAAAGAGAATAATGTAGCCTAAAAACGGCATTATTTTTGAACCCAATATTTAAAAACTATAAAAAAATGAAAAAATTACTTTTAGCACTATTTTTAACTGTAGGCTCAATGGCTGCAGTTCAGGCCCAGGAAGTGAAATGGATGACCTTAGATCAGGCTTTGGCGGCACAGAAGAAAAAAGCAAAACCAATCTTTATGGACGTATACACAGATTGGTGTGGTCCATGCAAAATGTTAGATAAAAATACTTTCCAGGCAAAAGAAGTAGCAGATTATATTAATGCAAACTATTATGCTGTAAAGTTTAATGCTGAAGGTGATTCAGAAGTGAATTACAAAGGCAAAAAATATACAAATCCAAAATTCGATGCTGCCCGTAAAGGACGTAATGCGGTTCACGATTTTACAATGTTCTTAAAAGTACAAGGATACCCGTCAATGTATATTTTTGACAGCAAAGGAGAAGTGAAAAGTCCTATTGTAGGATACCATACTCCAGAGCAGCTAATGCCTTTGATTAAAGTCTAAGCTATTCAGACAAACTATAAAATCCCTTTTCAACAGTTGAGTGAAAAGGGATTTTTTCTTTTATACAGGTTGCTTTCCACTTTTCAATGTCGGATCTGTAATTGGAGGCGTCCGCAATAACTATTTTTGGTTTTGCCTTTTGCATGACCCTTTCGAAATTTATTTTTGGTGATTGCAACATTATAACAATATCAGGTTTTTGGCTTTGCGGAATAATACCAAGGCTATCAATGACCAAAATCTTATTTTGCTTGAAATATATCAAATTCCCAATTTTCTCTGTCGCAACAATATTGCTGAAACTTCCAATGAGATAGGGTTTCAAAATAAAATCCATTGTTTGATCAGTTGCTTTTTGATTGTTGTAAACGGTTATTTTCTCTCCCTTTTTTTGAGCAATTATCGTATTCTTTTTTGCATTAAACACAATCAGCTCTTCTTGGCTTTTTGAAGTGAATTTATTTCCGAAATAAGCCAATTGAAATAAAATCAAACTGAATAAAGCAAAAGAAAGCTTTTGGAAATTTGGCTTCTTGAACCAAAGAACAATTGCAAACAATAGGGCATAGCAAGACACTAGCATCTGCCAATTAAAAGGAATGTCTTGAAAAACGAACGATTCAAAAGAAGCAATCCTGTTGATTATTTTGTTCAGGATATAAAGGCTCCATTCCAGGCATTTGACAAGAAATGAGGGAACGATACTGAAAGCGGCCCACAGCATTACAAAAACGCCTAAAGCCATAATAATTCCCAACAAAGGCAGGACAATCAGGTTGGTGATGAAAAACAATCCTGGGAATTGATGAAAATAATATAGGCTTAATGGGAAAGTGCCAATCTGGGCAGCAAATGAAACAGTAAGGATATCCCAAAAATATTTTCCTATTTTGTTTTGAGGTTGCCATAAGGCACTAAACAAAGGCTGTAGCCATACAATAAAAAATAAAGCACAATAACTGAGCTGAAAGCCGACATCAAAAATAAATGAAGGTTCAAAAAGCAATATGATAAATATTGAAACAAGTAACGTATGATAAATATTGGTTTTGCGATGGGCATATTTTCCTATAGCCACAAAACTGAACATGACAACCGAACGTGTAACAGATGGTGAAAAGTTAGCAATAAGAGCAAAAATCCAAAGAAAGACTACTATAATAATCAGTTTTAGAAGGTTGCCTGTTTTGGTTTTTGGCAAAGGACTGAGCAGGAATCCAATGAAAAGCATAAGGCACCCCACATGAAGTCCGGATACGGATAAAATATGTACGGCACCCGCTAGTTGATAATCTTTCAGTAGTTCCGGTGAAATATCTTGTTGCTGGCCTAAAATCAATGCTACTGCCACATTCAGTTCTTCATTTCTAAATCCTGAATTTTTAAGATTTTGGACTATATTGTCACGGAAACGAGCAGCATAATACCAAACGTTCTTTTCGGTTTGAATGCTTAGCTGTATTGTTGATGCATCGGCATACATTTGTCCGTAAATAGACTTAAAGGCTAAATACTTTTTATAATCAAATTGGTAGGGATTGCCAGGTTCTTTTGGTTCGTAAATGATGCCTGATATAAGAAGTCGGCTCCCAATTTGGAAATCTTCAGGAAGATTTTCCTTTTTAATGTTCAACAAAATCTTTCCGTTAGCTTTTGCCGAATCAATTGCAGTAATCCTTGCAATATACCGATTGTTGTACGGGTTGTTTCTTAATTTTTCAAGAAGAATAATTTCTACAGAATGATCGTTACCATCTATTACATGAACATAATGATTTTTAGAATTTTTCTCATCATGCACTGCATGAGTGGTAATACCTACACAAAAAAATACAAGATAGGTAGCGTATCCGAAATAGGCTTTCTGAATAAAATCTTTTTTGGAAAAATAATAGGCAGCTCCAAAAAGAAGAGCAGCTACTCCACAACTAATCAGGGAAAGCAGTGGAATTGGTTCAAAATAAAATGCGGCGAGTACTCCCAGAATAAACCAAATGGTAATCCTGGCTAAAGGGAATTTCAATATTTTCATAATCCGAAAATACTGAAAATTTAACAAAAAGTGAAATTATTGCTGCTGTATAATCCTGTTAACCTGAGCAAATGTTCTTTTGTAGTATGGCTCACTTGTTGATGAAACCACAACGCCTTTGCTTGTAGAAGAGTGGATGAATTTTATTTCATCGCCTATCTTCTCAACAACTACGCCTACGTGATTGATAACTCTTCTTCCGTTTGTTCTGAAGAAAATCAAGTCGCCTTTTTTGATATCGTTCGTATCAACTTTTTCGCCAATCAGAGCCATATCGTGTGAGCTTCTCGGTAATTTGATGTCAAAAAGATTAAATACGGCTGTAACCATTCCTGAGCAATCCATACCTGCAGTAGTAGTTCCGCCACCACGGTATCTTACACCCAAGAAATTCATGGCATTATTAATTAATTGAAGAGAGATATAGCTTTCTGTAGGAGCAGCAGACGCGATAAGTTCAGGATCTTCCTGCTCTACGATAACAGCCTTTTTATTTTTGACAGCCTTGGTACTTTTTGTAGCGGTAGCTTTTGTTTTGTCTGTAACAGCAACAGGAGCCGAAACAGGTTTGTCTGCAACAACAGTAGTTTTCTTTTCTACAGGTTTTTCGTAAACTCCTTTTTTAAGAGCTTCTTTTTTTGTGGTAATAATTTGTGCGTGGCCTGATGTCGATACCAATAAAAATATTGGGAAGAACAGTAAAAAGATTTTTTTTGCAGACATATTTATTTTTTATTTTTCAGCAAAAACAAAGACTTAGGGGCGAATTTGCTTTAGATTTATTAATAAAAATTCCGTAGAATTATTCGTTTTTCAAATGCTATATGTTTAGATATACAACGGTTTAATAATCTGATTATTATATAACAGATTTCAAATATAATGTAAAATTCATAAAATCAGCAAAAATCTTTTCAAGAAATTGTTGATAACTAAATTTAAGAAAGATTTTTTGGATTATAATTGTTTGAAATTTAGCGAGTTATTTTCGGTGTTAAATAACTGTTATTTTTTTAGCTTATCAACAATCAAACGGGCTGTTTTCTCACTCGCTCCAATACCTCCCAGCTTTTTTTCCAAAACTTCATAGTCTTGCAGTAGCCTTTCGCGTTGGCTCGTTTCTAAAATTTTATGCAGTTCTTTCTTGATTCTTTTCGGATTGCATTCGCCTTGAATTAATTCGGTTACAACCTCTTTGTCCATTATAAGGTTTACAAGCGATATGTATTTTAATGTAATGATACGTTTGGCAATTTGATAGGAAATCCAATTTCCTTTATAGCAGACAACTTCAGGTACCTTAAATAATGCTGTTTCTAATGTTGCTGTTCCCGAAGTTACCAAAGCCGCAGATGCTATGCTTAGCAAATCGTAGGTTCTGTTGGAAATAAAATGGATATTCTGGTCTTTTAAGAATTGTTTGTAAAAGTCATATTCCTGGCTTGGCGCACCGGCAATAACAAATTGATAGGCAGGAAAATCTTTTACCACGGCCAGCATTTCAGAAAGCATCTTGGAAATTTCCTGCTTTCGGCTTCCCGGAAGTAGTGCAATAACTGGTTTGTCGTCCAAATCAAATTCTTTTCGAAAAGATGCTTCATCAACATGGTGCCTATTATGAATGGCATCGATTAGTGGATGGCCGACAAATTCTACAGGGAAACCATGTTTTTTCTCATAAAAATCTTTTTCGAAAGGAAGAATCACATACATAAAATCGACATCGCGTTTGATCGCTTTGATGCGATTTTCCTTCCATGCCCATATCTGGGGAGAGATGTAATAATGAGTAGGCATACCTCTTTCTTTCGCCCATTTAGCAATTCTCATATTGAATCCCGGATAGTCAATAAAGATGATGGCATCCGGCTTAAACTCCAGGATGTCCGCTTTGCATATTTTAATATTGTTAAGGATGGTTTTGAGGTTCATGACCACTTCTGCAAATCCCATGAAAGCCAACTCTCGGTAATGTTTTACTAAAGTACCGCCGGCTTCCTGCATTAAGTCGCCGCCCCAAAACCGGATTTCGGCATGAGGGTCCTTTTTAAAAATTGCTTTCATCAAATTGGAGCCGTGGAGGTCGCCCGAAGCTTCTCCGGCAATAATGTAGTATTTCATAGGGTTAACAATTTAAATTGATGCAAATCAACTATTGTCATTGAGTTTCCAGGTATTTAGATTCTGTATGGCGTGATGGGCTGTCAGGTCAAACTGGACAGGGACTAATGAAATGTAGCCGTGTTTTAGTGCCCATTCATCCGTGTCTTCACCATTATCTTGGTTGACAAACTTTCCGGTCAGCCAATAATAATCACGACCCATTGGCGAAGTTCTCTTGTCAAATTTTTCAGCCCACATGGCTTTCGCTTGTCGGCATACTTTGATTCCCTTAATTTCTTTTTCAGATAATTTCGGGAAATTGACATTCAGAATTACGCCTTCAGGTAGGCCGTTTTCCAAAACTTCCAGGGCAATTTTTTTGACGAATTTTTTAACCGGTTCGAAATCGGCATTCCAGTCATAATCCAATAAAGAAAATCCGATGGCGGGAATTCCTTCAATTCCTGCTTCAACTGCAGCACTCATTGTTCCGGAATAAATTACGTTTATGGAAGAGTTGGAGCCATGGTTAATTCCGGAAACACACAGATCCGGTTTTCTTCCCAATACTTCATTAACGGCAAATTTTACACAATCAACCGGAGTTCCGGAACAAGAATATTCAACCGGAGTGTCTTCTCCCTGACTTATCTTATTAAGAAACAAAGTGCTGTTGATGGTAATGGCATGACCTGTGCCCGATTGTGGGCTGTCTGGCGCTACGACAACAACTTCACCAATTTCTTTCATGACACTAATCAATGCTCGTATTCCTGGAGCTGAAATTCCGTCGTCGTTTGTAACTAAAATTAAAGGTTTCTTTTTCATGGGTAATTTTTTGCCTCATTTGCAATTGAAAATGAGCGGGATGTGTTTCTTTGCTGTGGAATTTCATTGCAAAATGAACTACACAGATTACAAAAATAACCTTTTTTAAACTTTTTCAATGTTACAAAATTGCATAACTTTGAATTTGTAAAAATAGCATTCCCTGCAATGATTTAACCATATTCCTCAATCAAAATCATCTTTAACAAAAAATTATGCGGTTTTAGAAACCGTGGCATAGTTTTTTCAGTAATTTAGAACAAAATTTGATGAATGCTATAATGGAGTTTATGAAAAGAAATTATAAGATAGTACTGGTTGTAGTTGCACTTTCTGCAGCCTTATGGAGCTTCGTTCCAAGAGAAGTAAAAAATGACCCTGAAAAAGATAAGTTACTTATTGAGCTTTTGACATTTGTCATTGAACGTGGACATTATGATCCGGCAAAAATTGATGATACTTTTTCAAAAGGAGTATACAAAGATTATCTGGAGGCGCTAGATCCTTCAAAAAGATTTTTCCTTCAGTCTGATATTGACGAGTTTTCAAAGTATGAAACCAAACTCGATGACCAGATTTTGGTCAGAGATCTTACGTTTTTTGATTTGACATACAATCGTCTGCTTCAAAGAATCGAAGAAAGCAAAAAATATTATAAAGAAATTTTGGCAAAACCTTTTGATTATAAAAAGGATGAGACCTTCAATACGGATTATGCAGAGCACTCATATGCTAAAAACTCTGATGAATTAAGAGAAAGATGGTACAAGCAGATCAAGCTTTCGACTTTGGCTTCTCTTACTAACAAACTGGAAATCCAGGAAGGTAAAAATGTTTCTGACAATGATGACTTTTCTGATTTGACGGCTACTGAAAAAGCTAAAAAGGAAGAAGAGCAGAAAAAGGAGAAAAAGGAAATCGAGAAAAAACCTTTTGATGTACTTGAAAAAGAAACCAGAGAAAGCCAGTTGAAATCCTTGAACGAATATTTCGGATTTATCAAAGATTTAGATAGAGATAGTTGGTTTTCTGTATATATCAATTCTATCGCAACCCGCTTTGACCCACATACTTCTTATTTTGCTCCAGACGATAAAGAGCGTTTTGATGTGAGCATGAGCGGTAAACTGGAAGGAATTGGAGCACGTCTGCAAAAGAAAAATGACTTTACCGAAATTACAGAATTGATTTCCGGAGGTCCGGCTTGGAGAGGAAAACAATTAGAACCGGGTGATGTTGTTCTGAAAGTAGCGCAAGGTGATAAAGAGCCTGTGGATGTGGTAGGAATGAGAATTGATGATGTTGTTAAGAAAATCAAAGGACCAAAAGGAACTGAGGTAAGACTTACGGTTAAAAAAACGGATGGCACGATTAAGATAATCTCAATTATTCGTGATGAAGTGGAGATTGAAGAAACCTACGCAAAATCAAGTATTGTTGAAAAGAACGGTAAAAAATACGGAATTATCTATCTTCCGAAATTCTATATCGATTTTGAAAACGCAGACAGCCGCGATGCAGGAAAAGACATCGCCTTAGAAGTTGAAAGGCTAAAACAAGCCGGAGTACAGGGAATTGTTATGGACGTTCGTGATAACGGTGGAGGTTCTTTGAAAACAGTTGTAGATATTGCAGGATTGTTTATCGAGAAGGGACCAATTGTTCAGATCAAATCAGCAGGAAAAAAGAAAGAAATCCTGTATGATAAGGATTCTAAAGTACAGTGGGACGGACCCTTGGTAGTTATGGTTAACAGTTTCTCAGCATCGGCTTCGGAGATTTTAGCTGCCGCTATTCAGGATTATAAAAGAGGTGTAATTATTGGAAGTACGCAGACTTATGGAAAAGGGACCGTACAGAATGTAATTGACCTGAATCAGTTCTTGAGAAGCAACTCTATGGGCGACCTGGGAGCATTAAAAACAACAACCCAGAAATTCTATAGAATTAACGGAGGTTCTACTCAGCTAAACGGGGTTTCAAGTGATGTGGCTTTGCCAGACAGATATTCTTACATCAAAATGGGTGAGCGAGATATTGACAATGCGATGCCTTGGGACAAAATAGATGCAGCCGATTATAAAGTTTGGGACAAGCAGGGTAATTTTGATCTTGCTGTTGAAAACAGCAAGAGAAGAATGGAGAAAAGTGAGCAGTTCAAACTGATTGAAGAAAATGCTAAATGGCTTAAACAAAGACAAGATGAGAAAGAGTTTAGCCTGAACATCGATAAATTCAAACAGGAACAGACACAGCTTGAAGAAAAGGCAAAAAAATATAAAGCCATTTCTAAGTATAAAAATGACTTGAAATTTACTTCTTTGCCATATGAAAACGAAATGGTAAAGAATGACAATATTTTAAAAGAGAAAAGAGATCGTTGGCATGAAAGCCTTTCTAAGGATGTTTATGTAGAAGAAGCTCTGAATGTTTTAGATGACCTGCAACCAAATGCGGCCATAAAAGGAACAGTTAACGTTAAAAAGAAAGATAAGTTGGTGAAGTCATAATTGGCTCAAAGGCATTTTGATGAATAAATCCACACAATCATTAACAGGAATAGCGCTCCAGAAATTCAAGAAGAATTTCTGGGGCGTTTTCAGTTTTGGGTTTATAGTGCTGCTGATGCTATTGTCAATTTTTGCCTATGTTTTAGCTCCCGATAATTCAGAAAATGCCAATTGGGGCGACCTGACCATTCGTTCAAAAAAGCCAGGATTTGAAGTAAAAATCCTTTCCATTCCATTGAAAGAAAAGGTAGAATCCGGATTTTTGGATTTTTTTTTAGGAGCAGAACAAAAATTCTCAAAAGAACCTGTTTCCGATTTTAAAATAGAAAAAAACAAAATTGTTTACACTCTATACAATGATGATCCTGAAGTCATCATACAAAAAGAAACAACCTTAAAAGATTTTCCAGGATATGACAAGCTGGAAGATGTTGCAAAAGACCACATCAAAAATCAAAAGTTTTATTTAGGAACTGATAAAGCCGGCAGGGATTATTTAAGCCGAATGCTCGTTGGATCAAGAGTTTCAATTGCTATTGGTTTTGTAGCTGTATTTATCTCTCTTGTTGTGGGACTGTTTTTTGGTGCGTTGGGCGGTTATTATGGAGGAAAAGTAGACGCATTTGTAATGTGGCTTGTCAATATAATTTGGTCAATTCCTACTTTATTGCTGGTTATCGCGATTACATTAAGTCTTGGAAAAGGATTCTGGCAGGTTTTCGTAGCTGTTGGCCTTACCATGTGGGTTGAAGTAGCCAGAGTTGTTCGCGGACAGATTATCTCTGTAAAAGAAATGCAATATGTTACCGCTGCCAAAGCTTTGGGATATACCAACTGGAGAATAATACTCCATCACATTCTTCCTAATATTATGGCGCCGGTTATCGTTATTTCTGCGGCAAACTTTGCCTCGGCTATATTGGTAGAAAGCGGACTCAGTTTCTTAGGTCTTGGAGCACAGCCTCCAGTTCCTAGTTGGGGCGGAATGATAAAAGATTACTACGGCGATATTATTCTCGATAAGCCTTACCTGGCTATGGTTCCCGGAATGGCAATAATGCTTTTGACTTTGGCATTTATGATGATGGGTAACGCATTGCGAGATGCGTTAGACGTCAAAAATTAAAGGAAACTTAAGCCGACCGTTCATCGGTTTTTTCGTATTATTGGGTTCTAGTGAAAAAAAATAGTATATTTTTACTCGAACTAAACTTGATGATATGTACTTAAAAATTACTCGCCTCCCCCGAAAGGCTGGATTTTTTCAGTTACTCTTTTTTATATTTTTCTTCTTATACTGTAACCTGGCCAATGCCCAATGTGCGGGTGAAGATGCTTCAATTACGATATGCAATATTCCGGATCCGGCCAATCAAAATATCAATCTTTTCAATCTGCTTGGAGGTACACCTACGCCTGGAGGAGTTTGGACAGATCTTCAACAATCCGGTGGATTAAATCTTTCAACAGGAATTCTTAATGTTTGGGGCGTTAATGAAAGCGATACCTATGTTTTTATCTACACAGTAAACGATGCTTCATGTACAGATAATGTGGCAACAGTCACAGTTACTATTGGCGGTTATGCCGGGATAAGCAATCCCAATGCTTCTGCCTGCGACGACAACAGCAGTGTCAATCTTTTCCAGTTTTTAGGAAACTTTCCAAACCCACAGTTGAATGGTCATTGGAACGATGATAGCAATAGTGGTGCTTTGAGGGGTAACTTCCTTGATGCTACAGTTTCCGGATTAGGCACTTTTTCTTTTACCTATACAATGCCGGCTATTGGGCCATGTTCTGCTGTTATGGCAACTGTTGATGTGACCGTACATCCGGCTCCGGAACCGGGAGAAACAATAGATCTGATTTTATGCGATTCCGATGATATGTCAATCTACACAAATCTGAACCTGCTCGATTATATCTTCGGACAGGATCCGGGTGGTAAATGGTCGGAATCCGGTACCTCAGAACTGTCCGATCCACAAGATACTTTTATTAACGTACAGAACATCTATAATACTTTTGGTCCGGGAGAATACGGATTTACGTATACAGTACAGCCATCACATCCGGTATGCAATCCAAAATCGGCAACTGTCAAAATCATCATCGAAGAACAATTGGATTTTACGGGTTCAACGTTGGTTGTAGCGTCAGATATTTGCGAAGATGAGATTGGAAGGGCAACTTTTGTTGCAACACTCACCCAGGGTTTAGAAAATATACCTAACGGTAACTACCATTTACAATATCAGATTACGGGCCCGATTCCATCTGGAAACACTATAATTGTCCGGTTTGAAAACGGAGTTGTGACTTTTCCCATTCCCGCAATTTCATTTCCTTTGGTGGGAGCTTACACGGTACGTATCATAAATATTCACGAAACTACCGGCTATAATGCCTGTGACCATATTATTGGGGATATTTCTGATATTCTGAATGTATATCCATTACCTAAGATTAATGATGGAACTCTGACAATAGAAAATGCCTGCCAGGACTCTGATGTTACAGTACGATTGTCGGGAAATATAAACCTCACCGATGGAGATTACAGGATTACCTATAATTTAAGTGGCAGCAATAACACACCATCGCGGCAAGTCGTTATGAATGTTACAGGAGGTGTAGGCACTTTTATTATTCCGGGCAGTTTACTACATAATCAAGGCAATACAACAATAGTCATAACACATATTATTAATCTGCAGACACTGTGTGAGAATGTAGCTTCTTTATCCCAATCCTTTACTATATTTCCAAAACCTGATGTAGCCAATGTAAGAGTAACGATTAATGATGTTTGTGAAAATCAGCCAGTAATTGCAAACTTTTCAGGATTTGGCATTCTGACAAGCATCCAGATTACTTATTCGTTAACCGGAGCCAATACAGCTTCTGGAATTGCAACTATAGCAGCGGTTAATGGTTCGGCTACGTTTACAATACCTGCAAACCAGCTATTAAATACAGGAACAACAACTTTTACAGTTTCGGAAATCGTCAATAATGAAACTTCTTGTGGGGTCTCCAATCTTTCTATAACCGACAGTTTTACGATTTATAAACTTCCTGAAATTCCAACCGTAAGCAATGCGGAGTTTTGCCAAAGTGAAAATGCCACCATTGCTGACTTACAGCCTAACGGACCATCCTACATTTGGTATGCCACAGAAAGCGGCACTTCGCCATTAAGTAGTGATACGGTACTGACATCAGGAAATTATTATGTGGCGGCAGTTTCTCCATTTGGCTGTGTGTCGTTAAAAGCAATGGTTGTTGTCACAATTACTAATTTGCCGGCACCTACATTAGAAACTGATGGAGAAAATTTCTGCGGTTTGGATTCGCCTGCTCCAACGCTTGCTGATCTTTCTGCAAATGTGAATGGAACCGGCACCATAGTTTGGTATGATGCGCTACATAACGGAAACCAATTGCCAAATTCACAAGTTCTGCAGGACGGAGTAACCTACTACGGATTTGATTCTTCAGCCGTTTCCGGCTGTATTTCAGAAACGGCACTGGCGGTAACGGTTTCTTTGTCTCATTGTGGCGAAGATGAATATGAACTGATGATTCCGGATGGATTTTCACCCAACGGTGACGGTATCAATGACACGTTTAATATTCCGAATATTGAATTTTTATTTCCGGATTTTACACTCGAAATATACAATCGTTACGGAAACGTGATGTATAAAGGAAATCGCAATACGCCTGATTGGGACGGAAGAAGTAATCAGTCGACTATAATTGATGGGGTTGCTCCAAATGGAGTCTACTTCTATATCGTTAATTTCAATAAAAACAAGAAACCTGCGAAGCAGGGAAGGCTTTATTTGAATCGATAATAGTCCAATCATTATTTAATCGGAACCAGATGAAAAAAATACTACTCCTTATACTTTTTACAGGCTTTTTAAATGAAGCGACGGCTCAGCAGGATCCTCAATATACGCAGTATATGTATAATTTGAGCGTTGTGAATCCGGCTTATGCAACGGCAACGCCAGAAGTACTTAATCTGGGCGGATTGTACAGGACACAATGGGTAGGCGCCGTTGGAGCTCCTAAAACATTTACATTTTTTGGACATATGCCGGCTAGCAAAAACGTTGAACTCGGACTTTCTTTTATTTCGGATGATATTGGTGATGGTGCAAAGAAAGAAAACAGCATATTTGGAGATTTTGCTTATGTACTGCAACTGAATAACAATCACAGATTGTCTTTAGGATTGAAAGCAGGAGTGACTATTTTCGAGACTAACTTTAACGGCTTTGTCTTGGAAAGTGGTTCGAATGGCACCGATCCGGCTTTTGCTCAAAATATTAATAGTGTTTTTCCAAACCTGGGAGTAGGCGCATTTTATTTTACAGATAACTACTATGTTGGATTGTCAGCACCCAATCTTTTGAACACAAAACATCTTGAAGAGCGACAAGGAATCAATCGCTTTGGCTCTGAAAATGTCCATGTTTTTTTTACAGGAGGTTATGTTTTTCAAATCAACGAGGACCTGAAATTAAAACCGTCTTTTATGGCAAAAGCAGTTAAAGGAGCTCCAGGTGTGGTTGATGTTTCAGCAAATGTTTTGCTATATGATAAATTTGAACTGGGTGTATCCTATAGACTTGATGATGCGGTTTGCGGATTGTTTAATGTAAAAGTCACGCCAGATTTAAGAATAGGATATGCGTATGATTATACTACAACTAATTTAGGGCAATTCAATTCTGGAACACATGAAGTGATTTTGTTGTTTGACCTGAACTTTATGAAAAAAGGATATGACAAGTCTCCAAGATTTTTTTAAAATGGGAATCATGAAAAAAATAGTGTATACACTGATTGTCATTCTTAGTCTTCAGAATGGGAATGCTCAGGATTTAAAAAAAGCAAATGCTTATTTTGAACGGACTTTCTATAGCGAAGCCATCCCGTTATATGAAAACATCATTAAGGATAATCACAGTTTTGAAGTCGTAAGCAATCTGGCGAACGCCTATTATTACACCAATGACCTTAAAAATGCTGAAAGATGGTATCGTTTTCTTCTTAAGAATTATAGTGCTGATTTTGAAGACGATTATTATTTCAAGTACATGCATTCGCTAAAAGCAATAGGGAAATATGAAGAAGCCAATGCTCTTACACGAAGCAGAATAGAATTAAATGGCAAGACGGATGAAGTAACGGCATTTGATAAACAGGTTGCAATTCTTGAAAATATTGCTGCATTAGGAAATCGTTTTGAAATCAAAAATCTTGAAATCAATACCAAATACTCCGATTTTGGAGCAGTAAAAAAAGGGTCGGACCTGATTTATGCCTCGCCTAGAAAAAATAGTAAAGTCTATAAATGGAATAATGAAAACTATCTGGATTTGTATGTAATTCCGATTGAGAATGTAAAAAAAGGTGACTCAATAACAAAAGACTTTTCCAATTCGATAAATACTAAAATGCATGAATCCAATGCGGTCTTTACCAAAGATGGCAAGAAAATGTATTTTACCAGAAATAATTTTAATAACGGAAAAAAAGGGAAGGATCAGAAAAAGGTTTCACACTTACAGATTTTCAGTGCTGATTTTGAAGATGGAGAATGGAAAAATATAAAATCTTTACCATTTAACAGTGATGATTACTCCACAGAACATCCGGCTTTAAGCCCGGACGAACAGACGCTTTATTTTGCTTCGGATATGCCGGGAAGTTTGGGTTCTTTTGACATTTTTTCTGTAGATATTAACGAAGGGAAATTTGGCACACCGGTAAATCTTGGTTCAGATATTAATACGATACACAAAGAACAATTTCCTTTTATTTCAAAAGATGACAAGCTTTATTTTTCATCTGACGGACTTATGGGGTTTGGATCTTTGGATGTGTTTGTTTCTGATAAGATTAAAGGACAATTTTCAAAACCGATAAACATTGGGTTTCCGGTCAATTCTGAATATGATGATTTTGCCTTTACAATTGATACAGATATAAAAGAAGGTTATTTTTCTTCAAACCGGATAGGAGGAAAAGGGAATGATGATATTTACCAACTTAATGAAATCAAGCCTTTAGTTATTGAAGACTGCAAACAGTTAATTTCGGGTGTGATTACGGATGAAATTACAAAACTGCCTTTGGTTGGAGCCTTGGTTGTACTGCAAAATTCAGAAAAAGTAGAAATTCAAAGAAAAGTTACGACGGCAGATGGTAAGTTTCTTTTTGATGCTGCTTGTGAGACTGCTTATACGGTTTTGGCATCAAAAGAAAACTATACGGATAATTTCAGAAACTTGAAATTGTCCAAAGAAAGAAATAAGAATAACGATGCTTCTATGGCTTTGAAATCGGTAGAAGCAATTAAGAAAGAACAGGAAATTGCCCTACAGCAAAAGAAAAAAGAAGAAGAAGCCACAAAGCAAAAAGAAAAAGAATTGGCTGAAGTCAATAAAAAGAAACGTATTGAAAAGCTTCTGGCGGATGAGAAAGATGTGGTAAGAGATAAAGACAGGCTGCTGATTAAAACAGAACCTATTTATTTCGATTACGACTTATGGTATATCCGTAAGGAATCCAAGCCAATATTAAATAAAGTAATCGCCCTGATGAAAAAATATCCGGATATGGTTGTAGAAATAGGTTCGCATACCGATGTACGCGGGAATAATAAATACAATCTTGATTTATCTGATAAAAGAGCGGCTTCTACACGAGACTATTTTATTGAACAGGGCATACCAAACAGCAGAATTTTTTCACGTGGTTATGGCGAAACGGTACAGATTGTAAAATGCGTGCCCGAAGAATCCTGTTCGGAAGAACAACACGAATTAAACAGACGTAGCGAATTTGTCATTAAAGGAATATAAAAAAACCGCCAGCTGGCGGTTTTTGTTTTTAGGATCTTATCTTGATGAGTTCGGCTTCTTCATTCTGGACTTTTAGCTGCAGTTCCTGAATTTTCACTTCTTGTTTGCTAATCTTGATTTCTTCTTTCTGGATTTCGATAGGAGTAAGCTTGCCTTTGCGTTTCTTTTTATCCAGCTTTGCCTTGTTTTTTTCTAAGGACTTTTTTTCATTGGCGACTCTTGTCTTTGCTTTTAAAACGCCTTTTTCTGCCGAAAGGATTTTTTTCTGTCTTTTTTCAAAATTATTCTTTTCGCGCTCCATTTCTTTTTGAGCTTTTTCAAGTTTTCGCTGTTCCTTTTCAAATTCCCTGGCTTTCTTTTCGGCTTCTTTTAATGCTTTTTCTTCAGCTTTTGCCTTTTCTTCAAGCTGGAGCTGTGTTGCTGCTGGAACTTGCGTGGTTGCCATTGCAGAGATGGAATCTGTCACTGCTGAAGCGTTATGTTTTTCCTGAGCAGATAGTGTTTGAATTCCCGCACATAAAATTGAAGTAAAAATAATTTTGGCTTTCATAAATAATTGTATTTTAGTTAACGATTACGTTTGCTGGTAAATATAACAAACACCATTCCGAAAATAAAAATATAACACAGATTTCGATAAATGACTAAAAAAACCGTTTTATATGCAATAGTATCCGTGGTTGTTGCAATTGTATTTTTTTTGAAGAACAATGATTTCAAAGCTACTGTGGATAAAAAGCCGTCGGAAATTTCAATTCCAAAGCAAAATGAAGAGGTGGTGGTATCTGAAGACCAGATTGTAAAGGATAAATATTTGCCAACCTCTACTACGAATCAGCTGGTAATGCATCCCAATTTCACATTGTCTTATTTTGAAAAATACGAACAGGCAGAATGGGTATTCTATGAAGCCAAAGCTTTTAATACAAGAAAGTCAGATTATAAAAGACCTTTTTTTATACAAGATCCGTTGGTGAAAAGTGGTTCGGCAGATTGGAAAAATTACAAAAATTCAGGCTATGATAAAGGGCATTTGTGTCCGGCTGGCGATATGAAATTTTCAAAACAGGCTTTTGACGATACTTTTTATACGTCTAATATTTCTCCCCAGAAAAAAGATTTCAATGCCGGTGTCTGGAACAGGCTCGAACAGAAGATACGTTATTGGGCTGACAAATATGACGGGATTTATGTGGTAACAGGTGGCGTGCTGTCTGATGGACTAAAAACAATCGGAAATGAAAAAGTAGCGGTTCCAAACTATTTTTACAAAGTCCTTTTGGATGTTGACAACGGACACTATAGAATGATTGGTTTTTTAGTCCCGCATGAAAACAGCCAGAAACCTTTATATGAGTTTGTGGTTCCGGTTGATGAAATTGAGCGTTTGACAGGCATTGATTTCTTTCCTGTGTTGCCTGATGCAATAGAGAATAAATTAGAGAGAAGCAGCGATTACAAAGCCTGGAGCTTCTAGGTTTACCACTCGTTTACTTTATTCGCATCCATCTTAATAAAAATGAATAGCAGTATGCTGAAGGCAAAAAGGCTCGATCCTCCATACGAAAAGAATGGTAATGGTACTCCAATTGTTGGAAACAGTCTGATTAACATTGTAATATTTACAAAGAAGTGGGCAAACAGGAAAGTGGCGACACAATAGCCATAAACCCGGCTGAATTTAGTCTTTTGGTTTTCGGCTAAATAGATAATTCGCAAGAAAAGAGACACGAACAGAGCTATTACAATAACAGCACCTATAAATCCCCATTCTTCTCCAACAGTCGTGAAAATATAATCGGTATGTTGTTCCGGAACAAAACCTCCTTTGGTTTGGGTACCTTCTAAAAAGCCTTTTCCAAACCATCCACCTGAACCAATTGCAATCATGGACTGGTTGAGGTTATATCCTTCATTTTTCAAGTCGACATTTTGCCCGAATAATACATTGATCCTGTCTTTCTGGTGCGCTTCCAGTACATTGTCATACACAAAATCTACCGAATAAGTAAAACCTGCAATCAGCACAAAAATAACTGCCGATGCTAATGGATTTCGGTTGATTCTTTTAGAGAGTATAAATTGGATAAGTATAACGACTAATGCTATAAGTAAAACAAAGTGTGGTTCAATAAGCAGTGACATAAAAAACAGAAGTACGGCCAGGAATCCGGTCCATAAATACCAGGCAGGCAATCCTTCGCGATACAATACAAAAATCAGGGCAACGAAAATCATGGCCGTACCCGTATCATGAAGTAAAATAAGCAATAAAGGCACTCCCATAATTGCAAAAGCCTTTATCTGGTCATTGAAATTTTTCAGGTTAACTTGTACATCACTTAAGTATTTAGCCAAAAGTAATGCCGTTGAGGTTTTTACAAATTCTGAGGGCTGTAAGGTAAACCCCCCTATACTGTACCAATTGGTTTGTCCTTTAATGGTTTTTCCAAAAACAAAAAGCCCGAGTAGGGATACCAATCCCACAATATAAAAGACGAAAGCATATTTCTCATAAATCTTGGCATCAACCGTGAGGACCACCAATATTAAAGGAATAGTAAGACAGATAAATAGAATCTGCTTTCCGTAAATTTGGCTAATATCGAAAATAGAGGTCTGCTCCAATGGTAATGAAGCAGAGTAAATGTTAAGCCATCCCATGATTACCAAGGTGATAAACAGGAGTATGGTAATCCAGTCGATATTACTTGTTACGCTTTGGTTTTTCATTTACTATCTATTGATTTATTCGGAATGGCTGGCCGCTGGTTACTTTTGCATATTCACTTTGAAGACTTCCTTCCAGCATTCGTTTCTCTAAGTCGGTACGCGTAATTTTTGTGCGGAGGTATTTTTCAATCATTAAGCTGGCAATTGGCCCAGCCCAACGTGCTCCCCAATATCCATTTTCAATGAAAACGGCAATAGCAATTTTTGGATTGTCTTTTGGTGCAAAAGCAACAAAAATCGAGTGATCCTGCAATTGAGTTCGTACGCCGTTAATTTTTGTAAAGTTTTCTGCTGTACCCGTTTTACCACAAATATCGATCCCTTCAACTTTTAGAGAACGTGCGGTTCCTTCATTATAAACAGCATAAAGACCTTCAATAACAGGCTTGAAATACTGCTTGTCAACCGTAGTGACGTGTTTGGTCGTGTATTTTTTATCAATTGTATGATTCTTGATTTTTTTGATGATATGAGGCGTATAGTAATAACCTTCGTTGGCTACAGCTGCCATCATGTTTGCTAACTGTATCGGAGTCGTAGAAACTTCACCCTGGCCAATAGAATTGGAAACAATCGTTGTGCTTCTCCAGCCGCCGTTTGGATACCACCGCTTATAATATCTAGAATCCGGAATATGTCCTTTTCTTCCCGCCGGGAGGTCATAACCCATAAAGTTTCCTAGTCCAAAACTTTTCAGGTGATTGCTCCATGCATCAACACCATAACCGGGTTTTGGATATTTGTTAATCGTTTTCATGAAAACATTCGCAAAATAAGTGTTGCAGGAATGCGCTATTCCGGTATGGAGATTATTATCGCCGGCATCGTGACATTTCATAAAGGCACCACGACCATAGGAAAAACCATGGCTGCAATGGAATGTTGTGTTCTCGTCAATGACTTCTTCCTGCAAACCAATCAATCCTGTCATGATTTTAAAAGGAGAACCAGGCGGATACTCGGCTAAAAGCCCTCGGTCAAACAAAGGCATAGCGAGTGTATCCTGGCTGAGTTTTAAATAATTTTTAGAACGATCTCTTCCCACTAAAATTGCAGGATCATATGATGGTGCAGAAACCAACGCCAGTATTTCTCCCGTTTTTGGTTCTAGTGCGACAATTCCTCCCCGTTTGTTTATCATTAGCGACTCGCCATATTTTTGAAGCTCGATGTCTAATGAAAGTGTAACATCTTCTCCTTGTACGGCAATCGTATCATAAATACCTTCTTTATACGATCCAATATCTCTATTGAAACGGTCTTTTTGGATATATTTTACTCCTTTAGTTCCACGAAGAAAATCTTCATAAACTTCTTCAACACCTTGTTTGCCAATCAAATCTCCGCTTTTGTAATATGGATTTTTCTTGATGATAGCATCGTTTACTTGTGCGATGTAGCCAAAAACATTAGCAGCCGCATTGACCTGGTAATCCCTAAGCGAACGTTTTTGTATATAGAATCCCGGATATTTTCTGATTTTTTCCTGAAACCCGGCATATTCCTTTTTGTTTAGCTGAGGTAAGAATACAGAAGGAAGTCTTGGACTATAGACGGTTGCTTTTTTCATTTTGGTTGCATATTCTTCTTCCGTAATCTTTAAAAGCTTACAGAATTCCGGAATATCAATATCCTTGACATCTTTTGGGATAACCATAACGTCATAGGAAGGCTGGTTTGCAACCAAAAGGACACCATTTCTGTCGAACATATAACCGCGTTCAGGATAGTCGTATTTTATCTTGATTGCGTTGTTGTCAGATTTTTTGATAAAAGAGTCGTCAATAATTTGAAGATAAAAAAGCCGGGCCACAATGACAATTGCAGCTACAATTATTAAAGAGGGAAGAAGAACTTTTCTCATCTTTTGGTGTTAGGCTTAAATATATAAATAATTACGATACAGAGTATTAATGTGAAAATCGAACTGAAGAGGGTTCGCAATAAAATATTGAATATAAAGCTCAGTTTGAAAATTTCTAATAAGAACAGTATGATATGATGTGTAAATACTGAAATCAAAAGGAATGAAAAACGTTCGGGTGTCAGCTTGTCGTTAATTTTTACAGTCTGATACTCATAACTTACTCCAAAGGAAAACTTGAAGAAAGTTGGCCTTACGTATGCCAGGATGACGCAGGCAGTGGCATGCACACCTCCGGAATCGCAAAACATATCCATAATAATACCCAGTAAGAAACTCGCCAACAACAATCCGGCTCTGTTTCCATTTACTGGATAAAGAAGAATAAATAGAATGTATGGATATGGATTTACATAACCCCAAAAGTCGATTTCATTAAAAACCAATACCTGTGCGGCAAGTAAAAGTATAAATCGGGCGATATTTAATAATAACGTACTATTCATTTTTTACTTCCGTTTTAGCCTCTAATTCTTCGATTTCCTTTCGCTCATAGTTTTCAAGCACATACACATGGCCAAGATTAGTCATGTCGTTGAAAAGACGTATGTTCAAGGTAAAGTAATTCGTTTGTTTGTCTGTATAAACCTTATCAATTACACCAATGTTTATATTTGGAGGAAAAGTGACAGATTCGTTTCCGGTTACAATTGTATCCCCTTTTCGGACATTAGCCAATCGAGGCACGTCAATCAACTGTACGTATCCGGTACTTTTTCCATCCCAACGCAAGGTTCCAAAATGGTTTGATTTTTTAATACGGGCATTGATCTCAGACTTAACGTTCAAAATACTGATGACCGTAGCATAGTTTTTTGAGGTATGTTCTACAATTCCAATAATTCCTAAACTGTTAACCACACCCATGTCCGGTTTGATTCCGGCTTTGGTACCGGCATCCAATGTCAGGTAATTCTCTTTTACGTTATAGGAATTTTTAATGACCTTGGCCTGTACGATATTGATATTTCCATAACCTTTTAAGCTGTCTCTGACTACTATTCCGGAGGAATCCTTAGCATTAAAAAGCATTTTTTTGAGATACGCATTCTCTTTGGCAAGCTGTTCGTTCTGCGTTTTCAGATTCAGATATTCCTGAACATTATGGATTCTTTCATAAACGCCACCGGTGATAAAATTGGCAGAAGTTACCGCCTTGCTTCGATGATAGGAATGTGATTGTATGGTAAGCACTAACGAAATGCCCAAAAGCAGCAAAAACAGCAACCTGTTGCTGTTTTTAAGTATAAAATTAAATATTTGCTGCATGAACTATGCTTGTTATTTTATTAATATGCTTCTGAATTTTGGGATATTTTTAAGTGCCATTCCCGTTCCTCGGACTACCGCTCTCAGTGGATCTTCTGCGATGTATACCGGAAGGTCGGTTTTTTGTGAAATTCGCTTGTCTAATCCTCTCAGCATTGAACCTCCTCCTGCAAGATAAATCCCTGTGTTATAAATATCGGCTGCCAATTCTGGTGGTGTCTGGGATAAAGTCTCCATAACGGCATCCTCAATTCTTTGAATGGATTTGTCTAAGGCTTTGGCAATTTCTCTGAAAGAAACCTCTACCTGTTTTGGTTTTCCGGTCAGCAAATCTCGACCTTGAACCGACATATCGTCTGGTGGGCTCTCCAAATCTTCGATGGCAGCACCGATTTCAATTTTTATTTTCTCGGCAGTACTTTCTCCAACAAAAAGGTTATGCTGGGTTCTCATGTAATAAACGATATCATTAGTGAAAACGTCTCCCGCAATTTTTACCGATTTATCGCATACGATTCCTCCAAGAGCAATAACCGCAATTTCGGTTGTACCTCCACCTATGTCAACAATCATGTTACCTTTTGGCTGCATGATGTCAACTCCAATACCAATAGCCGCAGCCATGGGTTCGTGGATCAGATAAACTTCTTTGCCGTTAACACGTTCTGCCGATTCTTTTACCGCCCTCATCTCCACTTCTGTAATTCCTGATGGAATACAGATTACCATTCTCAAGGCAGGCGTAAATAATCTTTTCTTTAATGCAGGAATACTTTTTATAAACATACTGATCATCTTTTCAGATGCATCAAAATCCGCAATAACCCCATCTTTCAAGGGCCTTATCGTTTTAATGTTTTCATGGGTTTTACCTTGCATCATGCTCGCTTCCTTACCAACGGCAATAATTTTGCCGGATACTCTGTCGCGAGCTACAATTGATGGGCTGTCTATCACAACTTTGTCGTTGTGAATAATCAGGGTGTTAGCGGTACCAAGGTCGATTGCGATGTCCTCGGTCATGAAATCAAAAAATCCCATAAGTAAATTTAGGGTTTAAAAATGTTTATAAAATTTTAACATGCAAAGTTACATAATTTAATGTTTGAAATGACGAGTTCCTGTAAATACCATCGCAACTTTATTTTCGTTGCAATAGTTGATACTCAATTCGTCTTTTATGGAGCCTCCCGGCTGAATTACAGCTGTAATTCCGGCGTTATGAGCAATTTCCACACAGTCCGGGAAAGGGAAAAATGCATCACTTGCCATCACGGCACCTTTCAAATCAAAATTAAAACTATTTGCTTTTTCTATTGCTTGTTTTAACGCATCAACACGTGACGTTTGTCCTGTTCCAGATGCGATAAGTTGTTTGTTTTTTGCCAATACGATTGTATTCGACTTTGTGTTTTTGCAGATTTTTGACGCAAACAACAAATCTTCAGTTTCTCCTGAAGATGGGGGAGTTGTAGTAACGGTCTTTAAGTGCTCTTTATTGTCTGTTACATTGTCTTTATCTTGCACCAATAATCCGTTCAGACAGGTACGAACCTGTTTCTGTGGTAGTTCGATATCGTTTTGGACTAAAATAATTCGGTTTTTCTTTTCAGATAGTATCTCAATTGCGGCTTCATCATAACCTGGGGCGATGACAACTTCGCAGAATAGCTGGTTTATTTCTTTTGCTGTATCCGCATCGATTTTTCCATTGGCAATAAGAACGCCTCCAAATGCAGAAGTTGGGTCGCCAGCCAAGGCATCAAGATAAGCTTCTTTCATTGTGTTTCTTGTTGCCAGTCCGCAAGCATTGTTGTGCTTTAAGATGGCAAAAGTTGGATTGTCGTTTTTGAATTCCAGGATAAGAGTTACGGCTGCATCAACATCTAAAAGATTGTTGTATGATAATTCTTTTCCGTGTAGCTTTTTAAACATGGCGTCAAAATCTCCAAAGAAAAATCCTTTTTGGTGTGGGTTTTCTCCGTAACGTAAGATCTGTCCGTTTGCAACACTTTCTTTATAAACCGTATCGTCTGTATTGAAATAATTAAAAATAGCCGTGTCATAATGAGATGAAACGTGGAACGCTTTTGTAGCGAAAAGTTTTCGGTCTTCTAATGTCAGCGCACCGTTTTGTTTGGTAATTACGTCAAGAAAATCGGCATATTGATCAACTGAAGCTACAATTACAGTGTCTTTGAAATTTTTAGCTGCGGCACGGATTAAGGAAATACCGCCAATGTCGATTTTCTCGATAATATCAGCCTCCGAAGCCCCCGAAGCCACAGTTTTTTCAAAAGGATATAAGTCGACAATTACCAAATCGATTTGCGGAATCTGGTATTCTTCCATTTGCTGAACATCGCCTTCGTGGTCCTGACGGTTCAGGATGCCACCAAAAATTTTCGGATGTAATGTTTTTACCCTGCCTCCTAAGATGGAAGGATAAGAAGTTACATCTTCTACAGGGACTACTGGTATCCCAAGATTTTTGATGAAATCTTCAGTTCCTCCGGTAGAATAAAAGGTTACGTTTTGCTCATGCAGTTTTCTCACGATTGGCTCCAGTCCGTCTTTCGAAAAGACTGAAATCAAGGCCGATTTGATAGTTTTTGAAGTACTCATTGTGTTGTTGTGTTTAAAGGTGCAAAAGTAGCTATTGTAACTTTAACTATAAAACAATAAATACATGTTTTTTAGGTTTTTTTCAAGATTTATTTCGAGTACAGGTTTAGAGGTTTTGGAGGTATTTTTGAGGCCGAATTTACGTTTGACAAAATCTGGTTGACGTTTTGTTTGCTCAGGCTTTTCTTTTTCGAAGAAATCTGTAAGTTTTTTAGGAAATTGTATTAAAATTACTGAATTTTACAGAGACTCAAATTCAGCTTTATGGTTGTATATCTGCGCTTGCTGCGAGAAAGTTTTGGCTTTGCCCTGAATGCGTTACGCAATAATAAATTGCGGACTATTCTTTCGCTTCTTGGTGTCACCATAGGGATTTTTTCTATTATTGCCGTATTGACGGCAGTTGACTCCTTAGATAGGAAAATTAAAGAAGACATGAGCACGTTGGATAAAAACACCATGTATCTGAAACGTTTTCCTTTTGGGCCGTCTGATGTGCCTCGATGGAAAAGAGAGCAATATCCAAATGTGACTTATGAAGAATTCGAGTATCTCAAGAATGCGGTAAATGGAATGGACAAGTCAACCTACCAATTGTTTACGAAACGTGAGATAATCAAATATGACGACAAGACGGTTAGCGATGTCAATGTAGTCCCGGCTACTTATGAATTTGCTGAAATACAGCCTCAAAAAATAAAAGAAGGTCGTTTTTTTAATGAATCCGAGTCAAATTCAGGAACAGCTGTTGCTTTAGTTGGTTATGAAGTTGCAAATAGCCTTTTTGGGAATAGTGACCCAATCGGAAAGAAAATCAGGTTGTATGGGCAGCGATTTACCGTGATAGGTGTGTTGGAAAAACAAGGACAGGGAATGTTTGGCCAAAATAATGATGTTTCGGCCTTTATTCCGGTCAATTTTTTAAGAAATAAGTTTGGTGACCATAATGACTCCATGACGCCTATCATTATCATTAAACCTGATCCAGGAGTTGATGTGGATGCGTTTAAAGGAGAAATCATTCAAAAATTACGCAATAAGAGAGGGTTGAAAGTAGCTGATGATGATAACTTTTTTATTGATGTATTGTCAGGTTTTACAGATTTGATTGATGGGATTGTAAGATCCATGAATGTCATAGGATGGGCAATAAGTGGCTTTTCGCTTTTAGTAGGTGGATTTGGAGTGGCTAACATTATGTTTGTATCGGTAAAAGAACGGACCAACCTGATTGGAATTCAGAAATCTTTAGGCGCAAAAAATAAGTTTATCTTGTTGCAATTCTTATTTGAGGCCATCATATTGTGTCTGATGGGAGGAGTCATAGGCTTGTTATTGGTTTGGGGTATGGCAGCTCTGTTAACCAATGTATTGGAATTTCAGTTTGTGCTCGGGCTTAAAAATATTATTATTGGAACAGGATTGGCAGCTGTTATAGGACTTGTGTCGGGAATATTACCGGCTATTTCAGCTTCCCGATTAGATCCGGTTGAAGCAATCAGAACAGGAATGTAAAATTTAAAAATAGATATAAAAAAATCCCGATTTTTGTCGGGATTTTTTTGTCTTAATTTCTTATCGGATAGGATTGTTGAGAATCAAATCCAAGTACAGGTTTATCTTGTTTTTCAGCTCTTTTCTTGGCGTGATAAAATCCAGGAATCCATGCTCTAATACGAATTCTGCCGTTTGGAAACCTTCAGGAAGATCTTTTCCGGTAGTGTCTTTTACAACACGAGGTCCGGCAAATCCAATCAATGCTCCCGGCTCAGAAATGTTAACATCACCCAACATGGCATAAGAAGCTGTTGTTCCTCCAGTAGTAGGATCTGTACATAAAGAGATGTATGGGATTTTAGCCTCTGCCAATTGTGCTAATTTAGCTGAAGTTTTTGCCAGCTGCATCAAAGAATAAGCAGCTTCCATCATTCTGGCTCCTCCTGATTTTGAAATCATTAGGAAAGGAATGTTGTTTTTGATAGAATGGTCAATTCCTCTTGCGATTTTTTCACCAACTACAGCTCCCATAGAACCGCCAATAAAAGCAAAATCCATACAGCAAACCACAAGGTCTTTTCCTTTTGATTTTCCTACTGCTGTTCTTACCGCATCTTTCAGCTTGGTTTTTTCCATAGCATCTTTCAGACGGTCTGAATATTTTTTAGTATCCACGAAGTGTAGCGGATCCTTTGATGTCATCTTAGCATCCAGTTCTTTGAATTCGTTATTGTCAAACAAAATTTCGAAATATTCCTTGCTTCCAATTCTAACATGAAAACCGTCTTCCGGGCTCACATATAAATTTCGTGCTAATTCATCTGCATCTACGATTTTTCCTGTAGGCGACTTATACCAAAGTCCCTTAGGAACATCTTTCTTGTCTTCTGTAGCGGTTGTAATTCCTTTTTCTGTTCTTTTAAACCAAGCCATATGTACTTATTTATGGTTAAATGTGAATTATATAAAAATAAAATCCAGACACTAAGGGGGTTAGTATCTGGAATTTGATATTACAAAGTGTTTACGTTGTTCAGGTCTTTAAAGGCCTGCTCTAATCGGGTGTTGAAAGTAACTTCTCCTTCACGAATCCATTTTCTTGGATCATAATATTTCTTGTTTGGAGCTTCTGGCCCTTCCGGATTTCCAATTTGGGTTTTTAAATAGTCAACATTCTTAACGATATAATCTCTGATTCCTTCCGTGAAAGCAAACTGTAAGTCAGTATCGATATTCATCTTGATAACGCCATATCCAATAGCTTCTCTGATTTCTTCCAAAGTGGATCCGGAACCTCCGTGGAATACGAAATCAACCGGATTGTGTCCTGTGTTGAATTTGTTTTGTACGTATTCTTGTGAGTTTCTAAGGATTTTTGGCGTAAGCTTTACGTTTCCTGGTTTGTATACGCCATGAACGTTTCCAAAAGCAGCTGCTATGGTAAAGCGCGGACTGATTTTTAGAAGTTCTTCATAAGCATAAGCTACTTCTTCAGGCTGCGTATATAATTTTGAACTGTCTACATCAGAATTGTCAACTCCGTCTTCTTCTCCGCCTGTAATTCCAAGCTCGATTTCAAGAGTCATTCCCAATTTAGACATTCTTTTTAGGTATTCTTTACAGATTTCGATGTTTTCTTCAATCGGTTCTTCAGACAAATCAATCATGTGTGAACTGAAAAGTGATTTTCCTGTTTCTGCGAAATGTTTTTCAGAAGCATCCAAAAGACCGTCGATCCAAGGCAATAATTTTTTTGCACAGTGGTCAGTATGCAAAATAACAGTTGCTCCATAAGCTTCTGCCAATGTATGGATGTGTTTCGCGCCTGCAATGGCTCCTGCAATGGCTGCTTTTTCGTTTTCGTTAGATAATCCTTTTCCAGCATTGAAAATGGCACCTCCATTAGAGAACTGGATGATAACCGGAGCTTTTAATTTTGCAGCAGTTTCTAAAACGCCATTGATTGTGCTTGAGCCAGTTACGTTTACAGCTGGTAATGCAAAACCTTTTTCTTTTGCATATTTAAAAATCTCTTGTACTTGATCCCCGGTTGCAACTCCTGGTTTTATATTATGAGCCATTGTGTTTTTTGTTTATAGTTAAAGGTTACAAAAATAATAATTTCTGAAATTAGAATGGGTAATTAATTCCAATATTTAATACGGAGTGGCCTAAATTGTAATCTTTAAACCATCGGTCTCCCACTTCTTTGGCAGGATCGTAGGTCTTGAAGCCTATGTCCAGACGGATCACAAAGAAATTGAAATCATATCGAAAACCAAAACCCGTACCAACCGCAATATTTTCTAAAGAACGTATTCCTGTGAAAGTCGATTTAGGATCTTTTACGTCGTCAAGTACGTTCCAGATGTTTCCGGCATCGCCAAAAATGGCGCCATTTAGTTTTCCTAACATTTTGAATCGAAGTTCAGCGCTATATAGAATTTTTAAGTTGGCTTCATTAAAATCGTTTATGCTTCCACTGCTGCCTGGTCCTAAACCGTATGACTGCCATGCTCTGTTGTCATTAGAACCACCTGCAAAGTAACTTCGGGAAAAAGGAATATTATCTGAATTTCCATAAGGAATCGCTATCCCGAAAAAAGCTCTCATAGCCAAAATTCTGTTACCGGATAATCCCCAGTGTTTTATGAAATCAAGTTCTCCTTTAACATATTGCGAATATTCAACCTGGAGGATCGTTTTGTTGCCTAATGCATTTTTAGGCTGTTTGGCAATGTCTGAAATCAATCCTAAAAAGTTTCCGGCCGATTCGATTTTTGTCTTGAAAATCCAGAAGTTATTATCAAGCAGGTCGGTTTTTGTGTTTTTGGTAAACGTATAGCTGGATGCAAAAATCAGGTTGTTTTCGGTCAATCGGTCTTTTCTTTCCGAAATACTTTCAATAACTTTTAAGTCTTCAGGGCTTGTTGTGATTCTAGGGTTAGGGCCTGTCACATCCTGAAGGAATCCATTGGTGCCCGATTCAATAATCAGGTTTCCTTTATCATCTAAATATTCAGTATCGACTTGACTGGCGTAATCTTTTGCCAGGTCATTTAATCTTCCGTATGACGAACGATATACATTAAAATAGTTCGCCTTGTTGATGTTCTTTACATACTGGATGTTGAACAGGTCAAAACGTGATGTCGTGTTTCGTTTTGGCGTCCAGGTATAATACATCGAAGCTGTTAAATTCTCCTTGTCCAGACCTATGTTCTGCTGTTTTGCAAAACCAAGACTGAAAATAGTATTAGGAATCATGTTTTTCGCAATGATCTTGTCGGTATTAAAAGGAGAAAAGAATCGCGGAACATTCAACTTGACATCGGCACCATATTCTGACAGGTTAAAAAATACGTTGTTGGGATTGGCGATTCCTAAATCTGTCGAAGAACCGATATTGCCCCTAAGCGAAAGCTCCAATGTTTCCGCACCTCTAAAAACATTACGGAATGTTCCCGTCATACTGCCCGAAATACCAAAGTTTTGGATGTTGGAATGCGTTACGTCGGCAGAAGCACCAAAGCTAAATTTCTTTCGTGGCGTCAGGTAGATATTTGCTATAAGTGAAGATTCATTAACATCTGTTGAATCTTCTACAAATTGGATGTTTGGATAATTGAAAACGCGAAGGTTGTTCAGCGATCTGGAAGTCGCTGTTCTTCGAAAATCGGCATAAGTACTTCCTTTGGAAATGAAAATGGCATCGGTGAGTGCTTTCGGTCTGTAACGCAGCTTGTCCTTGCTGTAAATGTTAAAGTTGTTGTAGGTAGCGCTATCTGCCACTTTAATTCTATTGTTGTTTGAAGGACTGTCTGTAAAAATATTTACCTCACTTATTTTATAGAGTTTGAAAGGCTTTGTGGCAGTGGTATCTCCAACACGCACAGTACGGTCGGATATTTTCAGATTTACATTGGTTTTATGGTTTGTGTCAATGGAATCGCAAACAAAATTAATGTTGGTAGGTTGAAAATAATAAGCTCCGTTGTTTCTGAAGTTTGTAGTTATCCTCTCACGTTCGGCTTCAAAGTTTAAAGATTTGAATTGCTGTCCGGGAATGATAAGCGTTTTATTTTTATTTTTTTCATACAGTGAATCCAATGCAGGTGTTGCAATTTCTCTGGAAAGAGAATCAATAATATAAGGCTCTCCGGTTATTACGGTATAATGTATCTGTCCTTTTTTGTTAGGAAGCGTATCGATTTTATAGGATGTTTTTGCATTAAAAAAACCGTTATTAAAATAATAGGCGCGCAATCTGGCAGTTGATTTTTTAGCTCTCGCTTCATCGATAATCACAGGTGGCTCACCGGTTCTTTTTAAAAAGTTGTGAATACCGGAATAGAAAAAGGATTTTCCTAAACGTTCTACCTGTTTCTTGGACAGCAGTTTAGAAAGGCGTTCGTATTTTTTAGGATTGGCTTTCATTTTTGCCTTAAAAGAAGAGTCCGGATTTTGCTTTGCGAGGTTATATAGGTTCAATCGCAGGTTATAGCCCAAAATGGTGCTGTTGGGCTTTTGATACAATAGATTGTTGATGGCCTCGTCTTTTGTGATCTGGTCGTTTATGAGAATTTCATTCTTTGTTAAAAGTCTTTTTCCTTCCGGAACTCTTTTTACAGTGTTACAGGCGGCAAATATGATTCCTATTAGAATAAATAGTGATATTTTTGTACTTATCTTTTTCAAGTGTTGGGCATATTTAATTCAAAAATACATTTTTTATGGTTAGCAAAAACCAAATAAAATTAATAACGAGCTTACAGCAAAAAAAATTCAGAAAAGAGCACCAATTATTTTTTGCTGAAGGTAAAAAAGTGATTCAAGAACTGATCCATTCTGATTTTTTTCTGGAAAATTTGTTTTCGACAACGGCAGCTTTTCCAGAAGTGAATCCAAAAAAGATAACACCCATTTCTGAAAGCGATCTGAAAAAAATCAGCGCCTTGACAACACCTAATGATTGCCTGGCGGTTTTTAGAATGCCGGAACCTAAAAAAATAAAAGAAACAGGATTAATTGTTGCGCTGGATGATATACGCGACCCTGGAAATTTAGGGACTATCATACGTTTGTGTGATTGGTTTGGCATTTCCGAATTGGTGTGTTCTGAGGAAACGGTTGATATTTATAATCCTAAAGTCGTGCAGGCTACTATGGGTTCGATTGCAAGGGTGAATGTTACGTATGTCAACCTTGAAAAGTTTATATCTGAAACCTCTTTGCCTGTTTTCGGTACGTTTATGGATGGTGAGAATATTTATAAATCTGATCTTCCAAAAGAAGGCATTGTCGTTATGGGCAATGAAGCTAACGGAATCTCATCCCCAATTGAAAAAGCGGTCAATCATAGGATTGCTATTCCAAGATTCGGGAATCTGCAACAAACAGAAAGCCTGAATGTGGCGACTGCTACTGCAATTATCCTAAGCGAATTTAAAAGAAGCTAAGTTTATTGGAAAGTAAAATTGACAAAGACTCCTCGGGTTTTCATAGATCCAACATTACCTGTCCATGGGCTGTTTGGGTCATTATCACGGATTAACTCATCATCCAGTCCAAATACACCTCGTATAGAAGGAGAAAATTTAAAATACTCTAAATATAAATCAACGCCAAACCCTAATTCGTAATTATTGGTCCATTGTTTCATTCTGAAACGGTTGTTTACGTTGTCTTCTTTGGACTTTGAATTACTACCAAGGTTTAAGGAGGTCGAAACGCCACCTACCAAAAAAGGACGGATGTTTCCGGTTCTCAATGAAGAAAACTTTAACAATAAAGGGAAGTGGATGTAAGTTGATTTTACCTGTCGCAATGCATCGCTCTGGTCTTCAAAACCTTGAAACTGCAAGTCTCTCTGTGTATAATATAATCCCGGTTCAAAACGAAGGTCAATATATTCGTGTAGCCTTAAATTTCCGACAAGTCCTACGTTAAATCCTGTAGTTCCTTTAACCTGAATATCTTTACCAGGCTGCTTGTAATCCATTCTAAAATCATAGGCATTAAATCCGAGGAAGTAACCCCAATGAACACGCTGCTTATCCCAGTTTTCTAAATTGATAATAGGGTCTTTACTGAACAGGTTGGTGCCAAATTGCGCCTGACTATTCAGAGAGAAAGCTAAAAGAAGAATCGCAAATATTTTTTTCATATTTATTTCTTAGATGCAGAATAAATTGTTGCAACTCCAAAAGTTTGTGGTTGATCTGCAACTTCTATAAACCCAATTTTTCTCAAAATATTGTTCAACGCTTCGCCAAAAGGGAAAACAGAAGCCGATTCTGAAAGATAGCCATAGGCAGCATTGTCTTTTGAAAACCACTTTCCTATTAGTGGCAGGATATTTTTTGTGTAAAAACTGTAGAATTGTTTGTAAGGAGATTTTGTTGGGTTCGAAGTTTCTAAGATAACGAAAACACCACCCGGTTTAAGAACGCGGAGAATTTCTGAAAGTCCTTTTTCCAAATGTTCAAAATTTCGTACTCCAAAGGCAACGGTAATAGCGTCAAAAGAATTGTCTTCAAAAGGCATGTTTTCTGAATCTGCCTGAATCATTTCGATTCTGCCGGAAAGGTTCTTAGCTTCGATTTTTTTTCTTCCAACTTCCAGCATTCCTGCAGAAATATCAAGTCCAACTATTTTTGAAGCATTGGTCTGCGACATCAATATGGCTAAATCTCCCGTTCCGGTAGCAATATCTAAAATGGTTTCCGGTTTTTTTGAGGCTACAATCTTCAGCACTTTTTTTCTCCATTTGATATCGATACCAAAAGAGATAACGCGGTTTAATCCATCATACTTTCCGGAAATCGTATCAAACATTTGTTCAACCTGCTCTTTTTTTCCTAAAGACGAACCTTTATAGGGAGTAACATTCTCTGACATTTTCAATAGTTTGCGCAAAGATAAGCTATTATAGTTGATAACAAAAAACATCAATTTAATATACGTTCAGGTTCTTGTAAGAATAGGTAAACAAAGGGTCACTAAATTAGGTTAGAAAAAAATTTACCAAAATTAGGCGATTGCGCTGCATCCGTATATTGTGCAATTTTACATTGTTAAACGAAACAATTCAATAATATGTTTTCAAGGTTATTAATAGCAGAACTGAAATGGGTACTACTGGCACTAGCTATCTCATTTTTTCTTGTGAACAGTATCGACGGCGGCGTTTTTAAAAGCGACGCTGAAATTGGGGTGCCACAAACGTTCTTAGGGTTAAATTTGTTTTTGGAAATTTTAGTTTTTTTCGTTTTTAGTACCTTTGTGGTATTTGGTATTAAAGGCTTTTTTGAGATGTATTCTCGGAAATTTGCCAATGTCATTATCTTCATCTCTGGAGTTTTGATGGCGGCACTAATATTTATTTTAAGTTATCAGATACTGTCTATAGAGTAGTTGTTTTCTGAGAAAATAGTATTGAAGAGTTTAACTATGAACATCCTGAAATTTTCAGGATGTTTTTTTTATTTTCTTGCGAAAGTCTGAAAACTGAAATCAACTTTATGCTTTTCATCTGTTGGGTGGTATTCTTCGGAAATCAATTCCCATTGATTGCGGTTTATTTCTGGGAAAAACGCATCGGCTTCAAATGAACCGTGGACTCTTGTAAGTTCAATTATATCAGCAAACGGCATTCCAAGATTGTAGATTTCACCTCCGCCAATAATAAAAATATCTTCATCTTTAGGGCAGGCGGCAATAGCATTTTCCATACTGTCAACAACAATACATCCTTCCGGCGCGTATCCTTTCTGTCGGGTAATAATTACATGAGTGCGATTAGGTAAAAGTTTTGGAAAACTTTCAAATGTTTTTCTTCCCATTATGATGTGGTGTCCGGTAGTAATTTCCTTAAATCGTTTAAAGTCATCCGGTAAGTGCCAAAGCATTGCGTTGTCTTTTCCAAGGGCATTATTTTCTGCGGCAGCAGCAATTAGGGTAATCATCAGGAAGGAATATTTAAGATTGTGGATTGTTGTCAATTTTTGACTGCATTTGCTGTATTTTACGTTCTTGCTTTGCGACCAGCTTGTCGATTTGGGATCTTTCCCAGTTTTTGTTCATAAAGCTATCAGTGATAAATACCCGTATAAAATGAAGAACAAAGATAAATGCCCAGATTACTATGGCCCATAAGTCCCAGCCAGAACCGGGATAGATATCGATTTCTAAAACCCTATGAATGATGAGGAAAAAAATACTTCCAACAAAGAAGAGGATAAAGTGGAAATACAGACGTTTTTTCTGTTTCATCCTGCGACGGGCATATTCGTAGAGTTCGTGTTGGTTATTTTCCATACGATAGAAATTTGATTTTAAAGATAAGATTTATTTTTAAAATTTAAAAAAGCTGCAGGAGAATGTTTTTATTACTCAATGTTGATAGCTATTGGGAGAGCTAAAGAAATTCTGGCAAACATTCCTCTGACTTTTCCGGGTTTCCATCCGTTATACTTTTTTACAATTCTTTTGGCTTCCAGGTCTAATTGTCCTCCTAAACCTTTTAGTATTTTTATGTTGGCAACCGATCCGTCTTTTTCAACGATAAAACTTACTATGATTCTGTCATTAACAGGAGTGTCGACATCTTCAATATGAAAATTTGTTTCTACATATTTATAGAAGTTTGCCATTCCTTTATGAGGTTCTGGGTTTTCAATGATTTCACGATAAGGATATTTTTGGGAGTCAGAATCTGTACTTTCACCAGAAACTAGGGTTCCTTCTGTGTAAATTTCTATAAAAGTGGCTTTCGTTTTAGCATTGCTACCTTTCCATTCGCCTTCCTTGAGACCATTTTTTATTTTGCCGCTCGATTTTCCACCATAGGTTTCCTCTTCATAAGTGCCATTTCCATCTTTGACAGTCTGTTTTCCTTTGGCATCATAAAATTGATTGATTTTTAAATTCCCAACTGTTTTTTCTTTTTCAAAATACAGCGCATCCATTTGCAATTTACCGTTTTCATACCATGTTTTGTGAGGTCCGGTAGGATTTGAATTTGAATAATTTCCTTCACTCTTTTTGTTGCCGTTTTCGTGATATGTAATGAATTTTCCCGTTATATTGAGGCCAAGGCTATCAGTGGTTTTTCCTTCTCCGTATAACTTTCCCGAACGATAATAGTTTCTTATTTCATAAGTTTCACTCGGGATATTGTAGTTTTTTATAATCTTATAATACGTGTAATTGTCCTTGACAGTTGGGTTTTCCAGTGAATCTAAGAACGTTTTTTTGTCTTTTGCGTCTTGTGCCAATAGGAAGACAGGCATCATTAAAAATAATGCCGAAAGTAGAGCTGATTTCATAAGATTCAAGTTAATTTAAACTGCTACTGCTCCTTTGATATGAGGATGTGGTTCATAACCTTCTAAGGTGAAGTCCTCAAATTCGAAATCGAAAATGTTTTTGACATTTGGATTCAGGATCATTTTTGGCAACGGTTTTGGATCGCGAGAAAGTTGCAATTCCAGTTGTTCTATATGGTTGTTGTAGATATGTGCGTCTCCAAAAGTATGAATGAAATCTCCAGGTTTTAAGTCACAGACTTGGGCAATCATTAGTGTCAATAACGCATAAGAGGCAATATTAAAAGGCACTCCTAAAAAAATATCGGCGCTTCTTTGGTATAATTGGCATGATAATTTACCGTCTGCTACATAAAATTGAAAAAAGGCATGGCAAGGTGGGAGTGCTACTTTTCCGTTGGCAACATTTTCAGCGAAAGACTTAGATGTATCTGGTAAGACTGAGGGATTCCACGCAGAAACGAGCATTCTTCGACTGTTTGGATTGGTTTTTAAAATCTCAATCAGTTCTGTAATCTGGTCGATCTCTTCGCTGTTCCAGTTTCTCCATTGATGGCCGTAGACCGGACCAAGCTCGCCATCTTCATTTGCCCACTCGTCCCAGATTTTTACTCCGTTTTCATTTAAATAGCCAATATTGGTATCGCCTTTCAGAAACCACAATAGTTCGTAGATGATAGATTTAAGATGCAGTTTTTTGGTAGTGACCATAGGAAAGCCTGCGGCAAGGTCAAAGCGCATCTGATAACCAAAAACGCTTTTTGTTCCGGTTCCGGTTCTGTCTCCTTTTTGTGTCCCTGTTTCAAGAACGTGCTTTACTAAGTCTAAATATTGTTGCATCTTTCTAGGCTTTAGGCGGTTTTAATACATTGTAAAGAAACTTAATTAAGATTCTCTTTTGCTGATTTCATCTCTAATCTTAGCGGCCTTTTCGTAGTCTTCATTCTGTACGGCTGTTTCTAACTGTTCGTGCAATTCAGACAGGCTAAGTTTGTTATAAGTCTCACTGGCTTCGTTGGATTCTTCCATGCCAAATGTTTCCGGATTGGAAAGAACATCTTCTATCTGATCTTGATTTTCGCTTTCCTGCGGATTTGTTTTTAAGAAAATCCCTGCTTTGTCCAAGATATTTTTATAGGTAAAAATAGGAGCGCTGAAACGAAGTGCTAATGCAATGGCATCAGATGTTCTGGCGTCAATGATTTCTTCTATTTTATCTCTTTCACAGATGATGCTTGAATAAAAAACACCGTCAACAAGCTTATGAATGATGACCTGCTTTACTATAATATCGAACCTTTCGGCGAAATTTTTGAACAAGTCATGAGTCAGCGGCCTTGGTGGCTTTATCTCTTTTTCTAAAGCAATAGCAATTGATTGAGCCTCAAAAGCACCAATTACGATTGGCAATTTTCGCTCTCCGTCCACTTCATTTAAAATCAGCGCATAAGCGCCATTTTGTGTTTGGCTGTATGAAATTCCTTTTATGGTTAGTTTTACTAAACTCATTTATAAGGTCTATGTTTGTTTGTTGTTTTTTAAAAGGCTTGAACTGAATCTTTCGATATTCAAAGGGCAAAAATAATAAAAAAAAGGGCTATCTAAATTTGGATATTCCTATCTAAATTTAGATAGCCCTAATATGGGCACAATTTAAAAAATTATTTACGAATTATTTGCCTTGAATTCTTTTAATTTTTCCGTGAGTTTTGGAACGATTTCAAAAGCATCTCCAACAACACCATAATCGGCTACCTTGAAGAATGGTGCATCTGGATCCTGGTTGATAACAACTTTCACTTTAGAAGAGTTGATTCCCGCAATATGCTGGATAGCTCCAGAGATACCAATTGCAATATATAAGTTTGTGGCAACAGGTTTTCCTGTTTGTCCAACGTGCTCACTGTGGGGTCTCCATCCTAAGTCAGAAACTGGTTTTGAACAAGCTGTAGCGGCACCTAAAACGGCAGCCAAATCTTCAAGCATGCCCCAGTTTTCAGGTCCTTTTAATCCTCTACCTCCAGAAACTACAACCTCTGCATCAGCAATGGTTACTTTTCCGGTTACTTTTTCTACATTTTCTACTTTTACTCCAAAATCAGCATCGCCAATTGATGGAGCGAAATCTTCCTGAGCAAGAGAAACAGCATTTTCGAAAACTCCATAAGAGTTTTTAGCTAATCCTAGAACTTTGATATCTGTATTGATTTCTGTGATATTGAAAGCTTTATTTGAGAATGCATTTCTTCTAACCTGGAAAGGAGAAGTGCTAACTGGCAATCCTACTACGTTTGAAGCATATCCTGCATTTAGGGAAACAGCAACAAGAGGAGCCAGGTATAAGCTGTCTGTTGTAGAAGAAAGCAAAATTACTTTTGTGCTTTCTTTTTGAGCAGCCTGTTTGATAACATCGGCATAAGCCTTAGCTGTGAATTTTGATAATTTATCGTCGTTTACTTTCAGTACCTTATCGACTCCGTATTTTGACAATTCGGAAACGTCTCCGGCATTGATAGTTACAGCTGTAACGGTTGTGCCTAAAGATTCTGCAACTTTTTTACCGTAAGAAGCTAACTCGAAAGCTACTTTCTTGAATTTTCCTTCTGCAGATTCTGCGTATATTAATATTGACATGATAATTTATGATTTGTGATTTATGATTTGGAAAGGCAAATCCTAAAGCGTTATTTTTATTTTTACTAAAATCTGAAATCTAAAATCTCAAATTATATAACTTTTGCTTCGTTGTGTAATAGGTTGATCAGTTCATCCAGGTTGTCAGGGCTGATTAATTTTACCGCTGATTTTGGAGCTGGCTTTTCAAATTTTACTGCTTTCGTAGTAGTATCAGCTGCAACTGGCTCAAGTATTGTCAATGCCTTTGTTCTGGCAGTCATAATTCCTCTCATGTTAGGAATACGAAGATCTTTCTCTTCAACAAGTCCTTTTTGTGCACCAATAATTAATGGCAATGTAGTTGCTACAGTTTCTTTACCACCATCAATTTCACGTACTGCTTTTGCATTGTTTCCTTCAACAGTCAAGCCGATGCAAGAGTTTACGAAATTTGAGTTTGTCAATCCGGCAATCATTCCTGGGACCATACCTCCGTTGAAATCCAAAGATTCTCTTCCGGCGATTACCAAATCATAACCTCCGTTTTTAATTACTTCTGCCAATTGTTTTGCTACGAAGAAACCGTCTGTAGGATTTGCATTTACACGGATGGCTTCGTTTGCTCCGATTGCCAATGCTTTTCTAAGGGTTGCTTCGGTTTCAGGTCCGCCAACGTTAACTACAGTAACATTAGCACCTTGTTGTTCTTGGAACCATATAGCTCTTGTCAAACCAAATTCATCGTTTGGGTTGATTACAAATTGTACTCCGTTTGTGTCAAATTCTGAATCGCCATTCGTAAAGTTGATTTTTGAAGTAGTATCAGGAACGTGACTGATGCAAACTAATATTTTCATTTTATGTAAAATTATAGTGTTGATATTTAAGGCTCCGAAATTAAGGATTATAATTTAAATAAAAAACTATGCGTGCATAATATTTTAATATTTTTTCCTTAACTATTTCGTTTTCGTAGCAGTTTGGGAGATTTTAATGAAAAATTGAGAAAATCTTTAACAGATAGCTCGTGTTAAGTTTGGTATCTTTGCAGCCTTAAAAATGCCTGATGGATACTTCTGTAAATAAGCCCAATTCCATATATAATGTTCATTTCGGATTAGTCTGCCTGAGTTCTTTGCTGTTTTCGGCAAGTTTTAATATGCTGATTCCGGAATTACCAGAATATCTGAGCAGTATGGGTGGCGCCGAATACAAAGGACTTATTGTTGCGCTTTTTACATTAACTGCTGGTATTTCACGCCCGTTTAGCGGTAGGCTGACAGATACTTTAGGTCGGGTTCCTGTAATGGCAGTAGGCTCCATAGTGTGTTTTGTTTGCGGTATTTTATATCCGATTTTGACAACCGTTTCCGGTTTTCTTTTCTTACGTCTGATTCATGGTTTTTCTACAGGGTTTAAGCCTACGGCAACAGCAGCTTATGTGGCAGATATTATCCCCAGAGAACGTTGGGGAGAAGCACTTGGAATTCATGGATTATGTTTTAGTACCGGTATGGCGATTGGTCCGGCGATAGGGAGTACGATTAAGCTGCATTTTTCAATGAATATGTTGTTTTATGCGTCTTCAGTATTTGCCTTGTTGTCTATCGTTATCTTGATGAACATGAAAGAAACGCTAAAGCACAAGCATCGTTTTAGGCTGCATATTTTAAAAATATCAAGAAAAGATATCATAGCAAAAGAAGTTTTACCGGCAGCGGTAGTAACTTTTCTTTCCTATATGGCATATGGTGTAATTTTAACGCTGATTCCGGATTGGAGCCATCATTTGGGTATTGCCAATAAAGGTTTGTTTTTTATGGTTTTTACGGTCACTTCGTTGTTGATTCGTTTTGGAGCCGGCAAGGCTTCAGACAAATACGGACGTTTAAAACCTATGGGAATTGGCCTGACCATTCTGATTGTTTCTTTAGTCGTTATTGCTTTTAATGAGTCGATTGCCGGACTGCTTGTCGGAGCTGCCTTATTCGGAATTGCAACGGGGATCGTTTCTCCGGCACTAAATGCCTGGACAGTTGATATGAGCTATCCTGAACATCGTGGCAAAGCCATGGCTACTATGTATATTGCCCTTGAAGCAGGTATTGGTTTAGGAGCTTTGTTTGCAGGATGGATTTACCAGGATGTGATTGGTAAAATCCCGCTGATTATGTACCTAAGCGCAGGAATGACATTTTTGGCTTTAGTTTATGTCGCATTTCGAGTTAAAAAAAACAAAGTTGATGTTTGAAGTCGCAGCAAATGAAACAGGCTATATCGTTTTCGTAAAAAAACAACCAACCATAAAACAACAATTAGTAATTGATTATTATAAATTATTCGATTTAGTAGTTTAAAATAATTATTTTTGCCTTTCAATTTTAGAAGATAATAAAACATAATATGAGAACAATCCAGTTTAGAGAAGCAATCTGCGAGGCGATGAGTGAAGAAATGCGTCGTGATGAATCTATATATTTAATGGGTGAAGAAGTTGCCGAATACAATGGTGCTTACAAGGCCTCAAAAGGAATGTTGGACGAGTTTGGACCAAAAAGAGTAATCGACACTCCGATTGCTGAGCTTGGTTTTGCAGGTATTGCCGTAGGTTCTGCAATGAACGGTAACCGACCTATTGTAGAGTTCATGACGTTTAACTTTTCCTTGGTAGGGATTGATCAGATCATCAACAATGCCGCTAAAATGCGTCAGATGTCGGCTGGACAATTTCCAATGCCGATGGTTTTCAGAGGGCCAACAGCATCAGCCGGACAATTGGCTGCAACGCACTCACAGGCTTTTGAAAACTGGTTTGCTAACACTCCGGGATTGAAAGTGGTTGTTCCTTCAAATCCATACGATGCAAAAGGCTTGTTGAAATCGGCGATTCGTGATAACGATCCGGTAATTTTCATGGAATCAGAGCAGATGTATGGCGACAAAGGAGAAGTTCCAGAAGGAGAATATACTATTCCATTAGGAGTTGCTGAGATTAAAAGAGAAGGTGCAGATGTAACTATCGTTTCTTTCGGAAAAATCATCAAAGAAGCTTATGCTGCCGCTGAAGAATTGCAGAAAGATGGAATTTCTTGTGAAATCATCGACTTAAGAACGGTTCGTCCAATGGATCACGATACGATTTTAAAATCGGTTAAAAAAACAAACAGATTGGTAGTATTGGAAGAAGCCTGGCCATTTGCAAGTGTGGCTTCTGAAATTACTTACATCGTTCAGGAAAGAGCTTTTGATTACCTGGATGCTCCAATCCAAAGAATCACAACTGCTGATACGCCGGCTCCATATTCTCCGACATTGCTTAAAGAATGGTTGCCAAATGCGGAGGATGTTGTTAAAGCAGTAAAAAAAGTAATGTATAGATAGGTTTTCCTATCCTTTTAGATACCAGATTTTCCGAATAATCAAAAAATCGGAATATCAAGAAATCAAATAATCAAATTGATTATATTTGGAACTTCATCAGACTGATTCTGATGAAGTTTTTTTTTGCAGCACAATATGACTAAGAAAATATTTGTAAGCCTAAGCTTCTTCCTTTTTTGTATAAACTTTCTGACCGCTCAAACAAAAGTAAGCGGTATCGTTTATGATGAGTTCAAGCAGCCGCTTCCCTATGCGAACGTAGTTTTCAAAGGAACCACAGAAGGAATTATTACCAATGAAGAAGGAAAATTCTATTTGGAATCCAAATCAACTCAGAGCGCCATAGTAGTAACTTTTGTGGGAATGGAACCAAAAGAAGTTCCAATCGAAAAAGCGGTAACCTACAATATGGAAATCAATTTGGGTGCCGGGAAAATGCTGAATGAAGTTGTTATTTATACCGGAAAAACTTCAAAAAAGAATAATCCGGCAATCGATATCCTAAGGAAAATCTGGGAACGGAAGAAAAAGAACGGATTGCGCCAATTCAAGCAATACCAGTATGATAAATACGAAAAAGTTGAATTTGACCTGAATACAATTGACAGTGCCTTAATGAAAAGCAAGCTGTTTAAAGGAATGGAATTTGTTTTTGAACAGGTTGATACTTCAGACGTAACAGGAAAGTCATACCTGCCTATTTTTATTAATGAAGCTTTGAGTCAGGTATATGGAGACAATACCAACGGAAAGTTAAAAGAAATTACTAAAGCCAATAAGAACTCAGGATTTAGTAATAACCAACAGCTGATTGCTTTTATAAAAGATTTATATGCGGAATATGATATCTATGATAACTACCTGAAATTTTTTGATAAGGATTTTGTGAGTCCGTTGTCAAGAACCGGAATCAACGTCTATAATTATGTACTACATGACAGTACTTATATCGATAACAAATGGTGCTATAACATCGTGTTTTATCCCAGAAGAAAAAATGAACTTACATTTAAAGGAGATTTTTGGGTAAACGATACGACATTTGCCATCAAGAAAATCAATCTTACGGCTAGCCGTGGTGCCAATATCAACTGGGTTAAGGAAATCTATATCGAACAGGAATTTGAAGTGTTGAACGACTCCGTCTTTTTGCTGACGAGAGACCACATGATGTCTGATTTTGCTTTTTCTAAGAAAGATAAATCCAGGGGAGTGTATGGAAAAAGAACGACGCTTTTCAGGAATCATAAATTTGATATCAAAAAAGAAGACAAATTCTATAAGGAAGATGTCAATTTCTACGACCCTGAAATTTATACCAAAACAGATGATTATTGGAACGAAAACCGTTTTGAAAGTCTAAATAAGGATGAAAAGGGTGTCTATAAAATGTTGGATACGCTCAAGACCGTCAAGAAATTCAAGCGGCTTTACAATCTGGTCTCCATACTCGGAAGCGGGTACATTGAAATGGATAATTTTGATTACGGACCCATTTTCTCAACATTCGGATATAACGACGTAGAAGGAATCCGGGTCAGGACAGGAGGTAGGACCTATTTCGGACCAAATGATCCATGGCGTATTCAAGGATATACCGCTTATGGATTTAAAGACAACCAGTTCAAATATGGTATTTCCGGTAAAATTTTGCTGGATAAGAAAAACCGATTTATAATATCCGGAGGGAACCGGCGTGATATCGAACAGATCGGTGTTAGCCTAACGACTTCTAATGACCTTTTAGGAAGGAGTTTTGCTTCGTCTTCTTTATTTGCAAGCGGGGATAACAGTAAGTTGACTTCCGTTAACCTGACTAATTTCTCTGCCGAGGTAGAACCTCTGAAAAACCTGGTGTTTCAGGCTGGAGTGTCCTACAGGACCTTAAAATCGGCATCGCCAAGCACATTCAGTTTGGATTATTATAAAGTCTTGCCGAATTCGGAAAATCCTCTTGGTAAAATAGAAAGTGAAGTCAGCCAATATGAATTTAATGCTTCGATAGATTATATGCCAGGCAGAAGGCCTATCGGATATGGCGTGGAACGTACCAATGTAGATTCTAATTTTGCCCGACTGTACCTGAGTTTCAGTCAGGGAGTAAAAGGAATTTTCGGAAGCGATTTCGATTATGAAAAAGTACAGTTTTATTACAGGCAACCTTTATTGGTAGGAGGCTTTGGAAGACTTTTCACTACTTTGGAGGCAGGGAAGATTTTTGGAACAGTTCCTCTTGGCCTAATGGGTGTTGTGCCAGGAAACCAGTCATTCTTTATAATTGACAATACTTATAATCTCATGAACTATTATGAGTTTATGGCCGATGAATATGTTTCGCTTCATTTCGAGCATAACTTTAACGGGAGGTTATTCGCAAGAGTTCCTTTCCTTCGTAAACTGAATTGGAGAGAAATTATAGGAGTTAAAGGTGTTTATGGAACGATTTCCGATGAAAACAGGGCGATAAATGCTCAAACGGCAATACCTTACAGAGCGCCGGAAGATGTATATTGGGAATACCATGCAGGAATCGGAAATATTTTCAAGGTATTACGTGTTGATTTTGCATGGAGAGGAAACTATCTGAACCTTCCTGATGCCAATAAATTTACCGTAAAGGCTTCTTTTGGTTTCTATTTTTAAGAAATCCTTATTTTTAAATTGTTTGTATGCGTTTTTATTGTTTCAATGTATCTTAATGCTTATTTTTGCACCCGCTAAAATATATAGAGAAACAAATTTAGAATATGAGTGCAGCTAAGCAAAAATCTTTTGACGTATTGATCGAGATACCAAAAGGAAGCAGAAATAAATACGAATACGATTTCAACCTGAAAAAAATACGTTACGACAGAATGTTATTTTCTTCGATGATGTATCCCGCAGATTACGGATTCATTCCAGAAACTTTAGCATTAGATGGTGATCCGCTAGACGTATTAGTGTTAGTTACAGAGCCTACTTTTCCTGGTTGTGTAATGGAAGTAAAACCAATCGGTGTTTTCCACATGGCAGATGAAAAAGGACCAGACGAAAAAATTATCTGTGTTCCCGTTTCTGATCCAATTTGGAATAAATTGAATGACTTGAGCGATATGAACCCGCACATGTTGAAAGAAATCGAGCATTTCTTCCAGGTATATAAAGATTTGGAACAGAAGAAAGTTGATGTAGAAGGATGGGGTGATGTAAATGAAGCAAAAGAAATCATCGAAAAATGTGTTGATCGTTTTGAATCATTAGAAAACAGACCGGAAGAATTATTTAGCATTAGATAATCGAAATCCTAAAAAATTATTAAAAAAGCAATATTCAATAAAGAATATTGCTTTTTTATTTATGTTGGTTTCGTTACATTTACACTTATTAACCAAAACCAACAAACTTTATATGGAGTCAATAATGATTTATGTGCCGGCGATACTTGCTGTAGTCGGACTTCTTTTTATGGCGATTAAAAGATCTTGGGTTTTAAAACAAGATCCTGGAGATGGAAAGATGAAAGAAATTTCAGAATACATCTACGAGGGAGCTTTAGCCTTTCTTAAAGCAGAATACAAATTATTAACTTTTTTCGTTATTGGCGCTAGTATCGCATTAGCAGCAATCACATTTTTACCCGGAGCTACTACTCACTTATCTATAGTGATTGCTTTTATCTTTGGAGCTGTATTTTCTGCTCTGGCAGGAAACATGGGAATGAAGATTGCTACAAAAACAAATGTCAGAACGACACAGGCAGCTCGTACGAGTTTGCCGCAAGCATTAAAAATATCTTTTGGCGGAGGAACGGTAATGGGACTTGGGGTTGCAGGTCTTGCTGTTTTAGGTCTTACCGCTTTTTTCATTTTCTTTTTCCATTTCTTTATGAACGGACAATGGGTTGAAGGAATTTACGATGGAGAAACAAGGACTGCAAATGAATTAATGACCATCTTACTTGAGACTTTGGCAGGATTCTCTCTTGGAGCAGAATCGATTGCTTTGTTTGCCCGTGTGGGTGGTGGAATCTATACAAAAGCTGCCGACGTTGGAGCTGATTTGGTAGGAAAGGTTGAAGCCGGTATTCCGGAAGATGATCCAAGAAATCCAGCCACAATTGCGGATAACGTAGGAGATAACGTAGGAGACGTTGCAGGTATGGGAGCCGACTTGTTCGGATCGTATGTAGCAACCGTTTTGGCAGCAATGGTTTTAGGAAATTACGTAATCAAAGATATGGGCGGAATCATTACGGGTGACAAATTCGGAGGTATTGGTCCTATACTTTTGCCAATGGCTATAGCCGGTGTTGGAATCATTATTTCAATCATCGGTACAATGCTGGTTAAGATTAAAAGCAATGACGCAAAAGAAGCTCAGGTTCAAGGCGCACTAAACGTTGGTAACTGGGTTTCTATCGCATTGATTGCAGTAGCATGTTTCTTTTTAGTTACATGGATGCTTCCGGAAACAATGAAAATGAAATTCTATGGTGAAGGTTACCATGAAATTTCTTCGATGAGAGTTTTTTATGCCACTTTGGTAGGATTGTTCGTAGGAGCCGTAATTTCTTCGGTTACGGAATATTATACCGGATTAGGTAAAAAACCAATCCTGGCTATCGTACAAAAATCAAGTACAGGAGCAGGAACCAATATTATTGCCGGTTTGGCAACAGGTATGGTTTCTACGTTCCCAACCGTATTGTTGTTTGCTTCTGCAATTTGGGCTTCTTATGCTTTTGCAGGATTCTACGGAGTTGCTTTGGCCGCTTCTGCTATGATGGCAACAACAGCAATGCAGTTGGCAATTGATGCTTTCGGTCCAATTTCGGATAATGCCGGAGGAATCGCAGAAATGAGCGAATTGCCAAAAGAAGTACGTCAGCGTACCGATATTTTGGACTCAGTAGGAAATACGACAGCAGCTACCGGAAAAGGTTTTGCGATTGCTTCTGCTGCCTTGACATCATTGGCTTTATTTGCGGCTTACGTAACCTTTACAGGAATTGACGGAATCAACATTTTTAAAGCTCCTGTTCTGGCGATGCTTTTTGTTGGAGGTATGATTCCGGTTGTGTTCTCTGCATTGGCAATGAACTCTGTAGGAAAAGCAGCGATGGATATGGTATACGAAGTAAGAAGACAGTTCCGTGAAATTCCGGGAATTATGGAAGGAACAGGAAAGCCGGAATATGCAAAATGTGTGGATATTTCTACAAAGGCAGCCTTAAGAGAAATGATGCTTCCGGGAATATTGACTATTGGATTTCCAATTGCGATTGTTCTTTTAGGAAAATTGGTTTATCCTGAAAACAATCAACTAATTGCAGAAATGCTTGGTGGATATATGGCGGGAGTTACCGTTTCGGGAGTACTGTGGGCCGTTTTCCAGAATAATGCAGGAGGCGCCTGGGATAATGCTAAAAAATCATTTGAGGCGGGTGTAATGATTAACGGAGAAATGACATACAAAGGTTCCGATGCTCATAAAGCGGCAGTAACGGGTGATACGGTTGGAGATCCGTTTAAAGATACTTCCGGACCTTCTATGAACATTCTGATTAAACTTACGTGTCTGATAGGTTTGGTAATCGCTCCTATTTTGGGTGGTCATGATGCAAAACCTGTAATCGACCAATTGGAAGGAGTTGAAATCGTTCTTGACGAAACAACACCCGCGCCTGAAGTAAAACAATCTACCAAGGAAATCAGGATTGAATCTGTAAAAGACGCTGACGGAAAAGTAAAAGCTACTGTTACGACTGTTACAGATTCAGCAGAAGCTGTTGAGGTTTTTGAAGGAACCGAAGCCGAAGTTGCGGCAAAGATCGAAGCCTACAAAAAGAAATAAGTTTTATAAAATAAAAAGCCTTCCAATTGGAAGGCTTTTTTTATGTTTTTAAGATTAAAATAATCCGTTAATTTCTGCATTGATTCGGTTAATGATACCTCCTAAGTCTTCGGGATTGTCTACAAAATTGATATTGTCAACATCAATAATCAGGAGTTTTCCATTAGTATAGCTTTGAATCCAGGCTTCGTATCTTTCATTTAGTCGGCTAAGGTAATCGATAGAAATAGAATTTTCGTATTCTCTTCCGCGCTTATGGATTTGGTTCACCAGATTTGGAATTGAGCTTCTCAGGTAGATTAGCAAATCCGGGCCTTCTACCAATGATTCCATCAATTCAAAAAGCGATTTATAGTTATTGAAATCACGATTGGTCATCAATCCCATAGCATGCAGATTGGGAGCGAAAATATGAGCATCTTCATAAATTGTTCTGTCCTGAATGATATTTTTGCCGCTTTCGCGAATCTGAAGTACCTGTCTGAAACGGCTATTCAAGAAATAAATCTGAAGGTTGAACGACCAACGTTCCATCTGATGGTAAAAATCATCAAGATAAGGATTGTCTACTACGTCTTCAAAGTGCGGTTCCCATTTAAAATGTTTTGCTAACAATCGTGTTAGTGTTGTTTTTCCGGCTCCAATATTTCCTGCTACTGCTATGTGCATTACGGTAATGTGATTTTATATTGACTGATTTCGTTTTCGGTAAAAATAGATAAAATTTGGTCTTTAAAAGAAAAATGACTGAAGCTTTTTTCTTTTAATTGGATAGGCGATAACGACTCGTCTTCTAAATTATAGAGAAACAATCCATTATCGATTTTCATCAAAATTTGTTTTGGAGAAACAACCTGCAATTGGTTGTAATTGGGAACATGCCCAAGAAAATTCACTTTCCCAAACAGATTCGAAACATATAAGTTTTGCTTAGTGTCGATCCAGTAAAAATAATTGTAGTCAGATTGGTAAAATTTTACGTTTTCTTTAAAAGATGGCGTTATTGACTGAAAAGTGCTTTTCTGTATGTCAAATAATCCCAGCTTTTGACTCAGCATATCATATACCCATAATCTGTTTTGTGATGCAAGGCTCACGGCTTCTGGGTTTAAAGGTGTCTGAAGCTCTGAGAAATTAATCCTAGCGGTTTCATTTAGCTGATTATCCAGTAAAACAACTGTTGTAAACTGTTTGTAAAACAGAACCAACTGTAAAGGATTTTGCAAATCGACCTGGTGAATTTTGCCTAAGGAAACATTTTTGTAAAAATATACCTGATTCGGACTGGTCTTCTTAAATTCATTCTGGTTGATAGAATAGAAATTCCCGAAGTTGTCTTTTCCGATATACTGCCCTGTTTCCCATTTTTCTGCATTAGAAAAAAAAGGGATAATGCTTGGCTGCTGTGAGAATGCCAATACGGGAATAAGAATCAGGGCTATAAAAATAATTTTTCTCATAGTAGGTGCCAATTTACGAATATCCTTTCAGATGTTGGTCTTTATACAAATATTTAATATTGTGTTCAAATGGCAAGGTTAAAATTATTTAACAAAAGCTTTGTAGCAAATATTGTCCAAATCCGTCATATTTGTATACTAAATTTTGTTTTATGAAAAAACACCTGATTTTTTTAATGATGTTGGCTTCAATTTCCAACTCCTATGCTCAAAAACAGCAAGGGACTTCTGCAATGGGAGCCCAGGAATTTCAAGGAATAGCAGTTTATGAATCTAAAACCAGCGCCCCTGATATGAAACCGAGGTTTGCAGGAAATAGGGACGTAACACCGGAAATGCAGAAGACTATTGAGGAAAGAATGAAAAAAATGCTGGAGAAAACTTTTATTCTCAATTTTGATAAGGCGGCATCAATTTATAAGGAAGATGAAAAATTAGATGCACCGGGTCAAAATAATGGAGGTTTCAGAATGATGTCTTCTATGATGGGCGGTGGGGGCACTTATTATAAAAATGTGAAAGAAAGGACATTTGCCGTTGATAAGGAATTTATGGGTAAAGAGTTTCTTGTAAAAGATACATTGCCAAAACTACAATGGAAATTGGAAGGTGAAACCAAACAGATTGGAGGTTATACCTGCTATAAAGCTACGGCTGTAAAAAAAGTAGCCCAATCAGATTTTAGAAACTTCAGACTTAAAAAGCAAGAAGAAACAAAAGAGGCAAAACAAGAGAAAACAGAAGATAAGAAAACCAATTTCATGGACGATTTTGAAATGCCGAAAGAAGTTAATGTTATTGCTTGGTATGCGCCAGAAATACCGGTAAATCAAGGGCCTGAAGGTTATTGGGGATTGCCGGGTCTGATTCTTGAAGTCAGTGATGATAAAACGGCTATCCTATGCTCAAAAATTGTACTCAATTCTAAAGAAAAAACATCAATCAAGGCACCATCAAAAGGCAAGGTTGTTACTCAAAAAGAATACGATGAAATCGTAACGACAAAAATGGAAGAAATGAAAGAGCAATTCAGAAGAAGTGGCGGTAGGCCGGGAATTAGAATTGGGAATTAATTTTATACTGCTTAGGTAATCAATTTATAGCCTTGGCTTCGAACATTTATAATCTGGATGTTTGGGTCAAGGCTAAGTTTTTTCCTGAGTTTTGTAATGAAAACATCCATACTTCTGCCATTAAAAAAATCATCGTCGCCCCATATTTTTTTTAAGACAAGTGAACGGTCTAATATATCATTCTTGTTTTCAATTAGAAGATAAAGCAACGAAGCTTCCCTGTGCGTAAGAAACTGTATGCTTCCGGAATAATCGAGGGTTTGTTTGGTCAGGTTGAAAACATAACTGCCTATTGTAATATTCTCATCATTCTTTTCCTGCTGTATCCTGCCTAAAAGTGCATGAATACGAACGATCAGCTCTTCCATGCTAAATGGTTTTTTCAAATAGTCATTTCCACCTAGCTGAAAACCATCAACAACATCCTGTGTCTGTGATTTTGCAGTAAGAAAAATGATAGGCACTTTTTTGTCCAGCTTTCGGATTTCCTTTGCCAGCGTAAATCCATCCTTTTTTGGCATCATGACATCCAGTACCAAAAGCTCCGGCTTTTCTTTCGAAAAAACTTCAAAAGCTTCTTCGCCATTTTTGCATAACAAAACCTCAAAATTTCGGGTTTCCAAACTTTCTTTAATAATCTGGGCTAAGGCAGGCTCGTCTTCTGCCAGTATGATTTTTATTTTGCTAGACATCTGATAATTTTATTTTAAAAATAGTCAGTTCCTGGCTGGGAAGTAATTCCAGTGTTCCGCCGTGTTTTTCTACTATTTTTTTAGAATAATAAAGCCCAATTCCAAATCCTTTTACATCATGCCTGTTTCCTCTTGGAATTCGGTAAAACTTATCAAAAATCTTTTCTCTTTGGTCTTTTTCAATTCCAGGGCCATTGTCTTGTACGGTAATTTCAAGATTGTTGGCGGTATATTTTAAATGAATATCGATAGTATTACCTCCATATTTGATGGCATTATCAATCAGGTTGGAAAGCGTATTTTCAAAATAGAAAGGATCAATATTAACAATAAGCTGCTCCATGTTGGAATGGAATGAAATGTTTTTATCAGAATGGATTACCTGGTGTTTTTCTACAAGATTCCGTATCGTCGAAACGATATTAGTAGGCTCTTTATGAAGCATAAGTTTGTCCGTATCTAAAGTAGCTGTCTCTAAGAGTTTTTCGACCATGATTTCCAGTTTTTTTAGCTGCTGGTTTGAAATGTCAAGATAGCGGTTAGTCTTTTCAGTATCGTTTACCGCATTAAAATTCCGAATACCTTCAATAGCGGTAGCAACCGTAGTAATAGGCGTTTTGAATTCATGGGTTATATTACTGATAAGATCATTTTTGATTTCATCTACCTTTTTCTGTTTATTGATTGTTTTTAATAGATAAAACAGACAGCCAATTATTGACAGCGAAAGAAGAAAAGAAAGAATGATTTCGACCATACTCCGTTTCAAAATCACTGGTATCGGATTTGAAAATGACAGTTTCAATTTTTGGCCTGGAGGAAGAAATGTTGAATTAGAAATTGTGCTCAAAGGGAAATGACTATTCTTGGTCATATGGTAATTTTGAAATACCGTATCCGTTTTTAAAAGCTGAATTCCATATTGGATAGCAATGTCTTTTCGTGCTAATTCCTTGTCCAGGGTATGGCTTACTTTTTCAAATTCGATTGAATCACGAGTTAGGGAAATAAGGATTTTATTTGTGAAGTTCTTTATTTTAGAAACGCTATCCATGGCACGCTTCCCGGTAAGAACCTTTACTTCAGAAATCTTTGCGGGTTCTATTGCAAAAGTCCCTCCATGTATTTCAGGATTTTTGCCTTTTATTACTTTAGTATGTTTAGCTTCTGGTGAATCGGTAAAGTTAATTACCTGCTTTGATGTTTTTCCGGAATTATTAATTTTTATGACTGTAGTTGTCTTCAGCGGATTGTCTTCTGTGAAAGTACTCGTCGCTACAAACCTTTTTGATGCCTTTACTTTTCTTTTTGTAATTGCATTGATGAAAATGGAGTCAGACATAATATTCTCCACAAAATTAGGGCTCTTGACAGAGTCATTCCCAATAAATGTCATGAAATCGGTTTTTACATCTTCTGCATAATAATGCTCTATGCTGTTGTCAAAAGCAATCTGTACGTCATTGATTAGCCGCTGCTTATTCTCTGCATAGTTTTTTATATTCCAATAAATCTGCAAACTGATTGTAGCAATGATAGTTATGGAAATAAAAAATAAAATGTATTTATAATTCTTTGATTTCATTTTTCAAAAGTATGAACAAAAAGCATTGAAAAAATGCCGTTAACAATCGTTAACGTTGGTTAACGGAAAATGAGATTTCATGTGACTTACTTTGTATCACTAATTTAAAAAACCAAACTAAAATGATAAAATCAACTATTACTGCGGCAATAGCTTTAACTCTTTTTTCTTTCCAGCAGATGAAAGCCCAGGACTTTACAGGAAGGGCAACCTATGAGACAAAAACAATTATGGATGAAATGCAGATAAGCGGGTCAAATATGACTCCCGAAATGAAATCCATGCTTGAAGAAAAAATGAAGAAAGCTTTTGAGAAAAACTATGAATTGAGTTTTAATAAAATCGAATCGATTTATGAAGAACCTCAAAAACTGGAGTCTCCAAGTGGTTCGTCGGGTCCAAGGGTCATGATGGTAAATACCAGTTCATCAGGTGATGGCAAAGCTTATAAGAATATAAAAGATAAGACAACACTTTCTGAGGAAGACTTTTTTGGAAAAGAATTTCTAGTGTCTGATTCTTTACGAACATGGGATTGGCAACTGGTTAATGAAACAAAAAAAATAGGTAATTACACCTGCTATAAGGCAATTGCTGTAATTCCTGTCACTAAAGAGGATAGGGAGGAATATGAGAAAATGAAAAATAAAAAAAGTGAGGGCAAGACCCAATTGTTTACTCCGATCGAGCCTAAGGACAGAACAATAACCGTTTGGTATACGCCTGAAATTCCGGTTAGTCATGGTCCGGCAGAATATTGGGGATTGCCAGGACTGATTATGGAAGTAAAAGATGGGAAAACAGTAATATTATGCTCGAAAATTGTACTGAATCCAAAAGATAAGGTTGTCATTAAGATGCCAAAAAAAGGAAAGAAAGTAACAAAAAAGGAGTATGAAGCACTAATTGAAAAGCAAATGGAAAGCATGAAGGATTCCAAAGGCAACATCCATATTAATTTAGGTAATTAATTATTAGTTTTACGTTTCCAACTTATCTTACAAAAATGAAAAAAATACTTTTCCTCGCATTTTTCTTCCTTTCACTTTCAGGATATTCCCAAAACATACGTTTTTCAGGTATTGTAACTGATGCCGGAGCTGTTGGTTTGGAAATGGCCAACGTTATGGCAGTAAACCAGTCAACAAAGGCGATGGATGCCTACGCAATTACAGATGATAAAGGAAGATTCCAATTGTCGCTCAAGGCAAATACTTCCTATAAGATAAAGGTTAGTTATATTGGTTATCAGGCAAAGGAAGTTGATGTACAGACAGAAGCGACAAACATGGTACAGACCTTAGTTCTTGAGCAGGGAGTTGATTTGGATCAGGTAGAAATTGTACAGGAAATGCCGGTTTCCATACAAGGAGATACAATAGTCTATAATGCGGATTCTTTTAAAACAGGAACAGAAAGGAAACTGGAAGATGTTTTGAAAAAACTTCCGGGAGTTGAGGTAAATGCCGATGGACAGATAGAAGTAGAAGGTAAGAAGGTACAAAAACTGATGGTGGAAGGCAAAGACTTTTTTGATGGCGACACTAAATTAGGGGTGAAAAACATTCCTGCTGATGCTATTGATAAGGTTCAGGTCTTACGAAATTATAATGAAATTGGCGCCTTGAAAGGTCTTGAAAATAATGAGGAAAATGTTGCGATGAACATTAAGCTGAAAGACGGCAAAAAGAATTTTTGGTTTGGTGACATGAGTGCAGGAATAGGAATTGGACACGAAGACAGCCGCTATATAGTAAACCCTAAGCTGTTTTACTATAATCCAAAATACAGTATCAATCTCATCTCCAATTTTAATAACATAGGAGAGTTGCCTTTAACAATACAGGATTATTTTAAATTCACAGGTGGTTTTAGGGGCATGATGCAAAAAGGAGGAAGTTCTTTTAATGTTTCCTCAAATGATTTGGGTATTGCGATGTTAAGAAATAACAGGGCCAAGGAAATCGAAACCAAATTCGGAGCTACCAACTTTTCATACAATGTGACTAAAAAATGGAGCCTGAGCGGTTTTGCAATTCTTTCTTCTTCTGAAACTGATTTGGAAACCCGTTCAAGAAGCACAATTCTTGAAACAGGCGTAAGGCAGAAAAATGAAGAAATCGCACACCAAAAAAGCAATCTGGGACTATTCAAGTTTAGCTCCAGCTATAAGCCAAACACAAAATTGCAATTTGATTATGACGTACTGATGAAACAGTCAAAGCAGGATGAAAATAATAATTTGCTAAGGGAGTTTACTGTCAACAATGTTACGTCTGCAGAAGATATCTATACCACTAAAAAACAGAATCCAACTTCAATAAATCAAAACGCAAGCTTGTATTATACAGCCAACGATAAAAATGTTTTTGCTTTCGAAATGCAGCATCTTTATCAGGATGAAGATCCTTTTTATAATGCCAATTTATTAACCCAGCCTTTTGCATTATCGGGTTATGTAGCCGGCCAAGACAGGAACAATTTGAACCAAAGCCGTTTTGTAAAAACCAATAAACTGGATGCCAAACTGGATTATTACTATATGCTTACACCAAAAAGCAATATTAATCTGACTTTAGGAAATACAAATTCGCATCAGAATTTCAACTCAAGTATTTTCCAGATTTTAGATAACGGTAACAAAAACAATCTCGAAGCTCCGGAAAATAATAACAAAGTGACTTATGATTTTAATGATGTTTTTGTTGGATTACATTATAAATTTCTGTCAGGTAAATTTACCTTCACTCCTGGATTCAGTGCGCACTATTACAACATGGATAATGCACAGTTAGGAACAAACTACAAACAAAACTTTTCCAAGCTGTTGCCTGATTTCTATGCTCTGTATCAAATAAAGAAGTCGGAAACACTGACGTATACCTTTGCACTAAATAATAATTTTACGGATATCAACAATCTGGTAATGGGTAATGTCCTTTCAGGATACAGCAGCTTGTATAATGGAAATAGATTTCTGGAAAATTCGACAACGCAATTGCACTCTTTGAGATATTTCAAATACAGCATGTATAATATGGAAAATATATTTGCCAATATTTCATATAGTAAAGTGACTGATGCCGTGAAAAGCAGAATTGTTTTCGATAATGTAAATCAGACATTGAATCCATACAACTCAAATCTGGCCGACGAAACAATTAATGCTAATGGAGCCTATGGACGATCTTTTCTGAGATTTTATAAGGTATCGGCAGGCATTGGGTTGAACTGGTCGAAGTTCAATAATATTCAGAATGGAAATGTAAGAACGCAGGAAAGTTTTATGCAGAATTATACGCTGAGAGCTTCAACTAACTATAGAGAACTCCCTAATCTTGAAGTAGGATATAATTTTGTAGTAAATGATTATGCAGGCTCAAAATTTTATACAGACAGACCTTTTGCCAAATTGGATTATTATTTTATGGATAGTTTTTCATTTGTGGCAGAATATGAATTCTATCATTATTACAACAGCAGTAAGACGGTAGAAAATGAGTACGATTTTTTAAATGCCAGCCTGATTTATCAAAAGAAAGGCAGCAAGTTTGAATATAAAATAGGAGCGACAAACCTATTGAATACAAAAACGCTGAATGATGACAGTTTTAACCAATACCGTACAACCACATCACAATACAGAGTTCAGCCAAGGTATTTGATACTGACATTAAAATATAACTTATAATAAATAATAAATTTCGGTCGGGCTATGGTAAGATGGTAAGGAATTTTGGGTTAGTTACTCTCCTTATCAGGAATATAGCCCGATGGAATATACTTCTTTTGGCTGAGAAGTAGATTTGCTCAAAAAATCGGTTAAATTTGTAAGACAAATCATTTAAAAAGCCAAAACATGAAGAATTACGCTCTGGGACTCTTGCTCTTCCTTTCTGCATTTTCTTACGCGCAGAATAAAACCGAAAAGACGGCCTATATCTCTAACTCCTTAGGGCAGGATATTAAATTGAATCTTTATGATAATAACCAATACGAGCTTGTAGTATTTTATGGAGACTATGAAGTAAAGAATGACACGCTGTTTTTCAATAACAATTATTCCGCGGAGTCTGATTTTATAGTTGCTTTTTCTCCCGAAGCTAATCCTGCAATAGGAAAAATCAGGGTAAATCTAAAAGGCATTTCAGGTTATTATCCAGGAATATATATAGGAACCCAGTCAGGTAAATCAGAACCTGACTACAAAGCTATTTCCGATCTGATAGGCGAACAGAATTTTGAAGAGACAGAAGCAAATTTTGAAATCAATAGGGCAGAATATATCTATCTGGCAAGAGAGGATTATAATGGAGAAACAACCTTATACAAATATGCCCTGCCAAGAAGCGCCAACGAAATCCAAATCGAATATTCTCCTAATTATCTGGGGAAAGTGAACCTTCAGGGATATTACAATGAGAAAAAAGAATTGGTGCTTTCAGAGAATAAAAAAAATCCGTTGACTTTTGTACAGGAAGGCCAACAAACGAAAGTGGTTAAAGTAAAAGAAAAACCAATTGAAACGATAAAGAAGAATAACTGGACTTATCCTGGTAAAACGGATATGTATGGTTATGGAGCGGCAGACAGTGTTGCTGTTGCTACAGCGTCTAACTTTAAGCTGGTCGTGCAAGACAATCTTCAAAAAGCGTTGGAGGCAACAAAAAAAACACCCCATAAATTCTTGGTGGTTTCATATGATCCGGATAATAAAAATGCAAAAAAGACATTTGATGAGTTTATCCAAAACCAGCAATATTCGATAGGAACTTATACTTTATATGAGTATAAAGAACAAGATTATGACAAGTATAATTATTACCTGGCAACTGTGAAAGATAAATCATGGGCTGCCAAAAATAAGATTGCAAATAATCCGTCAACTATAGTTATGGATGCTTATGGAAACATATTGAGCCAGACTAAGGGAAGTATAGCAGAAAACTCTAATCTTTTTGAGGTGTATTCCTCAGCAAATGAGGAGCTTAATTTTGTGAAAACGATGATGGAGCTCAATACCGACATAAATTCGAAAAAAGCTAAGGATGTTGAGATATTGAAGAAAATGAAATTGCTTTCAGAGGGTACTGCGGGATTGCCAATTTATCCGCCGCCATCCATCACTGTTGGTGTTCCTGTTGAAGAGAAAACTGTTGAGGAAACAGCTGTTGCGGTTGATACTGTTGCAGCATATCCGGATTACTACAGACATTATGAAACAGTATACACGAAAGTGAATTTTGACAAAGCAAAATTGCTTTCTGCCTGGAACAGGATTGTGAACAACCATGCTAAGGATGCAAAGCCGGATATGGATTTTGTGAAAGTTTCTTTGGCTGATATCCAGAATAGCGGATTTTATTATAAGATTTTTAATGAGGGAAGATTGTTTGACGAAACCAGCTTTAAGGTAATTGACTATCTTCTGAAGCATTATGATGTGATTTTGGAAAACCAAAACAAGGAGGCTGAAGTGACCTATTCTTATACCGATGTGGGGGCTGATCTAAACAGGGCATTGTCTGCTAATGTAAACTGGGGAAGTGGTAAGAAACTGGATGCCCAATACCAGAAAAAAATGCTGGAACTTTATAAGAGAGTGTCTGAAAAAAGCGGGGATAAACTCATGGCTAAAATCAATTACTTTGGCTTTTTAAATGAGCTTTCTGAAACGGCAGATGTAGAGAAAGAATATGTTGGAGATTATGACGCGTTTTATACGGCTCTTTTTGATGGGAAAAATGTAATAGAGGTTTTGGATGAACTTTATAGTACTAGACCTACTACAGATTCTAATTATGGCTATCAGGATTGGGTTAGTTATAAAGCATCTTTTGCACATTTGTCAAATCAGGTGGCTTGGTTTGTAGTCGAAAAGTCTAAGAATGCAGAGGCTGTCAGAAAGGCTATAAAATGGTCGGAATCCAGTCTGCAGTTGGAAAAGGACAATCCTTATTATTTAGATACCTTGGCGCAATTGTATTATAAAAATGGCGATAAGAAAAAGGGAATTGCGACTCAGGAAAGAGCACTGAAGTTTGCTGCGGATATTGACGACAGTACAAAGCAGGAAATGGAAACTGTTTTAGAGAAGATGAAAAACGGAACCTACTAAAAATAAAAAAAACCATCCTGTAAAGGATGGTTTTTTTATATCTGAATTGATTATTATAATCCAAAAGCTGCTTTTACTTTATCAACAAAGTCTAATTTTTCCCATGTAAATAACTCCACTGTAACCGTTTTCTCTTCTCCGTTTGGAGTCTTGAAAGTTTTAGTTACGGTTTCCGGTTTTCTTCCCATATGTCCGTAAGCTGCAGTTTCGCTGTAAATAGGGTTTCTCAGTTTCAACCTTTGCTCAATGAAATAAGGTCTCATGTCGAATAATTCTTCCACTTTTTTGGCAATCTCACCATCAGTAAGATTTACCTTTGAAGTGCCATACGTATTGATATAGATTCCCATTGGTTTTGCAACTCCAATAGCATATGAAACCTGTACTAAAATTTCTTCTGCAACTCCTGCCGCAACTAAGTTTTTAGCAATATGACGTGTTGCATAGGCAGCACTTCTGTCTACTTTGCTCGGGTCTTTTCCTGAAAATGCACCTCCACCATGAGCGCCTTTTCCACCATAAGTATCAACAATAATTTTTCTTCCTGTTAAGCCTGTGTCACCATGTGGTCCGCCAATTACAAACTTTCCGGTAGGATTAATGTGGTATTGGATCGTATCATTGAACAAGTGCGCATAGTGCGGGTTGCTTTTGATAATTCTTGGGATCAGGATTTCGATTACGTCTTTTTTGATTTTGGCAAGCATGTTCGCTTCATTATCAAAATCATCGTGCTGTGTAGAAATTACAATAGCATCAATACGAACCGGCTTGTTGTTGTCATCATATTCTAAAGTAACTTGTGACTTGGCATCTGGGCGAAGGTATTTGATTTCGTTATTCTCACGACGCAAAACAGCTAATTCCTGTAATAGTTTATGGGAAAGATTAAGTGCCAATGGCATAAAATCTTCTGTTTCGTTTGTTGCATAACCAAACATCATCCCTTGGTCACCTGCACCTTGATCTTCTTTGCTGGCACGGTCTACACCTTGGTTGATGTCTTGAGATTGCTCGTGAATAGCAGACAATACACCGCAAGAATTTGCTTCGAACATATACTCGCTTTTTGTATAGCCAATTTTTTTGATGACATCACGGGCAATTTGCTGTACATCTAAGTATGTTTTTGATTTAACTTCTCCCGCCAGAATAACCTGTCCAGTAGTAACCAAAGTTTCACAAGCAACTTTTGAATCAGCATCAAAAGCCAAAAAATTATCAATTAGCGCGTCTGAAATTTGATCAGCAATTTTATCTGGATGTCCCTCACTCACAGATTCTGACGTAAATAAATAAGCCATATTTTTTATGTTTTTAGGAGTCGGAAAAATTGCAAAGAAAGGCTAAAGAAGAGTTTTTCTGCTTTAGCATTTTTATGATGCTTTGGCTGTCAGCATCAGAGGTTGCAATCAGTACAAATTTTTCCTCTCTCGATTTTGACTGCAAAGGTATAAAAGCATATTTAATTGACAAAACAGTTAGGATAGAAACAATTGACGGTTTTTTTAAAATATTTTAAATTATATTAAAAATGTTTATATTTGAATAATTGTTTGATGTATGTTTAATATTTTAATTAAAAAATTATGAAAAAAACTCTACTATTTCTTTTTTTAGTTTCAACTTCTGGGATTGCTAATGCGCAAAATGTGTTCAATTTTGGTTTTAGCGGTACAACAACAGAAATGGAGACGGCTGGTTGGGTAAGAACCAACCAAAGCTCACCGTCAACTACTACATTATGGACGGTAGCCAGCTATACTCCTGTTACAGTAAATCTGGCTGCGACACCGCCAGTTCAGGGAAATCCTTTTAATGACAGGGAATATGCAACTGGTGAAGTTAGTCCAGTCCCGAATGGGCAAGCGGGAGGTGGAAATTCTTTTGCTCTGGTTAATTTTACGAGTACCACGGGAGCTGGAAACATCAGCAATTGGTTGATCAGTCCTGTAGTTACAGTAGAAAATGGCGATGTTGTTTCTTTTTGGTCTAGAAAAGGGACTTCAGGAACAACAGACTATGCAGATCGTTTAGAGCTTAGAATGAGTACGGCTACTACACACACAAACCCAACAGGTGGTGCTACCAATTTAGGCTCGTTCACTACACTTGGTGTTTCTGTCAACCCAAATTTAGCTACTGGATTCGTATATCCTAAGGTTTGGACAAAATATAGTTTTACAGTTGCCGGACTAACCGGACCAACAGCTGTAAAGTTTGCATTTAGATATTTTGTAACTAATGGAGGGCCTAGCGGTGCCAATTCAGATATTATCGGGATTGATACTTTTGAAGTTAGCAGAGTGTTGAGCAGAGATGATTTCTTTGCAAACAATTTTAGTATGTATCCAAACCCGTCAACAGGTATTGTGAACCTGGCTGGCAAAAATAATATGGCTATTAATACAATTCAACTTACTGATTTGAATGGAAGAGTCGTAAGAAATATAAATGCAAATGGTGTTTCAGAGACGCAAATTAATATTTCTGATTTGACCACAGGAGTTTATTTCCTAAACGTACAAACCGATTCAGGTACTGGTACTACAAAAGTTGTGAAGAACTAAATATTTTGAAAATAAAAAATATAAAAGGGTTGATTTAATCAATCCTTTTTTTTGTGAAAAATAATTAGATATTGTGAGATAAACATTTTTTTGTTATATTGCCAGAGTATTAACTAAACTTTTATAAAGATGCATCTGCTTGCTAGAGGCTAAATGATCAAAATTTATACTTGAAATGGGCCTGCTTTTTTTCAAGTAGGCCTTTTTTGTTTCTTGGTAATCTATGTGAACTTTATTTAACTTTAATTAATACATTTTATGAAAAAAACGTTACTATCTTTTTTGTTTTTATCTTCAATGGGTATGAATGCCCAAATCACGATTTTTGAAGACGGTTTTGAATCGTATAACAATTTTCTTATTGCAAACATCGGTTCTTGGACATTGACCGATGTTGATGGAGGTCCAACTTGGGGAATTGATGTTGGTACAGAAGATAACCCTATACCGGTTGTATTCCAAAATTCTGAATATACAGGTGCATTCATTATATTTAATAGTTTAGCAACCGATCCACCGGTAGGTAGTGCATGGACAGCCAGAACAGGCGATAAGGTAATCGCTTGTTTTAATTCAAGGCCACCAATAGCTCCAAATAATGACTGGTTGATTTCCCCACGAATTCAACTTGGAACTACAGGGAATACTTTGACTTTTTGGGCAAAATCTGCAGCTTCAGCTTACCCAAATGAACGCTTTAAAGTAGGAGTTTCAACTACAGGAACAGCAACTGCAAATTTTACTGTTATTTCAACAGGAAACTACGTACAAACAACTGCAACATGGACACAGTATACTTATAATCTGGATGCTTATGCAGGACAGAATGTGTATATATCTATTAATTGTATCTCAAATGACCAGTTCGCTTTATTGATAGATGACTATAAGGTTACCGCAACAGCATTGTCAACAAATGACTTTTTGGCAAATAACTTCTCAATCTATCCAAATCCAACAACAGGAATTGTGAATGTGACCAGCAAGAATAATGCTTCTATCAATTCGATTCAAGTTACAGATTTAAATGGCAGAGTAGTGAAAACCCTCACTACAGATGGTGTTTCTGAAACTCAGGTTAATATTGCTGACCTAACATCAGGAATGTATTTCTTAAATGTTCAGACAGATTTAGGATCAGGATCTTCTAAGATTATAAAGAACTAACTACGAAGAGATTGTTTTAGTAAAAACTTCTGCTTTTAGGAGCAGAAGTTTTTTGTTTCAAAATAAAATAAATGTTAAATTTTTATTTTAGGCATTGTCAATTCAAAAATAGTTCTGAAGTTTGTACCATCAAAAAGAATTAAAAATGAGAACTATTATTTGTCATACGTACTGTAAGATGTGGGAGGTTTCCGCAGGAGGTACTATTGCCAAATTTTAAGTTTATTAAAAATATAGCAAAAAGCCCCTGTATCAAACAGGGGCTTTTTTTTTGAAAAAATAATTCTTTAGGAATAAAAATAAAAAGATGAACACAATAACAACGATTATCTGTAAAAAGCATATGTGGATGTATTGCCACCTTAAACTCCATTGCCAAAAGCGAACGACATAATCTCTTTATATATTCAAGTGATAAGTCCTTTTGGTAAGCCGTCCAAAAGGACTTTTTGTTTTAAATCTCAATTTTAAATCTCAAAAAAATAAAAAAATATGAAAACAATAAATGTTTTAGGATACTCAAGAAATAATGAGCAATTCGTAGTCAAGACACAAAATTCCGATGTCAGAATAAGTAGGAATGAGAAATTCCCGGAATTAGAAGGCCCAAGCCCATTCGAATATATACTTGCAGGATTTGCAGGATGCGTAAATGCAGTCAGCCAGCAGGTTGCTGCGGAATTAGGTATAAACCTCAAATCATTACAAGTAGAAATAACAGGCGAAGCAAGCCTGGAGGAAAGAGTAGGTTTCAATAAAATCGAAATCGTATTGAAGCCAACAACAGACGCTTCACTTCAGGTACTTCAGAAATGGTTAAAATTAGTACAGCAAAAAAGTCCGGTTTATGACAATTTGGTTAATTCCACGCCGGTAGAGCTGATTTTATACAAGGAATATAATTATGCCGCATAAAGCATAAAATCATATTTGTTTAGTTTGTTTGTTTGTTTGTTTGTTTGTTGAAAGGCTGCTTTTGATTGCCAGTCAAAAGCAGTTCTTTTAATTAAAAATCTCCAGAATCATGTCTATCAAAAAAATAAATATTATCCTCTTTGGAATCGAAGAGATAGGAAGCTCCCTGATCAATGAAATACTTTCCAGTCAGAAACCGCTTCTTGAAAACAGGAGTCTCGAACTGAGATTGCCTGTAATTACAAACTCTACTGTTGCCTTTTTCGAAAAGCCAACAGTAAAAAATTCTTGGGAAGCCAATTTTATTCAATTTGCTGTTCCTTTCAGAGTGGAAGATATTATCAATTTTGTTCAGGAAAATGAACTCGAAAACCTTATCGCTGTCGATACATCAAATGCAGAAGATATTCTTCCGGACTATTTTACCCTGCTACAGAACGATTTTGATATCATTAGTGTCAATCCTGAGGTACAAGTGTTTTCGGCAGATTTTAAAATGGCGCTAAATAACAGTATAAAAAAATCTGAAAAAGATTTTGTCTACATAAACTCAAATGAGAAGAATCTTTCTCCAAAATTATTGGAACAAATCCTAAGGATTGCAGCCAGACAAAATTTCCAAATAGCGGTATAATTTCCATAGGCTATTGCAAAAACCAAACATATTGCATTACTTTGCAGTGTTCTTAAAAATATTGATTGTTATCACGAAAGGCGGAGGGATTAGACCCGGCGAAGCCTTAGCAACCCTTTAAACTTTAAAGAAGGTGCTACATTCTACCATAATAAATGGATAGATAACACACGGAAAAACCCAATTTTTCCTCTCTTTTCCTGACAACATATTGATAGTATTTTTCAACCATTAATGGCTTGGGCTTATTTTCTATACCATAATTTTTGAAAAATACATTGGACTTTTAGATTCACCGGAATCTTGAATAATCTAATTGTATTAAAAATGTCAGGCATACACAAAGCTATCAAAGAAAGAATCCTCATACTTGACGGAGCCATGGGCACCATGCTCCAGCGGTATAATTTTTCAGAAGAAGATTTTCGAGGTGAAAGATTTAAAGATTTTCCTCACCCGTTGAAAGGAAATAACGATCTCCTTTCGTTAACCCAGCCAAAGGCAATACAAGAGGTCCACCGTCACTATTTTGATGCCGGTGCTGATATTGTCGAAACCAATACCTTTTCAGGAACTACAATAGGCATGGCAGATTACCATCTTGAAGAGCTTGTTTATGAATTAAACTTTGAATCGGCAAGATTAGCTAGAGAGATTGCAGATGAATTCACAGCAAAAAATCCCGATAAGCCACGTTTTGTAGCAGGCTCTATTGGTCCAACTAACAGAACTGCAAGCATGTCGCCAGACGTTAATGACCCTGGTTTTCGTGCTGTAACCTTTGATGAATTGCGCATTGCCTACAAGCAGCAGGTCGAAGCCCTGATTGATGGTGGTTCCGATATACTATTGGTAGAAACCATATTTGACACTCTGAATGCAAAAGCAGCCTTGTTTGCAATCGAAGAAGTCAAAGAAGAAAGAAAATTGGATATTCCGGTCATGGTTTCCGGTACTATAACAGATGCTTCAGGCAGAACACTGTCTGGCCAGACTGTAGAAGCGTTTTTAATCTCGATTTCTCACATTCCTTTATTGAGCGTAGGATTTAATTGTGCTTTAGGAGCAGACCAATTGAAGCCTTATTTGCAACGACTTTCACATAATACAACATTCAATATTTCTGCACATCCTAATGCAGGTCTTCCAAATGCTTTTGGACAATACGATCAGACTGCAGAAGAGATGCAGAATCTGATTCGGGAATATCTTGAAGACAATCTTATTAATATAATTGGAGGATGTTGCGGAACAACACCTGAACATATCCGCCTCATTGCAGAAGTAGCAAAAGAATATTCACCAAGAATTGTAGAACAGGTTTAGACTATAGCAAAAGAAAAAGAAAATGGCAGATGTCGATTGTAAAAAACACTTAAAATTATCAGGTCTTGAACCTTTAATCATAACACCTGAAAGCATTTTTGTAAATGTAGGAGAACGGACCAATGTTACTGGTTCCCGAAAATTCCTGCGTCTTATAAAAGAAGAAAAATATGAAGAAGCACTGGATATTGCCAGAGCACAGGTAGAAGGGGGAGCACAGATTATCGATATTAATATGGATGAGGGAATGCTCGATGGTGTTCGTGCCATGACCATTTTTCTGAACCTGATAGCTTCTGAACCTGATATTTCCCGTGTTCCGGTAATGATTGACAGCTCAAAATGGGAAATTATTGAAGCCGGATTAAAAGTAGCACAAGGAAAAAGTGTTGTCAATTCCATCAGTTTAAAAGAAGGAGAAGAGAATTTTATCCGCCAGGCAAAACTGATAAAAAAATATGGAGCCGCAGTTATTGTCATGGCTTTTGATGAAGTAGGTCAGGCAGATACTTATGAAAGAAGAATAGAAATCTGCAAACGTTCCTATGATGTTTTGGTTGATAAGGTTGGTTTCCCGGCAGAAGATATCATTTTTGACCCGAATATCTTTCCGGTTGCTACAGGAATGGAAGAACACCG
>CAZFGA010000015.1:0-17902 GCA_964518395.1 uncultured Flavobacterium sp.
AACATACGTCTTTCCGTTTATTGTTACTACTGATGTAGTGTTTGACGATGTCTTTGTCGACGGTGTTGCCGGTGTTGCCGGTGTTGGAGGTGTTGGTGGCGTAGGAGTAGCCTTCTGTGCGCTTGCCATATAACTGCAAGCCATAAATGCGATGGTGATAATTAGTCTCATAATGTTATTATTTAATGTTATTCTTTAATGTTAAACTCAAACCCCAAGCCTCTCACGCTTGGAATAGCTATCGCAGTATCTTCGCTGAAATACTTGCGTAATCGGCTGATAAAGACATCCATGCTTCTGCCGGAAAAAAAATCATCGTTGCCCCAGATTTCTTTTAGGATATCTTCTCTTTTTACAAGCTTGTTTTTGTTGGCATATAAAAATTGAATTAGGTGTGCCTCCTTTTCCGTAATTCGGTGCGTAACGTTTTCATGTGTTAATAAATAGTTCTCGCTATCAAACAGATAGTGCCCAATTTTGAATTTTTTCTCTGCCGTGTGCTGTGGCGCCGTTTTCTGCACGCGCTTCAATATATTCGTAATTCGCAATATCAATTCTTCTACTTCAAAAGGCTTGACGATATAATCATCGGCTCCAAGCCTTAATCCTTTTATCTTGTCTTCCTTCATTGATTTGGCCGTCAGGAAAATAAAAGGTGTTTCCGGATAGGTATCAACAACCTTTTCTGCCAGTGTAAAACCGTCCATTTGTGGCATCATTACATCAAAGACGCAAATATCCGGCTGGGTATCAGGAAACAGTTTAAGGGCTTCTTTGCCGTCTTTGGCCCAGGTGACTTGAAATCCGGAAAATTCCAGATACTGCTTCAGGATGGAAGCATAGTCGAAATCGTCTTCTGCTAATAGGATGTGCTTTTTCATAGGGGTAGGGTAATTAAAAATAGGGCTCCTTTGTCTTCTTCACTTTCTACTCTGATTGTGCCTTTATAGGATTCAATGAGTTGCTTCACATAAAATAGTCCAAGTCCAAGACCTTTGGTTTCATGTATATTTCCCTTTTCAATCCTGTAAAACTTATCAAAGATGGCAAGCTGTTCTTTTGAGGCAATGCCTTGTCCATTGTCCTGAATACTCATTATAAAATTATTTTTCTGGACTTTCATTTCAATATCGATTTCTGTTGCTCCATATTTTACTGCATTTTCCAAAAGGTTTACGATAACAGTATTCAGATGAAACGGGTCAATTTTGGCATGTATACTTTCTTGTTCCTGATGACAGTTGATAGCGATGTTAGGATGCGAGAGCTTAAAATCTTCAACAATCTCACGTATTTCACTACAGCTGATCTGCTTTACATTTTCTGTATGTGCTGTAGGGAGCAACGAAGCATCGGTGACCTGACGAAACAGCTTCTGTAATCTTTCATTTTGCCTTTCGAGCAAAGACAGCGTGTGTCTGTAATGCTCTTCTGTCATGTTGCTTTCTTTGCGCTGCAAGGTTTTGATGGCAATGTCCATCGTTGCTAATGGAGTTTGGAATTCGTGGGTAATATTGTTTACAAAATCGGTTTTGATGTCGGCAATACGTTTCTGGCTGATTAGGTTTTTAAGCGATAAATAATAAAGGTAAACCACAAACGCCATAAGCAGAATAGAAAAGATAAGCAGTCCTGCCATTTGGCTAATTACCGTCATTTGCCAATTGGCAACGCTGTAATAGGTTTCACTTTTAATAAGAAACTTAAAATCTTTTTTTAGCGGAGCAACCAGGCTGTCTTTAACGCTTAATTCTAAATCGCTTTCCCATCTGCCGGTAGAAGCCGATATCTCATCTTTGTTTCGGATGCGGTTTCCACTTACAAACAGTTTACCTTTATAAAAAGTTTTCATTTTTTCGTTTTCAAGAATCGTAGCCGAATTGATGTAAACCGAATAACCGATATCATAATCGCCAGGCTTTTTCATTTTTGTCATATAATCTGACATGAGTTCACTGAGCGAATCGGATTTTTTGGTCATAAAAGCTACAAATTCCTCTTTTTTGACTCTCTTATAGGCATAGTCCTTAATAAATTGACCTGAAAGTCGCATCCAGGCATTGTTCAGATTATACCATTCGTCTGTATCTTCCAATTCAAAAAGCTGCTTCTTGATTTTGGCGCTAACTTCTTTTTCGGTCAATTTATAAGTATTGTATATAAAATAGCCCTGTATTGTCGCCAATGCGGCTACGGTAAAAATACAGGAAGCTATTAATAACATTATTTTTCGTTTCATGACAAATGCTGGTTTGTTGGGACAAAGCTAGGAGTTTATTGGCTTTGCCCTGTTAAAAAACAAACCGTTAACCCTTCTTTAACCAAATCTACTGCGGTCAAATTACACGTTAGCACAGCAGATACGGGCTGGGATATGCCGGAAGTCCCTTTTGTTAAATACTGCAAAGAAGGGCATTTTGTGTTTAACCCTTCATTAACCCTTCGTTAACCCATTTCCAGAAAGCGTTTGCTGAGATTTGCACCATCAATCATCGAGTTTCAATCATCATCAATCAATCATCTTATGAATCCACGTGGTTCATCAATCATCAATCAAATCATGAAACAGTTAGTTATTTTTTTACTGTTGCTTCCATTGTGGAGCAACGCACAGCACAGCCTCTCCGGTTCCATAACAGAAACCGGAGGCAAGGCGGTGCCTTTTGCTGATGTGGCTTTATTAAAAGTACAGGATTCTACGGCATACAGAACAGTACTTGCGGATGAGGAAGGACGTTTTGTTATAAGTACAGTTGAGAACGGAGAATATATTCTAAAAGCAAGCGCCATCGGAATGTCAGGAGCGCACAGAAACATTACCGTTACGGGTGATCAGCAGGTGGAACCTCTTGTGTTGAAACAGACAGCAGAAATGTTAGAAGGCGTTGAAATCGTTTCAAAGCGCCCTATTGTGAAAAGGCTGGTAGACCGCATGGAATTTAATGTAGAAAACTCTTCTTTATCTTCTAACAATGCCTGGGAAATCTTATCCAAAACACCGGGCGTAACAACTACAGGTGCCGGTAGTATTTCGATACGTGGCAGCCAGAGCATTCTGGTAACAATTAACGATAAGAAAATATATATGAGTGGCGATGAGCTGAAGCAGTATTTGGAAAACACGAGTGGCGAAGATGTAAAATCGGTTGAGGTCATTACCAATCCGCCAGCTAAATACGATGCGCAAGGATCGGCCGTTGTCAATATCAAGCTTAAGAAAGTACTGTCAGAGGGTTATAAGGGTTCTGTCAATACAGCTTATGTACAATCGATATACCCAAAAGCAGTAACATCGACGGGACATTTTTATAAAGGCAAAAAACTCTCCTTAATGGGACGTTATACTTTTGGAATGGGAGAGTATGTAAACGAAAGTAGGGATTTGACGCGCTATTATGACGAAAATGGTGGAGTAGCTTCAGAATGGAAGAGTCTTTTGCGTCGCAAGAGCAAGTCGCTGGAGCAGCATTCCTATCGATTACAGGCAACTTACGAATTGGATTCGCTCAATACTTTTACCGTAGGTAGTACAGCTTTTCAAGCACCACAACAATATGGCAGATACAGTTCGCCGACAGCAATCTATGGAGGAGACAGATTACTGGACTCACTTTATATAACAACCAATAATAGGAAGAATCCTGCACGTAATGCGGCATATAATTTCTTATACGAACGTGTATTGTCTGAAAAAGCAAAATTGGCGATCAATGCTGATTTTACAAATTATCTTTCCAAAGATAATCAGGACATCAACACGGCGTTTTCTTTACCTGATGGTACACCTTATAGAGATACTCGTTTTGTGAATAACAGCCGACAAGCAATCAAGCTATTCTCTACTCAGGCGGATTATAGCAATGAAAGAAACGGTACGCTTGAAGCAGGATTAAAGTACAGTAATGTGTCGGCAGATAGTAAGCTTGATTTCCGTGATGAGATTGGTGGGATTCTGGTACCCAATTTAAGACGTACAAGTAAATTTTTGTATGACGAGTCCATTTTTGCTGGATATCTGAGTTATAGCAAGGAGTTTGGCAAATGGAGCTTCAAGGCAGGATTGCGAGGAGAATATACTTCGCTTGAAGGTAATTCGGTTACGACTTCAGAAGTTAACGGTCAGGACTATTTCAAACTGTTTCCGACTTTTTATTCAATGTACAAACCTAATGAGAATCATGAAATCGGTTTTTCTTACGGAAAGAGAATCAGCAGACCTCGTTATAGCGAACTAAATCCGTTCCGTACTTACAATAATAATTATTCGTATGGTATGGGAGATCCAAATTTACTGCCGACTATTACACACAATCTAAACTTGTTGTATACGCTCAAAGGCAAGTATAATTTCGACTTGTTCTACAGACTGGAAAAAGATCCGTCGATGGAGATTGTGTATCAGGATTATGAAGAAAATACGGTGGTTTACCAATTCACTAATATTGATAAGAACTATGCATTTGGATTAGAATTTAATACAAACCTGACGTTTTTTGATTGGTGGGATGCCGGATTACAAGGTGCCTTTAGCTATGTAGAAGATCGTTTTCAGGGTGTAGACAGAAAGATGTATAGCAACGGACGACCTACTTATAATTTTAGTGTCAACAACCGTTTTGCCCTAAACAAGAAAAAAGATTTTAACGGCGAGATTAATTTCAATTATAATTCATCTTCAGTACAAGGTACGTTTGTTTTTGACCCAACATCCAACCTGACACTGGCACTACGCAAAAAGGTATTGAAAGGTAATGGGGAAGTATATGGCATTTTTTCTGATGTTTACCGAGGTGAGACATTGAGAATGAGTACAGACTATGGTAACCAGTATAATAAGTCACGCTATTATTCCGATTCGCAAAATTTAAGATTGGGATTCCGATATAATTTCGGTAACCAGAAACTGAAAGAAAAAACCAGAGAGCAGACAGAGGAGCAGAGAAGGATTTAACGAATTAGGATTTTAGATTTAGGAGTACAATGTGCCTGTGCTTCTAAATTTAGTAAGGAGAACCTGCTTTATGGCAGGTTTTTTTATTCTGATTAAGGAAAAGATAAATTTTTCAAGTAATGGAAGAAATCTTCATACTCAGAAGATATGTGGTTATTTTATCTTTGTGATATAGTTTTAAGAAAATTTACTGCAATGAAAGGTATGCTTTTAATGGCAATGATGGCAGTAGCTGCGTCATGCCCTTCTTTAACTCAAACAACTCACGTAATGAATCAGAATGTTTTAGAATTAGTCCCAAAAAATGATGTGCAAGGTATGACAAAGGCACTCGAAAATGGAGTTGATGTGAATATTACTGATAACAATAAAAATTCTTTGTTGTTAATTGCTACGAGAAACGGACATACAGAAATGGTGAAGTTACTCCTAAAATATGGAGCAGATGTCAACCAACAGTCGGATAATTTAGACAGTGCTTTTTTATATGCCGGAGCAAGCGGACAAACAGAGCTTGTAAAGCTGTATTTAGACAATGGAGCCCGTTTTGATATTTTTAACCGATATAATGGAACGGCACTTATTCCGGCTTGTGAACGTGGACATGTGGAAACCGTGAGATTATTAGCAAATACTAAAAATTTTCCGATTGACCATGTAAATCGTTTAGGCTGGACCGCTTTGATGGAAGCGATTGTGTTAGGAAATGGCAGCAAAAAATACCAGGAAATTGTTAAGATTTTGAAAGATGCCGGTTCCAGATTGAATATTCCGGATAATGATGGTGTAACTCCTTTACAGCATGCTAAGAATAGAGGTTTTAAAGAAATTGTAGCTATAATACAGTAACGATTATTTTGAAAAGTTATAGAGCCAGTTGTGGTATTGACATAAAGGAACAGAGGAGCAATAAAATATTGCTCCTCTGTTTTTTATTTGGCTTAAATTCAGATTTTATTTCTTTATAATAGTTTTTGAAGTAGTAGAAAGACTGATGATTTTTACAAAGTAGGTACCGCTTTCCAATGTGCTAATATCTACGGAATTCTCGGTTATTTTATTGGTCAGGTTTTGTATGAACTTTCCATTAGTGTCATATAGTTCTACAGCTTTTAAAGAATCCCCTTCTTTAATATCAAAAGTTATTTTGTCCTTAACCGGATTTGGATACGTTTTAATTTCATTGTTTACAATGATGCGTTGTATTTCTTCTGTGGTTTGATCCTCCGTTTTTTCACTTTTTAAATCTTTAGTATCTTCTTCTGTCTTTTTTTCTTTTGCAGATGATACAGGAGGGGCAGCTTCTAATATCATTTCCCTAATCTCTTTCGTAGAATTTCGGGCTGCAATCGAAATATAATAAACTTTATTTGGATCAAAATAATCTGCAGGTACCTGATTGGAAGATGCATTAGAAAGGGGGTAAGGAATAGTAACGCTTAAAGTAGAAAAATTATCCCCATCAGGAATTTCAATATTGGTCCAATAAAGAGGAAGAGGCATTTCTACGGTGCTGGTTTTTATACTGAAGTAAAGATCGTTACTATTTGTATCAAGAGGATCTTGCAGTGATTTACGATAATTACGCACTTTAATTTTGAAATTAATATTTTTTGGAAGACTTCCAAAAGAAAGATTAGTGCTGTCTTTTTGGTTGATTTGTACAAAAATCGCCTGATCTTTCTGCAGCATAAGTCCTCTGGAATTATATCGTTGCATTTCATACTGACCATGAATAATTGTGTGAGAAAAGTTACTTGGAGAAATTAAAAGATCCCCATTGGAAGCATCTGCAAAATATCGTGAAGACGAAAAATTTTCCCAGCCTTTAAAGGATTCGCTTTGTATGTTGATAATCTTATCCCATCGGTTGATATAATCCATCTGTAAGAGAATATGGGATACAGGATTGCTTGTTTCATATGTACAGAAAGTAGAGCCCAAAGTATAAGCAGATATATTAGGTGATTCGACCAAATTTAAGAATTTGAATTTTTCATCTATAAAATAGATATAGTTGGTGCAGGTATTGTTTTCAACATCGCTTCTATTTCCGGTAATATCGATGATTTTTGTGAATTCGCCATTATAGTAATCTGTGCCAGCCGTTAAGTTACGCTTGGAACAATCAATATAAGCATAAATCTTACTATTAGAATTTGGAAGCGGAATTGAACCATTTAGTTTAGGAGGTTGGTTTTCCAGATAATTGTCACGAATAATGATGTGTCGGGAAGTTGATTTTATAAAAGCTCCTTTGTTTTGATCGCCTTTATAACCTAATAAATCATTGTGTACGATAGTGTTTTGAGAGCCGAAAGTACCGAAGGCCAAATCACAGATGGCATAGTGATAAAAATTCATTACCCTATTGTCCCGTATTGTATTGATATCAGAACCCTGAAACTTGATTCCGGTTCCGAATCCGATGATGTAATTATTTGAAATTTCCGAATCAAATACTTTTTTAAAGGAAATAGCAATATTATTGTTGCTCACAACACTGGGATTACCATTACTGATTTGTTGATAAAAACGGCAATTGTTAATCTTGACATTTTGGATAGGTGAACTTTCGTCCATCGTACCAAAACCTGCTGGTGATTCAATAGCGATTCCATTATAGCAATAAAAATTCAGGTTTTCAAATTTAAGTCCACCAAGATACCCTACAGTAGGTATGTTGATGCATTTAAAAACAAAATCAGTTGTTTGGGAGGTATAGTTGCTAAAAGCAGAACTACGTCCAACACCAGTCAGTATATAACCTGCCTGGTCATTTTTGCTGAGATCAAGAGTAATAGATTTTGATATTTCATAAGGAGCACTTTTGCTGGAAAAGAAAACTTTTGGATAAAAATCGACAGCACTTTGAATAGCATCTGTCCAATAAAAATCACTTGGTTTATGCCACCATTCAGGATAAGTCTGTTCTATTAAAGGATAACCGTTTGTTTTTCCGCTGACCGCTGTGTCAAAAATTTGAAAAATGCCTGCGTCTATAGGACAGTTTAATGTCAGGATAACTCCATTCGGAATACTTACTTTAAACCCATTTTGGAATTTTAAAGCAATCTTCTCGGTTATTGTAACGTTTGAGGTTACACCGATGTTAGCATTCATAATTAATGTTGATGGCGCAGGTTGTGAGTTTAAATAAGTAACAACCTGATTCAGACTTGTAAAATTATGGGGAGATGTCAGAAAGTTGCTCAGATAATAAGTGCCATTTTGAGCGGATAAATTAAAAAAACAAAGAAAGAAGAATAAGAGGTGAATTTTTTTCATAAAAAGTTAATTAAGTGTTTAGTTTATAAATAAAGAGAAGGAGACATTAGTCTTGTTACCATAAAGATATATAAATACAATTAATCAGATAAACCGTACTTTTTTTAATTAGCTTAATGGAAAAAATATAACGATCTCGATAAAAATATTTTATCTTAGTAAAAACATTTCGTTATGAAAAAAGTATTTCTTTTAATTGCTGTTGTCATTTTTGGCTCTTGTGTGGAAAAAGAACAAAAGCAAGATTTTTCCACTATTATAATCAATCTAAGCCATTCCCAATACCCTAAACAAATTATTGTTGATTGCCAAAAAAGCCAAATTGGTTATCAAAACCTAAATGTGGTATTGGCAGCTTCGGCAGATGTAGATAAAACTATACCCCAAAGCCAAATCGTGTCTCTTGACAAAACTTCACTAAATAAAATCCTGGACCTTTTTTATGCGATAGATACGACTTCACGTAAACGAAATAAGTCTGATGAAGGTACGTATTCTTCTATAGAAGCACAGGCAAAAGATGGGAAAACCCTAAGCATTGACCAATTGAACGATAGGCATGCTGATGAGGTTGCTTTTATCGAAGCAGTTTTAAAAACGATAGCCTCAAAATCAAAAGATAGTACTGTGCAGGGAGAAATGGCAGTCTTGATTAAAGCATTATAAAAACGCTAAATTGCCAAAAAGCAAGTTTTTTATAGTCTGAAAAATGAGAAAAGATTCTTGTACCTTAGCAGAAAACAAATCGACTATGAAAAACTATATACTGCTCTGTTTTATAGTCCTCTTTGCTTCTTGCAAGACTGCGAAACTGACAACCAATGATACGGTATCTCAATCGGAGGTTATCATTATTGGAGAAATCAGAATTGTGAATGGTGATAAGGATGTAACCAAAAATGCCAAGATATATTTTGACGAAAACATAAAAGGCATTTTATCTTATAAGCTTACTGAGGATGGGATTATCATGATGAAAATTCCGCAAGGCCATCACTTTATCAAATACATCTATACACCTTATGGCTCAGTTAATCTGCCAATAGGCTATGCTAATTTTTCTGTTCCGGAAACAGGTAAGGCTTATTATATAGGTACAATTGTAATTGATGCCGAGAAAAAGCTTCGCAAAAAATCGAGAGGTATCATTTATGATACAGACCCAAAAGGATTAAAAGAAGAAAAAGTACAGATTACTATATCAGATATCCCAGAAAAAGCTTCGAAGGCATATCATGATACATTTGGAGCGGATAAAAAAATCGAAAAAGCTCTTATGACGGTATCACCCTAAAATGAATCGTAACAACTTAATTTAAACATAATAAAATGGGATTATTTTCGGCATTATTAGGCAACGCAGGTGCGGTAAGCCAGGACGAACTTCAAAAAAAATACGGACAGCTTCTCACGGATGGAGAGTTGATTGAACTGGGCTTCAAGCTGCTTCGGGATACCTTTATATTTACCAACAAAAGGCTTATTTTAATCGATGTGCAAGGACTTACTGGAAGTAAAACCGAATATAAGTCGATCGCCTATAAAGCCATAAGTCGTTTTAGTATAGAAACAGCAGGAACCTTTGAATTGGATGCTGAATTGAAAATATGGGTATCAAGTGAAGCCAATCCAAGCATCAAGAAACAGTTTAATAAGTCGGTTAACGTATATGAAGTACAAAAAGTGCTGGCACACCATGTGTTAAAATAAGAAAAAAATAATTACTATTTTAATAAAAAATATAACCCGAAGCATTGCTTCGGGTTTTTTTATTTGCTAATTTGTAACACAAACAGAAAAAATAGCAGACATTACGGATATCCGTAAGGCAATTGTTTTTTCGGAGCCTATTTTTGGCAATATGTAACAAAAGCGACATAGATTGTACATAATGTAAACCATGAAAAAATATTATCTGAACCGGGGGGATGAAAATCTGGGACCTTTTAGTCTGCAGGATTTGACAGAGCATAGGATAGCGCCAGAAACAATGGTATGGTTTATAGGACTTGAGGGTTGGACACCGGCAAGAAATGTCCGTGAACTACATCCTTTATTTGAGAGCATTCCGGGACATGAACTGACAAGCAGCCAAGGTGTAGAAAAATATTACATTTCCAAAATGGAAAAAGAGTCCTTTTTCCTGAAACATATCGATAAGTTTTTATATCTCTTTCTTTTTGCTCTTGCTGTGGGCATCATCATGTTTTTATTGGGATTAAGCCTATAAAACGACACTTTAAAATTTGTTGTGTAGACTTAAATTCTCGTAACGTGAATATTTTTTTAAAAAAAAACTTTGTTTTACGGATAGCCGTAAGGATATATTCCTTAGTGCCTGTAAATTTGGTGTTAAGTATATTTTGATTAACAGTTGGGACACGCGGATCTAGCCATAATAGTGATGCAATCCGGACTAAACCGCCTTCGGGCGGTTTTTTTTTAAAATGACTCCATTTTTTAGCCGGTAAACAGATGGAGAAATGAGTCTGTATTTGAAAATTCGTGTTTGTTCTCAATATAATCGGCACATTTAGTGAACATTACATGCTATGAAGCTGTTTTTTTGAAAAAAGATGGTGTTTTACGGAAATCCGTAAGGAAATCGGTTTTTGTTGGTCTACATTTGATATAGGTTATTTGTCTCAGGTATTATTTGAATTCACTGTTTTTATGAAAAAGTATTACATAAATAGTGGGGAAGAAAATCTGGGTCCTTTTGACTTCAATGATTTGAAATCAAGAGGAATAGGGAGAGATATGCCAGCTTGGTTCTTTGGTTCGAATCGCAAATCTAGAGTCAGTAGCTTGACAGACTTGAAAGAACTGTTGCGGACAAACTGGAGAAAAAGGAAAGAAAGGTTCCATAAATCTATGAATGACGAAACGGCTTCCTTTTTTAAAGACCGCCTTTTGTTGTTCGTGGCTTTGGGTTTGATTCTTGGATTTGGTATCTTGTTTTATAGCTTTTATATCACAAGCAGTATTTCGAAAGATGAACAGCGCAGCTATAACGAGTTGCTGTTGTCCAGAGAGCTATTTTGGAAAGAACGTTCATCAGAAAAAGAAGAAATGATAACCAATGTGCAGTTTGGAAATGAAAACCTTCTAACCGCAGACGGAAATGAAATAGCAGTCAAAAGGATGGCGCAGATAGAAATCGAGTTGGATATGGCAAAAGAGAATCTGGAAGCGGCAAAACAAGAACTCGTAGGAGCCAAGTCATTCCAGTTTTTAAGAATGACAGACAACAAGAAAGAAGATATTGAAGAAGCAAATAAAAAAATACATGTCTGGAAGGAGGAAATCCGAGCTCTTGAAGTAGAAATGGAAGGGCTGAATAAAGTCCTCATTTTGACAGGCATGACAGAATAAGTTTTTAATTTTTCCACTATACACTACAAATTTTTTCCCAACCCTTCAACCGCTCCCCTGCACAGGAGCGGTTTCGCTTTTTGTGCTGCCTTGAGGCAGAAAGTGTCGATTTATACCTAAAATAAATGCCTATTCCGAAGCATAATAACGTATAAATAATTATTTTTGCACGCGGGTTTGAGAAGACTCAATTTCATAAAAGAAAATTAACTATATCATATTATGGTAAAAGATTTATTCGAAAGAATACAGCAAAATAAGGGTCCTCTTGGAAAATGGGCTTCACAGGCAGAAGGATATTATGTATTTCCTAAACTGGAAGGCGATTTAGGACCGAGAATGAAATTTCATGGGAAGGATATTTTGAACTGGAGTCTTAACGATTATTTAGGGTTGGCAAATCATCCTGAAGTGCGCAAGGTAGATACCGAAGCAGCTGCACAATTTGGAGCAGCTTATCCTATGGGGGCGCGTATGATGAGCGGCCACACCAAATATCACGAACAGTTAGAAAATGAATTGGCATCTTTTGTAATGAAAGAAGCCGCATATCTTTTAAATTTCGGCTACCAAGGAATGGTGTCTATCATTGATGCTTTGGTAACCAAAAATGATATTATTGTGTATGATGTAGATTCGCATGCCTGTATCATTGATGGAGTTCGTCTTCACATGGGCAAGCGTTTTACGTATAAGCACAATGACTTGGAGAGCATGGAGAAAAACCTGCAGCGAGCTACAAAAATGGCTACTGAAACAGGTGGCGGTATTCTTTTCATCACGGAAGGTGTTTTTGGAATGAGAGGACAGCAAGGAAAGCTGAAAGAAATTGTTGCCATGAAAGAAAAATACAACTTCCGACTTTTAGTAGATGACGCACATGGTTTCGGTACGCTAGGTAAAACTGGTGCCGGAGCTGGTGAAGAACAAGGATGTCAGGATGGAATCGATGTGTACTTCTCTACGTTTGCAAAATCAATGGCAAATATTGGTGCATTTGTTGCCGCTGATAAAGACATTATCGACTATTTAAAATACAACCTGCGTTCACAGATGTTTGCTAAGGCATTGCCTATGATACAGACTATAGGTTCGTTAAAGCGTTTGGAATTACTACGTAACTCGTCTGAAATTAAAGATAAGCTTTGGGAAAACGTTAATGCACTTCAAAATGGACTGAAAGAAAGAGGGTTTAATATTGGAGACACCAATACTTGCATCACTCCGGTATATTTGGAAGGAAGCATTCCGGAAGCCATGGTAATGGTAAACGATCTTAGAGAGAACTACGGTATCTTTTTATCTATCGTAGTATATCCGGTAATCCCTAAAGGTATTATTTTGCTGAGAATGATTCCTACGGCATCACATACTTTAGGAGATATTGAAGAAACGTTGGCTGCGTTTGAAGCAATACGCGAAAAGCTGGTTAATGGAACTTATAAAGAAATTGCCGCCAAGACTACGGTCGATGTAAGCGACGAGAGATAATAAAAAAAGCCATTCTGAAAAGAATGGCTTTTTTTTTAGGTTTCAGATTTGAGATTTGAGATTTCAGACTTTAGACTTTCAAACCATAGTACCTCAGAAGCTTAGCATCTTAGTAACTTAAAGCCTTTCATTTTCCATCTAAAAACTTTATCTTTAATACTACTAATCAAAAAAATGCATATGAAAATTAAATTTTTAGTTTTGGGTTTAGTCATTAGCTTGGCAGCCTGCAATAAGAAAGAAGATACAAAGGTAGTCACGGAACCAGAAATGGAACAGCCGGAAATAACAGCACCAGCCAAAGAGTGCTATGAATACACCAACGGAAAAGACACGATACAGCTTTCTATGGCTATTACCAATGGTAATAATGTGGCAGGAGATTTGAAATATGCCTGGTTTGAAAAAGACAGCAATACAGGTATGTTTTCAGGAATGTTTAAAGGAGATACGCTATATGCCGACTATACATTCCAATCGGAAGGTATGACTTCAATTAGAGAAATCGTTTTGCTACGCAAAGGAGATAATCTGTTGCAAGGATATGGTGACATAACCGAACAAGGAAACAAGCAGGTTTTTAAAGACAGGAAATCAATAAAGTTCGATGAAAAGATGGTACTGAAAAAAGTAGCATGTGAGTAACGAATTATAGGCATAAAAAAAGTTCCGGTATCACATTGATACCGGAACTTTTTTATTTGTAGGCTTTACTGTTATAGATTCTGTACATACGTACATCTTCTTTTGTGGATAACTGGCCCAAAATGTTTCCAGATATTATGGATTGCAGTATTGTCTACCAATTCAGGAGTCCTGAAACAGGTTTGCACGCCCTTTTCGCTAAAAGTTTTATAATATTCATTAAAAACAATAGCCGTTACGCCTTTGTTTTGATATTCCGGATCAATACCTATCAGATAAAAAATCATATCCTTGCTGTGCTTTCGAGCCTTAAGCAAATGCAAGAATCCAAAAGGAAAAAGTTTACCCTTGGCTTTTTGCAAAGCTTCCGAAAAAGACGGCATCACAATACTGAAAGCAACTATATTGTCGTCTTTATCGACAACAAATTTGATTAGCTCCGGATTGATAAAACTGATGTATTTTTTCTTGAAATATTCTTTCTGTATATCGGTTATAGCCACAAATGAGGACAGGTTCGCATACGACTTATTAAACAAGTCAAACATCTTGTCCACATAAGGCATAATATCTTTAGTTTTTGTGAAGTTTAGCGGTCTCAGCTGATATCGCTGCTTGATTAGTTCGTTAGCTTTTATAAAATATTCAGGCTTGATATTGGAGAGAGGGAACTTACTTTCGACATATTCTTTTTCAACGGTCATTCCTAACTTTTCGAAATGCTCTTTATAATACGGAAAGTTATACCAGGTAATCATTGTGCTAATCTCGTCAAAACCTTCAGTGAGTACGCCAACTTTATCCAAATTAGAAAAACCTACTGGTCCTTCGACATATTCAAGCTGGTTTTCCCGGCCAAATTCATGGACTTTTTCCAGCAATGCTTTGGTAACTTCGATATCGTCAATTACATCAAACCAGCCAAAACGTACTTTTTTCTTGCCTTGGTCTTTTACTTCATTCCAATTGATGATGGCGGCAATTCTGCCAACAATTTTATTGTTTTTATAGGCAAGATAAAATTTAGCATCGGCACTGGCAAAAGCAGGGTTTTTATCTTTGTTAAAAGTTTCCAGCTCATCGCTTATGATAGGCGGTACCCAATATTGGCTGCCTTCGTATAGTGAAAATGGAAATTTTACATAGTCCAAAAGCAGGGCTTTGGTATTGGCTTCTTTAATTGATATCATTTAGGCTATTCTTTTTCTCCTCCGACTTCGTCGATTCGTTTTTTCTCGTCTTCTTTTTTCTTGTCTTTCTTTTTGTCTTTTTTGTCGCTCTTATCTGGACCCTGAATCATGATGTCTTTATAAAATCCATCAAATCTCCAGGAAACTCCAACGCCTCCGTAGAAAATAGAAGGTGTGTCTTTGATGTTTTTACTGATGGAAGCATCAACCTGCAAATTAGGTTGAAGAAGATAGGCAGCACCAACACGTCCAATAGCATCAGAATAGAAATCACTTTGATAGCCTTGCAATTCGATGAATCCTGACCATTTTTCATTAAACCCTCTGGTTAATGTAGCAATAATGCCATAGCTAGGATAATCAGTTGTAACCTTATCAGCGATAATGTTCATCACATACACATAACGGCTTCCAAAGTGGTTTTGCGTAATAACCATCAATTTAGGGCTGATCTTTGGGTCAGTTGGAAAAGTATAAGGATTATTCGAAAAATTAATATTGGCTCCGGCATAAACTCCCACGGCAGGAATAAACTGTCTCCATTTGAATCGGTGATTGGCTCTCCAGCTGTATATATTTACTTTTTCTTCGTAATTCTTAAATGGATCATAGATAAGATATTTGGCTCCAAGCGTCATTTTTTTAACGGCATTCCTGTTTTCAGATCCCAAAGCAGTTTCATATTGGTCGGCTTGGTACTGCAGATTCATAATAAATTCCAGCTGCTCCAAAAAAGCTCCATAACGCAGTGCCAGATCAAGTCCAAATCCTTTGGTTTTTGTGTTCAGGATATCATGGTCTTCTGCTATGGCATAAATCCCGGCTTCAGTTTGAAAAACGGTCTTTCCTACTGAAAATCCCGACATGGATTCTCCGGGACGGTTGGAGTTGATATCGTCAGTAAATTGCGCGTAGCTGGCTGAAGAACATAAGGCGAAGAACAGTAATGAAGCAAATCTTAATTTTGACATAGTCTCTGAGTTTTCATTAGCAATGGTTAGTATAACCCAAAAGTAGTATAATTTATTATTTATTTAAGAAGGATATTTTAAATTTAAACGTTCTATTTGCTAATTTTACACTTTAAAATTTTAGATTATGCAATTTGCCTCCCTAACTGGAATCTTAAGAACGTTGTTTATCCTAGTCTGTATTTATTATGCAATCAGACTGCTGGCAAGGATATTTTTTCCGATTATGGTAAGAACCGTAGTGCAAAAAGCGGAACAGAGTTTTCAACAACAACAGCAAAACTACCAAAGACAAAATAGTCAGGATGATTTTGCCAATATTAATACAAATGCCAACAGAAGATCGGATCGACCTCGTGAGACAAAAAAAGTTGGCGAATACATCGATTACGAAGAAATAGACTAACTTTCTTTGAATATATTTGCGGTAAAGCGTATCTTCACGCCTTTATTTTATTTGTTTTCAATTAACACCGTATGAAAATAATCAGCAAGTATTATCCGCACTTACTGGCCATTTTGGGCTTTGTTTTGGTTTCCCTAATTTATTTTTATCCTGTCCTGCAAGGTAAGCAGATTTATCAGTCTGATATTGTGCAGTATACAGGGATGGCGAAAGAACAAAATGATTTCCGCGCCAAGGAAAAAGAAGAGCCATTTTGGACGAATTCTGCATTTGGAGGAATGCCAACCTACCAATTAGGAGCGAAATACCCTAATGATTTTGTAGGTGATTTGGACGATTTATTACGTTTCCTACCTAGACCGGCCGATTATCTTTTCTTATATTTCCTCGGATTTTACGGATTATTACTTGCCCTGAGGATTGATCCGCTGAAAGCTTTCTTTGGAGCTTTGGCCTTCGGTTTCTCTACTTATCTGATTATCATTTTGGGAGTTGGGCATAACGCCAAAGCCCATGCGATAGCATATATGCCGTTGGTGGTTGCCGGTGTAATTCTCGTATTCAGACGGAAATATGTCGTGGGCGGTTTGCTCACCATGATTGCAGGAGCGTTGGAAATTAATGCGAACCACTTTCAGATGACCTATTATCTATTGTTCTTACTGTTGATCATAGGCGTCTATTTTCTTTATAAATACATCAAACAGAAAGACTATAAAGGTATTTTATATGCCGTTGGAGTATTTGCGGCAGCAGGAATTTTGGCTGTTGGAGCCAATGCGACCAGCCTGATGGCAACCTCGGAATATACGGATTTCAGTATGCGTGGAAAAAGCGAACTGAGTTTTAATCCGGATGGTTCTAAAAACACTACAACTTCGTCAATGTCTTATGACTATATCACGGAATATAGCTACGGAATTGCAGAAAGTTTAAACTTGTTTGCTCCAAGATTGTTCGGAGGTTCTAACTCAGAACATTTAGGAGACAAGTCTAAAGTATATGAATTTATCTCGGCTCAGGGTGCGAATCCTGACGAAGCCAAAGGTTTTACCGAAGCCTATGCAAAAACATATTGGGGTGCCCAGCCTATTGTTGCGGCACCGGCTTATATTGGAGCTGTTGTCTTCTTTTTGTGTATTCTAGCTTTGTTTAACGATAAGAGAAAAATCAAATATGCATTTTTAGCAGGAGCGATCTTCTCACTATTGCTTTCATGGGGCAAGAACTTCCCGTTAATGACTGACTTTTTCATTAACTACGTACCAATGTATGACAAATTCAGGGCAGTATCTTCAATCCAGGTTATCCTTGAATTGTGTATTCCGGTCTTAGCCATCATGGGATTACAAAGTTTTTTCAAAGCGGATAAGGCTGAACAGTGGAAATCATTAAAACTGTCAGGAGCCGTAAGTTTAGGAATTATTATAGTGCTTTTCTTTGCTAAAAGTATGTTTGATTTTGTTGGACCTTATGATGCCCAAATGCAACAGATGTTTAGTCAGGCACAAGGAAGCCATTCTTTCGGGCTTGATTTTGTTGAAGCATTGCGTGAGGACAGAAGAAGCATGTACAATGGCGACCT
>CAZFGA010000015.1:18002-84090 GCA_964518395.1 uncultured Flavobacterium sp.
TTGATTTTGTTGAAGCATTGCGTGAGGACAGAAGAAGCATGTACAATGGCGACCTGTTGCGCTCCGGAATCTTGATTTTAGTAACAGCAGGACTATTGTGGCTGCATATTAAAAATAAGCTTTCCCATACTTTTGCGGTCATATTAGTAGGGTTATTCATGATTGGCGATTTGTTCTTCATTGATAAAAACTATGTTGATAGTTCTGGTTTTGCAAGCGCAAGAGAAATCAACGAACCTTTCCAACCAACAGCTTCAGATCAGCAGATTTTAAGAGATACAACACAATATCGTGTTTATGAAATCGAAGGAAGATTACAGGCAAGAACTTCCTACTTCCATAAATCACTATCAGGTTATAGCGCTGTTCGTCCAAGAAGGATTGAGCAGTTGTTTGATTACCAAATTGCGAAAAACAACCTGAATGTATTGAACATGCTAAATACCAAATACGTTATCCAGGTTGATGAAAAAGGGCAGGAGTACCCAATCATAAACCCGGATGCTAACGGAAATGCATGGTTCGTAAAAGAAGTGAAATTTGTCGATACGCCAGATGAAGAAATGAAGGCATTGGATAAGTTAGATACTAAAAACCAAGCTGTCTTTAACCAGAAAGAGTTTAAAAATACGATTTCAAAAACCTACCAAAAAGACAGTACGGCAACAATTGTTCTAAATAGTTACAAGCCGAACCATTTGAAATATACTTCCAACAATTCTCAAAAAGGATTGGCTGTGTTTTCTGAAATCTACTATCCAAAAGGATGGAATGCAACCATTGACGGAAAACCAGCTGACCATTTTAGAGTTGACTATACCTTAAGAGCAATGGAAATACCGGCAGGAAAGCATACAATTGAATTTAAATTTGAGCCACAAGTCGTTAAGACAGGTAGCACAATAGCTTTAATCAGCTCAATTTTCATGCTATTGCTTTTAATTGGCGGTATTTATTGGGAAAATAAAAGGAACAAGAAACAAGATTCATTAGGGGGATAAGATTTCAGTTGACAGATGTCAGGTTAGAGATTCTGGATGGCAGATTTCAGTATACAGACTGAAATCCAAAATTTGAAATCCAAAATCTCAAAAATCTGCAATCTCAAATCTGCAATCTCAAAAAATCTTCAACAACAAATCCACAATTTTGAAAAAAGTACTCATCATAACTTATTATTGGCCACCGGCTGGAGGACCCGGAGTGCAGCGCTGGTTAAAGTTTGTAAAGTACCTTCCTGATTTTGATATTCAGCCTATTGTTTATATTCCTGAAAATCCGACCTATCCAATTCTGGATGAAGGACTGGTTTCGGAGGTTTCGGATATGGCTATTATCCTAAAGAAAAAAATTTTCGAGCCTTATGGTTTCGCCTCTTTTTTTTCAAAGAAAAAGACCCGAAAAATCAGCTCTGGCATTATCCCAAACCAAAAAAAACAATCGTTGCTGGAAAAGCTTTTTTTGTGGATTCGTGGAAATGTTTTTATTCCCGATGCCCGTGTATTTTGGGTTAAACCTTCGGTATTGTATTTAGAGAAGTACATAAGAGAAAATGGTATCGATACAATAATAACTTCCGGACCTCCGCACAGCTTGCACCTAATTGGACTGGCTTTAAAAGAAAGAACCAAAGCACATTGGATTGCTGATTTTAGAGATCCGTGGACAACCATTGGTTACCATAATAAACTGAAATTATCCAAATCGGCTTCCAAAAAGCATAAGGAATTGGAGTCTATTGTCTTGAATGAGGCTGACCAAATTTTAGTGACCAGCCAAACGACCAAAAAAGAATTTGAAGCACTAACTGCAAAACCCATTGAAGTTATTACAAATGGTTTTGATGTAGAAAAAATAACAAAGCAGCCCTTGGATGAAAAATTCAGCATGGCACATATTGGTTCTTTTTTATCCGAAAGGAACCCGAGGATTTTATGGAAATGCCTGAAAGAAATCATTAAAGAAAACCCTGATTTCAAAAAAGATTTTGAACTGAAATTGATTGGTGCCGTAAGTCAGGAAGTATTGGATGCGCTTTCAGAGTTCCGATTGAGTTCTTATGTAAACAATCTGGGCTACGTTCCGCACAAAACAGCAGTAGAACACCAAAGAAAATCACAGGTGTTGCTGTTGGTCGAAATCAATTCTGAGGACACAAAGAGTATCATACCAGGAAAATTATTTGAATATATGGCTTCTGAACGACCAATACTGGCAATAGGCCCGGAAGGCTCAGATTTTGCGTCTATCATTAAAGAAACAAACACAGGTGCCTTTTTCCATTATGATGAATTTGATGCCTTAAAAGACCGTATTTGGGCCTATTATGCCGCTTTCAAAGAAGGTAATCTAAAAGCACACGCCGTAGGATTACAACAATATAGCCGAAAAAGCCTAACTGAAAAGCTGTCAAGAATAATAAAAAATAGTTGATAGTTGATAATGGATAGTTGATAGATGATAGTTGATAGTGGATAGTTGATAGTGGATAGATGATAAAGAAGTGACAATTTAAAAGAACAGAAATCTAAAATCCAAAGTTCGTAAATCCAAAATCACAAATCTAAAATCAAAAATCAAAGTTCATAAATCTAAAATCTCAAATCAAAAACCAAAAATCCACACATGGGAATTGTATTAAATCAGTCTGCCAAAAACATTGCCGTAACCTATTTTGGTTTTGGTATTGGCGCTATTAATGCACTTTTCCTCTATACCAGCTTTTTAGGAAAAACACATTACGGTATTGTTTCGTTTTTGCTTTCTGCTGCCAATATCATGATGCCGTTGATGGCGTTTGGCGTACACAGTACACTGATACGGTTTTATGCAAAATATAAGGAAGAAAGCGAGCGGGAACGTTTTCTGAGTTTTATGCTCCTGATGCCTTTTCTGCTGATAGTGCCTATTACTATCATCACTATTTTTGGCTATGAACAGATAGAGTTGTGGATAGTAAAAGATAATCCTACGGTTGAGCCGTATTTATGGTTGATTCCGGTCGTAGGACTTTTTATGGGCTATTTTGAGATTTTTTATGCCTGGGTCAAGGTACATATGAAATCGGTGTTTGGGAATTTTATCAGCGAAGTCCTGGTCAGAATTGTAACAACGATACTTCTGTGTTCCATTTATATGGGCTGGATTGAGAAAGATACTTTTATTTATTGCATAGCTGGTGCTTACGGATTGCAAATGCTGGCCATGATGATTTATGCCATGTATGTCAAAATGCCTAAGCTACAGGTCAAGATTCCTGAAAATGCAAAAGATATTTTTGGCTATTCGTTTTTTATTATCCTGTCGGGAAGCGTAGCTGTATTATTGCTGGATTTTGACAAGGTAATGATTCCGGCTTATGAAGAAATCAGTAAAAATGCAGTTTACTCTGTAGCGATTTATATTGCTACTGTTATTGCCGTGCCAAGCCGCGCCATGCTACAGATTATCTATCCGATAACCGCCCGATTGATGAGCGAAGAAAAGATGGAAGAATTGAACGACCTCTATAAAAAAAGTGCTATCAGCTTGCAGGTTTTTGGCGGATTGGTAATGCTGGGCATCTTTTTGAACATCAAAGAATTGTATCTTGTAATACCAGGAAATTACGAAGCGGGACTTTGGAGTGTTTTTCTAATCGGACTAGGGAAATTCTATGATGTGATTTTAGGGAATAACAATGCCATTATCCTAAATACGAAATACTACCGCATGGTTTTGATTTTCGGATTACTACTGGTTGTTATGATGATTGGATTGAATATGCTTTTCATCCCCATGTACGGCATAACAGGTTCGGCTTTGGCTACTTTTATTTCTATATTTGTGTATAATACCATAAAGCTTTTGTTTGTTGTAAAAAAGATGGATTTGTATCCGTTTACTGCTAACACTCTAAAATCTTTTGGAATAATTGCTTTTGTATTTGTCGCATTTTATTTCTGGGATTTTCCTTTTAATCCTTTTGTAAATATCATCTTGAAATCGATACTGATTACGATATCATACGTATATCTCAATTATATTTTTAAGATTTCTGCCGATATCAATCAGGTATTGGAAAAGATGATTCCTGTAATCAAAAACTCGCTTAAAAAGTAGTTTTTTAACTCCTGACGGTATGCTGGACTTTAGGCTAAAAGTTTTTTACATTGTAGCAAAACGACTTAATTTTACTAAGGCCGCTGAAGAATTGTTTATTACCCAGCCAGCCGTAAGCAAGCACATCCATGAAATTGAAGCCTTCTATAAAAGCAAACTCTTTGAAAGAAACGGCACAAGAATAAAACTGACTCCGGCCGGAGAAATACTTTTGCGTTATGCGGAAGAAATTCTCAATATCTACAGAGCTATTGAATTTGACCTTGCAGCCTTGACAAAAGATGTGAAAGGAACCCTTAACATAGGAGCCAGTACAACTGTTGCGCAATACTTCATACCGGAGCATTTGGCTTCTTTCAAGCGTAAATTTCCCGATTTGAAAATAGCCTTATTTGTAAACAATACGGAACATATTGAAAACCTGCTTTTAGAAAATAAAATCAATTTGGGTATTGTTGAAGGACAAACCAAACGCAAAAACATAAAATACACTCCCATTGTGAAAGATGAAATTGTTTTATGCACAAGCATTTCTAATCTTGCTTCAAGAAAGGCCACAATTGCTTTAAAAGATGTATCACAATTACCTTTAGTAATAAGAGAGAGTGGGTCAGGAACCCGTGAAGTTATTATAGCGGCATTGAAAAAAGCAGGATTGAATTTCTCTACTTTAAACATTGATATGGAGTTTGAAAGTACTGAAAGTATCAAATCATATCTGCTGAATTCTAATTCATATGCCTTTCTGTCCGTGGCTTCGATATTCAAAGAACTCAAGAATGGAGAATTAAAAATTGTCGATGTAAAAGAGTTGGAGATAGAACGCTTTTTCTATTGTATTACCCAACAGGGAGATACGCATTTTTTAAATGATGTTTTTTTAAAGCACCTTTCTTTACATAACTTAAAGTTATAACGCATTCCTAATAATCATTTCTTTATTATCCTGATACTTTCCAATTTTGCATTGTAAATTAATCAGATAATGGAAAAAATCAATCAATTTTTAGATCAAAATACAATAGTTTTCGGGAAGAGTATTTCATTTAGGAAAGTTTTGTTTGCAGGGCTTGTTCTACTTTGTGCTTCTACTTTTATTTCACCTCCTTTTGCCTTATTTTTAGGGATTTTGACGGCACAGACCATTGGACATCCGTATTTGCAATTCAATCATAAAGTAACTCATTATTTATTGCAAATTTCAGTAGTGGGCTTAGGATTCGGAATGAATGTACATACGGCGTTGCAGGCGGGAAAGAGCGGATTTCTATTTACAGTATTTTCCATTTTTGGCGTTCTTATAGCCGGATATAGTATTGGAAAAATCCTAAAGATTAACAAAGAAACCTCTTTTCTGATTTCTGTCGGAACTGCTATTTGCGGTGGAAGTGCCATTGCTGCGGTTTCTCCGGTAATCAACGCAAAAGAAAAACAAATAAGCGTTGCCTTGGGCACCATATTTATACTGAATTCTGTTGCGCTTGTCTTGTTCCCGATTATAGGTCATATGTTACATTTTTCGCAGTCGCAATTTGGACTATGGTGTGCCATTGCAATACAAGATACCAGTTCGGTAGTAGGAGCAGCCAGCAAATATGGAAATGAAGCCCTACAGATTGCTACAACGGTAAAACTCACAAGAGCGTTATGGATTATTCCAATTGCTTTTTTCAGCTCACTTATTTTTAAATCTAAAGAAGCTAAAGTGAAAATCCCTTATTTTATCGGTTTATTTGTAATTGCCATTATCTTGAATACTTACATTCCTTTTTTTCAGGAAATAGGAGGTAGTCTGGTAAGCTTATCAAAAAATGGAATGACGGTTACTCTTTTTTTAATTGGAGCAGGATTATCAAAAAAAGTGCTGGCTACAGTTGGATTCAAGCCGATATTGCAGGGAATTATTCTTTGGGTGTTTATAGCCGTTCCGGCAGCGATTGCTGTATTTTATTATAGTTCTTAAAATAATAAATCCCGCCTACTTTGCAGTACAACGGGATTTATAACAAACCTAACCAACCAATTTTAATAATCAACCAAATTATTAAACTCTTAAATATTTTATCAGTTCGTTCTAACCAACTAACTTTTACACTTTACTATATTCAAGTTCCATGCCAAAGTTGAAATGTCATGCTTTCTGAAATGATAAATTAGTGTTAAACAGGACTATAATTTCTCTTTGAGGTATTTTCCGGTAACTGATTTTTTGTTCTGTACGATTTCTTCCGGAGTTCCGGATGCTACTAATTGTCCTCCATTTTCACCGCCTTCAGGACCAATATCAATAATATAATCGGCACACTTGATAAGGTCAAGATTATGCTCAATAACAATAATAGAATGTCCTTTATCAATTAGTGCATCAAATGAAGCCAACAGCTTTTTAATATCATGGAAATGTAATCCGGTAGTTGGTTCGTCAAAAACAAACAGAGCCTTATCTTTTGTAGCTCCTTTTACAAGGAAAGAAGCCAGTTTGATTCGTTGAGCTTCACCTCCCGAAAGTGTTGATGACGACTGTCCAAGTTGTACGTAACCTAATCCAACATCCTGTAAAGGCTGTAGTTTTTGGATAATTTTTGTCTGTTTATGTTCTGAAAAGAAAGCAACAGCATCATCAATAGTCAACGTTAGGATATCGTCAATGTTTTTTCCTTCATAGGCAACTTCCAAAATTTCTTTTTTGAAACGCTTTCCGTTGCAGGTATCGCAGACCAATTGAACATCGGCCATAAAAACCATTTCCACATTGATAGTCCCTTCGCCTTTGCAGGTTTCGCATCGGCCACCATCAACATTAAAAGAAAAATGTTTTGGCTGGTAATTGCGGAGCTGTGACAGTTTTTGCTTGGCAAACAAGTCACGAATATCATCGTACGCTTTGATGTATGTTACCGGATTGGAACGTGAACTTCGTCCGATAGGATTCTGATCAACATATTCGATATGTTTAATAAGCTGATAGCTTCCGGTCATTTCGCTGAATTGTCCGGCTTTCTCGCCAACTCCTTCCAAAGCTTTTTGTACGGCAGGGAAAAGTATCTTTTTGACAAGCGTACTTTTTCCACTACCCGAAACTCCCGTGATTACAGTAAGCACTTCCAAAGGAAAACGAACATCTATATTTTTGAGGTTGTTTTCACGGGCACCAATGATATCGATAAAATTTTTATACTTTCTGCGGATTCTAGGTGTTTTTATTTCTTCCTGTCCATTCAGGTATTTGGCTGTAAGCGAGGATGATTTAAGAATCTCATCAAAAGTTCCCTGTGCAACCAATTCACCTCCAAAAGTTCCGGCTTCCGGACCTATATCGATAATCATATCAGCTGCTTTCATGATGTCTTCATCATGTTCAACCACAATAACGGTATTTCCTAAATCACGAAGTGAAAGCAAAACATTTATTAATCGTTCTGTATCTTTTGGATGAAGTCCGATGCTTGGTTCATCTAAAATATACATAGAACCTACCAGGCTGCTTCCTAATGATGTAGCCAGATTGATTCGCTGCGATTCACCTCCGGACAAGGTGGCAGAATTTCGGTTTAAGGTAAGATAATCAAGTCCAACTTCTGATAAGAAAGCCAAACGGTTATTAATTTCCAGTAGCAATCGTTTGGCTACTTTGAAATCGTATTCAGAAAGCTCCAATTCTTTAAAGAAAATAACAAGCCTCTTGATTGGCAAATCGACCAAATCGGAAATTGTCTTGCCGGCCACTTTTACGTAATTGGCTTCTTCACGCAGACGTTTTCCTCTGCAATCAGGGCATTTGGTTTTGCCTCTATAGCGGGAAAGCATTACACGGTTTTGGATCTTGTAATTTTTTACTTCGAGTTCCTTAAAGAAATCGTTCAATCCAACAAAATCTTTATTGCCTTTCCATACCAATGCTTTTTGCTCGTCAGTAAGCTCGTAGTACGGTTTGTGGATAGGGAAATCGAATTTATATCCGTTTTTTACCAATTCATCACGATACCAGCTCATGCTTTCGCCACGCCACGGATAGATAGCATTTTCGAAAATTGAAAGAGCCGTATTTGGAATGACCAAATCTTCATCAATCCCTATAACGTTTCCATAACCCTGACAGGTAGGACAGGCACCATAAGGATTATTAAAGCTAAAAAGATGTACGTTTGGCTCAAAAAACTGTATTCCATCCAGTTCAAAATTATTACTGTAGGTAAAACGTTTCTCACTATTTAGGTCCTGCAAATAGCACGTGCCTTTGCCTTCATAAAAAGCTGTCTGGACCGCATCGGCAAGTCGGTTGTAAAATTCTTCTTCCTCTTTGACAACAATCCTGTCGATAATTAATAATATATCTTTATTATCCAACGAGTGGCCGTCTATTTCATCAAGCCTCACCATTTCGTTTCTAACCAGGATACGGGCAAAACCTTGCTGTAATAACACTTTTAATTTATCCTCAAGGGCACGTCCGTCTTCCAGATGAATAGGAGCGAGTAGGAGCCAGCGACTGTCCAATTCAAATGATTTTACCTCATTGATTACATCCGTAACGCTGTCTTTTTTGACCTCTTGTCCGGAAACAGGCGAATAGGTTTTCCCGATTCGTGCAAAAAGCAATTTCAGATAGTCGTATATTTCAGTAGAAGTACCAACCGTTGATCGTGCATTTGTCGTATTGACTTTTTGCTCGATGGCTATTGCCGGAGCAATTCCTTTAATATATTCTACTTTAGGCTTGTCTAATCGACCAAGAAACTGTCTGGCATAAGAAGAAAGACTTTCCACATATCTTCTTTGTCCTTCGGCATACAGCGTATCAAACGCCAGGCTTGATTTTCCTGAGCCGGAAAGGCCTGTAATGACTACAAATTTATTTCTTGGAATTACGACATCAAGGTTCTTAAGATTATGAATCTGAGCACCTTTGATGATAATATTTGATTTTGGTTCAATTTTTGTTATATCAGTTGTCATAGCCTGTTTTGAGAGGTACAAAGATAATTAATTTTGAGTGAAGCAAGCCGTTACTCTAAAATTGAAAAGGTATAATAGTTTCAATGTTAACGGAGTCGTAAATGTATTCGGATTTGCAATATTTTGGCGGAAAATCATTGTTATAAATTATTTTATCATAAGGATTTATGTTAAAATTCAATATTATGTTTTGTACTATAAAAAAAATAACACTACATTTGGTTCATTATTAATTTTAATTTAACAGTTGCCTATTACAAAAAATTACTTTTTAGAATATCTATTTTTCATTTACAACCAAAAACTAAAAGGTAATACTATGGCAAATGTTCAAACCCCAGACGCTTTGTTGGTAAAAAGATATGTGGCAGGTGACGAAGGCGCCCTTGCTTCACTTATCGACAGACACCAGTCAAAAATCTATGGATTTATCTACTCCAAGGTTTCTGACAGAGATATTACTGATGATATTTTTCAGGATACTTTTATCAAAGTCATCAAAACCTTGAAATCAGGATCGTATAATGAAGAAGGGAAATTTCTTCCTTGGGTTATGCGAATAGCACACAATCTTATCGTGGATCATTTCAGGAGAGGTAAAAAAATGCCTATGTCCAGAGAAACAGAAGAATTTTCTATATTCTCTGTTATTTCTGATTCTTGCCCAAATATCGAAAGCAGGATGATTACCGCTCAAGTAGAAAAAGACCTGAAAAAACTGATTGAAGAACTTCCGGAAGATCAGAAAGAAGTACTGTTGATGAGAATTTATCAGGACCTTAGTTTTAAAGAAATCTCAGAGTTGACAGGAGTTAGTATCAATACTGCATTAGGAAGAATGCGTTACGCACTTATGAACTTGAGAAAAGTTATTGACAAGCATCAAATAATTTTAACAAACTAACAATATTCGTTGCATTGTTGCGTTGTAGTAGAAATAACCTGGTAAAATTATTATATGGCAAAAATCTACTCTAAAAAATCATTAGCAACAAAACCAATGCAGCCCAAAAAAGAAACAATATCATTTTTATTGAATTACTCTAAAGCCTTGAGCTATATCAAAGTAAAAGGGCTTAAATTCGAGTCGATTGCTAATTGATAAATATCCCGATAATTTATTATCGGGATATTTTTTTATTTTCCAGCCAGTTCAGCCAGTACTTTTTTACTCCCAATGGTTCGGGTAATTATATCTTTTTCTAAACTCCAACCTCTTGCCGGAGAATATTCTCTTCCGTACCAGATAATCTGGAGGTGAAGATCATTCCATAATTCTCTTGGGAAAATAGCTTTGGCATCTTTTTCGGTCTGTACTACGTTTTTTCCGTTAGAAAGTCCCCAGCGATACATCAATCGGTGGATATGCGTATCTACAGGGAAGGCAGGAACTCCAAAAGCTTGCGACATAACGACGCTGGCCGTTTTATGTCCTACTGCCGGAAGTTCTTCCAGCGCTTCAAAACTCTGAGGAACCTCGCCATTGTATTTTTCGATAAGTATATGGGATAATCCGTAAATTCCTTTTGATTTCATAGGTGAAAGACCACACGGACGAATAATATCCTGAATTTCTTCAACAGACATTTTTACCATATCATAAGGATTATCTGCTTTGGTAAACAACAAAGGCGTAATCTGGTTGACACGAACATCAGTGCATTGTGCCGATAACAAAACGGCGATCAGTAAAGTATAGGCATCTTTATGGTCTAACGGTACTGGAATAGTGGGATATAACTCTTTTAACGTATTAATAACAAATGTGGCGCGTTCTTTTTTGGTCATTTTTAGTTATTTTTATAAATGTAAAATTAGGATAAATATTTAGTTTTTCCTTTTTCTAACTTTCTAAAACCCAATACCAAAACATGACAACATTAAAAGCAGGAGATAAAGCACCTGATTTTTCAGGCTTTGACCAAGACGGAAAATTTCACCAGTTAGCAGATTATGAAGGAAAAAAATTAGTAGTTTTCTTTTATCCTAAGGCCAATACGCCAGGCTGTACTGCCGAAGCTTGTGACTTACGCGATAATTTTGAACGTTTTAAAGCAAATAATTATGAGCTTCTGGGAGTAAGCGCAGATTCTCAAAAGGCGCAAGGAAGATTTAGGGATAAATTTAAATTTCCGTTTCCGTTGCTGGCAGATGAAGACAAAAGTGTTATAGAGGCTTTTGGTGTCTGGGGGCCTAAAAAGTTTATGGGAAGAACCTATGACGGTATTCACAGGACTACTTTTGTAATTGATGAAAAAGGAATTATCGAAGAAGTCATTACCGATGTAAAAACCAAGGCACACGCCAATCAGATATTGAAATAAATAAAGGAGACACAAATAAAAAAAGCAGTATCAACAGATACTGCTTTTTATTTTTATTGAAAGGGGAAGTTCATCCCAATGACTTTTTCTTTTAAACTTAGCCACTTAGAACCTTAGCCCCTTAACAGCTTTTTCAAAACTAATTCGTGCTTTCTTCCACCAATTTTTTCGGATCGTATCCAAAAAGATTATCTCTTTTAATCATTTCAGCAATACCTTTTGGCAGCATACTTTCCCAACCTGGCTTTCCTTTGCTGATCATTTTCAGAACTTCACGAGAGAAGATTTCTAAATCGTGCTCATCAAAATCGGTAATGTCAACTACTTTCCCGTTGAATTTGAAGAATTTGTACAATTCTTTCATTCTAGGGTGTACTTTCAAGTTTTCTGAATTGATCACTACGCCGTGCTCGTCTTTCATCGGGTATAAGAATACCTTCAAATCACGATAGAATAATTTACCAAAAGCTTCAAGGATACCACCGCTTAAGTGACGGTAATATTTCTCATCAAAAACATCAACAAGATTACTAACTCCCATAGCTAGTCCCATACGGGCTTTAGTGTAGTTAGAGAAATATTCTACCACCTTATAATATTCCTGGAAGTTTGAAATCATTACGGTTTGTCCTAATGAACAAAGCAACTCGGCTCTGTCCATGAAATCTCTTTCGTCAATTTCTCCGTCAGAGCGCAGGTTGGACAGCGTGATTTCAAAAACAACCAGAGTGTTTTCTTTTTCTACTTTATTTTCTTCGAGAAACATCTGTAATGATTTCTCGTACATATCCATGTTTACACGGGTTACAGGACGAAAACTTCCTCTAAGAGCCAGAATGTTCTTTTTGTAAAGTACGGCAGCCGGCAAAACGTTGTTTCCTTCCGGATCAAACATTACGGCATCAGTCATTCCGTTTTTAACCAATTGAAGGCTCATCAAACGATTGTCTACATCGGCAAAACGAGGACCGGAAAAGTTGATAGTGTCAATTTCCAATTGGTCTTTGTCCAAGTGGTCATACAGATAACGTAATAATTTTTTCGGATCGTTGTATTTGTAAAAGGCGCCATAAATCAAATTAACACCTAGAATACCGAGAGTTTCTTGTTGTAAGCGGGCATCCGTTTCTTTGAAACGGATATGGAGTATGATTTCATTATAATCCTCATCCGGCTCAATCTGGTATTTAATTCCTACCCATCCATGTCCTTTGAATTGTTTAGCAAAGTCAATCGTAGCTACTGTATTGGCGTAGCTGAAAAACATTTTGCTAGGATGCTTATCCCTTTTAAGACGCTGTTCTACAAGTGCTACTTCATGGGAAAGCATTTTTTTAAGTCGGGCCTCCGTAACATATCTTCCGTCCGCTTCAGTACCATAAATAGCGTCGCTAAAATCCTTATCATAGGCAGACATCGCCTTAGCAATGGTTCCTGAAGAGCCGCCGGTTCTAAAGAAGTGTCTTACAGTTTCCTGGCCGGCACCGATTTCGGCAAAAGTACCGTATATATTTTCATTCAAGTTGATACGGAGAGCCTTATCCTTTACAGAAGGAATTTGCTCAATAACCTTATCTCCCTTGAGTTTAATCTCGTTTTCGTCGTTTCTCATAATAGTGATAATACTTTGCAAAGTTAACAAAATAGGGCTTTTATTAAAGGGAATTAATCCTATTTTTGTAAAAAATTAACGTCAATTGAAAGTCTATTTTTTAGGTACGGGAACTTCACAGGGCATTCCGGTAATAGGAAGCGAGCATCCCGTATGTAAAAGTACCAACGCAAAAGATAAGCGTCTTCGTGTGTCTGTTTGGATTTCCTGGGAGAATCATTCCTTCGTTATTGATTGCGGGCCGGATTTCAGGCAACAGATGCTGGTATCCAAATGCCCAAAAATTGATGGTATTCTCTTTACACATGAGCATTCCGATCATACAGCAGGATTGGATGATATCCGGCCATTTAACTTCAGACAGGGAAATATGCCAATCTATTTGCACAAAAGGGTTTTAGAGTCTCTTAAACGCAGATTTGATTATGTTTTTGAAACCGTCAACAAATATCCCGGCGCTCCGTCTGTTGAACCAATAGAAGTCATTAACGGACAAAGTTTCGATATAGGCGATAAAAAGGCTGTTCCGATTGACGTAATGCACGGCGACCTTCAGGTTTTTGGATACAGAATAGACGATTTTGCTTATCTGACAGATGTAAAGACTATCGAACCTTCAGAAATAGAAAAACTAAAAGGATTGAAAGTGCTTGTTGTTAATGCCTTAAGGGAAGAACCGCACCATTCTCATTTCAATTTAGAAGAAGCCTTGCAATTTATAAAAACTGTAGGTCCGGAAAAGGCCTATTTAACTCATATCAGCCATCGAATGGGATTTCATGATGAAGTAGAAAAGCTGCTTCCTGAAAACGTATATTTGGCGTATGACAATCTGCAAATAACTATTTAAACTTAACAAATAATGAAAAAACCACTGTTATATCTTTTCATTTTATCAGTATTACTGAACATTTTTACTTACATGTATTTTACTAAAAAAGTAAAATTTGAAGAAGACAGGATTACAAATTTTCAAAAAGAATCCAAAGCAAAAAAAGATACCATAGCTGCATTGAACAATCAGGTTATGGATGCGAATTATTTTTCTTTGGAATACAATGACAATGCGATGGAATATTTTGATCAATTTGATGTCAATAAACTGTCCGCAGAAATCCGTGATGAGATCAATTCACTAAACGAAAAACCGGAAGGTAATCCGCTTACAAAGTATGATATGATCAATGGCAACAAGGCAATTATCAACAAGGTCAAAATTTTGAACAGCCGTTGGATTATAGCTGATTTTAGTATTGGAAAAGCTTGGGGCGAAGTAATGATAAAATATTATAAGCAAGAAGGCAAGCCTACGGAATATGAAACTATGGATACTTTTATCTATCCGAATACTTTAAAATAGAAGTTTTTTTATAATTTTATAGGCTATCACGGACAAACCCCAAACGATTATGAAAAAAATATTTTTGTTGGCCTTTATTGCTGGTTCGGCTTTTTCCTGTAAGGATTTAAGCAGAAATTCTGATTTGTCAATACAAAAAGACAGCTTAGGAACGGTAGTAGGAAGTGATAAAGACGATAAAGGATGTGTGGCTTCGGCTGGATATACCTGGTCTGAGTTGAAGAGAACTTGTGTCCGCCCGTTTGAGGTTGGTATCCGTTTAAATCCGGCAGCAGAAGTAAAACAGGGTGATGCAGTTTATAGTGCATTTGCTATTTTGGAAGAAAATGGTGGAAATAAAGCTGAGCTTTTTATGCCGAATCAAAAAACATCCATGATAATGGAAAGAGAAGGAGAAGGCAAGCCTTATATAAAAGACGATTGGGAATTAAAAACTGAAAATGGCTACCAATTGATGAAAGGTGATTCGCTGATGTATGCAGGAGCGCTGATTAATGAGGAGGTAATAACCGGAAGCGATAAAGCTGAGGATTAAAACATACTAAAAAGGATTCCAAATCGGAATCCTTTTTTATTGATGGTTTTCAAGCCAGTTTCTAAAATCGTAAAAATTTTGTGGAGATACGCCATGGCCTATAGGATATTCTTTATACGTTGCTTCAATTCCTAACTTTTTTAGCAAATCGGGTGCTTTTCGTGCCCATTCTACAGGAATAACCTGATCAACGGTTCCGTGTGAAATGAACATATTCAGATGTTTGAAATCATTTTTTTCATAATCTGGAACCAGCAAGTCGGTATTGATGTGACCGCTTAATGCAATAACATTTTTGACTTTTTCAGGATAGCTTAAGGCAACAGCATAGCTCAAGATTGTTCCCTGGCTAAATCCAATCAGGGTTACATTCTGAAAGTCAATAGGAAGCTCAGAAATCAGCTCATTGATTAGTTTTGCAATAAGATCTCTTGACTCTTTCGCCTGATCAATATCTGAAAATTTATTTTCATCTGCATCAAAATTGATAGCATACCAGGCATGCCCATAAGGATTAAGGTTATAAGGAGCACGTGCTGAAACTACATAATATTGATCAGGAAGTTCGGCTGCAAAGGAAAATAAATCTTCCTCATTGCTTCCATAACCGTGAAGCAATAATAGCAACGGATTCTTTTCTTTTTTTATTTTAGGTTCTCGAATGAGGTATTCTATATTTGACTTCATTATTTTTTAAGTAAGGTTTTTAAATGCTTTTTGGAAAAAACCTCCCAAAAGAGGAATTTTGTTCATTTGTCCCTGAAGTGCGCTCACGAAACTGTAAGCCCATAAAATGAAGATAAAGACGTACAGAGCAGATGAAATCATCCAATCGTCAAACAATCCTACCGGGTAGCCTAAAGCGAAGAACAAAAGAAAAATTCCTAAAGTCTGGCGGATATAAAAACCGGCAAAGGCATTTTTTTTATCGCCATTTAATACCGCAGCGATTATTGTTCCTATAATGGTAAGATGGCTTATGATGGCAGTATTTTTTCCTTCGTTTACTGTATTTTCCATAATCTAGTCGTTTAAGATTAATTGGTTGTTGTTATATATTCCGTATGCTTTTCCTTTCATCGGTTGTCCCAGAAAAGCCGAGTTTTTCGATTTTGATAAGATATTTTCTTTACCAAATGTCCATTTTTCTTCAGGATTGAATAACGTAATTACTGCCTTATTTCCTTCTTTAATAACGTTTTCATCGATACTGAAAATTTCTTTCCCGGAAATCAGTTTTTCAATTACAGTCTCTAAAGGGAGTACGGTCAATAAAGCACCAAAAGCACTTTCCAATCCTATGGTTCCGTTTTTGGCCATATCAAACTCCATTTTTTTATGCTCGATATCCATCGGATTATGATCGGAGGTTATCATATCAACGATTCCGTCTTTTACCGCTTTTACCAATGCTTTTCTATCGGCGTCGCTTCTTAATGGAGGTGTTACTTTATATCGGGTGTCAAAACCGTCGAGCTTTTCGTCTGTCAAAACCAAATTATGGACAGCGACACTGCAGGTTACGTTGAGGCCTTTGGCTTTTGCTTCTTTGATTAGCTGTACTGATTTTGCAGTTGAAATAGTCGGGATATGTAATTTTCCTCCGGTATACTCTAAGATAAACAAATTCCTTGAAATCTGCAATTCTTCGGCTAGAGCAGGAATACCTTTTAAGCCGAGTCGCGTGCTCACAATACCTTCGTTTGCCACACCTGCACCTTTAATATCAGAATCCTGGGAGTAGGCAATGACCAATCCGTCGAAATCCTGTACATACTGCAATGCAATTTTTAACAAGTTGGCATTTGACAAACTTTTGTTGTAATCTCCAAAAGCTACAGCACCTGAATTTTTCATATCAAAAAGCTCGGCAAGATCTTTACCTTCGCTTACTTTGGTCAGTGCCCCGATTGGGAATAAATCTGTTGCGGCACCTTCTGCTTTTCTTTTTGCAAAGCTGATTCCGGATTGGCTGTCAGGAATCCGGAAAGCATTTGGCTGTAAAGCTATGGCTGTAAAACCACTCTTTCCGGCAACATTCAGTCCATTGGAAAGTGTTTCCCTATCTTCAAAGCCCGGTTCGCCTAAACTAACACTGGAATCAAACCAGCCTTGTGATATATGAAGTCCTTCAAACGTTATTTCCTTAAGTTTATCAGGATTCTGGAGTTTTTTCCCGATTTTAGTAATGATACCGTTCTCAATTTTTAAATCGGCAGTCTCATTATGATAAGGGCTTTTAGTGTCAATAACTTTAGCTTGTCTGATAATTAGGTTCATTTTACGAATTTTTGTATCAATATTTCAGTGACTAAAAAGAGTAGTGTCAAAAACACAAACCATTTCCATATTTCATTGTCTGTTCTGTCGGTCTGCAAAGTATCAAAGACTTCATCAATGCTTCCAATAACATTGTAATCGGACAATATAGATTCATTTGAAGCATCTATATTGCTTTCTGTTCGGGCATAATTAAAGCTGATTTCTTTTAACAGATTGTCTTGTTTGTAAATTCCAAAGTTGCCTGCTTCCTGAGGGAAATCGTTGAATGTAAGTTTTACTTTGTTGTTCAATATCTGCTGCATTGGAATAAACTTTTCATTCACATCTTCAGAAAGGCTCTTGATTTCAACAATTTCGTCTTTGGATAGTGAAGCATCAAGTAAGAAAGGACCATTTTCGCCAATCGTCAGCGCACTGATTCCTGTTTTCTGGCTGCTTAATGCCATGTTATAAAAAGTAGGAACGATCAAAGGCGAATTTTGGAAATTAGAATTGTTTTTGTTTATAGGAGCCGAAAACACATAAACCGAACTGACAGGATTTTGAATAGCGGTCAAAAAAGCATTTTGGTCTTCAAAGCTCAAAATGGCCGGATAAACACTTGAAATGCTATACGAACTGCTAACATTCGGATATTGAAAATTCTCGATTTTTTTCTCAAAAACGGTACTATACAGCGGATGGCTAAAAGCAATCTTTGTAACCAGTTTTTCGCCGTTCTTTAAAGATTGGAATTGTATTTTTCCAAAATTCCCCATCAGGCTATTCAGATTTGAAATACTGCTTTCAGAAGAAGGAATAACAACCAGATTGCCGCCTTTCTCTACAAAAGCTTTTAAAGTGGTCTGTAAGGCTTGAGGGATTTCCGGAATTTCATTCAAGATGATAGCATCTTGCTTTTCCAGAATATTGTAATCCAATGATTTTAAATCGAAATTAGTATAAACGAATTCGTTGTCGGAATAGATTTTTTTCAGGAAGCTGCTTTTTTCAGGTTGCCCAATACTAACGATATTCATCTTCTGTGGCTTTGAAATGCTGAAAAATAGCTGATTATCATATTGTAATGCATTGTCCTCAATCAAAGCATAACCATTAAAATCCTCTTTTGGAATAGTAAAATTGATAGACTTCTCTTTACCTTCAAAATTGACTATTGTTTTGGCTATCAGTTTTTTGTTGTTGTAAAGTGAAATAGGAATATCCTTTTCATTGTCGCCATACGAAGAAAGCTTGATGCCAATTTCATAAAAATTGTCCAAAGCCTGTTGTATAAAAACACTGTCAATAGCTACATTGTTCTTTTGTTCTGCTTTTGGAATGATAAAGTAAGTATTTGAAGTGCTGTCAATGCTTTTGAGCTGTTTTGGTTGTAGCCCTACAGCATCAGTAATAATTACAATATCCTTGTTGTAAGGCGACTTTCTGGATTTGATTTTAGCCATCAGGTTGTCTAAAGCAAATGGAGATGCGCTGTATTTTAGGTTTTGTAATTCTCTTTGTATGGATTTAATATCGGTATTCCAGAAAATTTCTGAATTGGTAATTAGGGAAAAGGTCTGGTTTTCCGGAGCGTTTTCCAATAATTCCTGTACGGCTCTTTTCATAAGCTCGCCCTGTTTCCCTTTAGCCTGCATAGAAAAGGAATTATCAAGAACGATAAACATTTCATTGGTGATTCCTTTGCTGTCTTTAGCCTGGAAAAAAGGCTGTGCAAAAGCAATAATTAAGCACGCCAGAAGGAATAATCGGGTAAGTAATAAAAGCCACTTTTTTAAACGCGAACTTTTTCGGGTTTGTATAGCCAGCTCTTTTAGGAAATGTACGTTGGTAAAATATTCTTTCTTGAAACGACGCAGTTGAAATAAATGAACCAGAATTGGAATAACCAATAAGAAAAGGAAGTAAAGAATTTCAGGGTGTTTGAACTGCATTTATTGAAAGTTTGTCAAAAATACAAATTAGTTGGCAGTTGTCGTAGCTAGTTTGGAGATTTTTTTGGAATATTAAATCGGCAGGTTAAAAAGCCACAGATTAAAAGATTAAAATGATTGAATGCCAAAAATCCGCGTAAATCCGTTTAATCTGCGCCTAAAAACAAATCTTTTGCTATTTATAAGAATGCCACAGATTAAAGGATTAAAATGATTCGATACGAAAATCTGTGTAAATTCGTGTAATCTGTGGCAAAATCTTATCACCTCAATGATAAGTTAAATTAACATTTCATGAAGCTATTTTTGCTATCCGAAGCCTTATTTTTGCTCTAAATAAATTCTTTACAATGAAAAAAATCAACGTCCTGCTTCTCGTGTTTTTATTTGTTGCGACTGCAAACGCCCAGGATAAAATTTACAATCTGATTGTAGGAACCTACACTAATTCCTGTGATAGTAAAGGAATTTATGTTTATGATTTTAGTCCGGACACGGGTGACTTTTCTTTAAAAAATACACAGAAAACTGATAATCCAAGTTATCTGACGGTTTCAGATGATCTCAAATATGTTTACAGTGTTAATGAAAATGGAGCCGACAGTAAGATTAGCTCTTTTAAATTTGATTCTAAAAGCGGCAAATTACAAGAGCTAAATTCTCAGGATTCAAAAGGAGCTGATCCGTGTTATATCATCAATGACGATAAAAATGTAATTGTTGCCAACTATTCTGGCGGAAGCATTGCCGTTTTTGAAAAGAAAGCAGACGGAAGCCTAAAAGAAGCCAAACAGGTTATACAACATACCGGAAAAGGAGTCAATACAAGTCGACAGGAAAGCGCCCATGTGCATATGGTTTATTTTTCGCCAGATAAAAAATACATTTTGGCAAATGACTTAGGCACGGATATGATTTACGTATACAAATACGATAAAAATGCTCCGGAAAAAGTATTGGAATTAAAGGATAAGATTGCCCTAAAACCAGGAAGTGGCCCTCGTCACCTTACGTTTAGCAAAGACGGAAAATTAGTCTACTTGCTTCAGGAATTGGACGGAACGCTTACCGTTTTTAAATATAAAAATGGTTCTTTAAAACAGCTTCAGGAAACAACAGTCGTAGCCAAAGATTTTAAAGGAGAAAACAGTGCGGCAGACATTCATATTACGCCCGACGGACATTTTTTATATGCGACAAACAGGGGAGATGCCAATACAATTAATGTATTCGCCATTAATAAAAAAGGGACATTAGATTTGGTAAATCAGGTAAGTACTAAAGGGAAAGGCCCTAGAAATTTTGCAATAGATCCTAGCGGTAAATTTCTATTGGTAGCACACCAATATACAAATGAGGTTGTAATCTTTAAGATTGATAAAACTACGGGCAAACTTTCAGATATAGGAAAACGGATGGAGCTTTGTGCTCCCGTTTGTCTGGTTTTTACAAAATTCTAAATTTGCCTGAGCTTAGATTATTTGCCTTTATCTTTCTTCTTTTTGTCGCGATTTCTTTCAACAGCACGGTTTCTCGGTTTTGTCTTTCTCGGTTTTGTTTTACCCGGACCACCCAGATTGACTTTTTTGTTCTTATCTGATTTTTCATGGAAAGCACTACCGCCATCTTTTTTGACTTTTTTCATCAAAAGCTTGACAGGCTGTTTTACTTTTTCTGATTCGATAAGAACAGTTGAAATTTCAACTCCTTCAGGAATTGGAAGCAAATCTACTTCCTTATCCATCAACATTTCGCATTCTATAAAAGCTTCTTCTTCTTTTGGGCCTACAAAACTGATGGCTGTTCCTTCCTTATCTGCACGACCCGTTCTTCCGATTCTGTGGATGTATTGTTCAGGAACTTCAGCAACATCAAAATTCAACACATGGGTAATATCAGAAATATCCAAACCTCTGGCCATGACATCAGTCGTAATGATTCCTCGTAAATCTCCTCTTTGGAAATCCTGCATTGTGGTAAGACGATAATTTTGAGACTTGTTGGAATGTATCACACCAAACTGATCACCGAAATCTTCTTCAATGCGGTCGTAAATCATATCAACAAAACGCTTGTTGTTCACGAAAATCAAAATTCGGGACATTGACGCGTCAGTTGATAAAAGGTTTTTCAACAGGTTGATTTTTGTGTTGAAATTTGGAACGGAATATTTAACCTGCTTGATTTTTTCTAATGGTGTTCCGGATGGAGCCAATGAAACTTCTTCCGGGAAGTCAAAATAATCTTCCAGTACGGCATCAACTTCATCCGTCATTGTAGCAGAGAAGAGAATATTTTGACGTTTCGGGCGCATCATTGCCAATATGGAAGTCAGCTGTACACGGAAACCAAGGTTCAGCATTTCATCAAATTCATCGATGACTAACTTTTGGGTTTCGTCAAAACGCAATACATTATCTAAAGCCAAATCCATGACACGGCCGGGTGTACCTACCAAAACATCTATTCCTTGATAAACAGACGTTTTTTGGGTATTGATGTTAACACCTCCGTAAATGCCAAGAGTCCTAACCGACATATACGTGGTTAGCTTTTCAACTTCTTCTACAACCTGTACAACCAACTCTCTGGTAGGAACCAGAATTACGATTTTTGGAGTATGGGTAGGAGTGAACTTATAGAGTTTCAACAAAGGCAGGAGGTAGGCAAAAGTTTTTCCTGTTCCTGTTTGGGCAATTCCCATCATATCACGTCCTGATGCAATTACAGAAAATGACCTTTCCTGAATTGGTGTAGGTGAAGTAAATCCTAAATCATCAATTGCTTTTTGTAAAGATTTGGGAAGGTTGAATTGCTCAAAAGTTGACATACTGTATAAATTTTGGGCAAAGGTACGTTAAAATTTGGACTTCTCAGATTGTCGGGATTTTAGGCAAGTTGTAAAACGGTTAATCAGAAGGGAATGATTTAAAATCCTTCAAAGACACCCAATCCAAATAAAGCAAAATCATATTTCACAGGGTCGTTTGGATCGAGTTTTCGCAATTGCAAATCCAGTTCAGCCAACGCCTTGGCATCGTTCTGTTTTCGATGTAAAAGGCCAAGTTTTCGGGCTACATTTCCGGAATGCACATCAAGCGGGCAGGACAGGGCAGAAGGTGAAATCGTTTTCCAGATTCCGAAGTCAACGCCTTTTTTATCCTGGCGCACCATCCATCTTAGAAACATATTGATTCTTTTCGCTGCAGAATTATTCAGCGGGTCGGAAATATGTTTTTGGGTGCGTTGCAGATGTTCGATTTCAAAGAAGATTTTTTTGAATTCGTGAATACTATGCTGCATGGAATCTTCTTTTTGGTTTTTCAAAAAGACGGCTTCCAATCCATTATGGTTCGTGTAGATATTTTGTAAAGCCTTGATAAAGCTTATGAAATCCTGTCCATTAAAAGTCCTGTGTACAAAATTTTCCAGACGTTCCAATTGATACTCCTGGTGCGTCATGATAAAATCGTAAGGAGAATTTCCCATCAATTCCATCATCTTTTTGGAATTTTTGATAATCATTTTCCGATTTCCCCAAGCAATAATCGAACTTAAGAATCCTGCAATTTCAATATCTTCCTTTATTGAAAAAGCATGTGGAATCTGAATCGGGTCGGATTCAATAAAATCAGGATTGTTGTATAATTCTACCTTTTCGTCAAGAAAGATTTTTAGTTCAGTGTCTGTCATAATGAATTGCCAGATTTAGCATTACGGAATCAATCCGTCAGACATTACCAGTTTTCTGTCGGCCATATTGGCAAGTTCTTCGTTATGTGTGACGATCACGAATGTTTGTCCAAACTCGTCCCTAAGTTTAAAAAACAACTGGTGCAGGTTTTCTGCAGAAACAGTATCTAAGTTTCCAGACGGCTCATCGGCAAAAATAACAGCAGGCTTATTAATAAGCGATCGTGCAACAGCCACACGTTGTTGCTCTCCACCTGAAAGTTCTCCCGGTTTATGGTCAATCCTGTGCGACAAACCTAAATAATCTAAAAGTCTTTTGGCTTCTGTTTCGGTTTCCGATTTTGATTTTCCGGCAATAAAAGCAGGTATGCAGACATTTTCCAATGCTGTAAATTCTGGTAAAAGCTGGTGGAATTGGAATATAAATCCAAGCTTCTGGTTTCTGAAACGCGAAAGCGCCTTGTCATTAAGTTGCAAGATGTTTTCTCCGTCGATTTGTAATTGGGTTCCGCTTTCAATATTCGGTTTATCCAATGTTCCCAGAATTTGGAGAAGTGTGGTTTTTCCCGCACCGGAAGCTCCCACAATAGATACGATTTCGCCTTTTTCTATATGAAGATCAACGCCTTTTAGTACGTGAAGCTTATCGTAGTATTTATGTAGATTTTTTGCCTGGATCATTTTTTCCAATTTCTACAAAGAAACAAAGTTTTTGAAAATTTTCCCATCTTTATGAGGTTATTCTTAGTGATAAAGTTTAGTTAATGCTATCCCTGAAACTTGAGATAATTGTTAATTTTGAGGAAAACTCAGGATACAATGAAAAAGATGATCGGACTGCTGACTTTGATTACAATTTCATGTCAGTCAAAAGAAAAGGAACAAGAACAATTAATTTCTGAAATTCAGGAACCCGTAAAAATGGAAGTAGAAAAAGGATTAGAAATCGCAACCTTTGGTGGCGGATGTTTCTGGTGTACAGAAGCTATATTTTTAGAATTGGATGGCGTTAAAAAAGTAGAATCGGGATATACGGGAGGTAAAACGGCGAATCCTACGTATGAAGAAGTTTCTTCAGGAACGACAGGACATGCAGAAGCAACACAAATTACTTTTGATCCGAATAAGATCAGTTTTGGCGAATTGTTGGAAATATTTTTTGCAACCCACGATCCAACAACATTAAATCGTCAGGGGGCTGATATTGGTACGCAATACCGAAGTGAGATTTTTTATCATAACGATGAACAGAAGAAACTGGCAGAAGAATATATAAAAATTCTCGATGCTGAGAATACGTTCGGAAAACCGGTTGTGACTAAAGTTTCCCCTGCGGGTAAATTTTATGTAGCCGAAAATTACCATCAGAACTATTATGCAAGAAACAAGGAAAAGTCATATTGCAGTTATGTCATTACACCTAAAGTTGAAAAAGTAAGAAAACAGTTTGCAGGAAAGCTGAAAAAATAATTGGCATTAGTTTTGCGTTATACTAGCGACTAAACAATTGAAAATGACAGAACAAGTTCAGCTAAAAGTAGCCTCAGACAAAAAACAAAAACAGTTACTACTAAGTATTCTGTTTGATGTTATTGGAATGACGACCTATGCATTGCCTTTTATAGGAGAGTTTGCGGATATTGCATGGGCACCCATTTCAGGATTTATCCTGGCAAGAATGTATAAAGGAACGGTTGGTACCGTAGGTGGTATCATATCATTTTTAGAAGAACTGTTTCCTTTTACAGACATTCTCCCGACGTTCACCCTGACATGGATTTATACGTATTATTTCAGCAAGGAAAATAAATAAAATATTTTATTAAACAATAAAAAGCCGGAAGTTCACTTCCGGCTTTCTTTTTTATATTGATTTGTAGTTTATTTGTTTTCTTCGTCTTTTTCTTTAGGCAATAAAAATCCCAATTTCATACTTCGGATCATTCGCTTGGCAAACGGAAAGAAAAAGCCCGATTGTCCAAAAATATATCCAAAAACCATTAGCATAAAAGGATAGAGTGGTAACACTAATACCAATAGAATAATGTAATAAAGTGACCAGTGTGTGTTTTCTTTAGTAATTCCGAGAAGTCCCATCAGGAAATAAGAAATTCGGGCAGAAAGAGAACCATTTATGGCAAAAACAATAAAGATTATAACAAGCTGGTAGTTTGATGTAATGCCCCAGCGCTTTTTAAGCTTATTCATACTGAATTAATATAGCGCAAAACTACAACTTTAAATTCGAGGGACAAAGCCTCCCAGTTTTATATTATTGGTAAGTTGGAAATAAGTGAGGTAATTATAAAGCATATAATTGACTTCATAACCATAGTCTATATTATTCTGATAGTCAATACCCATATCAAAACGTCGGTCGCCCTGGTTAAAACGGTTATTCCATTCCATAACCCATATTCGGTTTCGGGTTTCCATGTATTGCTGTGAGTAATAGTTTCTAGGCTTGGCGTAGCTGTAGAACCAGCTGTTAAATCCGGTATCGATAATGATTACTTCGTATTCCAGCTCTTCATTGGCAATCTTTATCGTATCATTTTGTACGGCTTTATCTGTCTGCTGAAACGTTTTGGTTTTTAGGCTTTTTGATGTAGTACATCCAAAAATCAGAAAAAAAAGGGCTCCTATGTAAATCAGTTTTTTCATGGCTACGGATGATTTGCATAAAGTTACTCATTCTTTTCGAGATGCTTTTTCAGCTTCTTATATTTTTAACATAAAAAAGGCCAGACATTTGTCTGGCCTTTTGAATTATTTTAAGAGTCTATCTTCCGAAAAGTTTGCCAAGAAAACCGCCTATGCCTCCTTTTTTATTGACAGCAGCCATTGCATCGCTCATGTCTACTTTGCCGTCATTATTTTGATCTAAGCCAAACTGTCCGCCATATTTCTGGATGGCATCCATAATAGAAGAACTGCCTTGACCTCCGCTAAGCGAATTGACGATATCTGAAATTTCAAAACTTTTGTCGTTTGGATTCTTTGCTTTTCCAATCAAAGAACCTAAAACTTTAGGGATTAATCCGCCTGCAACACCTGAAGCGGCATCGCTGCTAAGACCGAATTTTTCTCCCAGATTTCCAGAAAGCTGGTCTGTTAGTTGTTTTACTACAGGATTAGATGCTGAACCGGCATTGTCGCCTTGAAATAATTGGCCGATTTGATCGGCGCCACCATCAGAAATGATTTTTTGCAGTCCAGAAAAGATAGAGGTGCTGGCTTCGTCCATGACGCCTTCATTCAATTCATTTGGTACGGAACTATTGTTTACAACAGCGTCGTTTCCGTACTGTTTTACTAAATCGGATAATTGTTCTAGCATCTTCTTTAAGTTTAAAGTTTAAACAAATCTATACAAAAATCCCTTATATTTAACAAAAACGACAAATTATATCTCTGATTTTAATAAGCTTATGATCTGTTCTGCCAATTCAATTCCTATGCGGTCTTGGGCTTCCAATGTTGCGGCGCCAATGTGTGGTGTGAGTGATATTTTTGGATGCATCAGTACTTGTACGGCTGGAGTAGGTTCTTCTTCAAACACGTCCAATCCGGCAAATAAAACCTTTCCGTTATCTAAGGCCTCAATAAGCTCTACTTCATTGATTACGCCGCCACGGGAAGCATTTATAATTCCAACGCCATCTTTCATCTGCTCAAATTCTTCTTTTCCGATTACATAACCGTCCTGCGCAGGAACATGCAACGAGATAAAGTCGGAATGTTTTAGGATATCTTCCATAGGCTCAGTCACGATGTCAACATTGATAAACTGGCCATTGTAAAAATCAACCTTAATTTCAGCATTGCCAACAAATTTATCAGAAGCGATGACACGCATTCCCAATCCAAGTCCGATTTTGGCAACGGCTTTCCCGATTTTTCCAAAACCGATTATCCCCAGCGTTTTTCCTTTTAATTCAATACCGTTGGCATACGCTTTTTTGAGTCCTTCAAAATTTGAATCTCCTTCAAGCGGCATATTACGGTTGGCATCATGCAGAAATCGTACACCTGAAAACAAATGTGCAAAAACCAATTCGGCTACCGATTCTGAAGAAGAAGCGGGCGTATTAATCACATGGATTCCTTTTTCACGGGCATAATCCACATCGATATTGTCCATCCCTACACCACCTCGTCCAATTACTTTCAGCGTAGGGCAGTTGTCAATGATATCCTGACGTACTTTGGTAGCACTTCGTACTAAAAGCACCGAAATAGCATTTTTATTGATATAATTGGCGACCTGCTCTTGCGCTACTTTGGTCGTTATGACTTCAAAACCGCCCTTTTCTAAAGCTATGATACCACTTTTAGAAATACCGTCGTTGGCTAATATTTTCATATTTTTTATTCTGTTTTTATATTTTGATAAATTAGGCGTTTGTTCTTTCAAATTCCTTCATGACATCTACCAGTACCTGTACGCTTTCTAAAGGCAGCGCATTATACATGGAAGCTCTGTAACCGCCAACGGAACGATGTCCGGATAAACCTGAAATTCCGGCTTCTTTCCAGAGCTGGTCAAATGCCTGGGCCTGGCTTTCATCTTTTAATAAAAAAGTTGCATTCATGTTGGAACGGTCATCTTTAGCGGCTGTTCCTATAAATAAAGAGTTACGGTCTATTTCTGTGTATAACAATTCAGCTTTGGACTCATTGATTTTTTCAATGGCAGCAATTCCGCCTTGCTTTTTCAGCCATTGCAGTGTTAGTAGCGAAGTGTAGACAGCGAAAACAGCCGGCGTATTGTACATGCTTTCTTTTTCAATATGTTGCTGATAGTTTAATATATTCGGAATGTTTCGTCCGGTTTTGCCAAGAATAGCTTCTTTGACTACGACAAGCGTAACACCTGCCGGGCCCATATTTTTTTGGGCTCCTGCATAAATAAGGTCAAATTTTGAAAAATCAAGCTGACGTGAGAAAATATCAGAGCTCATATCACAGACCACCGGGATTGTTGTTGCCGGAAATTCTTTCATCTGTGTTCCGTAAATCGTATTGTTGGAAGTACAATGGAAATAATCGGCATCAGCCGGAACTTCATAGTGCTTAGGAATATGATTGTATTTTTCCTCTTTTGAAGAAGCTACAACAATGGTTTCTCCAAATGCCTTGGCTTCTTTGATGGCTCCTGATGCCCAGGTTCCTGTATCTAAATAGGCAGCTTTTCCTCCATCTCTTAGCAGATTATAAGGAACTCTTAAAAACTCCATGCTGGCGCCGCCTTGTAAAAATAAAGCCTGATAGCCTTTTCCCTGCAAGCCTAAAAGTTCAAGAACCAAAGCTCTTGCTTCTTCCATTACGGCTACAAAATCTTTGCTTCTGTGTGAAATTTCCAGAATAGACAAACCGGAGTTGTTGAAGTTTAAGACTGCCTGAGCTGATTTTTCAAATACTTCTTGTGGCAGAATGCAAGGGCCTGCGCTGTAATTATGCTTTTTCATGTTGTGTTTTAAAAGAGTGTTGTTGTGAGTTTGAAAAGCAAATTTCAGAAATTATGATTAAAGATTTCGTAGCGTTTTTGTGATAATTTCGTAAGGTTATTAACGAAAACGATATAGTGATACTGTTTTTATTAGCTATTCTGGCTAAATTGATGAAAGAAATGCAATAGTGTCTACGTTATCGGCATAATCCCAAAGTTCTGGTTTTTGTGTCTTGCCGAAAGGAATACTATTTTCAATACTTCCTTTGGAAACAATGCATTGGATCTGTTCATGATCTGTTGCCAAACGTTTTTTAAGGTCGGCTATATTTTCATAGAATTCATAGAACACGCTTGAAATAGGAGAGGAATAGCTAGCGTCTTCTTTGATGGTAAGGAATCCGTTATCTAATAATTTGAAATTGCTCATCAGAAAAACAGCCTTATTGTAATCATAATTGTTGGCGTATTTTTCATAATGGATGACATCCTGATAATCGAAAATTCCTTCAAAAAAAGCTTCGAATTTATAATCTTTAGGGACAAACATTTTTGAAACGTTTCTACAGCCCAATCCAAAGTATCTAAAAATATCTTCGCCTAGTTGCGTGAAATCTTCTTTAGATTCTGTACCATCCAATACGGCAACAGAATTTCTGTTTTTTCGTATTATCGAAGGTTTGTCCTTGAAATAATATTCAAAATAACGGGCCGTATTATTACTTCCGGTTGCAATAACGGCATCAAAATTTTCTAGTTTGCCTTCTGCAAAGGTGATATATTCCGCCATTTTAGGTTCAACAGCAATGATGTATTTTGCTAAAAATGGTAACAGATGCTGATCGTTTGAAGATGTTTTTACCAGTACTTTATGACCTGAAATCAAAACGCTCAAAAAGTCGTGAAAGCCTACCAATGGTATGTTTCCAGCCAAAATTAATCCGACAGTCTTACCGCCAACGTTTTCCAGATTGTAGCTTGAAAGCCACTGATCCAGATTTTCTTTTGTCAGGGCTTCGGCCCAGGAACGTATGGCAAAATATACCTGTTCAGGAGTATACCAACCATTATGAGATTGAGATAGCTCAATCAAATCCAAAAAATCATTGAAAAACAAATCGTTATGTAAAACGTTTTCTTTTTTAATACTTTCATTTTCAGAAAATTGACTCAAGAATTTTCCTAACTCTACGAAAATATTTTTTTTGTGCTCTAAAGTCATATTGATTTGCTTATGAATTGTTTTGGATGTAATTTTGCACAAAAATAAACCTTTTCTAGGCAGTAGGCAAGCCTTAAGCATATTGCCTATAGCTTATAGCAAAAAAAGAAAAAATGGCAATCATAATAACAGACGAATGCATCAATTGTGGTGCTTGCGAACCAGAATGCCCAAATACTGCCATATACGAAGGGGCAGATGATTGGAGATATAAAGACGGAACTAAACTTAACGGAAAAATAGTACTTCCAAATGGGGAAGAAGTAGACGCAGATGCACCGCATACACCTCTTTCGGATGATATCTATTATATCGTGCCAGGTAAATGTACAGAATGCAAAGGTTTCCATGAAGAGCCTCAGTGTGCTGCTGTTTGCCCGGTTGACTGTTGTATTCCGGATGATAACCATGTAGAAAGTGAAGAGACTCTGCTTAACAGGCAGGCGTTTTTACATGGTGAATAAAAATCTATTAAGTAGAGAAAATAAAAAAACCTGAATTGTCTAATTCAGGTTTTTTTATGTGTGTTATAAAGTTTATTTCGGTGAACGTACATACGTTTCGATAGAAACTTTGTCTGATTTGTCATCATAAGTTTCTACTACCAGGTTTCCATTGGTGTCAAAATATCCTATTGATGTTTGGTTTTTACCTCTGTAGATATAACTGTTTGTACTTGTAGCCCTCAAAAGCCCCAATCTTTTATTGTCTTGAGTGGTAATAACATAACCGGCTGGATCTAGGTTCAACTGATATGTTTTTCCATTTGAAGTATAATAAGAAGACCGGTCAATATCCACTGTTCGGGTACTTCCGTCAGGGTTGATTACTTGTGTTTTTGAAACTACTTCAACAGGAGTTTCTTTTAAGTCCTTGTTTAATGCTTTGGAATCAGCGTTTTGAAACTCAATGTTCTGAACTTCCTTAACTTCCTGAGTTTTTAGGTATGTTTTCTCGCCATCAGAATCCTTTACCTTAGTTACGGTTGTTTTCGAAACATCGGTGACATTTTTATTCTGGGCCTGCAGGCTTAATGCTGCCAGCAATGTAATGCTGCTTAACAAAATAGTTTTCATAATGATTTGATTTAGAGTGATTTTTAACAAATTTAAGGTTTTTGTGTTAAATTAATGTCTAAAAAATCATAAAGAATTGCTAAATGTTATTTCTGAATATAAATATTTTAATTTTTTAAGAATTAAAAATAGAAAGGCAAGGAGGTTTAATTTCAAATCCAAAAGCGTATATTTGCACCCTTAAAATTATCAATATCATACTTATACCATAATGAAAGCAGGAATTGTAGGGTTGCCAAATGTTGGAAAATCAACATTATTCAATTGTTTATCAAATGCAAAAGCGCAAAGCGCAAATTTCCCGTTCTGTACTATCGAGCCGAACATTGGTGTCGTAAACGTACCGGATCCGAGGATTAATAAGTTGGAAGAATTGGTGAAGCCAGAACGCGTTCAGATGGCGACTGTAGATATTGTAGATATTGCAGGATTGGTAAAAGGAGCAAGCAAGGGGGAAGGTCTGGGAAATCAGTTTCTTGGAAATATCCGTGAGTGTAACGCTATCATTCACGTATTGCGTTGTTTTGATAATGATAATATTGTCCATGTTGATGGTAATGTCAACCCAATCCGCGATAAAGAAACTATCGATATCGAATTGCAGTTAAAAGATCTTGAGACGGTTGAAAAACGTCTTGAAAAAGTAAACCGTGCTGCAAAAACAGGAAATAAAGAAGCGCAGGTTGAACAGGCTTTGCTTAACCGAATCCGTGAAGCTTTATTGCAGGCAAAATCAGCGAGAACAATAACGCCACAAAATAATGATGAAGAAAATCTTTTGGAATCATTCCAATTGATTACTGCCAAGCCGGTTTTGTATGTGTGTAATGTTGATGAATCTTCTGCAGTTAGCGGAAATAAGTATGTAGATCAGGTAAGAGAATTGGTAAAAGACGAAGACGCTGAAGTTATTGTACTTTCTGTTGGAGCTGAAGCTGATATTACGGAATTGGAAAGCTATGAAGAGCGTCAGGTTTTTCTTGAAGATATGGGCTTGACAGAACCGGGAGCTTCTGTATTGATTCGTGCTGCTTATAAGCTATTGAAACAACAGACTTATTTTACCGCAGGTGTAAAAGAGGTACGTGCCTGGACTATCAATATTGGGGCAACAGCACCTCAGGCTGCTGGTGTAATCCATAGCGATTTTGAAAAAGGATTTATCCGTGCTGAAGTAATTGCTTACGATGATTACGTATCCTTCGGTTCTGAATCTAAAGTAAAAGAAGCAGGAAAACTACGTGTTGAAGGTAAAGAATATATCGTTAAAGATGGTGATGTAATGCACTTCAGATTTAATGTATAAATCTCAAAATAAAAATAATTAAAAGCGGCTTTTGTGCCGCTTTTTTTATGATGATATGTCATGTTAAAAATCCCATAAACCGAGAGATGAATTTCTTAAAATCAGCTATATTTGAGTAAACCAAAACCAAAATCATCTTGAAAACGAAAGGATTATTATCAAAAACATGGTATTTGCTCAAAAATACTATATCGGAATTTAATGATGACAATGCCATCAAATTAAGCGCATCACTCTCGTATTATACCATTTTTGCAATACCTCCGCTAATGATCATTATCATTACGCTTTGTGGTTTTTTCTTTGGGAAAGATGCGGTTACCGGAGAACTATATGGGCAGATTAATCAGCTTGTAGGTAATGATGCGGCAATTCAGATACAAAACGCCATCAAAAATGTTGAACTTTCAGATAGTAACGTATTTGCTGCTGTTTTTGGAGGGATAATGCTGCTTATTGGAGCTTCCGGGGTTTTTGCTGAAATTCAAAGCTCTATCAACTTTATATGGGGGCTCAAAGCCAAACCAAACAAAGGACTTAAAAAGTTTATCCAAAACCGATTGATGTCCTTTTCCATGATAGTTTCTGTCGGATTCTTGTTATTAGTCAGTTTACTGGTCAATTCGGTTATGGATCTTTTAAGCGCCAAGCTTAAGTCGTATTTTCAGGAAGGAACAATTTATATCTTTTATGTATTGAATATGGTTCTGGTATTTGCTATTATTACTTTGCTGTTTACGATTATTTTCAGGACGCTGCCTGATGGGAAAATTAGATGGAAAGATGCTTTTATAGGCTCGTCTTTTACTGCTGTACTTTTTATGATTGGGAAATTTGCAATAGGACTTTATCTTGGAAATTCTACTGTTGCCAGTGTCTATGGGGCGGCAGGTTCAATTATAATAATTTTGGTATGGGTGTATTATTCCGCAATAATTCTTTATTTTGGTGCTGAATTCACTAAGGTGTATGCGAAAGCCTTTGGAGGCAGCATCAGTCCTAATGAATATTCTGTAGAAATCCAGAAAGAGATTTTTGAAATAACAGACGCAGGAACCAATACAAAAACCAAGATATGAGAATAATTGCCTTTGGCGGGAGCAACAGCACCAAATCGATTAATAAAATGCTGGCTACTTATGCTTCCAGTCTTTTTGAAAACGCAGAAGTAGAAATTTTAGATCTTAATGATTTTGAAATGCCTCTTTTTTCGGTGGATAGAGAAAAAGTAATAGGGCAGCATGAAACGGCAAAGAAGTTTTTGGCGAAATTGGCTTCGGCAGATATCCTGGTCATTTCCTTAGCTGAAAATAACGGTATCTATTCTACCGCTTTCAAAAATATTTATGACTGGTGTTCCAGAATTGACAATGAAGTGTTTCAGCAAAAAACAATGCTACTAATGGCAACTTCGCCTGGCGGAAGAGGGGGAAAAGGCGTATTGGAATTTGCAAACGGCAATCTGCCAAGACATGGGGCAAATATTAAAGCTTTATTTTCACTTCCTAGTTTTAATAGCAATTTTGATGTAGAAAATATGAAGATTTCTAATGCAGAATTGGATAATGAGTTAAAAGAAATTATAAAGAATTTTGAAGTTTGAAAAATGTGAGGAAAATTTTCAGGATTTTACTGAAGATAATTTTAGGAATACTCGGATTTTTTATTGTCTATATCGTACTGGCTCTTGCTATTCCTTACATCGGAGTCAATACCGAAGATAAGGATAAGCAGGAAGACGTAGCAATTTATATTAAAACCAACGGAGTCCATACCGATATTGTGGTTCCAATCAAAACGGAATATAAAGATTGGAGCGAAAAAGTGAAATACGAACACATCGCTTCAAAAGACTCCACCATGCAGTTTATAGGTTTTGGCTGGGGCGATAAAGGTTTTTACCTGAACACGCCAGAATGGTCGGATCTGAAATTCAGCACAGCGTTTAATGCGGCTTTCTATTTGGGGACTTCTGCCATGCATGCTACTTTTTTCAAACAGCTAAAAGAAAATGAAAGTTGTGTGAAGATTGCTATTAGCAAGGAAGAATACGCCAGGCTGATTACATATATTGAAGATAGCTTTCAATATGATTCTCAAGGAAATCCAATTCTCATTCATGCCACGACTTATGGGCAAAATGATAGTTTTTATGAGGCTAATCGAAAATACAGCCTGTTTTATACCTGCAATACCTGGGCAAACAATGCCTTAAAGGCTGCCGATCAAAAAGCGGCACTATGGACACCATCTGATAAAGGGATTTTTTGCCATTACAGATAGCCACTGATTTTTAGCTGATTTTGTCAATTATTCTATTGATAACTTTGCCTTTTTTGGCTTTCATTTTTCTTGCGGATACTGTATATTAGCACAAAATCCATAATTTTCAAATGTCAGAACAAAATCAGTATACCGAAGACAATATCCGTTCTCTCGACTGGAAGGAGCATATCCGAATGCGTCCGGGTATGTATATCGGGAAATTGGGCGACGGTTCTTCGCCAGACGATGGTATTTATATCCTTTTGAAAGAAGTTTTGGACAACTGTATCGATGAATTCGTTATGGGCGCCGGAAAAACGATTGAGGTGACAATCAAGGAGAAGATAGTTACCGTACGGGATTATGGGCGCGGAATTCCGCTTGGAAAAGTAGTGGATGTAGTGTCCAAGATGAACACGGGAGGAAAGTACGATTCCCTTGCCTTTAAAAAATCTGTAGGTCTGAATGGTGTCGGAACCAAGGCGGTCAATGCTCTGTCGAATTATTTCAGAGTAGAATCGGTTCGTGAAGAAAAACAGAAAGCGGCTGAATTTTCAGCTGGTAATCTGGTGCTTGAAGAAGATATTATCGAAACTACAAAACGTAAAGGAACCAAGGTGACCTTTACTCCGGATGAGGCCATTTTCAAAAACTATAAGTTCAGAAATGAATATGTATTGAAAATGCTTAAAAATTATTGTTACCTGAATACAGGATTGACAATAATTTACAACGGTGAAAAGTTTTATTCTGATAACGGACTTAAAGACCTTTTAGAAGAAAATATTGCTCAGGAAGATATGGTATATCCAATTATCCATCTTTCTGGCGATGATATTGAAATTGCCCTGACGCATAGCAAATCGCAGTATTCAGAAGAATACCATTCTTTTGTGAACGGGCAAAATACAACTCAGGGAGGGACACACTTAGTTGCTTTCCGTGAGGCTCTCGTAAAAACAATCCGGGAATTTTACAATAAAGGCTTTGAGCCTTCCGATATCCGTAAATCTATTGTCAGCGCGATTAGCGTGAAAGTAATGGAACCGGTTTTTGAATCGCAGACAAAAACAAAACTGGGTTCTACAGAAATGGGACCGGATCTGCCTTCGGTTCGTACGTTTATCAATGATTTTGTCAAAAATAAGCTGGATAATTTTCTGCATAAAAATCCGGAAACGGCAGATCTGCTTTTACGAAAGATCCTGCAGGCGGAAAGAGAAAGAAAAGAACTTTCTGGAATTCGAAAACTGGCAAAAGACAGAGCTAAAAAAGCCAGCCTTCACAATAAAAAATTACGCGATTGCCGTGTGCATTTAACCGATTCTAAAAATCCAAGAAGCTTAGAAAGTACGCTTTTTATTACTGAGGGAGATTCGGCTTCGGGTTCGATCACCAAGTCACGTGATGTGAATACACAGGCAGTATTCAGTTTGCGTGGTAAGCCTTTGAATTCGTATGGCATGAGCAAAAAGATTGTTTATGAAAATGAAGAATTCAATTTGCTACAGGCCGCTTTGAATATTGAAGAAGATATGGGCGACCTGCGTTACAACAATATTGTAATCGCAACCGATGCCGATGTCGACGGGATGCACATCCGTTTGCTGCTGATTACATTTTTCCTGCAATTTTTCCCTGAGTTAATCAAGGAAGGACATTTGTATATTTTGCAGACGCCACTTTTCAGGGTAAGAAATAGAAAAGAAACCATTTACTGCTATTCTGAAGAAGAACGTGTAAATGCCATTGAAAAGCTAAAACCTAAGCCGGAAATCACACGATTTAAAGGTTTGGGAGAAATCTCTCCTGATGAGTTCAAGCATTTTATTGGTGAGGATATACGTTTGGATCCGGTTATGTTAGACAAGCTGACTTCAATCGAACAGCTGCTGTCTTTCTATATGGGCAAAAACACACCAGACAGGCAGGAATTTATCATCAACAACCTGAAAGTTGAACTTGACGTTGTTGAGAAATAGAAATAAACAATAAAGTAGTAATGAAAAGAACATTTTTAGTAGTGTTTGTAGCACTAATCTGTATCACAATAGGCTCTTTGTTATTCATAAAAATGAATAACGACCACAAAGAATGCGATACAAAAACGGTGTATACGAAAGACTCCGATGGAAATAACATTGCTACTGAAGAGCATATTTGTAAAGAGAAATATAATTTCTGAAATTTTACAACCCAATAAATTAAATGGACGAAGAAGAGAATTTAGAGCCGATAGAAGGTCAGCCTGAGGGATCAGGGACGCATTTTTACGATAACCAGGAAGAAGTTAGTCCGGAAGATACCATTACTAAGGTAACCGGAATGTATAAGGATTGGTTTTTGGATTATGCTTCTTATGTAATCTTAGAGCGTGCCGTTCCTGCAATAGAAGATGGTTTTAAACCCGTACAACGCAGGATCATGCACTCGATGAAAGAACTTGACGATGGACGTTACAACAAAGTAGCGAACATTGTTGGGCATACGATGCAGTATCACCCGCATGGTGATGCCAGTATTGGTGATGCGATGGTGCAGATCGGACAGAAGGATCTGATTATCGACATGCAAGGAAACTGGGGAAATATCCTGACGGGTGACGGGGCAGCGGCTTCCCGTTATATCGAAGCAAGAATCAGTAAGTTCGGGCATGATGTTTTGTACTCTCCAAAAATTACTTCCTGGCAGGCTTCCTATGACGGAAGAAGGAACGAACCGATAAATCTTCCTGTAAAATTTCCATTGTTATTAGCTCAGGGTGCGGAAGGTATTGCTGTAGGACTTTCTACGAAGGTATTACCTCATAACTTTAATGAGCTGATCGATAGTTCTATAAAAATATTAAAAGGGAAACCTTTTACATTATATCCTGATTTTCCAACGGCTGGTATTGCTGACGTTTCCAACTATAATGACGGAATGCGTGGCGGTCGCGTGCGTGTGCGTGCGAAAATTGGACAGCTCGACAAGCAGACATTGGTTATCACGCAGATTCCTTTCACAACAAATACTTCTACTTTGATTGAAAGTATTTTGAAGGCCAATGAAAAAGGAAAAATCAAGATTAAAAAAATTGAAGACAATACAGCTGCCGAAGTTGAAATCCTGATTCATCTTTATCCGGGTGTTTCTCCTGACAAAACAATTGATGCCTTATTTGCCTTTACTGCCTGTGAAACTTCTGTGGCCCCATTAGGATGTGTAATTCAGGATCATAAGCCGTTATTTATTGGGGTATCTGATATGCTTAAGATTTCTACCGAAAGAACAGTAGACCTGCTTAAACGGGAATTGGAAATCCAATTGGATGAACTCGAAGAGCAATGGCATTTCCTTTCTTTGGAACGTATCTTCATTGAAAAAAGAATTTACCGTCTTATTGAAGAAGAAGAAACGTGGGAAGGTGTTATCAAGGCGATTGATGAAGGGCTAAAACCTTATGTTCAGCATTTAAAACGTGCCGTTACGGAAGAAGATATTGTTCGCCTGACAGAAATACGAATCAAAAGAATTTCCAAGTTTGATATTGACAAAGCGCAAGAGAAAATCGAAGCTTTGGAAGGCGATATCGAACAGGTAAAACATGATCTGGATCATATTATTGATTTCACGATTACATTTTTTACCAAACTGAAAGAAAAATACGGAAAAGGTAAGGAACGCCAGACCGAACTCCGAATCTTTGATGATATTGAAGCTACAAAAGTAGTATTGAGAAATACCAAATTGTATGTAAATAGGGAAGAAGGTTTCATTGGAACCGGCTTGAAAAAAGACGAATATGTTACGGATTGTTCCGATATTGATGATGTGATTGTTTTTCTTCGAAACGGAACCATGATGGTTTCCAAAGTCGATGACAAGAAGTTTGTCGGTAAAGACATTATCCATGTTGCCATTTTCGATAAGAATGACAAGCGTACGATTTATAACATGATTTACCGTGATGGAAAATCAGGGTCATCTTATATCAAACGCTTTAATGTTTCGGGAATTACCAGAGACAAGGCCTATGACCTCACACAGGAAAAGCCGGGCTCGCAGGTATTATATTTTTCCCATAATCCGAATGGTGAAGCTGAAGTCATTACCATATTGCTCCGACAGGTTGGAAGTGTCAAAAAATTGAAATATGATATTGACTTTGCGGCGATGGCTATCAAAGGAAGGGCTTCGAAAGGAAATCTGGTTGCCAAATATCCTATCAAAAAAATAGAATTAAAGGAAAAAGGAATTTCGACCTTAAAGCCAAGAAGGATCTGGTTTGATGATACCGTTCAGAAACTAAATGTAGATGGCAGAGGAGAACTATTGGGAGAATTCAGGCCAAATGACAGGCTCTTGATTATCAATCAGTCCGGAAAGTTGAAAACGATTATTCCGGAACTGACAACACATTTTGATGAAGATATGGTAGTCCTTGAAAAATGGCTTCCTAAAAAACCTATTTCTGCTATCTATTATGATGGAGAAAAGGAACGCTATTTCGTGAAGCGATTCCTGGTGGAAAACGAAAACAAGGAAGAGATTTTCATCACGGAACACCCAAAATCACAATTGGAAATTGTAGTGACAGATTACCGTCCTGTAACCGAATTGGTATTTGCAAAAGTAAAAGGCGTTCAAAAAGAAAACCAGACAGTCGATTTGGAGAGTTTTATTGCTGTAAAAGGAATAAAAGCGCTTGGAAACCAACTGACAGCAGATAAACTAAAACAGGTTAATCGTTTGGAACCGTTGCCGTATGAAGCTCCGGAAGAAGAGATTCCGGAAGAAATAGAAGTTTCCGACTCTACAGAAGTTTCGGAAGACATACAGCTTGATGACGACGGACAGATTACGTTAAGTTTAGACTAAAATAGAAAAACGGAATGCATCGCATTCCGTTTTTTATTAGTTGTATTTCTTGTCAGTCAATGTTTTCATAAAGGAAACCAGAGCCTTTTTTTCTGCAATAGTCAGATTCAGTTTGTCGGTAGGCAATGTTTGGTTTTCTACCGTCAGTCCCAATCCTGTTCCTCCGCCTAAGTCGTAAAACTCAACAACTTCTTCTAAGGTCCTATAAGCCCCGTTGTGCATATAAGGTGCGGTTACGGCCACATTGCGAAGCGTAGGTGTTTTAAAAGCACCTTTTAGCTGTGGCAATTGGTTAAAAATATACCGGCCTTCATCTTTGCTCAAACTCTTTCCGGAAGCATCATTGGGTGTGCCAACAACTTCATGTTCTGTTTTGGCAAAGTTTGGAGGTACAGTTCCGTTAAATAACGGTGCGAAATGGCAGGTGGCACATTTCGCTTTGCCCATGTAAAGATTCATGCCCTGGATTTCTTCAGTATTCATTGCGTCCTTATTTCCCCGCATATACGAATCAAATCTTGAATCGAAAGAATTGAGTGAACGTACATAACTTGAAATCGCATTTTGGATTTGCCAGGCTTCTGTTTTATCCGATTCTGGATACGCTTTTTGGAAAAGCGGGATGTATTCACTATCAGCAGAAATTTTGGAATGTATGGCAGCAAGTGATCCATGCATTTCATCTACATTTTCAATGACATCAACACTTTGCTTTTCTAAATCAAGCTGACGCATATCCCAAAACTGGGCATTTTGGAAAGAAGCATAGGTTAAGGTAGGTGTGTTGCGGTTAAGGTTTTTTCCTTTTAAAGAGATATTGGTTTTTAATCCGTCAGTAAAAGCCTTTTCAGGATAGTGGCAGGAAGCACAACTTCTGTTCCCGTCTTTGGATAGGCTTTTATCATAAAACAGCTTTTCTCCCAAGAGGGCTTTTTCATCAGAATATTTATATTCGTTAGAGGCCACAAAACCATTGACGTCAAAAGCATTTTCATCAAATAATGTTGCTGCCGTTGCCCGTAACGGACGATTACGTTCTACAACCGGAATCTTTTCTTCTTTTTGGAATTGATTTAGTTTTCGGGATAACGGATTAAGATATTCCGTGATAAATTCGGCCCTATTGAACGTATTAAAATTAGAGTTGGAATCGCAATAGGCTTTTGCTTTTGAAGCAATTTTCTTTATTTCCTGTAATGTCTTGCTATTGGATTGGATGGTTAAAAGCAGTTCCGGAATTATGGTAATACTTTGTCGGGCTTCGGGGATAGAAGAATTAAGTATCGGGCTGTCAAAGCCTGTAATTCCCAACGTCAGGATTCTGTGTACACTTTGCTGGACGGCATCTAAAACATAATCATTACTAATTGTAATGACTTCAAAAGTGGCTTCTACTTGTTTTGTATTGGAAAGAAGGATATCCAGTTCCCTAATTATTTCTTTTTTGTTTTTGGAGCTGTATTCGGGGTAGATATGTTCTTCAATGACCTGAAAACCGTTAGGTACAAAAAATTTATTTTCTTCCAATTCCATTTCGTCCAAAGCAGGTCCATTCATAAATCTTGCGGTTTCAGGGACAAAGTATTCAACAGCCCATTCAACCCTTTTGTATTGGAGTCTGGCTTTTTTAAATTGGTTTAGGATTTCTTTTTGTGAGCCATCTGTGGCAACTACCTCTTGTAGTAAGACAATTTCATTTTTCAGTTTTGTAAGATCGACCAGGAGTTCCTGCTTTATGTTTTTTTCAAATGCTTTGTCTTCACAGCTTGAAAAAAAAGAGAGACAATAGGAGGAGGAAAAATATAGAGTATTTCAATTTCATTTTGCGTAGTTAAAAAAGCAACAACCCTTATGAATGATAAGGGTTGTCTGATGTTCTGTTTTGCTTGTAAATTAACGTTGTACGTTACGGATGATAACGGTTTGTCCGCCTTCCTTATTTGTACTTCTGCCGCTTCCGTCAGCATTAAGGAAAGCATCTTTCTGCCAGGTGTGCGGGTGGACATTTACAAGGAATGTTCCAGGAACGCCAATGATATCAGAAATATCGGTCATAGCGCCAAATTCCCAGCTTCCAAAACGCATTTCGCCTGTTTGGTTGTAAAGAGAATTCCATGCCGCATCGCTTCTCTTATGATTCATATTTAACCAAGGCTTGTTTTGTTTTGTAGCGATGTTGTATTGCCAGATGTAAGAGTCGTGCTGAGCAGCCGTATAATAACTGTCACCATCTTCTTGTATGTACACAAAGTTTTCAGTAACACAAAGGTTGTCAGGATTGATTAACCCGGAACCTGGAGTACTATCACCTTCAGCTATTACTTCAAGAGTTCCTTTTAATGGATCGTTGGCATTCATTTTTAGTCTGTAAACTCTTCCCCACATCGTGTAACCATCTACCGGAGCATTAGAAGTAGCTTGTCCTGTTGCCGTGAAATAAACCTCGCGATTATTGCTGGCACTTCCTTTTCTGTAATCAACGTCTTCAACTCTTGAAAATCGGATAGCACCAAGATTATTTACCGTTGTATTGATTACGGCACCAGTAAGGTTTTTAGCATTTGGAATTTCAACAAAAGAAACATTGTAGCTATTGTTCATAGTCATGGCCGTTTCGATTTGGTTTCCGTCTGTTCTTTTTAGAGCATAAAGTTTCCCGTTTGACAAGTCACCTGTAGTACTCATATACATAATCATTTGCCCTGCGCTTGCATGTGAAGTTGCATAAGATTGGTCTTCACCTATGAGAATAACTGTTTTTCCAGGATAAGCATCTTTAGGAAGTGGAACGGCATTTTCCATACTCGCTTTTCCTAATGCAGGAAGAACCCTGTCGGTTCTGCTTCTGTCGTTTGTCAATCCCATTGGATCAATTCCGTGAACCATACTTTCTTCACCACTTTCTCCAGCTGTTAGGAAAACCGGACCAAAACCATGAATTTCTGGTGTTGCCAACGTTGCAGAACACAAACGGGTAAGTCCACCTACACCGTCAACGATGTATTCTCCCTTGACAGGTTTGAAAGTCTTGTCTAAATATACCCTTGAAACGGATTGTAAAATTTCATGGTTTGAGATTAGGATATAACCTTCCCCCGAAGGATTTTTCATCAATCCGGCACCATCAGGCTGTGCACCGTATACAAAAGATGGTGATTGTGGCAATTGGTCAGCACTTGTAATCAAGGTACTGATCTGCATGCTCTCGAATCCCGGCATAGCAAATACAAAGGCAGGAATGGAAGAGTGTGAGGTAAAATCGATTTCCTGATTTACAGGTGTTCCGTTTGAACTGTCATCATTTTGGCAGCTTGCCAATAAGATGCTCGCCGTTGCCAAAAAGGCAAAAGTCTTGGTTGTTAGTTGTCTCATGTTGTTGGTTTTTTGTTTGTGGCAAAGCTATTTATGAGACGTTAACAATAAATTAAGGAATGATTTTTAAAAGTATATTTAAAAGTAAAGGAATTGTATCGGATAAGAATCGTATGTAAATAAAAAACGCTTCCTGATCAGGGAAGCGTTTTATTTATGAATAGAGTTATAATCTATTTAGAAGATTTTCTCATTTTCATATTAAGGAATTCTACCGCAAGCGAGAAGGCAATCGCGAAATACAGGTAACCTTTTGGAACGGCTCCAACATGCTGTCCTGCAAGTTGCGCTCCGGAAAGGTGCATGCTTTCCGTAATCAGCATAAAGCCGATAAGAATCAGGAAAGCCAGACCTAAAATCTGGATAGACGGGTTTGCATTGACGAAATTTCCAACCGGTACCGCAAAAAGCATCATAACTCCTACAGAAATTACTACGGCAGTAATCATGATATACAGTGCGCCTTCCAGGCCATTCGTCATACCAACAGCTGTCAGGATGGAATCAACAGAAAATATAAGGTCAATCAGCAGGATTTGAAGGATTACGCTGGAGAATGATTTTTTCGCAACATCGCCTAGGCTTTTTTCTTCCTCGCCTTTATGGTCTACTTTTTCGTGAATTTCTTTGGTACTCTTATAAATAAGGAAAAGCCCTCCGAGCAATAAAATCAGAGCCTGTCCGGTAACATGGCCGCTGAACCATCCAAAATCAAAAGAAAATAACGGAGCTTTCATCGCTATCAGCAATGTGATTCCAAAAAGAAGCCCAATTCTCATGAACATGGCCAGGAAAAGACCTATTCGGGTGGCTCTTTTACGTTCTTCGACAGGAAGCTTTCCGGTTACAATGGAAATAAAAATAATGTTGTCAATACCTAAAATAATCTCCAGAAAAGTCAGAGTCAATAAGGCTACCCATGCATCCGGGTTTAAAAATACTTCCATTTTTATTTGATTTTTGTTACTGTTCCTTTTTGTTTGTTTGTGTTGCCGAGTTTTGAGAATTCAAATGTATACGAATTTTCAGTTGTGCTCAAAATCTTCATGTGGATTGCCTGCTTTTCAGCCATATTCTTTGGATGTAATTTTTCCAGAACATACTCGCAATCGTTAATCCATCGAACTTTAGATGTATCGGTCTTCCCTTCAAAAGTATCGATTTCCAACGTATCGTTTCTTACAAAGTGAGATGTTTTTTTTACACCATTAACCTCATATTCAAATTGAAATTCTCCGGTCTTAAAGTCTTTACAGTTGCGTTCTACATTATAGCATGAGGTCAGTAAGCCTAGTGAAAGCAGGGTAAGGGAAAGTATTTTTTTCATGTGTTGTTATTTAAGCTTTTTTAATTCGTCGTCAGTAAAGTTTTTGATGGATTTTTCCTTTGCGAATTTTTCAGCGTTGTAATCTCCTGATTTGTTTTTCGGAATCGAAAGGCTGTCCCATTCGGTCTTTTTCAAAAGTTTGGCATAAAACACTATCTGACCGATATGATACGGATAATGTGCCAATTGCCTGTTGATGGCTTCAAGAACAGTGTGGCCTTCGTTTCGGATATAGATAATTTCCGTAAGTTGTTCAGGACGCAACGGATTTATAGCGGTAAAAAGGCAGTCCCAGGCTTCATTCCATTTTGCCATCAATTCTTCTCTTGACTCGTAGGTATCTACAAATTCACCATCTCTTTTACGCCACTCTTTTTCTCCATCAGAAATAAGAAAGTCGGTCCAGCGTGAAAGCATATTGCCATGAAGGTGTTTGACAATGACGGCAATGCTATTGGTGTCCTCATTTAAGGAAATAAAAAGCTGTTCCTCATTTAGTTGGGCCATAGCTTTTTCGCCAAGAGTTTTATAATATAAAAACTGTTTTTTTACACTTTCCAGGTAATAAGAATTTGCATCCATGATTAGACGAGTTTTAAGTTGTATTTTTCTAATAATCCGCCAGCATCTTTGAGAGCGAATTTGGCTTTTTTTACCAAATTAACTTCAGGGTCAATTGAGAAATTATAAGCTTTTGAAAAATCGGCTTCTATTAATATTGATCTGTTAAAGAGTGCCCTGTTGAGGTTGATTTCTTCAAAAACAGCTTTTGTCAGATCGGTTTCCGAAAAATTGACTTCCTGCATAGAAGAATTGATAAATTTTGTCTTTTGCATTTTTTTTCTAGCAAAAGATGCAAAGTCTAAAGTACAGTCATTGAAATGCACTTCAAACAGAAAATCGTCACAATAATCAAAACCGATTCCCATCATCTTGCAAGATTCAAACATTACATTTTTTAATCCTGTACCATTCAGCTTTGTCATTGAAAGGTTACAACCCTTGAAAGAACAATCTATAAATTGGCTTTGCGAAAAATTGCTTCCATACAGGTCACAATCTATAAAAGTACAATTTTCGAATTCCCGTTTTTCAACCGATTCTTCCGTATAAATAACCTTTGAAAATGTTTTGCCTATATGTACCGTTTCTTTCATCGCTTTTTGAATAGGCTGTTCATGATTTTCCGGATTCCAAGGAACAACATTAGCATGGCTCCCAAACAGGCCAGAATACCAAATCCTAATACGATGAAATAATACGGATGGTTCTGGTTTTTGAACGCACTATGAATTATGACAGGACCTAAAAAAAGCAAAGGCATTGCTATAGATAAGTATAAAAGTCCTTTTTGTAATATTTTTTTGTCGGTATTCATACGCTATTTTTTATAGTTTTCTATAGAATTCCTGACGTTTTTATATTTTTCGAGTAGCGATTCTGCTTCAGCTTCTGAAATGGATAGTTCTTCCATAATCATTCTGACAGCCCTGCCTACCAGTTTATGGTTACTCAGCTGCATATCTACCATTTTATTTCCTTTGACTCTTCCCAATTGGATCATAGTAGAAGTGGAGATCATGTTCAGGACTAGTTTTTGGGCAGTTCCTGCTTTCATTCTGGAGCTCCCGGTTACAAATTCAGGCCCGACTACAACATCGATCGGGAAATCAGAAGTTTTAGATAGCGGACTTTCGGCATTACAGGATATACTTCCCGTCGTAATCTGGTTTTCAATGCATTTCTGCAAGCCGCCAATTACATAAGGAGTAGTCCCGGAGGCTGCAATACCAATAACGACATCTTTTTCGTTAATATCCCATTCCTGCAAGTCTTTCCATGCCTGCTCTTTGTCATCTTCTGCAAATTCTACAGCCTTGCGGATTGCAGTGTCACCACCGGCAATAATACCAATTACCAGATCAAAAGGAACACCAAATGTTGGCGGACATTCTGAAGCATCTACTATGCCTAATCGTCCTGATGTTCCGGCACCGATGTAAAATAAACGGCCGCCTTTTTTCATCTTTTCGACAATTTTTTCAACCAGTTTTTCAATCTGCGTTAATGCTTTTTCAACGGCAAGAGGAACCGTTCTGTCTTCGTTGTTGATGTTGCGAAGCAGGTCGGCAACAGGCATTTTTTCTAAATGCTCATATTTTGAAGACTGTTCGGTAGTTTTAGTGAAGGTCATCTTTAAAAGGAATATTATTTTTCAAAAATACGAAGTTTCTTAAGTTATTTATTCATTTACCAGAATAAGTATTTTTAAATAAAAACTCACATATTGTTATTTTTTTATTATATTTGCTTATATCGATACAAATTATTTACAAACCAAATAGATTTAAAATTTATGAAAAAAATTAAATTATTTTCAACTTTTTGTTTGTTTATGTCTTCCTTAAGTTTGTTTGCTTCAAATAACAGAAAAGAAGAATTTAAACAAAATTTTAATGAAGTTACTATGTGCTGTGTTGGTCAAGCTAGCAAGGGTATATTGGGAACAGCTGGATATATAAAAATTTCAGTTAAAAAATGTGCCACTTCGGCTAAAGGTAATAGAGACCAGGCTTATGTTTACGCATGTACTAATGCACAAAAGGCAGCAGAAAATGCTTTAAATGCTCTTGAAAATATGGATTTAACACTAAAACAACCTTAAGAGATGGAAAGAATAATCTTAACAGTGTTATTGGTCTGTGTTTTTTCTCAATTCGCTTCGTCAAAAAATCAAACAGATATAAAAAAAACAGATTCTCCTGTTGCTTGCTGTGAGGGAAGAGCTGAAAAAGGTGTAAGAGGGACAAATACTCATATTGTTGTCGTGATTAAAGCTTGTGTCACATCAGATATTTCATATCAAGATGCACAGGCGAGGGCATGTAGTAAAGCAGGAAGGCTGGCTGATTTAGCCCTTCAAATGTCTATGGAAATGAAAGTACCTGTTACTATTGAAGCCGGAAAATAAAGCCATGAAACACATTTTTTTAATTTTGCTATTATTTAATATTTCAATTTGTTGGAGTCAAACTCTTACAGTTGATTATAAGTTTGAGCTGGCTGATGACAAGGATGCGTATGGCTTTTCATCATTTGGAATCATCAGGCTGATAACAGATGGTTCAAATAGTATTTCCTATGTGAAAGCTACAGATACTATTGTAAGTTTTAAAAATATTGGTGAAACTATACAAAAGGCTTCCGAATTTGATTTTTCAAATCCTGCTGAATATAAGGATTTTGTCTCCAATGAATATTATTCGAAAACAATTTTCCCAAAATATTTGCTTAAAGACAATACCTATATGACTGCATGGACTATAACTGAAAACTATAAAGAAATATTAGGATACAAATGTCAACAGGCTGTTGGACATTACAGGGGTAGAGATTATACACTTTATTTTACAACAGCAATCCCTATTCAAAACGGACCAAAAAAATTTGATGGCTTACCGGGTTTAATTTTAGAAGTTATTTCAAACGACGGCGCCATTCATTACAAAGCTGTCAAAATACAGAAAAGTAATGAGGTTATAGAAAATCCTTTTGATAAATTAAGTTTACCTTATTTAAATTGGGATCAATTTATCAACGCTTATAAGGATTATTTTAAAAGAATAACCAATTATGTGCCTGATGAAGATACAGTTATTTTTATTCCTAAAAGAGGCATTGAGGTATATATAAATGACACTAATGAATAATGTATGTTACTTCATAATTATTATTTTTTTTACCAGTTTTGACTTTAAAGCACAAACTATCAAAGGCACGGTTTTTCATGAAAATGGGCCCGTGCCTTTTGCCAGTGTCATAATTCGAAAATCGGATAATCTTAGTTCTATCTATCGATTTACTAAAACAAACAATGAAGGGTTTTATCAAATAGATTTAAAAGAACCTCTGGATTCAATTTGGGTAGAAGTGAACGCTCTTGCATTTGAATCTCAAATAAAACATTTGGGTAGCATTCAGAAAAATAAGCAAGCCATTATTTTAAACTTTAAACTTGAAAACAAACCAACAGAATTAGAAGAAGTAGTCATTAAAAAAGAAGCACCAATCAGAATTAAAAATGACACAACCACTTATAATCCGGAAAGTTTTAAAGATGGAACAGAAAGAGTTGTAGAGGATTTGCTTAAAAAATTACCGGGTATTAAAGTAGAAGAAAACGGAGAGATAAAATTTAAAGGTAAAAGCATTAAAAAATTCTTACTTGATGGAGATGATTTGTTTAGTAGTCAATATACCACCGGAAGTAAAAATCTCAGTGTTGAAATGGTTGAAAAAGTTCAGGCTATTGAAAACTTTAATGAAAACGCATTGCTTAAAGGTCTTGTAAATGCTGAGGATGTGGCTATTAATATTCAACTCAAAAAAGGGAAAACAGATTTTTCGGGTAATACTTTCTTAAGCTATGGAATTCAAGACAGATACAATGCTTCATTGACAGGTTTGTTGGTTAACAAAAAGACAAAAGGTTTTTTAACAATGGCCTATAATAATATTGGTAATAATTACAGTCCGTATGATTTTAGTTCTGAAATTACTTCATTGAGCCAGAAAAGCGAAAAAGAAGAACAAACTAAAACATTAATTGGTCAGGGAGGATTTTATTCTCAACTGGAAAATAAATATCATAGGATAAACAGTAATTTTAATTCGGAATTCAATTTATTGTATAAATTTTCATCGAAGATTACGGCAAAAACAAATTTAGGAATTTATGATGACAGACTAACCAGAACCAATAAGTCCTATACCGAATACAGTATTAATGATGAACAATTTGTAATTAATGAGATTGAAGATATTATTAAAAAACCACGTCTATATAATGCTAATGTCCAATTGTCGAATAAATTAAATGATGGTTTTATATGGGAATATATTGGGAAAGCGAATTATCAGGAAATTGATTTTGACAGCAATAGCCTTAATAATGAAGTAGCGCAGAAGAATGAGGTAAAAACAACTAATTTTTTTACCAAACAGGATTTTAACTTTACCGACAGAATAGATGAAAATAGTGCTGTGACAGGAATCATGCTCTATAGTAATAATCGTGCTCCACAAGATTTTTTGCTTACTCCGGGTTTGAATATAGAAGAAGGGAATACTAATGACGTGATTAGTAATAATCAATATAGCCGTTTTGATAAAAGAACTTTTAAAATCCAAGGAGAATATTACCGAAATTTTAATGACGTGAAATTAAAATTGACGGCTGGATATTTATCGGTCAATACCACATTAAACTCAAATTTGAAAGCAAATTATTCTGATGGTAGGGTGTATTCGGATGGGCTTTATCAAAATAAAATGCGCTATAAGTATCAACTACCCAATGCTGCTTTAAGTTTAAGTTATATAAAAAAACAAAAATATGGTTTCGCAATTTTATTTAATAATCAATATTATGATATTGCCCTGAATGATGAAATCAGAAACCTGAACAGGGAAGAGGAAAAATTTGTCTTTTCACCAATAATGAAATTTTTATATGTTTTAAATACCAAATCTAATTTGGTTGCGGCCTATAGTTATAATGAAGTAGTTCCTTCTGAAGAGAATCTTTTTGAGGGTTTTGTGCTCACTGGTTTTAGAAGTTTCAGGAATAATAGTCCTAATATTTCATTTTTAAATACCCACACATATAATCTGATTTATAATTTTAATAATCCTTTTAAAATAACCCGTTTTTCTTTATCCGTCAATCATAATATCAGGAGTAATAATTATTTTTCAAGAACTAACATTAACCTTGATAATACTTTTACAAATTCTTTTTTATTGGAAGCTGGCAATAGAGATTATAGTTTGAATCTTGATTTTGAGCGTTATATCCATTTTATCAGGACAACCTTACAGATAAATGGTAATTATGCTTTATCGTTTGACAAAAACATTATAAATGATTCCAATCTAAGAGATGTTGAATCCAGACTATTGTTTATAAACTGTGTTTTAAGAACAAGTTTCAAATCAAAATTTTATTTTGAAAACAATTTTAGTTATTCTACTATTGATTTTTTACTGGATAATGTGAGTCAAAACCGATTTAGCAATTTTAATGATACTTTTAAAATGACTTATAAAATAAGACCTGATTTTAAGGCCAATTTCGCTACTAATTTTGTTTCTCCGGATTTGTCTAAAAATAACAATTATTTGTTTTTAGATTCCGAACTCCGATATACTCCTCAAAATAAAAGATTTCAATATGCTTTAATTATGAGAAACCTGACCAATAATAAGAAATTTGAAACGGTTTCAATTTCAGACTATTCAAAAACTATAGCTTCACATAATTTATTGGAAAGATATATTCTAGGAAGTGCTTCTTTTCGGTTTTAGTTAATATGGGCTTATTAACCTAAATAAAATAAGCGGCAACAATTCCAATCGCAATCATAGATAGCTTGGCAAGATTGAATTTATGCCCTTCGCTGCTTTCAAAAATAATGGTAGATGAAATATGGAATAATATCCCGATTACAACTGCCGTGATTTCTGTATAATAAGCTGTCAGGAAAGGCAGGTATTCTGAAAGTACCGTTCCTAGTGGTGTCATAATAGCAAAAGCAACCATAAACAATAAAATCGCAGTTTTATTAAGACGTGCATTTACGAAAAAAGAAGTCAGGATAATGGCAATTGGAAGGTGATGGATGGCTATACCTAATGCCAGATCATGATGATGGCTTACAGGGAAACCTTCCAGCAAGGCATGGATGCAAAGGCTTATGAATAGCAACCATGGCATTTTATGTATTTCTTCATGTCCGTGAACGTGGCCGTGTTCCGCTCCTTTAGAGAAAAATTCTAATATAATCTGGAACAATATTCCAAGCATGATAAAAATTCCTATTGCATTGGAATGTTCATGTCCGTGATCGTGGTCATGATGCGCATGAAGGCTGGCTTCATATACTTCAGGAAGCAGGTGCATGACGGTAATGGAAAGCAGAAACGACCCGCTAAAAGCCATCAGCAATTTTAAGTTGGTTTTCTTTTTAGGTTTTAAGAATAGGGCAATAGCATAGCCGATCAAAACCGATAATAGGGGCAGAATATAGGGTAGAATGTTGTCCATACTTTTAACTATAGAAAATTATCAGGCAAATTGTATTGCCTCAATTATTTGAAAACCATGATTAGCCTTTCGCTTTCGTTCTTATAGAACTTTTTTAATTTATAATCCCCAAAAGTATCTAACAGGAATATGCCTGCTTCTTCCATCATTCCCTCAAAATCCTGTAGTGTTAATGCCTGTACTTTTTCTACAAAATGGAATTTTTCGCCTTGGTCTTCAAAGTCTATTTCTTTGAAAATATGATTGTTTTTGACATATCTCTTGATTTTAAACTCAATACCCTCAACTGTCTTGGTTTCTTCAGGAACCAGATTGTTAATGACATGATGAACATTCATAAAATCGATTACGGCAAAACCATATTCTGACAGACTTTCTTTAATAGCTTTTAGGGTAGTACGATTATCTTCATCATTCTCAAAATAACCAAAACTCGTAAACAGATTAAAGATAGCATCAAATTTTTCATCAAACGGAATTCTCATGTCGTGGACCGTAAAATGCAGTTTGCTATTTGAAAATTTTGAAGCTTCCGTAATGCTGTTTTCGGATAAGTCGGCTCCGGTTACATCATATCCCAACTGGTTAAGATATATGGAATGGCGACCTTTCCCACAGGCCAGGTCCAATATTTTTGCGTCTTCAGGAAGATTTAGATAATTGGTAATATTGTCCATAAATACTTGGGCTTCCTCATAATCCCGGTCTTTATAAAGTATGTGATAATAGGGAGTGTCGAACCAGGAGGCAAACCAAGTATTTTTTTCTTTTTGCATCGTATTGAATTAAGCTGCAAATTTAGTGTATTTTTGCAGAAAATAACTATAAGTATTCCCATATTTAGGGGAGTAAAATCAGTATGGAGAATTTCAAAATGATAGCCAAAACTTTTTTCGGATTTGAAGAAATTTTGGCAAAAGAATTGCAGATTTTAGGTGCGCAAAAGGTAGAACAGGGCGTAAGGATGGTCAGTTTTGTAGGAGATAAAGGATTTATGTATAAGGCCAATCTTGCATTACGCACAGCTTTGAAAATTTTAAAGCCAATATATCAGTTTAGGGCAACCAATGAACAGTCTTTATATAAAGGTATTTCAGGTATTGACTGGTCAGAACATCTGAATTCGAACCGTACTTTTGTGATTGATACTACGGTGCATTCGGATTATTTTAAACATTCACAATTTGTTTCTCAAAAATGTAAGGATGCTATTGTAGACCAATTTAGAAGTAAAACGGGTGCGCGACCAAGCATTGACAAAGATTATCCGGATTTGAGAATAAATATCCATATTGATAGGGATCAGGTTTCAGTAGCCTTGGATACTTCAGGAAACTCACTACATCAGAGAGGTTACAGAATTGCTACCAATATAGCACCAATTAACGAAGTGCTGGCTGCAGGAATGTTATTGCTTTCCGGTTGGGACGGACAAGGACATTTCTTAGACCCAATGTGTGGTTCGGGAACTATTTTGGCAGAAGCGGCAATGATTGCCTGCAACATTCCCGCAAATCTGAACAGGAGAGAATTTGCTTTTGAAAAATGGAATGATTGGGATAATGACCTTTTTGACCAGATTGTAGATTCCTTATTGAAAAAGATAAGAGAATTTCATTATACGATTCAAGGCTACGACAAAGCTCCTTCGGCAGTTTTGAAAGCAAAAGACAATATTAGAAACGCCAACCTGGATGAATATGTTTCTATAGCAGAGAAAAACTTCTTCGATACTGAGAAAATGACACAAGGTCCGTTGCATATGGTTTTCAATCCGCCGTATGGTGAACGTCTCGATATTGAAATGGAACGTTTTTACAAAAATATTGGCGATACCCTGAAACAAAGCTATCCAAATACTAATGCCTGGTTTATTACGGCAAATATTGAAGCATTGAAATTTGTTGGATTAAGACCTTCCAGAAAAATCAAATTGTTCAACGGAAGTCTGGAAGCTAGGCTGGTGAAGTATGAAATGTACGAAGGCAGCAAAAGAGCCAAATTTGCCCAAGCAGATTGATGATGGAAAAATTTATTTCTGTACAGCCTAAAAGCGAAATAATCAAAAAGTATATTGCTTATTATTATTTTCATAGCTGTACCGATACTAAATTTGAAAAATCATTTGTTTTTTACCCGAACTATAAAAATGCACTGACGATATACAGGAATGCTAAAGTTCTATTGTCTGAAGAAGGGACAATCGTTTCAGATTCTATGGCGGAACAACTTAGTGTTTTATATACTACAAACCTTGACAAAAGCATTCGGGTGAGATTTAAAGGTGCTTTTGATAAGATAGGAATTGTTTTTGCTCCATTGGGACTCAATCATTTTGTCGATAAACCGCTTTTTGAAGTTCTTTCAGAAAGAGTAGGCTATTTTGATTATTTCGATCTTCCTTTTAAAAAATGCATCACGGCTGTTTTTGAAGCGAATAACGAATCGGAAAAAGTAAGACTTCTGGATACTTTTTTTGAAAATTGCCTTGCCGATTTTAATGTTCCTATCCTTGAAAAAGCGGTAGATGAAATTATAATATCTGGCGGACTAGCCAAAGTTTCAGAACTCTCGAAGAAATTAATGATCAATAGGAAAGCGCTACTGCGATTGTTTCAAAAACACCTGTTATGTTCTGTTGAAGAATATAAAAAGATGGTGCGATTCCGACAGGCAATTAATTTTTCACAACAACAAAACGGATCAAATACGCTTACAGAAATTGCTCTTTTCAGCCAATATTATGATCAGGCCGACTTTATCCGCCAATTCAAATCCATTGCAAAAGAATCTCCTAAAAAAGTCATTCCTTCTATTTCAAAACTGGGAAATGAAGAAACCTATTGGAAATTGGAATAATGTCCCAATTGTACAATTAAGTATGAAAAATTAATCTTTAATTTGTTCAACTTAAACAAATTGTATGATGTTCAGAGTTGTATTTATCGTGTGTTTCTTCTTCCTGCAATCTGCATTTTCACAGGAAAGTAAGCAGGAATATCTTTCGAGAAATAAATTTGACTTGAACAAGTTATCTGAGTTTCCACAGTCGGACATAAAAATCATTGGTTTTGGAGCCTATCATGGAAGTGCAAAAACAGAGGAGGCAGAGCTTTTGCTGCTACAGGCTGTTTTGAAAAATAACAATGTCCGGTTTTATTTTCCGGAAACGGATTATAGCATTGCTCATTATTTTAATGAATACTTGCAAAACGGAGATGAAAAACTGTTGAAAGACCTTGTGATTACTTACGGAACAAGAGTGCCACAAGAGCGTGCTGTAGAAGTTTTTAAAAAGTGGAAAAATCTAAAGGCTATAAACGATAAGTTACCGGCGGATAAGAAAATAAAAGTACTTGGTGCGGATCCTATTGTTACCTATAAATATACATGCAGACATTTGCTTTTATTGGCTGACGCAGAAGCTAATCAATGGAAAAAGCTGTCGGAACTAAAAGAAATGGTTGAAAAGGATACCGCAAATTATTCACCCTATAAAGAAAGCTATTCCAAAAAAATGCTAAGGGAATTTGTTGCCGATTATGAATCTAATACAAAAAGCTATGAGCGATTCGTAAAAAACCAAAAGCAATTTGATTATCTGATTGCAACTATAAAAGCAAGTTTTGAAGAGTTTTCAAGGGAACAAAGCATTTATACTAATTACATTGCTCTTTCAAAAATGTATAACTTTAATGAAGGAGTAAAGTTTTTCAGATATGGATTTGCGCATTTAATGAAAATAAGAGAAGAAGAACATTTTGCCTCATTCTTTACCCAATTGATAGAAAACAAGGTCTATAAAAAAGAAGAAATAGTTTCGGTTTTGGGTTACCTGACCAAATCGAGAGTGATTTGGGATGATGTCTATGATAAACAGGGTAATTATAAGAAATCGACAACAAAAGGCGGTTTTGGTATTGGTGATTATAGTAAAGAGTACTTCAAAGGAATCGATGAGCTAAAAAAACAGAAGATTTCAGACCTTACTCTTTTTAGATTGAACCAGCCTGAAAGTCCATACTGGCAAAATGGCTGTTCTGATTTGATGGAAGTAATTGTGAAGCCTATATCAAAGCATACCATTAACTACAGTAGAAAAAGTACGGCTGCTTTTATCGACTATGCTATTTTGTTAAGCCATTCAAAAGCCAATACTTCTATCTATAAACTTTCGGAAGAATAAATTTATGGTTAGCTTTGCAGGATTGGAAATTAACCTAACGAATTTTTACAATGACTCTAAAAACAAAAGCTTTCCTTTTTCAATTAGTATGTTTTGCGATTTTATTTATCATTTTCCGTTTCGTAGTAGCGGCTTATACCAATTTGCAAGGATTTTGGATTCCTGTAACAGCTTTTATGGTTGTAACACTTCTTTCGCCTCAGTTTCAGTCGGTTAAAACAAATGATGGAGAAAAGCTTTTTATGAAATGGATTTTCATGAAAGGAATCAGGCAAATCAAATAGCCTATTCTTTCTTTTTGCCTTTATCTTCAGTCTTAGGCAGGTTTTGTTTTTTATAGATAGGAATAAAGTAGCTTACGGTATAGTTGAAACCTACGCCAAAGTCACCGTCATAAGTACGATTATAGCCCGGAATATAAAGGTTGTCAAAATCACTTGGTTTTTTGTTAGAAACCAAACGATTCATTCGTAGTGTAAAGCCCATGAAAAAATTGTCAAAAACTTCTGCTTTCACACCAGCTACAAACTCTACCCAATGAGCCGAAAGCCCGGAGTATTTTCTTGAAACAGTAATCACATCCGATTCGTCAAAATAAGGATGGGGGTTGTAAATAGAGTAGCTGTTCAGTTCCTGAGTAAAAGAGCTAAAGCCATAACGCATTCCCAGCGTAATCATGTTTTCCATGTCCAACCAGTTTTTGTAGATATTGTAATCAAATCCGGCTTTGAAATAGGTTCCTTTAGTCGTAAAATTTAGTTGGGGCTCGTCAGTCGTTTTATTTTCGTTTCCAATTTCCCCTGCAATATAGATTTTCTGTGTCAGACGGTAATCGCCCGTAATCTCAAAACCTTTATAATCATTATCATATATTGATCGGGCAATTTTATATAAGTCGGTACCAACGCGTAGTCCGTAGCGTTCAGGTATGGGAACGATCGAGTCCTTTTTTTTGTCTTGTGCAAAAGCGGATAATGAAATCAGCACTAAAGCCAGATTAAAAATAGATTTTAATGTGTATTTCATTTTCTGTTTCTATATTAGGTGTTTCGACAACAATATTGCTTATCCATCGGTTATTGTCGACAGAGCTGGGTTCTTGTAATGGACTATCGGTCAGAGTAAAATTGGTCTTGTAGCCACATGCCCTGGAAACATAAATTTCTTTTGTGGTATAATTGAAGGTGATCTTGTCTTCATTGCGAATAGCAGGATTCGTATTGGTCGAATTCTGAGTAAGCGTATACTCTGTTGTTTCTCCTGTAATTTTTAAAGGCAGTCCAATTTTATTTGCGCTGGTCAGGTAACGATTTGGGTCAGTTGAAGCCAATCCTTCATTAAAAACCACCTCAGTTGTCATTCCTGCCGCTTTGGCTGTAAGATTGGTGACAGGTTTTAAGATAGTAGGATTGTCTTTTTCACGGAATTCAATTATCAGCCTTGGAGTGGTAGGAGTTGACCCTGAACAGATGTCGTCCTTTTCACAGCCAAAAAAGCAGATCGCAATAAAAAGTGCCGTAATTATATTTTGAATCTTCTTCATCAATTTATCTTTTTTCCAAAAGTACAACATTTTCAACGTGATGCGTTTGCGGGAACATATCCACCGGACGTACTTTTGTCACTTTGTAAAATTCATCCATTAAAGCAAGATCGCGAGCCTGTGTTGCCGAATTACAGCTTACATATACGACTCTTTCTGGAGCGATCTTTAAAATCTGCTCAATAACATCTTTGTGCATACCATCTCTTGGAGGATCGGTAATAATTACGTCTGGTTTTCCGTGTTGTGCAATAAAAGCTTCATTGAAAACCACTTTCATATCGCCCACAAAAAACTCACAATTGGTAATATTGTTGCGTTTTGCATTTTCTTTAGCATCAGCAATAGCTTCAGGAACGGCTTCAACACCAATTACTTTTCCTGCTTTTTTTGAAACGAACTGTGCAATAGTTCCTGTTCCTGTATATAAATCATATACCAATTCGTTACCGGTCAGCCCGGCAAAATCTCGGGTGATTTTATATAATTCGTAAGCCTGGTCAGAATTGGTCTGGTAAAAGGATTTGGCATTAATGCTAAATTTTAATCCTTCCATTTCTTCCAGGATATAATCTCTTCCCTGGAATAAAATTACATCCTGGTCGTAAATCGTATCGTTAGGCTTGCTATTGATTACATACTGCAGCGATTTGATATTCGGGAATTTTTCCAAAAGGAAGTTTAGCAATCCTTCTCTTTGTTCCTTATTTTCTTCAAAAAATTGGATCAATACCATGATTTCGCCTGTTGAAGCAGTGCGGATCATCAAGGTACGTAAAAGCCCTTCATGGTTTCTTGGATTAAAAAATGCCAGGCCGTGCTCATTTGCATAGTCCCGAATAGAATTACGGATTGCATTAGATGGATCTTCCTGAAGATGACATTCTGTAATATCCAAAATCTTATCCCACATTTTTGGAATATGGAAACCAAGGGCATTTCTGTTGCCTAAATCTTCATCACTTTCAATTTCCTTTTCAGTCAGCCAACGTGCGTTCGAAAAAGAAAATTCCATTTTATTTCTGTAGAAAAACTGTTTTTCAGAACCTAAGATAGGTTCGAAATCAGGCAATTCGATTTTGCCAATCCGCTTCAGGTGATTGAAGACTTCGTTGTTTTTGTAGAATAGCTGTTTTTCATACGCCATATTTTGCCATTTGCAGCCTCCACAGGCTCCAAAATGCTGGCAAACCGGTTCAACTCTGTCTTCTGAAAATTCATGAAAAGCAACAGCTTTACCTTCATAATAGGCTTTTCTCTTTTTAAAAGTCTGTATGTCTACCACATCACCAGGCACTACATTCGGAATAAAAATTACTTTTCCATCCGGAGCCTTGGCTACTGAAACTCCTTTGGCACCTGCATCCAGCACCTTAATATTTTCAAAAACGATCTTGTCTGTCTTTTTTCTTCCCATACGGCAAAAATAAGCGATTGTTCTGTTTTTTGAATTGAAATTAAGAAAATTTTTCGGGTCTGATTTTAGGAACGCTATGAGGTAATTTAGGCTGTATAAAATTGTTTGGGATACTGTTTTTTATAAATTTGGAAAGAAATTTTAAAAAGAAAATCATGAAATCATATCTGGCTCTGCTTAGGGGAATCAATGTAAGCGGTCAAAAATTGATTAAAATGGAAACTTTAAGAAAAGTTATAGAAGATTTTGGTTTTCAAAACGTTATAACATATATTCAAAGTGGTAATATTCTTTTTGATGCTTCCGGAAATCCCACTCCTGAAGTATTAGAGAAGCAAATTCATGACCTTATTGAAACACATTTTGGGTTTGATGTTTCTGTGGTGGTGACGGATAAGGAAATGCTGCATTGGATTTCGGTAAACAATCCTTATTTAAAAGAAAAAGACATTGATTTGAAAAAACTCTACATTACTTTTTTGGGTACTGAACCTACAAAAGAGAATATAGAGGCATTAGAAAATGCAAGTTTTGAGCCGGATGAAATTATCATAAACAAGAGGATTATCTTTATGAAATACAATAATCCTGCAGGCAATTCAAAACTCAACAATAAGTTAATTGAAAACAAACTAAAAGTAACAGCGACAGCACGCAATTGGAACACAACGCTAAAGCTGATGGCTCTATTTGAAGAAAGAGCTGCTTCCTAAAGTTCTTTTGTTAAAGTTTATAAAATTTGATTTCTTTCCGTTTTTGATTTTCGTAATTTTAAGAGAAACAAATCTACAATAGTTATGAAAAGGAACGCCACAGCAGTTTGGGAAGGTTCGCTCAAAGAAGGAAACGGAAAGATTTCTACCCAGAGCACAGTTTTGAGTAACGCTCAATATTCGTTTAAGACTCGTTTTGAACATGGAAACGGAACCAATCCCGAAGAACTGATTGCAGCAGCACATGCAGGCTGTTTTACCATGCAGTTGACAGCTTATTTGAATGAAGCAGGTTTTACGGTGGCCTCTATCGAAACCAAATGTGATATTGATTTTCAGGATGGAAGCGTAGTCGGATCGCATTTGTCAGTTTTAGGAAGAGTCGATGCAATTTCAACGGATAAATTTCAGGAATTGGTAAAAAAAGCAGAAACGACCTGTCCAATTTCCAGATTGCTAAACACTAAAATTACTTCGAATGCCACATTAGTGCTACCATAGCGTTTCCGTTTTTTAAAAGAGATATGAATCCCATTTTTGCATCTGAAAAGTCAGTTGGAGAAATGGGATTTCCATTAGCTTTCATCTACTACATCGATTGAAAATTCATTTGAATTCACTAATTTTGCAATGCTATATGGATGATTTCTCTCCACAAGAAGGAATTGATTTTTGAAAAATTAAAATACTTTCACAATGTCAGTTTTAGAAAAAAACAATGCCTCTGAAGCTATTTCTTTAGAAGATAAATTCGGTGCTCACAACTATCATCCGCTTCCTGTAGTTTTAAGTAGAGGTGAAGGCGTGTATGTTTGGGATACAGAAGGAAAAAAATACTATGATTTCCTTTCAGCTTATTCTGCCGTAAATCAAGGCCATTGCCATCCAAAGATTATCAATGCTTTGGTTAACCAGGCGCAGACCTTAACACTTACTTCCAGAGCTTTTTATAATGATAAGTTAGGTAAATATGAAGAGTTTGTAACCCAATATTTTGGTTTTGACAAAGTATTACCAATGAATACCGGAGCAGAAGCAGTTGAAACAGCAATCAAAATTTGTAGAAAATGGGCATACGAGAAAAACGGAATTCCTGAAAATGAGGCTCAGATTATCGTATGTGACGGAAATTTCCATGGAAGAACAACAACGATTATTTCTTTCTCTAATGATGAGAATGCCCGTAAAAATTTCGGTCCCTATACAGCCGGATTTATCAATATCAATTATGATGATCTGGAGGCTTTGGAAAAAGTTTTGACAACTCAAAAAAACATAGCTGGCTTCCTGGTAGAGCCTATACAAGGTGAAGCTGGGGTATATGTGCCGTCTGAAGGTTATTTGGCAAAAGCCAAAGCGCTTTGCGAAAAACACAATGTCCTGTTTATTGCAGACGAAGTGCAAACAGGAATTGCCAGAACAGGTAAATTATTGGCGGTACATCATGAAAACGTGCAACCGGATATTCTGATACTTGGAAAAGCGTTGTCAGGTGGGGCTTATCCCGTTTCGGCAGTGTTGGCAAACAATGAGATTATGAATGTCATAAAGCCGGGACAACACGGTTCTACTTTTGGAGGAAATCCTATTGCGGCAGCGGTTGCTATTGCGGCTTTGGAAGTCGTAACAGATGAGAAACTTGCTGAAAATGCCGACTATCTTGGGAATATTTTCCGTGAAAAACTAGGTGAATATATCAAAACCAGTAGTATTGCGACTTTGGTTAGAGGCAAAGGATTGCTAAATGCAGTAGTAATTAATGATACAGAAGAAAGCGATACGGCATGGAAAATCTGTTTGGCGTTACGAGATAACGGACTTCTGGCAAAACCTACACATGGTAATATTATTCGTTTTGCACCACCTTTGGTTATGAACGAAGAACAATTACTGGACTGCGTTTCCATTATTATTAAGACTCTGAAAGAGTTTGAGAGATAAAATGAAAAAAGCCGCTTTATAGCGGCTTTTTTATGGTATGTTGGATATTTAGCTTCCGAACATTTCTCTGATTCGAGCTTCCATTAATTCTTGATCTTGCATTCCCTCAAGTCCGAACGTAGCGATCAACCAAATGAAATAGATTATGGTCAATACGTTAAGAACAATACCGATTATAGCCAAGATTTTACCTGTGTTTAGGTTAGAGTAGTTGGAATATAATTCAGGATTTTCAAGATATAGCTTCTTGTCTTTTCCTGCCAATACAAGCGCTACAATAGCAAGGATTAATCCGATTACACCATAACAGCAGCAAGTTAGGATGGATAAGATTCCAAGAATAAGAACGGCTAACGCATTAGGTAATTTTTGTTTTTCCATAGATAAAAAGATTTAATTGTTTAGTTGGTGATTTTGTAAATGTAAGAAATTACCATTATTACAGCATTGATTATTGCTAAAGAAATTATTGCTTTATGGTAATTTCGTGTTCTGTCAATGAAATTTAATCCTAACACCATGAAAAATAGGATGGTAGTGTAAATGGCAGGAAACATATGAAATGCATCCGTAAATTCTCCCTTAAAGATTAATGCCAGGGCTCTTTGTGTGCCGCAGCCAAGGCAATCTACCCCAAAATATTTTTTAGTCATGCAGGGAATCATGTATTCTTCCATAGCGAATAGATTTGTTGTTACAATTTTACGAAAAAAGCATAAAGTTTCGGATGTGTCGGGTAATTATTTTTAAAGTTTCTTACTTTTGGCAGATAGCAATTAAGAATCCGGATGAAAAAAATATACATACCTATGGTGGCACTTGCAGGTGTTTGTGCATTATATGAACAAAGTAAGGAGAAGCCTAATGTTTATATTATGATTGTTGCCATTATCATTTTTATGTATGGAATGATGAGACTGACGTCAAAAGTGCCAAGTAAAAATCAAGATAATTCTGAAGATGATGTTAGTTAAAGGTGATAGGGTAACTGTGATTGATGAAGCGGTTAACGGTACTGTTTTGTCAGTTAAAAATAATGAAATTACAATTGAAACTGACGATGGTTTTCAGTTGACATATTTTGTCAATGAATTGATTAAGATGCAGAAATCCAGTGATTTGAATTTCGGAATCGGAAGTCATAATTTAAGTCAGGTTTTAAAAGAAAAAGAAATCCCAAAACCAAGAAGTTTTATAAAAGAAAAGAAGCCAAGAGACGAGAGAGCTGCTCCGGAATTTGATTTACACATCGAAAAACTGGTTCCAAATAAAAGAGGAATGTCCAATTATGATATACTCACACTTCAAACGGAAACGGCAAAAAGACACATCGAATTTGCCATCAGAAACAGGATTCCAAAGATTGTTTTTATTCACGGAGTTGGTGAAGGAGTATTGAAAGCCGAACTTGATTTTTTACTCGGACGATATGACGAAGTAATTTTTCAGGATGCCGATTATCAAAAATATGGTTTGGGAGCTACAGAAGTTTACATCAAGCAAAACCCTAACAGATAAAAAAAGCCCGATTTTAATCGGGCTTTTTTCATACTATATTTTTGGCCTATTAATTTGTAGTGATATAATCTCCAAAAGTTTGAACGTCTTGTACAAATGTATTATTTGTAGCTCCTACTTTTTTATATTTCACAGCTGTTAAAGTAATTGTGTGGACAAGATTGCTTCCGTCAGCAGCAGTATCAATTTTTATTACTCCAGTAGAATTAACCCCGTCTAAAACTCCATCTTCTGCCTGCCATTCTTCATATAGCTGAGGCAGTCCGGTTTCGGTACAAAGAGCATTAGCAGTAACGTCACCTTCATATAATCTATAGGTGATCTGATTGGTATCGTTTACCACATACGTTTGGGATCCTGGTGATTGTTGAAAAACTGAAGGAGGCAAATCCAGAATTATAACTTCATTGGTGTTCTGTTTGTTTGCATCATTACCAACATTCGAGTCAAATATTTTAAAAAGTTTGCTGTTTGAGCATTTTTGAATAGGAACAGCACCGAAAGTAAAAGTAATTCTTGACTTGGTCTGGTACTTACCAAAAATATATTCCGTATAGGTTACGGTTCCACCGCTTGCATTTGACAACGTAATACCTTTGAAAATGATGGTATGGTCGTATTTTGCATCTTCCTTTTTTGTTGTATTAGCTACCGGAGTAGTTTTAATTTCAATAGTGCCGCTGGATTGATCTGCAGTACTCCATTCGTCAACTACTGTAGGTGTTACGGGAGGGATGACAGAACAAAAATAAGTGTTAGGAACCTGACCGTTAAATACGCGGTAGATAATTTTATTGTTAGCAGAAATCGATAGCGAACTTGTTCCTTCTAAGTTTTTGAAAGGAAATACGTTTGTTGGAAACTTAATCAACAAGGCTTCGTTGTTATTCAGTTTGAAAACGGAGTTTAAAACATCGGCATTGTTAGGACAGTCAGCTGCAATAACAGTGCTGAAATCAAACGAATCAAAAGTCATGTCGCCATCGTCACAGGCACTCAACAAAAACAGACAGGACATTATTCCTAGGTATTTTTTCATTTCAATAGAATTTAAAGCAAAAATAGTTTTTTTTATTATTTAGAGAAGCAGCATTAATTTTTATTTAAGTATCCTGAGGATTCAAAACGGAATATGTTCTTATATTTGGAAAACTAATCTCTACCCCGTGAAGTTAAAGTCCTTACAATTTATATTCATTTGTTTCTTTTCATTGTGTATCCAGGCACAGGAATTGCTGCCTTTCGTAGAAAATTTTACGAAATCGGATTACAATGGAGATAATCAGGTATGGAATGTAACGCAAGGCGACGATAATGCCATGTATTTTGCAAATAATCATTATTTCCTGCGATACAATGGCGTGAAATGGGAAAAATATGCTCTTCCCAACAAAACGGTTATCCGCTCGATATTTATTGATAGAGATAAGATTTATTCTGGTTCCTATAAAGAATTTGGCTATTGGAAAAGGATTAATGGCAAGATGGAATATTTTTCGCTTACAAAAGGCAAGAATATTTTTCAGGGCGGCTCTGATAATGAGGAAATCTGGAAAATCTTTAAATACAAGGACAAGCTGTATTTCCAGACTTTTAATGAGATTTTTATTTATGATGGCAAAACAATACAAAAAATAGAGTTTCCATCTCAAATTTCCTATTGTTATCTCATAGACAATGAGATTTATGTAGCTACCGTCCGTGAAGGTATCTACATGATGGAGGGAACAAAATTCGTTAAGAGAAATAATTGGAAGATTTTAGAAGAAAATGTCATCCATCACATTGAAAAACACGAAGGTAAGGTCTATATTTTTACTAAGAACAATGGTGTTTTTGTGGTTGTCGATGGCAATCTTGTGCCCTGGAGCCATCCGCTGAATCAGGTGATTAAAAAAGAAGTTCTTGTTACGGCAAAGTTTGTGGATGAGAATACGCTGGTTATTGGTAGCGGACTGCAAGGTATCTATATCATTAATCTTAAAAATGGAAGCTACCAGAACTTAAACAGACAGAATGCGCTAAAAAATAATGCAATCCTATCCATTGGAATCGACAAGGAAAAAGACTTATGGTTGGGACTTGATAACGGGATATGCCATGTTGAAATTAATTCCCCGGTTCAGGTCTTTTCTGATAGCTCGGGTATTTTAGGTTCCGTTTATTCACTTTCAACAATCGATAACGGCTACCTTTTTGTTACCAATCATGGAATCTTTACGTGTAAAAATAAGATACTGGAAGTTCTCCCAAATTCACAAGGACAGGTTTGGGATATATTCAAACGGGGTAACGAATTTATCATTGGACATAACGACGGGACATTTTTATATGACGGAAGGACGGCCCGATTGCAAAAAGTCAGTCCGGTTAATGGTGGATGGAAATTCTTAAAAGGGGAATTTGAAAATGTATATTTCCAAGGAAATTATGCCGGCATTGTAGTATATGAAGATATAAATGACTTGTCGAAATATAAGTTGTTGAACGGATTGAAAAAGCCGATCAAGAATCTGGCCCAAAACAAGCGGGGAGAATTATGGGCGGCAGATAATTATCGAAGCCTTTACAGGATTTTGTATGATAAAAATTTCAATGTCAAAAAAATTGAAAATGTGTCTTTGCAAAATGGTATAAAGAACGACTATGGTGTAAAGATCTTTAATTATAAAAATGAAATCCTATTCCTAATAGATAACAATTGGTATGTTTATAATTCTATTTCAGGAAAATTAGAAAAGAATAAGATTTTTAATGCCTCTTTTAAAAATGCCTCTGACATCATACCTATTAATGATGAAAACTTTTTAGTATTAAAAAATGGATTGCTTTACGTGGTCTCGCAGGTAAAGGACCAGTTCATATGGGAACTCATTCCTGAAAAATACTATGAAGGAAGAATTATCATGGAAAACATAAAAATATATCAGGACGGAGAGCATTATCTTATGAATCTCGATGACGGTTTTATTTCTTTTAAAATCAATAATAACAGGCGTCGTATTCAGGGAGTCTATGCAGAAGCTTTCTATCATGAAAAGCTGATTGATAAAAATACGCGAATAAAGTACAATCAATCGGTTGAAGTAAATGTAATAACGGAATATTTTGGTTACAATCGGCCTGACCTTTTTTATAAGCTGAATGATTCTAATGGCTATGTGCCTATAAAAAGAGGAAATTTAATTCTTAATAACCTTAGCAGCGGTCTTCAGGAACTTGAATTTTATTATAACGATGGAGGCAACTACAGTAAAGTAGCTACCTATACCTTTACAGTGAGGCGACCATGGTATTTTTCATTTTGGATGGTGCTATTCTATATCCTGATTATTTCAGGAAGCTTCTTTTTATACTATCGCTGGAACAAAATCCGATATATTGAAAAGATCAAACTGAAAGAAGAGGAATTAAAACATCAGAAAGAAATTTTGCAGTTAGAGCTTAATGCAGAAAACAAGATTAAATTGCAGGAATATGAAAAACATATCCTAGAAATCGAAGTCCAGAATAAGGCGTATGAAGTAGCCGGAAAATCACTTTCGATAGCCAAACAAAGTGAGATGATTGACAGCATACAGGAAATCCTGGAAACAGAAAAAGATGTCAATCAAATCAAAAGCAAAATCAAAAAGTCCATCAAGATAAACGCTCTCAACAAAAATGAATGGGAAAGTTTTGAACATAACCTCATGCAGAGTCATGAAGAATTCGTACACAAGCTATCCAATAAATTTCCAATGCTTACTTCAAAAGATATTAAGCTGTGTATTTACCTTAAGATGAATTTGTCTTCAAAAGAAATCGCTCCTTTAATGAATATTTCGTTCCGTGGGGTAGAGCTACATCGTTATCGATTGAGAAAAAAATTAGGACTAACCTCAGACGATAACCTTTCTAAGTTTATGATTAATGTATAAAATGGAATTCTTTTTTAATAATAATTAAATAATTTCATAACATTTTTATTAAATAACAATACATCAA
>CAZFGA010000016.1:0-76698 GCA_964518395.1 uncultured Flavobacterium sp.
GAAAGAACTGTTAATTTATTCTATAAAAAACCAAATATAATATTTCGCCGAAAATTTCTTTGTTAAATTTGCCCAAAATAAGATTCCAATGATAAATGTTACTATAAAAGAGACCCAAAATCCGACAATTCTCAAGTTTGAATTGCCTGATTTTATTACACAAAATGAAAATTTTGAATTCAAAAATATAGACGAGGCCAAAGATTCACCCCTGGCCCAACAACTATTCTACCTGCCTTTTGTAAAAGCGGTTTTCATCTCCGGAAATTTTATAGCAATCCAACGCTATAATATTGTAGAATGGGAAGACGTAAAAGATGCGGTTGCTGAGCAGATTGAAAGTTTCGTCAATAAAGGTGGACAAATTCTAAACGTTACTGAGAAAAAAGTAACCAAGCAGCCATTGACTGTTTATGCAGAAAGCACGCCGAATCCGTCTGTTCAAAAATTTGTGGGCAGCCGAATGATGACTAAAACAGCAATGGAATTCAAAAATATTGATGAAGCTGCTGCTTCCCCATTAGCATTAGAGCTATTCAAGTTTCCTTATGTGAAAGAAGTTTTTATTGACGAGAACTATATTTCTGTAACGAAATATGCTGTAAAAGAATGGCAGGATATTACCTATGAGCTTCGATCCTTCATTAAAGAATTTATTGAAAACGGCGGTACCGTTATCGATGAGAGCATTGCTGCCTTGAATCCAAAAACGGAAAAGCAGAAAATCGAGAATTTTGACAATCTGGATACCACGTCACAGCAAATCATAAACATTCTTGAAGAATATGTGAAGCCGGCCGTTGCTGCCGATGGAGGCAATATTCTTTTCGATTCATACGATGAAAATGACAAAAGAGTTAAAGTCGTATTGCAAGGTGCCTGTAGCGGATGTCCTTCGTCAACCTTCACACTTAAAAGCGGCATTGAGAATATGCTGAAAGACATGCTAAATGACGAGGATATAAAAGTTGAGGCGCTAAACGGCTAACATAACGACATTTATTTGCTATCTTTATAAGATAAACAATTTAAAACTAGCAAATTATGTCTGTATTAAAAGTAATTGAGATTCTTTCGAGTTCGGAGACAAGCTGGGAAGATGCTACTAAAAAAGCGGTTTCTAAAGCATCAAAAACTTTAAAAAACATAAAATCGGTTTATGTCCAGGATCAAAGCGCTACCGTGCAAAACGGATCGGTTAAGGAATTTAGGGTAACTTTAAAACTTACCTTCGAGCTGGAATAAGCATTCAAATCATCTTACATTTAAGCGTTTCGAATTCGAGACGCTTTTTTTATAATCTAAAAACGACTACCTCATGAACGACCTACATAAAGAAACAAGCCCTTACCTTCTCCAACACGCGAACAATCCGGTACATTGGAAAGCCTGGAATCAGGAATCCTTGAATCTGGCTAAAGAAAACAATCAATTAATAATTGTGAGTGTTGGATATTCTGCCTGCCATTGGTGTCATGTTATGGAACACGAAACTTTTGAAGATCCAGATGCGGCCACTGTCATGAACGAAAGCTTTATTAATATAAAGGTAGATCGGGAAGAAAGGCCCGATATTGATGCCGTATATATGAAAGCTGTACAAATTATGACCGGCCGGGGCGGCTGGCCTATGAACGTAGTTTGTCTTCCGGACGGCAGGCCTGTTTGGGGAGGAACCTATTTCAGAAAAGGAGAATGGATGGACACTCTTCAACAGCTCCAACAACTTTATATATCAAACCCTGACAAGATGCTGGATTATGCCGAAAAACTACATCAGGGCATCAATGCCATCAGTCTTATACAACAGCCGGAACACAACGAAGTTTTTGACATGGAAAATCTTGGGACGCTCGTTGAAAAGTGGAAAAAGAGCTTTGATTGGGAATTTGGAGGATACAGCAGGGCACCAAAATTCATGATGCCCAGCAATTATTCTTTCCTGCTACGTTATGCCTATCAGCAAAATGACGACAAATTATCTGAATTTGTAAACCTAACTCTTACAAAGATGGCTTATGGCGGATTGTTCGATACCGTAGGAGGTGGTTTTTCCCGCTATTCTGTCGACATGAAATGGCATGTGCCGCATTTTGAAAAAATGCTCTATGATAACGGGCAATTGGCTTCATTATATTCTGAAGCTTATAAACTTACCCGAAATTCTTTATATAAAGAAATTATTGAAAAGACATTGTCCTTTATCTCAAAAGAACTTACCGCACCTAACGGAGGTTTCTTTTCGGCATTGGATGCAGATAGTCTGACAACCGAAGGACATCTGGAAGAAGGTGCTTTCTATGTTTGGACAAAGGAAGAGTTGAAAGCTGTATTAGGTGAAGATTTCGAACTATTTAGCATTGTTTTCAATATCAATGATTTTGGGCATTGGGAAAATGGCAACTACGTCCTGATCCAAACCGATTCATTGGAAACAATAGCACAACAATTCAATTTAGATGTTGCTACATTGCACAGCAAAAAAGAAAACTGGGAAAAGCTGCTGTATGCTTCAAGAGAAAAAAGAAGCAGACCCCGTTTGGACGACAAATGCCTTACCTCATGGAATGCATTAATGCTAAAAGGATTTATTGATGCTTATAAAGCATTAGGAAAAGAAGAGCATCTAAATATTGCTTTAAAAAATGCCGCTTTTATTATTGAGAATCTTTGGACTTCCGAAGGGAATCTTCTTCACAATCACAAAAATGGAAAAAACACAATCAATGGATATCTTGAAGACTATTGTTTTGTCATTGATGCCTTTATTGCCTTGTATGAAGTTACTCTCGATGAAAAATGGCTTCGGGACTCCAAACAATTGACAGACTATTGCTTTGATCATTTTTATGATTCATCCAATGGTTTTTTCACCTTTACCTCTGACATGAATACGGCCTTGATTACCAAACACTACGAATTAGAAGACAATGTGATTGTTGCCTCAAACTCAGCCTTGGCAAACTGCCTCTACAAATTGAGCATTTACTTTGAAAACTCCTATTATGAAACAGTAGCACAAAAAATGCTTACCCGAATACTTCCTGACATTGACTATCCTTCTGCCTTTTCAAACTGGCTACATGCTTTTTTGAATTTTTCAGATGACAATCGGGAACTTGCCGTTTGTGGAGAAAATGCCCTGGAAAACATCCTTTTGTTACAAAAAGAATACCTGCCGAATATTATTCTTGCCGCAACTCGCAAGCCTTCAGAACTTCCATTCTTAAAATCACGATTTCAAATCGGGAAAAATTTATTCTATTTATGCCAAAATAAAACCTGTGAATTGCCGTTAGAAGACATTGTTTCCATATTAAATACCATAAAAAGTAAGCACAACTCATAAAATTGCAAAACAAAAAGTATTAATTGTTTATAATTTAACAAAATTTTATTTTTTAAATTATTAGATTTGACTCTTTAAAAAAATTCGTGTCTGAGGATGTTGATTGATGCCCAAAAAGTAGAAACTTATACAGATCGTATTATTACAACTTTAGTGGATTATTCCCCTAAATTAATAGTAGCTATCTTAATGCTTTTCGCAGGTTTGTGGGGAATAAGGCTTTTAAACCGCCTTGCCACAAAAATAATGATAAGCCGAAATCTCGAACCGACACTAACTACGTTCTTAGCAAATATTTTGATTTGGGTTTTGAGGGTATTGCTATTTGTTGCATTCATCTCACAACTTGGAATCGAGACTTCGTCATTTGTGGCCATACTTGGAGCTGCCGGACTTGCCATAGGATTATCATTGCAGGGATCTCTTTCTAATTTTGCAGGAGGCGTCCTTATCATTTTATTCAAGCCTTTTAAGGTTGGTGACACGATTGAGGCACAGGGAGAAACAGCAAAAGTTTTAGAAATTCAGATTTTTACAACAAAACTGCTGACTGCTTCCAATCAGACAGTCTATATTCCAAATGGAATACTTTCAAATAACAAAATCAAGAATTTTTCCCAGAATAGCAACAGAAGAGCCGACCTGGTCATCAAGGTAAATTACGAAGCTGATATAAAATACGTGAAAGACACTATAATGGAGATCATGAAAAAGCATCCACAAGTGTTAAAGAATCCGGCTCCGGCAATAATTGTTAGTGATTTAACAGATACCGGCATAAATTTGGTAGCTAGACCATGGGCCAAAAATGAAAATTTTGGGAATATGAGTTCTGATATATTAGAACAAATATTGAATGAATTAGAAAAAATTGAAAAAAATCCGTTTATTAAAGCAACTACATAAAAATTATAATAAAAACTAAAAACTAGAATAAAAACAATTTAAAAACATGAAAAAAATACTTTTTTTAAGCATTTCACTCACAGCATTATGTTCAAATTTTGCTCAGGCGCAAATCAATGCACAACAAACGGTTAATGACATTGCCACTAACGAAAGAAGATTCGCCGATAAAAATGCGGTTGATAAAACTGCCGGCTCAAAGTACTTTAACGAGACTTTCTTACCAGCCAAAATTGTAGGCTCAAATGAAATCATACTAGTAAGACACAACGCTTACACAGATGATATGGAAGTAAATGTCAATGATCAAATTAAGGTTGTACCAGCTGAAGTAAACATGGTAATCAACCTGACAAACAGTACTACTTCTTATGAATATGTAGAATATACAAATGAAAAAGGAGTAAAAAAAGAAGGCTATTTAAAACTGATAAGCAACAACCCGAAAGTAAAAATATACAAATCTGAAGTTGTATATCTTAAGCCTGAAGTACACCCTGCTTCCGGATACGATACATATAAGCCGGCTACTTATGCAAAATCAAAAGATGAGTATTTCATCAGATTAAGTGGGTCAGAAGTAAAACCTTTATCTTTAAAGAAAAAAGCTATCGTTTCTATAGTACCTGAAAAAGAAAAAGAAATTGCTTCATTCATCAAAGAAAATAAAATTTCGTTTTCTGAAGATGCTGACCTTAATCAGCTAGGCAAATTTATAAATTCACTTATGTAGTATAAAATCTTTCAAATAGAAAGGTTCAAAGTAAGCGACATCTACGATGTCGCTTTTTTTATGCTTATCAAAAGAAAGACTGCTCATTTCTCTCGCTGAGGGATAAACTACATCCGGATGATATACAAATCTGCTATCACTTAACACATCAGCACATTTCATCGCACCATCGCCCAAAAGATGAATTGATCCTTCTAAATCTGCAAAAGAATCTTCTGTAATGATTTCAGCTTTTGTTTCGCGTATTTTATTATACTTACTATTAAAAATCGCATCATAGACCTCCATCCTTCTGGCGTCAATCATTGGAATGATCAATCCATCAGAAACAGATAATTGCCTTGCCAGTATTTCTAAAGTATCAATTGCAATCAGTGGAATATTCAGGGCATAGCAAAGTCCTTTTGCTGCCGAAACGCCTATTCTTAATCCGGTATATGAACCCGGTCCTTGGCTGACAGCTACGGCATCTAAATCCGAAAAATCAATCTTTACTGCCTGAAGCGATTCTGCAATAAAAGCATGGAGTTTTTCAGCATGCGAATAGCCTTGTTCAGACATTTCTTTGCAAAAAAGCGTTACGCCTTCTTTAGCAATGCTTATCGAACAGTTTTTAGTTGCTGTTTCAATATTGAGTATATAGGACATTATTTTTTAGTCTTATCTTTTTTGGCTTTACTATCAGCTTTTACGTGTACTTCATCGCCAGTGTTCAAATCTTTTGTAACCGTAGCATAAGGACCTACAATTACTATATCGCCTTTTTTAAGGCCTGATGAAACTTCAATATTCGTATCATCCTGGATTCCCGTCTTTATTACCCTAAGCTTGGCTTTATCGCCTTCTTTCACAAAAACGCATTCAAACTTCTTGTCTGATTTTGGCGCTTTTTTATTGTTATCCTGATTATCTTTAGAATTTACAACTACTGGTTTTGCCGTTGCCGAAGTATCTGTTTTCACCACAACTGAACTGATAGGAACCGCTAACACGTTCTCTTTTCTCTTTGTAATAATATCTACCGTTGCTGTCATTCCCGGTCTGAAAGGAGAAAAATTAGCTGGTTTACCTTCTAATAAATCAGCATACGATTCTTTCAATATTCTTACTTTGACTTTAAAATTGGTTACCTGGTCAGCAGTTAAAGCAGTACTGGCAGAATTTGAAATACTGGTCACAATCCCTTTAAATTCTTTTTTAAGATAGGCATCGACTTCAACTTTTGCCGAATCGCCAACATTGATCTTAACAATATCATTCTCATTCACATCAACTTCAACTTCCATGTTATTAAGGTTTGCTACTCGCAAAAGTTCTGTCCCGGTCATTTGTTGGGTACCCAATACTCTTTCTCCTAATTCTACACCTAATGAAGAAATTGTTCCATCTGCAGGAGCATAAATTGTCGTTCTTCCTAAGTTGTCTCTCGCTTCATTTACCGTTGCCGAAGCACTTTGAACATTATAATATGCCGATTGCTTTGTTGCCTGGGCAACTTCATAAGAAGAAACCGCTTTGTCCCAATCTGATTTTGAAATTATTCCTTTTTCAAAAAGCGTCTTATTTCTTTCGTAATTTGCCTTTGCCTCTTTAAATTGTGCATCGGCCTGGCTCAATCCTGCTTTAGTTCCTGAAAGGCTAGCCACGGAACGATTAAGCCCTGAAGTATATAAATCAGGGTTAATACGGACTAAAAGGTCTCCCTTTTTAACTACCTGTCCTTCTTTTACAGGCAGCTCTATAATTTCTCCAGATACTTCAGATGAAATCTTCACTTCAATTTCGGGCTGGATTTTACCTGTTGCAGAAACTGTTTCAACAATAGTCATAGCATCTACCTGGGCAACTTCTATTTCTTTCCCTTTTTCCTTATTTCCTAAGACGCCTGCTTTTGATAGTACCAACAAAGCAATTACCAGAAGAATAACTCCTCCTAATATATAATAAACAGTCTTCTTTTTCATAATAATTTATTGTTTTTGGATAGGTATGCCGAAATAAAACTCTAAAACTTTCACTCTAAAAATATAATCAAATTTTGTTCTTAGAACTTCCGATTGTGCATTTACATATAGTGTCTGGGCCTGATTCAGTTCAAAAGCATTCATCAATCCGACTTCAAATTTTTCTTTTGCATAATTAAACGCTTCTGTTCTTGCTTCTAGTGCAACCAAGGCCGATTCATACGATTTTAAAGCTCCTTTAGCATCAGTAAAAGCCGTATAAACACTTCGTTCCAAATCTAGTTCCTGCTGACTGTATAGTGTTCTTGAACGTTCTAAAGCCACCTTGGAGCGCTCAACATTGTTACGGGCTGATAATCCGTTAAGTATTGGAATATTCAATTGAAAACCAAAGGAATGTCCTTTATTATCGCTAAACTGGTCAAAAATAGGAGCCGGCTTCCCTAAGATAGGCGTCATATTTGGCGTAACTACATTCTGGTTTGTCCCTTCAACAACCCCAATTACTCGTGTAGGATTTTGTGAATTTAAATTATAATCGACAATCCTGTCCGAATAAGAAGCTCTTGTACTAAAGCTATAAAATCCTTGTAGGTTTGGCTGGTAGGCTCCTCTTGCGATCTGTACATCCTTTTCCGCTATTTCCAGATTCGCTTTCGCTATTTTTAATTCTGCTCTTTCTGCTTTGGCTTTTTCAAAGATAGCAGAAGGGGTTTGCAACATTACTTCGCTTTCTCTGACTTCATAGTCGTTGTCCTGAATATCAAAATTCTGAAAATCTTCCAGCTGAAGCAATTGCGCCAAACTCAGTTTTGAGATAAGCAGGGTGTTTTCTGCAACAATAACCGATTGCTGACTGCTGGCTACTGTAGCATCAATATCCAACAAATCGCCTCTTGGAACAGAGCCCGCATCAACCAACGCTTTGGTTCTTTCTTTTTGCTTTTCGTTATTCTGTAACTGCTCTTTTTGTACTTTCAGATTTTCTTTATTGAAAAGAATCTGCAAGAAGGCATTGGCCACATTTAAGGAAACGTCGTCTTTCATTTTAGACAACTTGTATTGGGCAGCAATGATAGAAAGCCTTGCTTTCTTCATTCTATTTATGTTTTGTAGTCCTCTGTAAATATCAATGTTTGCATTTAACCCCGCAGAGGTAAACTGCACCGTCTGGTTTTCGAGCAAACCTGTGGTAATGTTCTGGTTCAAACCAATATTCCAGGAATGAACAGCAGTACCGTTGATGCTTGGCAAAAAATTACCAAAGGCATCCTTCTTGTCAATCTCTGCAACCTGGCTGTCTAAATCGGCTTGTTTTATAGAGATATTATTGTCTAATGCATACTGCACGCACTCTTGCAAAGTCCATTTTTTTGCCTGAGCATTTGATACGAGCCCTGTGAAAAGGGCAAAAATCAAAATAATTTTACTGACGAATGTTTTTTTCATAAATAATTACGTACAATATGGGCAAGTTATTGCAATACAAATTTAGTTTTTTTACTCACTTAATAAAACTTATTAGACTTTTAAATAAAGAATCTGTTACAGTTTTTTTTTAGAAAAGATATTAAAAAATAAATTTACATTTACTTCGAAATTAAACCGTTAAGACATGGGTAAATATTTTAGCCTATCAATCTCATTACTAACCCTGCTACTTGTGAGCAGTTGTGCCACTACAAAGAAAATAGAAGCACTGAAACCAGAACCGGACGACGCTTCGCCTCTGGTTTACGAAAATTCAACATCATTCATCAACCTTCCTGTAAAAATAAAACTCAAGGACATCGAAAGCCAGACAAATAAGCTATTGAACGATGTTATCTATGAAGATAAAAATATTGAAGATGATGACATACAGATGAAAGTCTGGAAACTTGGTGACATAAAAATATCGGAAGAGAAAGGAAAAATCAAAACTGTACTTCCTCTAAAAATTAATATCCATTACCGATATGGCATCAACAAGTTGGGGATAAAACTATACGATACCCGAGAAATCAATATGAATGGCGTTATTACGCTACTAAGCGATGTTGGACTTACGAACTGGAAAATGAATACCGACACTTCCATAAAGTCTTTGGAATGGAACGAAAGTCCAACCATCGTAATTGCAGGAAAAAATGTAGCCATTACCTATTTGATAAATCCAGCCATTCGCATTTTTAAATCCAAAATAGAAAACAATCTGGACGAGGCTATTAAAAAATCAATGGATTTCAAGCCTAATGTACTCGATGCTCTGGAAAAAATATGCACCCCGTTTCAAATGAGCGAAACCTATGATTCCTGGCTGCGTATTGTACCTATAGAATTATACGCTACTAACTCCAAACTTCAAAAAGACATGGTATCTTTTGAAATGGGATTAAAGTGTAATATGGAAACCGTCGTTGGACAGCAGCCAAAAAACAAACTCGACAGGGATAAAATTGTGCTGAAACCGGTGACCAAAATGCCCGATTACATTTCTGCCAATATCGCCGCTATTTCAACCTACCAGGATGCTTCAAAATTGATGACTAAAAATTTCCAGGGACAGGAATTTGGTTCGGGAAGCAGAAAAGTAACCGTAAAAAAGGTCGATATCTGGCAAAAAAACAACAAGATGATTATTGCGCTGGACTTATTAGGATCAGTTACCGGAACCATATATCTTTCCGGATATCCGCAATATAATGATGCAACCAAAGAAATCTATTTTGATCAACTGGATTATGTGCTAGACACTAAAGACAAGCTCATCAGAACGGCAAACTGGCTGGCTTCTGGAATGGTATTGAGAAAAATGCAGGAAAGCTGCCGCTACTCCATTAAGCCAAATCTGGAAGAAGGCAAAAAGAACATGATGAATTATCTAAAGAATTATTCTCCCATGCCCGGTGTTTTTGTGAATGGCAATATTGAAGGCATCGAATTCAAAAAAATCCAGCTCACCAATAAAGCCATAATTGCTTTTATTACCGTGAATGGCAAAGTCGATGTCAGCATCGACGGATTGAAATAAAAAAAAGCCTGATTATTCAGGCTTTTTTTTTGTTTTCATTTTATAAATAGCAAATCCCAAAATACCTACCAAAATATAAGGGATGACCATCAAATATACTATTCCGTCATTGACTGCTTCCGCCTTGATTCCTCCTTCTTCTGTTTCCAAAACAGCACGGCACATGGCACATTGCGCTTTGGTATCTAAAGAAATAAGGAGCATTACAAAAAACGGGAATACCCATTTATGCGAAATGCCTTTGTTTAAGCTATTTTTTTTAGTGCACATAGTAAGGAGAAATCATTAGATAAACTATTACTCCAGTAATAGCAACATAGAGCCACATAGGATACGTTATTCTTGCCAGTTTTTTGTGTTTGTCAAATCGTTCCGCCAAAGCCCTTACATATGTAATAAGAACAAATGGAATAATTATTATCGACAAAAGAATATGTGTTAGCAATATAAAAAAGTAGATATATCTGGATATTCCTTCACCACCGTAAGGAGTACTTTCCGCAGTCATGTGATAAGCGACATACATTGCTAAAAACGCTACTGAACAGCCAATAGCCAGTTTCATTAAATTTTCGTGCAATTTTCTTTTCCCGTTCTTAACAGCCATAACAGCCGAAACCAATAGCACAGCGGTAATTCCGTTTATAGCAGCATAAATTGGCGGCAGGAATGATAATGGTTTGACATCATATCCAAAATCTTTTAATTTTACACCAAAAAGGATAGCCACAACCAAAGGAATGGCTATAGATAGGACGATTATCCATTTTCTATATTTTAGCTCAACAGCATTCAAATTGTTATCCATAATTATTCTTCTAATAAAATTGCAATATCTTCCTTGATGGCATGGATTCCCGGCTTGTACTTTCCTTGCAGATCATCCTGGAAGCCTTCTTTGTCCTTATAATTTAAACCGGTATAAAATATAATAGGGTTTCCGGACTTATCTTTTCTGCTTCGGATATTTCCTTTTTTATCAACCAGGGCAAAATAACCTGAATGTTCAAATCCCGCATCGCCTTCTTTTTTGCTTTCGCCGGCATAGATATTAAATCCTTTATTGGCTATGTTATAGATATAATCCTGGTCGCCTGTAAGAAAATGCCAATTTGGAGAAGTAACTCCTAACTGTTCTGCATGTTTTTTCAATACTTCAGGCGTATCATTTGCCGGATTTATAGTAAATGAAGCAATTCCGAAATCTTTATTTTTTCCGAATTCGTCTTCAATCATAAGCATGTTCTGATTCATTACCGGACAGATCGTCGGGCAAGTCGAGAAGAAAAATTCAACTACATATACCTTGCCTTCAAAATCTTTGTTTGATATTGTTTTTCCATTTTGGTCTGTCAGACTAAACTGAGGAGCATTTCCAATCTTCACAAGATTTTTAGCTTCTCCTGACTTATTTTCTTTTACCGGAACGTTTAGCCTGTCCTGTACGGAAATATCATTATTTTTTACCCTGTCAATAATTTTCGGAATGGCATAAATTCCAAAAACCAGGATAATAAATGAAATCCCGATGTATGATTTATTTTTCATCGTATTAAATTTTTCTTTTCATTTCCGTTTTAGGATTGTTCTTTTTTAAGGCAGCCCTATATTCGTATAGAATGATTTTCACATCATCACTCATTTCGTTATGCAAGTCGGCTGCAGAAATAGTATTGTAGCCTTCTTTGTATTCTTGTTTCCCTTCTAAGTTCTCCCCTTTTCTTCCTCTCAGGTTTCTTAGCTTATCTACAATATAGACATTTGCCGTTCCTGTATTCTCGTCAAGTTTCCCTACCAGGTTCAATTTCGAATAATACTCCCTGATCTCTTCAGGAGCTGCAAACACAAAAATCCATTTCGAAATATCCTTATCTTCAGCAATTGGTTTAAGCTTACCAAGCAACTCTTTCACTTCGCCTTCGCTTCCTTTTGGTGCGACCATGACAAACTGAAAATCTTTGAAGTTTTTATTCTTGTTGTATATCTTTTGGTTCAGATTGAAAAAATTCCCTTCGTTATAAATTACCTTACTTCCGGTAAAACCTAAAATGGTAATTTTATTGTCAAGGCTTACGCTTTTACCATCTGCCGTTTTCCATTGCAGGTCTGGAATTTTCTCTGTTATAGTCGGAAGTTTTGCGAAACTATTAATACCGGAAGCAAAGAAAAGATAAGCAACGATTGGAAGTATAAACAGCACGAAAAGGACTATATTTTTTTTCATTGTAGTGAGGACGTTAATGCAGTGCAAAAATAAAAAAAGACGGTGTAATACCGTCTTTTTTTGTGATTTAATATGCTGTTAAAAATTCCATTTTATCTGAGAACTCTTGAACACATCAAAAACATAATTACCTTCAACTAGTAAGATGAACACTAAATAGATAATTAAGAATACTAAAGGTGCCACAATACTCCACCTAAGATTACTTTTCTCGCCTTCAAGGTGCATAAATGCCCAAACGATATAATATGCCTTATAGATTGTCAATCCAATGAAAAGCCAGTTTAGCAAATTCATTTGAAGAAACAAAGTGTCATGCAAAATAGCCGGTTTGTATATACCAAATGCAACTTCAATAATGGTTACAACAGATAGTAATGCAAAAACCATCCATATTCTTTTCGTATTAGAAACGTGCTCGTGTCCGTGTGCCATAATAATAATCTCTAAAAATTAAACTAAGTAGAAGAATGTAAATACAAATACCCAAACTAAATCGACAAAGTGCCAGTAAAGACCTACTTTCTCAACCATTTCGTAGCTTCTTCTTTTTTCATAAGTTCCTAAAACCACATTAAGGAAAATCAAAACATTGATTAAAACTCCTGTAAATACGTGGAATCCGTGGAATCCTGTGATAAAGAAAAAGAAGTTAGCAAATAATTTCTGACCGTATTCATTTCTAACCAGATTAGCTCCTTCTACCACATAATGAACATCAGACAACCTCTTCAAAGATTCTTCTCTTGTCAGGACTGTCTTATGTTTGTGAGTTGATTTGTTCAATTCAGGATGAACTCCTACATTTTTTGCCATAGATGGGTGGTAAATCGCCTCAGTTCTAACCACCAGGTTAGGTTTTGATTTGAATCCTTCTACCACTTCATTTACAGAATAAGCAGGTAATGAGCTTTCACTTGAAAACCAAAATCCTTTATTTCTTGTCAGCTGCTCTCTTTCTTCATGAAGAGGAATAGCCACATCTGAAAGTTTTACTCTTTTTCCGGTAGTTGCATCAACAAACTGAAGAATGCTTCCTCCTTTTGTCTCAACAGCACCATATTCTCCTTTGATAAAGTTCTTCCATTCCCAAGCCTGAGAACCCAAGAAGATTCCACCACCAATAATGGTAAGGAACATATAAATGGCTACTTTTTGTTTTTTCATCTGATGCCCAGCGTCAACCGCCAATACCATTGTTACAGATGAGAAAATCAAAATAAAAGTCATTAATGCCACATAGTACATCGGAGCATCCACACCGTGCATAAATGGAAAGTGATTGAAAACTTCATCCGCCAAAGGCCAAGTTTCAATGAATTTATATCTTGAAAAACCGTACGCAGCAAGAAATCCAGAGAATGTTAAGGCATCAGACACGATGAAAAACCACATCATCATTTTACCATAATTAATTCCCATAGGCTCGTTGCCGCCTCCCCAAATTTTACCTTCACTATTTGCAGTAGTAACAGTAGCTCCCATAAAGTTATTTAGTTAAAAAGTTCCCAAATTTACGTTTTTTTCTTATTTAAAGAAATATAAAAATAAAAACAAATACAGCCATAGAAAGTCCAGAAAGTGCCAAAACATCGCACCTAGCTCTATTCCAAGGGCTTGACCTGAATTGTATTTTTGTTTAAAATGATTATAAATTATGATTAAAAGTGATATTAGCCCTCCAAAAAGGTGTGCAAAGTGAACCAGAACCACTACATAGATAAAAGAAGTAGTCACTGTACTTGTGGGACCTGTTGGGTTTAGCCCCATAGCAATCATCTGATTGAATCCTTCGTATTGCAGAAAAACAAAAAGCAATCCTAACGCCAAAGTCACAAGCAAAAGTGAAGTCGTCAGGCTTCTGTTATCTTTTTGGATTGCCTTTTTTGCAAAATGAAAAGTCAGGCTGCTGATTATGATTACTGCCGTGCTGGCAAAAAAGGCGCTTGGCAGATCAAAATCTTTTAACCAGTCTGGTCTTGAAGCACTCACAACATATGCACTGGTTAATCCAGCGAACATCATTGTCATACTTATCATTGCAAACCACAAGATCAATTTATACGACCTTGCTTTTCTTTCCTTATGCTCATCGGCAGTCATTCCTTTTATCGTCATTTCCATTATCGTAAAAATTTATCTGCTATATACACAATCTGAAGCAGGGTAATATAAGACACACTCACCAACATTAGCGTTCGTGCTGCTTTTGCTTCACGAGACTTATACAATTTCACTGCATAAATCAGCATCCATATTCCCAACACCAATACAACAACTGCTGCAATTGGGCTTAGCTGCAATTTGCTTCCAACCAAACCTATCACAGGAAAGAACGCTGGTAGCAATGAAGCCGCAATCAACCAGATTGTATAAAGTATAATTTGAGTTGCTGTAGTTTTATCTTTTTTCCCGGTTGGCAGCATAAAAAACCCTGCCTTTTTGTAGTCGTCAAACAAGAACCATCCAATAGCCCAAAAATGAGGAAATTGCCAGAAAAACTGAATCAGAAAAAGTGTTCCCGCTTCAATTCCGAACTCGTCTGTAGCCGCCACCCATCCTAACATAAAAGGAATTGCCCCTGGAAAAGCACCCACAAAAACAGACAATGGCGTTTTTGTCTTCAACGGCGTATAAATACTCGTGTAAAGAAAAATAGAAATCGCGCCAAACATGGCTGTCTTAGGATTGATATTGTAAAGAATCGCCAAACCAATGACCGTTAAAACACAGGCAATGATAAAAGCCGTATTTACCGACATTCTTCCGGACGGAACGGGACGATTTTTGGTCCTATCCATCAAAACATCCAAGTCTTTTTCTATGATTTGATTGAAAGCATTTGACGCCCCTACCATGCAGTAACCCCCAATAGAAAGCATGATCAAAGTCAGCCATTTGAAGGGATGGGCATCATCAAAACCAAGAAGGTAACCCGCAATAGACGAAAAAACAACGCTAACTGCCAATCTTGCCTTCGTGATTTCTCTGAAATCAATATAGAGGGATTTTAAGGAAAAGTTATTTGCTGTAGTGCTCAATGCTGCTTTCATTTGGATTTTGAAATCTTGCGCAAAGATACTGGTTCAGAAAGAAAATCACAAAAAACAAATCACAAAAAACGCAGGTTTTACGAAAACTGAATTAATAATCGAAATACCAGTTGAAAAGATCAGCTCTCAAACCGACAGAAAACCACGTCGTATCTTCTTTAAAAGCGGTTGGAGTATCTACATTTGGATTGAAGTTCCTATAGATTAACCCAGCAAAAAACTTCAGGTTTGTAGCCGGATTAACAAGGTAACCGGCCTGTAAATCGGCTATAAGAATTGTCGTTTCGTTTCCTTGTCCTGTATTAACACCTATGTCACGGGGTCTTCCTACTTCATAGCTTTTATAGATATTACCTCCGTAATTGAAAGGATTATCCTCAGTATCAAAATCGAGCCCTCTTTTTCCATAGGTTAATTTGGCGTCTGCAAACCATCTTCCTTTAAAATATCTCGCTACAGCAATAAATTCTTTAAAATTACCTCCCCATTGATGCCCCATGCTTTGATTACTGTGAGCATAATTTGTCAACGGATTGCTATGCGCATACACATAAGGTCTTACATGATTGTATTCCAATTGCAACAATAGGTTATCGATATTAAAAGCATCGAAATATTTCGCCCCCAGTTGGTATCCGAATTTATTCTTCCAACTTTTATCTCCGGCTTTCATATCCGAAACAGAAAACTCATCCAATAAGAACTGTCCATAAAACTGGACTTGGTTGCTAAATTTATATTTTGAAGTGAGACCTAAAAGAGCATTTCCGCTTTTTGATGAAGATGAAAATTCAACTGCCCTGTAAAATATAATCGGATTAATAAAACTAGCATCAAAACCACGATTGTTCTGGTTTGCCCAAACTACGGATTCAAAAAAACCAAGGTTCCATCTTTTTGTGATGTTCCAACTCAGGTAATGGTTTGCCATGAATTTTGTAGCATAGGTGTTATCTTCTGTAGCATCTTGACGCACATCTTTCAGCCACATATAAGTGTTTGTGTATTTAATTTTCCAGAAATTGGTATTGATCTTAAAAAAAGGATACGGACTCGTTCCGTCACCTTGCAATAAAGAGCGGTAACCGTCACCTAAAAAATTCCTTCCATAGCCCAACTGGAGGTTAAAGAACTTGCTTGGAGTATAGGATATATTAGCTTCTGCCATTGGAAAATCATAGGCGTCTTCTTTAAATCTTTTTGCTATTCCGATTCCCGGAATAATTGCCGGATTTCCACCTGACGGTTTGATAGATTCTGCATATCTGTTATAATAATCAGCAAAACGTCCCTGGCTTTCATATATGGAAGCAGTAAAACTTAGTTCTTTCCCTATTTCTCCCTGAATCTGGATTCCCCGTGTATTCTGATATGTATAATCTGATTTGCCCGGATCGCTTTTTCCTAACCTTAAATCCAAAATGGGGTTCATTGTAAACCAATAACCGTCACCCTGAATTGCCACAAGACTTTCATTCCATAATTTTCTTCCCCACCAGCCTTGCTTGTTCTTTTGGATTAGTTTATTGGCCTCCGCCAAATCATAATACCTGGACACTTCCGCATAAGTATAAGGCTTGGAAGCTGTATGATTATTACTTCCCACCTGATTTAAAGCCCTATCGAATTGTGCATAAAGGCTATGTGAAAAAGGAATATTAAGATGGCTTTGAAACTGCGGATTATCAAACTTTTTATAAACAATGCTGTCAAATTCGGTCAGTTCCTTACTCCTGTCTTTGACAAGTGTATTTGTTTTTTCTTTTTTAGCTCCGGCAACAACGGTCGCCTGCTTTTCCAAAGGAATATTTATGTTGATTGTATATTTGGCATAAGTTGGATTTCCACTATAAGTAGCCGGCTTTATTTTGGGCAACAATCCAAAAACCCGTTTGCTTTCATCCGCCAAAGAAGCATCGACTGCGTCTACATATTGCACCTTAAAAACTCCGGCCGTATCTACTTCAAAAAGCACAATTACCCTGCCTTTATAATTTTTATCCGTTATTTCCTTTGGTACTTTAAAATTGGCAAACACAAAATCCTGCAGCTCATTATAAAAACAGGCTTCCAGATTTTCGGATTGTTGGCCTTCGCATTTCGGAAAAACAGGAAATTGTTCTCTTTCCCATGTTTTATTCTGGGCCCAAAGAGAAAAACTGGATAAAAGCAAGACGGCAATCTGTAGGAGTTTCTTCATGTAGTGACTTACTGCTTTTAATAATCGTTATTTGCCGCTTCTCCGTTTGCAATTGCTTTTGCAGAAGAAGTTCCGATTCTTTTAACGCCTAAACGGATCATTTCTTTTGCTTCTTCATAAGTCCTGACACCACCGGCAGCTTTTACCGGAAGTGGCGACGAATTTTCCAGCATCATGATTATTGCGGGAACCGTTGCTCCGTTTGGAAGACCGTCTTCTGTTTTATAAAACCCGGTAGACGACTTGACAAAAACCGAAGCATAATTATCTTCCGAAAAATTAGAAATGACCACATTTTTCACCAAACAGGAAAGATGCATAATTTGTTGGCTGTTTAGGGCTGCAACTTCTATAATCCACTTCACAACCTTATGATTGGACAATCCAAGTTGTGTTCCTTTCAGTATTTCTTTCTTTACCAAGTCCAGTTCTCCTTTCTTAAACGCTTCATAATCGCATACAAAATCCAATTCATCGGCTCCATCATTGATTGCCTGCTGGGCTTCTTCAAGTTTGTGTTCCAAAGAATAATCCCCTTCCGGAAAGCCGATAACTGTTCCTATCAAAACTTTTGAACCGGCTTCCGAGATCATTTGTTTTGCCATATGAACCATGTTCGGGCGAATCATAATGAGTTTAAAGCCTTCTTCTATGGCTTCCTGAACAAAACCTCTGACGATTATTTCATTTTCAGCCTCGCTGATTCCGGCCTGCTGAGGCGTTTTTAAGTAGGTCGAATCTAAATATTGCTTGATATCCATATGATAAAAATAAAAAAATCCCACCGAAGCGGGATATTTTCAGATTAATTTTTAAATCTTTTATTGTAAACTGCCATTAGTGCCAATCCCAAGAATGCGCCAATTGTATTCGCAATAACATCTTTCATGTCAGCCTGCCTACTCTCGGTAAAAAGCGACTGGCATATTTCAATCAAAACCCCGAAGAGAACCGAAAGAAAAAACACGAACAGAAAGAGCTTTTTTGTGTTTTTTATTTTTGTTTTTAGATACTGAAACCATAGTATCGAAAAAACAGCATAAAAGCACAAGTGTACGATCTTATCAAATTGGTCTACATTAACAACAGGAACTTCAGACATGCTCACCAAACAGGCAATCGTAATGGAAATACTCCAAAATATAGCCAGGGCAAGAAACAGTATTCTTTTTTTATTAGGCTCCAATTAGGCTTTTGTATGCTTCACTATCCAACAATCCCTCTACTTCAGAAGCATCAGATATTTTTACTTTCACCATCCATCCATCACCATATGGATCTGTATTTACTTTCTCTGGAGATGATTCAAGAGTTTCGTTGAACTCAATAATTTCACCTGAAAGTGGCAAGAACAAATCTGACACCGTTTTTACGGCTTCTACCGTACCAAAAACTTCATCTTTATCAAGAGTCTGATCCAAAGTTTCAACCTCTACATAAACGATATCTCCTAATTCTTTTTGTGCAAAATCTGTAATTCCTACAGTTGCAACATCGCCATCTATGCTAACCCATTCGTGGTCTTTCGTATACTTTAAATTCGCTGGTATATTCATTGTTTGTTGTTTTGGACAAATGTATTATTAACTTATATATTTTTAAAATGTTTTCCGAATTAATTTCCAAAGTTATATCGCAGCGTAAAACCGGTACGAATGTTTGTCAGTGGGAACGAAGTGGATATCACGGCTTTAGAGAAAGAGTGGTCATAATAGAATATTGCTGTCAGGTTTTTGCTGAATGCATAATCTGCTGTCAATTTTAACGACCAGATATTCTGACCTCCCGCTAACTGGTTATTATTATAGTCCAGATATCTTACAATCGTGTTTGCCTTTCTTAAAGAGAAATCCGCCTTCAGGTTGATGTCGCTCCGGATAGTGTTTGTAGGATTGTCTGCCAATCTCGATGTAATTACGACATCTTTGAATCGATAACCCAAACCTAAGATATACTCCATTCCTCTTACTTCAGTAAGAAGGTTGTTATCAAAACTCATCGATAGCGTTCTGTCTTTCTTAACCTCAGCCAATACCTTAAACGAGTTTTTCATCTCAAAATCTACTCTAACCAGAGGATTAAATTGTTCTACAAGGTTAACGTTTGAAATAATTGTCTTGCTTAACAAATTACCACTTGCATCAACCGCATCACGATTTTGGTCGTATTCAAAATTAGAACGGAAGGAGTTGATTGTATAGGATGCCCTATATCCGTGCTGTAATGAGAAACGCTTGAATCGATCTTTGAAGAACTTATAACGCATCAATCCGTTATATTTTATATTCCAGTTTGGAATTGGCACATCTCTGAAAGGCCCTAATTTAACTCCTCCTGCATCTGCTCCGGTATAGGCCGCCAGGAACGAAGGCAATAATACCGACTGGCTGTTTTTTCCAAATCCAACAGGGAAACCGTCTGTTGTTCTCGGAAAGTCTGTAGTTCCATAATAGCTTGTAGCTAAACGATCAGCCACAGTTAGCCTGTTATTTCTAAAATCATCAAAAGCAGCCGACGAATTTTCATCACTCTTTCCAAACGCCGTCTTAATCATTACTGTAGAGATAGAGAAGTTACCATAGTTATATGGTGAACGGGAATGATAAACTCCATCTGCCGCATCAAACTGCTCTGAGAAATTTTCAGTATAAGAACGGTCTGCTGTCAAATCAATTTTAAAGTCAGGGAACAGGTCGACATTAGCAGTCATGTTCAAGATTTTTGAAGAAGTCTGCGTAAAGTTCTGGTTGAAATCTTCGTAGTTTGTCAACCATCCATTTTTTGCCGCTTCATATCGTATGTCAGCCTGACTACCTAGAACGAATCCTAAAGACGGCTTAGTAGTTCCCAAGAAACCTACTCCCGGTATAAAACCTGGCAATACCGTACCTTCATTTTGAGTATAGTTAATCTGAACGTTTTTAACACTGGTCAAAACCCCAACCAATCCATCTAAAAACACATTACTGCCAGATGTTTGCGGTTTATTCGCATTAGTGATCTTCTCTCCCGGTTTTGGTGGTGCCTGAGGTGCTGGCCTTGTTGGTACTTTTGGCTTTTTACCCAATCCTATATATTTATAAAGAACATCCATATTCAACGACGTATTCAATCGGTGGGATCCATTGTTCTGGATTGTATTTCCAAGACTGAAAGTACCATCGTCTGTAGTAACGTTTGCCAATGCGTCTGTTGCACGCTGCCAGCTATAATCTCCCGTATAAGAATAGGTCGATTTTATAAATCCTAATGCCGGAATCTTATTCAATGGCAGGTCATAGTTAACCGTTATCTGCTGCATGTGCTGGTTGGCTTCACCAATGTTCCAGAAATCATCCCAGATTGTAAAATCTTCCATCGGAACACCAAATTCATCAAGATAGTTCCTTACTATATTATTAGTAGATGCCGTATAATTTACCTTTAATGCTTTTGTCAAATTATAATTGAAGCCATATTGGTAGTTGAACATGTAATTTCTTCTATACAATGGTGACAATCCAATTCCTTGAATATCTACATCTCGATATTCTTGTTTGTTGTATTGCCTCATGATGTTGGAGCTGAAGGAAATCGTAGACGGCAGGTAATTGAAATTGAAATCACTCAATATCTTCCAATATTGGCTTTTCTTCATAAACTTCGAGTTCTTGAATGGTTCAACTGCCTTTGGCTGGAAAGCAAAAGTATAATCTACCGAAGCTTTCACTTGTTGATCCAACAGGTTTTCAATCTCGTAGTCATGATGTTCCGTTTCATTAAATGAATATGACAACGTTAGGTTTTCCGGATCATAGAAATGCGACTTCTGTTCTGCACCTCTTTCTTTTTTGACTCCTATAAAGTTGATACTTTTTCTCTTCGTATAGTCAACCGCCCTACTTTCAATATTGTTCCTTGCCGCGGCATCAGCCGTATTATCCAGCAACTGATCGAGACGGATATCCTGATTGAACGGATCATATTCAGGAGTAATTTTTTCTTCGCCTATAGCATAGTTGAACGGAAGATTGATACCCCATTTTTTAGGCAAAAGTTTCCCTAAGTTGACATTTGTCACGATATCATATTGCTTGATATCTTCACGGCTTCTTTCATTTGGACCTTGTTCTAAAGAACCAAAGCCTTGCGTACTCATTCTTCCTGTTGCAGAAATTGTAGCAAAATCGGCCAGGTTACTGTCTAAGCTGGCAATTGCTGCCATTCCGCCTTTATTGTCCATATCTGCAAGACGAAGCTCGTTGAACCAAACTTCACCACGAATGTCATCTGTATGTCGGTTTTTCAAACCTACCATTAAAGTCCTTACCAATCCAAAATTCGGATTTCCTTTGATACCTAGTCGTAATGGATTGATTCTTCCTGCTAATGACGGATCTAAAACAAAATCATCGACATATTTCACACCCAAAGCATCAGGAACCAATAATGGATTATTCGGATCCATCGCTAAAATTTTCAGCTTCGTCAGTAACGACAGTGCCAAATCGATCTGGTTGGCTTCCGGCCAAACTTGCTCAGCTGTCAGCGCAGAACTTTGTTGCGTTACTTTTAACGGAATCTCTACCTGATAGAAGTTTTGCGTAAAGTCATTACCAAATCGGATAAACGCTACCATCTGATCGTCTGCCAAAGGCTGTACATCTGTAGGCACAGGCAGTGCTTCAGCATGCAAGAACATTTTTAACTTCTTGAACTGACGCATATCGACGCTCACATTTTTAAATACTCCTCTGGAATCACCAGGCTCCAAACCTCCAAGTCCAGGAAGTGATGCATTCGCCTTTGTCACTCTTAAAGAAAGCGACTGCTCATTTTGGTTTATAATCGTATTACTGTTATACAACTGTTCTCTTACAACTCCGGGAGGTGTAACGTATTTAATAGGTGATCTGTCTCCGTTTTCCTGAATGTTCACCGCTAAAACATCTAAAGCAGTATCATCAGCGTCATTGATATTGTCATCCTGTTCGTTTGGGTCAAGCGTCTTAACATATCTTCTCCATTCTCCACGAACCAATTCCAAAGCTCCAAAACGAAGTGTTATCTGATCGTTGAAACCCGTAACGAACATTCTCATGAAACGGATTGATCTGAAATCAGAAATACTTCCAACTGTGCTTTGCGGTTGTGAAACCGGAATCTTGAACTGAATCCAACGTGCTCCTGTAGTCTCCTGCCCAGGAATACTTGCTATTGTTTCTCTAATATCTGTAATATATGGGTTAGACCCAACAACCATATTTGGTCTTATATCAATGCCGTATTCATAATAAGCATTGATTTCGTTCATCGTATTGTCTCTGTTGATATCTTCAGTATCCGGCAAAGTACTTGCTCCTCTGTTTGTATCTCCTACATCAACCGGTGAGTTTCCTTGCAGGCCATTATAATTTTTATAACGCTGGATTACATCTCCTGTCGCACTTAAAAAGTATTGATAGTTATCTGCTGCAGGGTCAGGCTGAGAAGCGAAGCCCGGAAATTGAGCCGCTTCTTCGGCGTCATTCAAACCATCAAGACCAACATCCTGAAATTGTCTGTTACCTCCATTAGTATCAAACGCATAAATTAAGGATTGCGAAATTGGAATTTTACCCCAGATTGTTGAGAATGTAGGTTGTGTTGAACCAGCACCAGGAAGTCCGTTTTCGTATTGCTTTCTTCCATCTTTTAAAATATCTTCCGAAATTTCTCCAAGGTTGAAATATAACTTTCCTGTATTGGTTGCATTTGCAGAACCTCTTTGATCATTGTAATACGGATCCAGCATCCAAAACTGAATGTATTCTACGTTAGACTGTTCAAAGTTAGTGGAGTTGATAGCTCTCATAATTCCACCAAAGTTATCGACAGCCTGATCTGGCGTAAAGCTATTTGTAGCCTGTGCCAACGGGTTAAAGTTGTAGGGACCTCTTTCTCTAGGGAAATAGCTTAAGTCTAAAGTATTGATAACTGTTTGCTGACCTACTGCAATATCCGTTACAGGAAATAATTCCCTGCTGTAAATTCTTCTTGTACTATACAGTTTTAAATCGTCTTCTGAAACACCGCCAGGCCTTTGTACATAAAATGTAGGATCAATGGAATACCAAGCTAATTTTGCTCGCTTGTAACCATAATTCAAGGTTGTTAAAGAACCTCCAAAGTCGTTATAATCACTTATGGTTGGTTTTTCCGGTACACTCGATAAACTCCATGCAAACGGAGAACGCATATCAATAGTAGTCTGCGATCCTTCAAAGTCGTCTACATAAACCGTAGATTCACCTTGGAATCTATCGGCTTTCGGAGTATCCGGTTTTAGGTAAGCCACCTCTCCCCTAAAGGAAATATTAGAAGGAACATCAGTATCGATATTAGGAAGTTTGTTCACCAATCTGGTCAGGAAAGGAACTTCTGATGAGAAATTGGTATTTAAACCAATAATTGTATTGTTTACAGATTCCTGTCCGTAATTTGATTTTTGAGTAAACGGTCTTTCACTCATTTTTAACATCGTAGCACCAACAATGAACTTATCATTAAATTTATGCTCTATGTTAACCCCAAAAAATCTTCGTGTCTGTTGTCCGAAAACAGAGTTGTTTTCTAATGAAATTTCAATTGGTGTTCCGGAAGCCTGTAAAGAAGCATCTAAAATATTAACTCTTCCTAACTGGTAGTTTACGGTATAATCAACACCTTCAACCAAAACTCGTCCTCCGGCAGTTACCGTAACCGAACCTTGAGGAACGTTAAATGCACCAATAGCAATTCCGTCTCCGCTTGTCGACTTGAATTTTCCTTTTAACTGGAATTTGTTCTTATCGCTATCCTGAAGTGCCGCTGCTTGTGTACTGCGATACATCGAGCGGTATACATATTTGTTCTGGTTACCGTTATAGTTACCTGCAGCAGGAGCATTATAATCCTGCGTTGGACTTGTTCTTAATTTGTCGAAAAGGTGTTCTCCAAAAGGCTCTACCGTTGTAAAGATGATCCTTCCGTTTTGTTTATCTACCGTTAATCCCGGTATAAAATCGAAGAAACCATCCCCGTTAGGCTGAGGGTCGTTTGTATAGTTTAGTCGGTCAACATTGAAAACACGCAACAAAGGTGTCTGTTCTACATCGGCAGGTAACGGGTTAGCTGCCGCTGGCGATGCCGGAGTGATGTAGTTCAATGGCGACGGATCCGTGTACATGATGTTCAGTTTAAAATCTTCCTGTTCCAATTGATAGGCGCCCGGAAGAGCATAAATGTTTTTCATCATTAAGTTCCAAACCGGCTTGTTAACATTGGTCAGGTTACTTTTCAGCATCTTCAGGATCAAACTTTGGGTAGTCGGAATACCGTTACTCACCTGTGTCGCATCAACTCCATCTGTACCAAATTCCCCAACCTGATAGATCTGATCACCTATTGTATATTGGTAGGCAACAGCCAAAACTTCATCATTGGAAAGTCGCTGTGTCAAGGAAAGATATCCTAACTGCGGATGGAAAGTATATTCGCTTGGTGATAATTTTCGTGCATTTTCCAATTTAGAATAATCGGTTCCTTCACTTACAGTAACTCCGGTAAATCCGGCGCTTGCAGTTGCAATTTCTCGGATTGCCGGGCTTAGGACACCGGTTGTTCCTATTTTTGCCGGATCATATCTGTTGTTCGAGTTTTTAGAAGGTGTATTTGCAGGAGCTGTAAAGAATCCGCCCGGAATAGGATTAGCTGCTACTACTTCGTTATCATCTTGTCCTGTAAGCTGCGCTTCTCCCAAATCCTGAATCGCGATAATATTTCTCAGGTTATTGTCTGTCGTGCTGACCCTGTTCTGACGGTTAGTTACCCAAACTTCAATTCTTGTAATCTGTACACGGCTATCGATCAAAGGATAATTTCGCAATGACCTGTCGTATTGATTTCTAAAATATTGTGAAAGGAAGAAGTGTCTGTCAGCGTCATAATCCAATGCAAACAATTCAAATTCCTGCACCGTTCCACCACCTTGGGCAGTAACGGTTTTGGTTTGGGATTTTTGTTCTGAGAAGATTCCCGTAATTGTAGTTTTTCCAAACTGGAATTGTGCTTTAACCCCAAAAAGACTCTGAGCTCCACGAATCAACGTACTGTTTAATGGTAAGCTTACGTTTCCGACTTCAATTTTCTGAATGATATCATCTTCTGTCGGTGTATATTCCAGCTTGATCAGGTTTTGGAAAGCAAAAGTAGATTCTGTGTCATAATTTGCATTCACATTCAGCTTTGTCCCTACTTTCCCCATAAGGCTCATACTGATCCTCTGGTCAAAATCAAAAGTGGTCGTACTTCTGTTTCTCGGTGATAATGCAGGGTTATCCTGTTTTGTATGCCGGATTCCCAAATCCATCTCAACAGAACCTGTTGGCTTAATATCAATGGTATTACTACCAAAAATGGTTTCAAAGAAACTGGAATTGACATAATATCGTGGCAAAAGGTCTTTTTTCTTGGCATCGCTACCGTCTTTTTTACCTTCTATCGCATCTGATTTTTCCTTAAAATACTTTCGCATTGACTCCCTGAGCACCAATTCTTCATACTCTTCCGGCGTAAGAACAACGGGATAATTTATATTAAAACCATTGACGGTATTCGTATAAATATAACGATTTGTAATCGGGTCATAAGTATATGCCTCTATAATACTAGGCGGGTTTTTCAATTCTACTCTTCCAACAGAATAGCCTGTTTTGGTAGTATCCTGAACTTCCTCGTCTTCTTGTGCTTGTATCGTTACACTAAAAAAAATCGAAATCAGCCATAAGCTAATTTTCAAGTTACAGGCAATGCCTTTAGTATAGTTAGTTTTCAAGTATTATAAGGTTTTTAAGGCTAGTTTAATAATGTTTTCAATGCTTGCGTTTGGATTTTCCTTAACAATCTTTTCTACAGTTTTTTCCGCCAATTTTCTGTTAAATCCAAGAACTTCCAAAGCAGATAACGCTTCGTCTTTGTTTGTATTGTCTTGCGAAATAGAAACTTCATCTAAATCGTACACTTTTAACACTTTGTCTTTCAAATCCAGTATAGCTCTCTGTGCGGTCTTACTACCAATTCCTTTGATGGATTGTATAGTAGCGACATCGCCAGAAGCTATAGAATGGATTATCTGCTTAGGTTCTAATGAAGAAAGCATGGTTCTTGCTATACCTGCTCCGATTCCGGAAACAGATAAAAGGAGTTTAAAGATTTCTCTTTCTGATTTTTCGGCAAATCCAAACAGGATATGCGCATCTTCCTTGATCTGGAGATAAGTAAAAAGCTTAATGTTTTCCGAATCCGGAAGCAAAGAATAAGTATGAAGTGAAATGTTTACGTGATACCCTACTCCATTGCAGTCAATAACTACTTCTGTAGGATTCTTCTCCACTAATTTTCCTTGTAAATGCGCTATCATCAATTGTTAAATAAATCCCAAATGTAACGAAAAACTTTTATTGAGCCTCATCTAATTGTTCATCAACAAAAAAATACGTTAAAAATTGACTTTTATGGATTTTTGCTTTTTTTCTTTTTCCTGAGCATCAACAACAGCAACAGCCGCCATATTCACCATTTCTTCTACGCTTGCACCCAATTGGAAGATGTGTACCGGCTTGTCCATTCCCATCATAATTGGCCCAATCGATACGGACTTATCTAATTCTTTCAGCATTTTGTAATTGATATTAGCTGCTTCAAGATTAGGAAAAATAAGCGTATTTACTTTTTTTCCTGCCAATTTAGAGAATGGGAATTTTTTCTGTAACATTTCAGAATTCAATGCAAAGTCAGCCTGAATTTCTCCATCAACCACCAAGTCCGGATAGTATTTATGAAGATAAGCAACTGCTTCGGCAACTTTTCGTGCACCTGCATCGCTAGAAGATCCAAAGTTTGAGAAAGACACCATCGCTATAACAGGCTCCATACCAAACATACGTACTGTTTTAGCTGTCATCAATGCAATCTTTGCCAATTCATCAGCCGTTGGATTTGGATTGATGGCGGTATCCGAAAGGAAAATCGGGCCTCGTTTGGTCATCATCATGTTGGTTGTAGCAATTTTGGAAACGCCTGGTGCTTTGTCAATAAGCTGCATCATTGGTTTTACGACAGAAGGATAACTTCTGGAATAACCTGAAACCAAAGCATCTGCTTCGCCTTCATTAACCATCATCGCAGCAAAATAATTTCTTTCGCGCATCCATTTCTGTGCATCCAGCAAACTGGTTCCTTTTCTTCTTCTGCTTTCCCAGAATGAATTAGCATAACGCAATCTTCTTTCATCTTCTTCAGGAGTTTTTGGATCGATGATCAATACATCAGCATCAAAGCCTAATTCTTCTTTCAACTCCAAAATGATCTCACGATTTCCAAGAAGTATCGGAGTTCCTATTTTCTCTTCTAAAACAATCTGCGCTGCTTTTAATACATCTAAGTGGTCAGCCTCGGCAAAAACCACACGTTTCGGATCAGTCTTGGCGCGATTAGCCAATAAACGAACCATTTTATTATCGGAACCAAGGCGTTCCATCAATTCCTCTCTATATTTTTCCCAATCCTGAATTGGATTTGCCGCAACTCCAGAATCCATTGCTGCTTTAGCAACCGCAGGAGCCACCACAGAAATCAATCTTGGGTCAAATGGTTTTGGAATGATATAATCTCTTCCAAATACCAGTTTGGTTTCTCCGTAAGCAATGTTTACCTGCTCCGGAACGGTTTCTTTTGCCAATAAAGCCAATGCTTTTACGGCAGCCATCTTCATTTCTTCATTGATTTTTGACGCTCTAACGTCAATTGCTCCTCTAAATATATAAGGGAAGCCCAATACGTTATTTACCTGGTTAGGAAAGTCAGAACGTCCGGTAGCCATAATAATATCCTTACGGGTTGCAACGGCAAGATGGTAATCGATTTCCGGAATTGGGTTTGCCATTGCGAATACGATTGGATTTTCTGCCATCTGCATCAGCATTTCTGCTGACATCACATTTCCTGAAGAAAGTCCAAGGAAAATATCAGCACCTACCAAAGCTTCTTCCAGGGTTACACTTTTCTCACCATTGGCATATTTTCTTTGCATGTCAGATATATCTGTCCTGTTTTTAGAAAGAGAACCTTTTCTATCAAACATGATGACATTTTCCGGATTGATTCCCAACAATACATAAAGATTTGCGCAAGCCAAAGCAGCTGATCCGGCTCCTGAAACCACTACTTTTACATCTTCAATTTTCTTCCCAGCCAATTCCAAAGCATTAAGCAAGGCAGCAGATGAAATAATTGCAGTTCCGTGCTGGTCATCGTGCATTACCGGAATATTCAATTCTTCGACCAATCTTCTTTCAATCTCGAAAGATTCCGGAGCTTTGATATCCTCCAGATTGATTCCTCCAAAAGTTGGGGCTATATTTTTTACCGTTTCAATAAATTTTTCAACATCTTTTGTATCTACTTCAATATCAAAAACATCAATATCGGCGAAAATTTTAAATAACAGGGCTTTCCCTTCCATTACCGGTTTTGATGCTTCCGGACCTATATCTCCCAATCCTAAAACGGCTGTTCCATTTGAAATTACCGCTACAAGATTCCCTTTTGCTGTATATTTATAAACATTATTTACATCCTTCGCAATTTCAAGACAAGGCTCGGCTACACCCGGCGAATAGGCTAACGACAGATCTCTCTGGGTTGCATATGCCTTAGTTGGAACGACTTCGATTTTCCCAGGCGATGGTTTCGCATGATATAATAGCGCTTCTCTTCTTTTACTGTACTTGTTCATTTTTGTATATTTTATTCGGACTTACAAAGGTAAAAGTCTGAATGGAACTGAGAAACTTTTAATGCTATTCTTTTATAAAGTTTATTGTCACTGCTCATTACTAAAATTTTCTTGAAAATTTAGGGTAACAAAAATCCTCCTCTATGTATCTATCGAAGAACAATCAAAAAGGAGAAAGCCGAAAATCCTTTCCAAGAGTAGGCAAACAAACCAATTTAACTTATGAAAAATTTTAAAACGGGGCATTTTTTTATGACTGCATTATTTGCAGGTTTTGTCTTTTTTGCATCCTGCAGCAATGATGAATCCGTACAACCTGACGAAACAACAAAGGCAGCAAGAAGCTTCCAGGAAGCCCAACCCGCTAAGGACATTTCACTTAAGTCTGTCTGTCCGGACGATGTCACAAATAACGGGTGTATTTTCGTTTCAGGAATGGGAAACAGCAGCCAGAATCAATTTACAATGGTAGGCATGCTAAACAATTGCAAGACCGAAGAGCCTCCTTTGAACTGCGGCTTAGGAGCCACTGAACTGCGAACAATCGATGTAGATTTCAGCCCCTATAATTGTGATGATGCAGCCACATTAAATGCCTACCTAAATGGAATCAACCAACAGGCAATAAATGCGAGACCTGCTTCTGATTATATCATCACCGGATACCAAAGAGTGAGAGGATATATGGTTACAGCTTATGGACCTTACCGTATGGAACTAAGTATTACATATAGTAAAAAAGTATGTTCTGGCTCGCCATCCGGCCCAATACATAACTAAACAAAAAAGGCAGGCTGCTTGAATTCAGGCAGCCTGCTCTTTCTTACTATAAAAGCTCTGTCAATCCGAGATAAAAGTGTCTCATGTAGGAATTATGCTTAATATTTTATAACATTGTGTAAAGTATTCAGGGAGTCAAAAGCTTATCCACTAATAATCTCTGACATTTTACAAATTCCTTACAACTATGAGAAAACTGCTTTTAATCATATGCATTGTTACTGCCAGCTTACAATCTTGCCAAAAAGAAAAGGGCGAAACTTCTAAAAAAGAAGATGAGAAGCTAAAAACAGTACTGGAAAATTATTATCAGGAAAGACTCAAACTTTTCCCTTTAGAAGCTACCAGCGCTGGAGACAACCGCTATAACAATCTGCTTCCGAATGATCTTAGTGATGACTATATTTCTAAAGTAAAAACGTTTTTCACTAAATACAAGGACGAACTGACAAAATTTGACGATTCTATTTTGTCTGAAAATGACAAGCTAAGCAAAGCAATCCTGGTTTGGGAATGCGATGTAAATCTTGAGGCGCTGACTTTCCGAAAAGACTTCATGCCTATCAACCAATTCGAAGGAATGCCTCTGATGATAGGTCAATATGCCAGCGGCTCGAGTGCACAGCCATTTAAAACTGTGAAAGATTACAACAATTGGCTGGAAAGGCTAAATGGCTTTAACGATTGGGTCATTTCTGCCGAAGCCAAAATGAAAGAAGGCGTTTCAAAAGGATATGTGCTGCCAAAAGCATTAACTTTAAAAGTAATCCCTCAACTAAAAGACCTGGCTAAAGAAGATAAGACACATATATTTTATGCTCCGCTAAATGCTTTCCCAAAAACATTTACAGAGGAAGAAAAGAAAACAATTACCGACAATTATACAAAACTGATTACTGAAAAATTAGTACCGTCGCTCAAAAAACTATACAATTATGTGAGCACAGACTATTTAGCAAAAAGCCGAACCACGAGTGGTATTAATGCTATTCCACAGGGTGATGCATACTACAAGCATTTGATTAAACGTTATACAACTACCGACCTTACGGCCGATGAAATACACAAGTTAGGCTTGAATGAAGTGGCACGCATTTCGGCAGAAATGGAAAAGGTCAAAAACCAGGTTGGATTCAAAGGAAACCTGAAAGATTTCTTCAATCATGTTCGTGACAAAAAAGAGCTGATGCCATTCACTGGGCCGCAACAGGTAATCGACAACTTTAATGCCATACACGAAAAGATGAAGCCAAACCTGGAAAAGCTTTTCGATTTAAAACCAAAAACGCCTTTCGTTGTCAAAAGAACCGAAGCTTTTCGTGAAAAATCAGCAAGTGCCGAATACAATCCGGGATCCGTTGACGGGACAAGACCGGGTGTTTTTTATGTACCGATTCCCGACGTAAAAAAATACAACTACTATGCTGATGAAGATTTATTCTTACACGAAGCTATTCCCGGTCATCATTACCAAATTTCATTACAGCAGGAAAACACCAACCTTCCTGAATTTAGAAAAACAATATGGTTTAATGCTTATGGTGAAGGCTGGGCATTGTATACCGAATCGCTTGGAAAAGAATTGGGCTTATACCAGGATCCGTATCAATATTTCGGAATGCTAAGTGCTGAAATGCACCGCGCTATCCGTCTTGTAGTAGATACCGGATTACATACCAAAGGCTGGACACGTGAACAGGCGATCCAATATTCTATGGAAAACGAAGCCGAACCGGCCGAAAGCATCGTTGCTGAAATTGAACGTTATATGGCAATTCCGGGACAGGCTTTGTCTTATAAAATAGGTCAGTTGAAAATACGTGAACTCCGCACTAAAGCCGAAAAAGAATTAGGAGCCAAATTCTCCATAAAGGAATTCCACAATCAGGTTTTGGATTCGGGCTGCCTACCTTTAAAAATATTGGAAGAGAAGATTGATGCCTGGATTCAAAGCAAGAAATAAAAGAAAAGCCTCAACTATTGAGGCTTTTTTTATTTTAAAAAATCAATATTGCGTTTCAAACCATCATATTTGGCACGTTTGACGGCGGAGTTTTTAAATACTGCCCGAAACGTTTCTTCCGTGATTTCCTCCCAGTCTTTTTTAGTTAGGGAAAGCAATTCCGGATTCGGATTGAACAAGGGCTCATTGTGAGGTTTTGAGAATCTGTTCCACGGACAGACATCCTGACAAACATCGCAACCGAAAGCCCAATCATCAAATTTACCTTTCATTTCCTGTGGGATATTATCCTTCAGCTCTATCGTGAAATAGGAAATACATTTACTTCCGTCAACCACATAAGGTGCAATAATCGCACTGGTAGGACAAGCATCGATGCATTTGGTACAAGATCCGCAATGATCCGTTACTGCGTTATCATATTCCAATTCCAGATCAACAATTAGTTCAGCAATAAAGAAAAAAGAACCTACCTGTTTACTCAAAAGGTTGCTGTTTTTCCCTATCCAACCCAAACCGCTTTTGGCTGCCCAGGCTTTATCCAAAACTGGTGCCGAATCTACAAAAGCACGCCCTGAAACTTCGCCTATATTTTCCTGAATTGAAAAAAGCAATTCTTTTAGTTTTTCCTTTATGACAAAATGATAATCCTGTCCGTAGGCATATTTTGAAATCTTATAACTGTCTGTTACCTGTGTTTCTTGTGGGTAATAATTCAACAATAACGAAATAACGCTTTTTGAATCGTCAACCAAAAGTGTAGGATCTAATCTTTTATCAAAATGGTTTTCCATATAGCCCATTTGTCCGTGGGCATTATTTTTTAACCATGCTTCTAATCTTGGAGCTTCTTCTTCCAAAAATCCGGCTTTAGATATACCACAAGAAATAAATCCGAGGCGCTGGGCTTCGGATTTTATAAATTGCGTGTATTTGGATTTTGGATTGATGACCTATAGATTTATGATTTAAAAAAGTCCTCCTTGAATATTTGTTCTGATCTTGCCTAAATGCTTATAGGCTTTTTCAGTAACTTCTCTTCCTCTTGGTGTTCTTATGATAAAGCCTTCCTGAATCAAAAATGGCTCATAGACTTCTTCAATCGTCTCGCCGCTTTCTGAAACTGCTGTTGCAAGAGTCGACAATCCTACAGGACCACCTTTAAACTTATCGATAATTGTCGTCAGGATTTTGTTGTCCATTTCATCCAAACCATGAGCATCGACATGTAGTGCTTTCAATGAAAATTTTGCAATTTCTATATCGATTTTTCCATTCCCTTTTATTTGGGCAAAATCACGAACTCTTCGCAATAAGGCATTGGCTATTCTGGGAGTTCCGCGACTTCGGCCTGCAATTTCAATAGCCGCTTCCATTGTAATTGGCATTTTTAAAATTGCCGAACTGCGTTCTACTATTGAGGTCAAAAGTTCTGTAGTGTAATATTGCAAACGACTCTGGATACCAAAACGGGCACGCATTGGCGCCGTCAGCAATCCGGATCGTGTGGTAGCACCTACAAGCGTAAACGGATTCAGGTTTAGCTGAACTGTTCTCGCATTCGGGCCTGATTCAATCATGATGTCAATCTTGAAATCTTCCATTGCTGAATATAAGTATTCTTCAACAATTGGGCTCAAACGATGAATTTCATCAATAAAAAGCACGTCACGCTCTTCGAGATTAGTTAGCAATCCTGCCAAATCTCCAGGTTTATCCAAAACAGGGCCCGATGTAATCTTGATACCGGCTCCCAATTCGTTCGCCAAAATATTGGCAAGCGTAGTCTTTCCAAGACCCGGAGGCCCATGGAACAATGTATGATCTAACGCCTCATTTCTAAGATTGGCCGCCTGGACAAATACTTTCAGATTTTCTAATACCTGATCCTGTCCCGTGAAATCATCAAAGGACAAAGGCCTTAATTTTTTCTCAAAATCAAGTTCTTCCGGATTGTAATTGTTGCTTGTTGGATCTAGATTTGCATTCATCTGGCAAAGATAGAGAAAATGTTCGTTTTTAGTCGGGGCTAATTATCCTACATTATAGCCTTTTGCCAAAATCGATTGCCATTCCGGATGTCTTTTCAAATAGGCTGCAACAAACGGACAAAGCGGTGCCAAAGTGTATCCGTTATCCTTGACAAAATTCAAGGCTTTTTCGACCATGCTTCCTCCCACACCCTTACCTTCCAAAGCTCTTGGAACTTCGGTATGTGTTAGGTACATGATATTGTCTTTATTAATGATGTATTCAATAAAGGCTATATGATTTTCGACTTCCATTTCGAATCTTCTCTTATCCTGATTCTGTACTAATGGAATGTCTAAATATTTATCGCTCATGGCAAAAAAATTTAAAATTAGGGAATGAGGAAAGGTAGATAAAAAATCGACATCAGTCAAAATAAGGTTTTTTTAATATCTTTAACACAAATTAACAAACAACCTCAAAAAATTATATGAAAGACCAACAAGAAGACAATCATTTAAAGCGAGAATTAGGATTATTGGACGGAACTATGCTAGTTGTGGGTTCCATGATTGGTTCCGGAATTTTTATTGTGAGTGCCGATATTGCCAGACAAGTCGGTTCTGCCGGATGGCTAACCTTAATCTGGGTGATTTCTGGGTTGATAACCGTTATTGCTGCAGTGAGTTACGGAGAGCTAAGCTCAATGTTCCCGAAAGCAGGCGGACAATACGTTTATCTTAAGGAAGCTTATAATAAACTGATTGCTTTTTTATATGGTTGGAGCTTTTTTGCCGTCATACAAACCGGTACGATTGCCGCCGTTGGTGTTGCTTTTTCAAAATTTGCTGCTTATTTGTATGAGCCATTGAGTGATGAAAATATTTTGTTTACGATTGGTTCTTTTAAACTGAATGCGGCCCAGATTGTTTCTATCCTCACAATTATATTGCTGACTTATATCAACAGCCGCGGTGTTAAAAACAGCAAGACGCTCCAGACTGTCCTGACTATCATTAAAATACTTTCACTTCTTGGTCTGGTTGTTTTTGGATTGTTTATGGCTGCAAAAGCAGATATCTGGAATGCCAACTGGGCAGATGCCTGGAACACGAAATCCTATAATGCCGATACAAAATCATGGTTGCCTATCAGCGGTACGGCTTTAATAACCGGAATTTCAGCCGCTATGGTGGGTTCGTTATTTTCCAGCGACGCCTGGAATGGTGTAACTTTTATTGCCGGAGAAATGAAAAACCCAAAACGCAATGTGGGATTGAGCTTATTTTTAGGAACTTTTATAGTGACTGTTCTTTATATTCTTGCCAACCTGATGTATCTGGCCGTTGTGCCATTTGAAGAAATTGCTTTTGCAAAATCGGACCGGGTAGCTGTAGTGGCATCCAACTATATTTTTGGCAATATTGGCACATTGATTATTGCCATTATGATTATGATTTCCACTTTTGCGTGCAACAACGGACTGATTATGGCCGGAGCCAGAGTTTATTATACTATGGCAAAAGATGGATTGTTTTTCAAAAAAGCGGCCGCACTCAATACAGCCAGTGTTCCTGCCTGGGCTTTGTGGGCACAATGTATCTGGACTTCGGTTTTATGCCTTACCGGAAAATACGGAGCCTTGCTCGACTATGTGATGATTATCGTTATTATTTTCTACATACTGACAATTTACGGCATATTTATACTTCGAAAAAAGATGCCTGATGCGGAACGGCCTTACAAAGCTTTTGGCTATCCAGTACTGCCAATACTTTATATCATTACGGCTTCTGCTTTATGTATTTCGCTTTTGATTACAAGACTTGAAACCTGTGGTTGGGGTGTTGCTATTATGCTGGCAGGAATTCCAGTTTATTATTTCACGAAACCAAAGACCGTAGAAGATGAATCTTAAAAAACCAGCTTCTTAATATTTCTTTCAATAGTTGTTTTATCAGCTTCCAACTTAGCCAATTTCAAAGCACTTTTGAAATATGTTAGTGCCTTATGATTATCAAAATCGGTATAAAGATGTCCTAATAGTGAAAAGTAAAAATGGCTGCCTTCTAACTTTAGTTTTTCAGCTTCTTGTATCGCCAGTTCTTTGCCATGAACTTTGGCTAATGCGAAAGTACGGTTGAGTGCAGCTATTGATGAATATTCTAAAATGAGCAGGCTGTTGTATAGCTGTAGAATACTGTCCCATTTTTCATCTGTGTTTTCTTTCTGCGTATGCCAATAGGCAATTCCGGCTTCCAGATGGTACTTGGTTATTTTGTTTCCTATTGAAGCCTGGTTTAAGAAATAGGTTCCCTGAATAATCAATTCCTGGTTCCATTTTGTCTCATCCTGGTCGTCATATAAGACGATTTCACCCTTGTCATTGGTTCTGGCATCGAATCGTGACGAGTGGAAGCTCATTAAAGAAAATAGTGCATTTACGGACGGTTTATTGGTAGTTTTGTTTTCCATCAACAAATGAACCAGCCGCATGGCTTCTGCACAAAGATCTTTTCGCAAGATGGTATTTTGTGAAGAGGAGTAATATCCTTCAGAAAACAGCAGATATAAGGTTGTGAGAACGGCTTCTAGCCTGTCATTGATTTCTAATGCCGTGGGCTGTTCAATCTTTATGTTTTCTACCTTTAGCTTTTCCTTAGCCCGATTGATTCTTTTGTAGACAACTTCTTTGTTTGTCAAAAAGGCATCGGCGATTTCCTGAATTCCAAAACCGCAAAGCAGGTTTAAGGCTAAAGCGACCTGAGACTCGGTTGAGATATACGGATTACAGACGGCAAAAATCATCGCTAATTGGCTATCGGCAATATTTTTAGAGGATAAGTCAACGACAATTTCTTCTGACGTCTCAGCCCCATATTTTAACTCGGGTGATAATTTCTGTTCGAAAAAGACATCCCGCTTGAGATAATTTTTGGTTTTGTTCTTGGCAACCGTATACAGCCATGCCGTTGGATTTTCCGGAACACCTTTCAAGCTCCATGTTTCTGTGGCGGTAAGAAATGTATCGCTAACAATATCTTCTGCGATTTCTACGTGTTTAATACCAAACAGGTAACAGAGTACCGAAATTAATTTCCGATACTCTGTCCTGAATAGATTATGCAGCAGCTGGCTGTCTTCCATTTTACTTATATTCTGTTTGAATGGCCATACGTACTTCTACGCTGGCACCCCATTTTAAAATAGGACATCCTTTAGCGATTTCAACGGCTTCATCATAGTTTTCCGCCCTGATAAGGAACAAACCTCCTACAGATTCTTTTATTTCTGCATAAGGCCCGTTGGTTACTATATTGTCTTGTTTTACTACTTTCCCATCTGAATCCCATCTTTTGGGTGGAGCAACTAATTTATTTTGTGCTGCTATACCGCCAATCCAATCCTGAAATGGTTTGATTGCCGCCTGCATTTGTTCCGGCGATGGTATGGCATCTTTGCTGATCATATCTCTTCGAATTATTAATACAAATTCATTCATCTTGTTTTGTTTTTGATAGTATTAAATGTAGTGAAAGTTTCCAGTTTAAAAATCAACCGAACTGGCCAACTTTATAGGTTCCGATAGCATGAGGAAAAGCAATATTGATTCGGTTCCAGGTATTAATTGTTGTAATTGCTAAAGTTAGATCTATTAATTCCTGCTCTGAAAACTGAGCTGCAACTTCAGCATAACCTGCATCTGTTACTTCACATTTAGTCAGTTCTTCTGCCCAGGCAAATGCGGCTCTTTCTTTTTCCGTATAGTAGGGCGCTTCTCTCCAGGCACTCAGACCATAAAGACGCTGTTCTGTTTCGCCTTTGGCACGGGCATCTTTTGAATGCATATCCAAACAATAAGCACAACCGTTAATTTGAGATACTCGAAAGTAAACTAATTCCAAAAGCGCTAGTTCTACAGGTGATTTTTTTAGGTAGGCGCCAATACCGAAAAGTGTTTTCATAGCCTCCTGCCCTTTTGCGTGAATGTTGATTCTTTGTTCCATTTTATGATATGTTTTAATTGTTTTATATTGTAATGACAATCGAGATTTTGATATTGGACAAAATCGTAAAACTTTTTTCAAAAAAAAATCCGTTTCAATTTCTTGAAACGGATTTTCTATATTTTATATCAACTTATGAATGGTGAAGTTCTTCTTCGCCTTCTTTCATTGGCACAGTTTGCGGAACGAAATCATCATCAAAGCCAGGCTTGCTGTAATCGTATGGCCATCTGTGAACTTCTGGAAGTTCTCCAGGCCAGTTTCCGTGTATGTGTTCTACCGGAGCTGTCCATTCCAAAGTATTGGATCTCCATGGGTTTTGAACTGCTTTCTTTCCGTAGAAGATACTTACGAAGAAGTTCCAAAGGAAAACCAACTGGAAAGCTCCTCCAACTAAGGCAAATACTGTAATCAATACGTTTACGTTTTGCAAGTCATCAAATAATGGGAAAGCTGTGTTTGTATAGTAACGTCTTGGAAGACCTGCCATACCGATAAAGTGCATTGGGAAGAATACTCCGTAAGCACAGATTGCAGTTACCCAGAAGTGAATGTAACCTAAGTTTTTGTTTAGCATTCTACCAAACATCCTTGGGAACCAGTGATAGATTCCGGCAAACATTCCGTAAAGTGCAGAGATACCCATTACCAAGTGGAAGTGCGCTACAACGAAGTACGTATCGTGAACGTTGATATCCAAAGTACTATCTCCAAGGATGATACCTGTCAAACCACCTGTAATGAACGTAGAAACCAATCCGATTGAGAAAAGCATCGCAGGGTTCATCTGCAGGTTACCTTTCCATAAGGTCGTGATGTAGTTAAATGCTTTTACAGCAGAAGGAATTGCAATCAACAATGTTGTGAAAGTAAACACTGATCCAAGGAATGGGTTCATACCTGAGATAAACATGTGGTGACCCCAAACAATAGTTGAAAGGAATGCAATCGCTAATATAGAGGCAATCATCGCTCTGTAACCAAAGATTGGCTTACGAGAGTTTGTTGCAATAATTTCAGATGTAATACCAAGAGCTGGCAATAATACGATATATACTTCAGGGTGTCCTAAGAACCAGAATAAGTGCTCGAACAATACTGGAGAACCACCTTGGTAGTGCAATACTTCTCCTGCAATATAAATATCAGAAAGGAAGAATGAAGTACCGAAGCTTCTATCGAAAATCAATAATAATGCAGCTGATAAAAGAACCGGGAAAGATACGATACCGATAACAGCAGTGATGAAGAAAGCCCAGATTGTAAGTGGCAATCTTGTCATTGACATACCTTTAGTTCTTAAGTTGATAACCGTTACTACGTAGTTCAACGATCCCATCAAAGAAGAAGCGATGAAAATAGCCATAGAAACCAACCATAATGTCATACCTGTACCTGAACCTGGAATTGCTTGTGGCAATGCGGAAAGAGGAGGATAAATTGTCCAACCTGCAGAAGCCGGTCCTGATTCAACGAAAAGAGAAATCACCATGATCAAACTTGAAAGGAAGAACAACCAGTATGAAATCATGTTCATAAATCCGGAAGCCATATCACGCGCACCGATCTGCAATGGAATCAAGAGGTTACTAAACGTACCGCTCAATCCGGCAGTCAAAACGAAGAATACCATGATTGTTCCGTGAATTGTAACCAAAGCAAGGTAAGCATCGTTTCGCATTACTCCTCCTGGAGCGAATTTTTCTCCAAGAAAAAATTTGAACACGCCAAAAGATTCTTCTGGCCAAGCCAATTGCATTCTGAAAAGCATTGACATTCCCACACCTATAATTCCCATGATGATACCAGTAATCAAATACTGTTTTGCAATCATCTTGTGATCAATACTAAAGATATACTTCGTGATGAAGGTATCTTTATGGTGGTGTTCGTGTTCGTGATCGTGTCCGTGATCGTTATCGTGACCTACTGCTGACATATATTATAATTTAAATTTTATTTAAAAGATATACTAATTATTATTTGGCTGCTACAACTTTAGTTGTATCTGCTACTGTAGCTTTTGTCGAATCTACAGGTGCTGCTGCACCTTCTTCTGCCTTTGGCTCTTTTTCAGCTTTTACAGCAGAAACCAATGTTGGCTTGTCGCTTAACCATTTTTTGAAATCAGCTTCACTTTCTACAACAATCTTCATTTGCATGTTATAGTGAGAAGGTCCGCAAATTTTGTTACATAGCAATAGGAAATCAAAATTGTAAGGATCTAATCCTGTTTCTCCTTTTTTCACTAGTTCAACACTCTTCTTAGCTCTAAGTTCGTTGATGTGTGCTACTTTTTCAACAATATCCGGATGCTGACGCATTTCAGCTGTAGTTTTAGTAGGAACAAAAGCAAATTGAGTAACCATACCAGGAACACAGTTCATCTGAGCTCTAAAGTGTGGCATGTAAGCAGAGTGCAATACGTCTTGAGAACGCATTTTGAACAATACTTTTTTACCTTTTGGCAAGTGTAGTTCAGTTACTACTTTATCATCCTGAGCATTAGGATCTGAAACGTCAACTCCTAAAGTATTAACTCCCTCAATATATCTTACGTTAGCTTTTCCAAGTACGTTATCATCACCTGCATATCTAGCTTCCCATGAGAATTGTTTAGCATATAATTCAACAACGATAACATCTTCATCTTCGTCAACAAACATAATGTTAGTCCAGGCATACAATCCGTACAAAATCAAACCAGCCAATACAATTACAGGAATAATAGTCCAGATGAATTCTAATTTATCATTATCGGCAAAATATAATGCTTTTTTTCCTTGTTTACCTCTGTATTTGAACGCAAAGAAGTGCAAAAGAGCCTGAGTAATGAATTGAACTATGAAGATCAAAATCATCGAAATCCACATCAGGTTATCTACATCCTGCCCGTGCTCAGAAGCAGAGTTGCTCATTAACGGGAAGTGTCCAAACTGAATTATACAATAAATCGTCGTAACATATATGAAACCCAAGAAGGCAAACATCATATATCCATTAATATTATTGTCTCTATCATTGGCAACTTGTGAATTATCACTTAGACCGCCAATTTGAGTCAAATCGAAAATTTTAGTTAATTGCCAAATCGCAACAGCTAATAAAACTAAAACTATAATTACCAACAAACTTGTCATCTGTTTTTTTCTTTAAATATTAATAATGAAAATGTTTACTTTCCTCAATAAATGGATTTCTCTTAGCCAATAGAGGAGATTTAGATAGCGCTGTAAAGATTACAAAGATAAATAATCCAAGGAAGAACAATATCGCTCCTATTTCACCTGCTCCGATGAACCAACGGTCACCTACAGTAGCCGGCATAATCATATTATAGAAATCAATGTAGTGTCCTGCCAAGATTACAACACCTGCCATAACAACAATCCAAGTCAGACGTTTGAAATCTGTATTGATCAAAATCAATACCGGGAAAAGGAAGTTCATGGCAACCATTCCGAAGAAAGGCAGGTTGTATTGCTCAATTCTAGTGATGAAGTAAGTTACTTCTTCAGGAATATTTGCATACCAGATCAACATGAATTGTGAGAACCATAAGTAGGTCCAGAATACGCTAATACCAAACATGAATTTAGCTAAATCGTGGATATGGCTTGTGTTTACATATTCTAAGTATCCTCTTGATTTTAGGTATAATGTAACCATAGCGATTACTGTGATACCGCTTACGAAGAAACTTGCGAAAACGTACCATCCAAACAATGTACTGAACCAGTGAGGATCAACAGACATAATCCAGTCCCAAGACATGATAGATTCTGTTACGATAAAGAATACCAGGAATCCAGCAGACATTTTGAAGTTCTTTTTATAGAAAGCGTTGTCGCTTGCCTGGTCTTGAGCCAAACAGTTCTTTCTTGAGAAATATCTGTATAGGTTCCATCCGATGATGAAAACTGCAGCTCTGATCAACCAGAAATATTCGTTTAGGTAGCCTGATTTGTTTGCAATCAATTTGTCATATTTTGGATTTGCAGGATCTAATAAGTCTGCATCCATCCATACGAACAAGTGGTGTACGTGGAAAGCTCCAAGTGCCAAAAGAATAAATACGATAACAGAACCCCATGGCAAATAAGCCGTGATTCCTTGCATTACTCTAAATAAAACCGGAGACCATCCTGCTTGAGCAACTTGTTGGATTGCATAGAATGCTAACGCACCCAAAGAAATCAACATGAAAAACAATGCTGCTACATAAACGGCTGCCCAAGGCTTGTTTTTTAATTGGTGGAAAACGTGCTTTACGTGTTTTGCATGTTCTGCTGCGTGAGCATCATCATGACCACCTTCAGCTTTGTCATGACCATGAGCTGCTACTGCAGCATGATCTGCATGGTGCTCTTCTGTAGCTGCAACTGCGTGAGCCGTATCTTTAGAAACTGAAATTGTATCTACATGAACTGAATCTGCCATAGAAGCTTCAGGTTTAGCCTCTGTGATTGCTACTGTCTCATGAGCTTCTGTAGCAGTTCCGTGAGCTTCTTGCTTACCATGAGTAGCTTCTTCATGATGCCCTCCATGTCCGCCGTGCTCTTCTGCTTCTTTCTTAAGGATTTCCTCTACTTCAGCTGTATTTTTTGGTGCAGTTAAAAAACTATATCCTACCCCAAGGATACCTACAACCATAAGGATAATAGAAAAGGTTTTTAATTTGCTTGAAAATGTGTACATATCTATTAAGATCAGTTTGTTCTACAATTATAATTCACTTTTTAGTTTCATCACATAAGCTGCAACCATCCAACGCTCTTGAGCAGTTAATTGATTCGCATGAGAACCCATTGCATTCAATCCATAAGTCTCAACGTGGAAAACACTTCCCTCTGTAATAACTCTATCAGCATAGCTAGGAACCCCTAAGAATTTTTCTCTTTTTACAAGGTTTCCTTTTCCATCTCCTTTTTCTCCGTGGCAAATTGCACAATAGATTGCAAATAGCTTAGCTCCTTTATCAGAATTTCTAGCGATTGAATCCAATGGAGATTTTAGGTTGGCTTTTGCCAATTCATAACCAGCTGTTGAATTTTCATATTCATAAGGTTCAAAACCTCTTGGAATTGACCCTTTTGCAGGCAATTGTCCTTCTTTTCCGTCTTTAAAAGCACCAGACTCAGAATAGGTTTCGTAGCCTACTGATTCATACATGTTAGGAAAGTATTGATAATTTGGCTTTTTCTTGTTGTGACAAGAAACTGCTGTTATCGCGATTCCTACTAAAAGTGTTATTTTATATAAACTTTTCATATCTACTCTTAATGCTTTTCTATTACTTTAACTTCTACTGCCCCAGTATTTTGAAAGAATGTAACTAATTCATTCTCATCTCCATGAACTGCAACTTCCATCAAAAAGTGATCGTCTGTAGTTCTCACATCTGGGTTTTCTGCTTTTTTGAATGGCCACAATCTACTTCTCATGTAGAAAGTGATTACCATTAAGTGGGCAGCAAAGAAAACGGTCATCTCGAACATTACCGGAACGAAAGCGGGCATGTTTTCGATATAGCTAAAACTTGGCTTTCCACCGATATCCTGAGGCCAGTCAGAAATCATGATGTAGTTCATCATTGTTGTCGCCACAGAAAGACCTACTAATCCGTATAAGAAAGCGCAGATTGCTAATCGAGTTGGAGATATTCCCATTGCTTTGTCCAATCCGTGAACTGGAAAAGGCGTGAAAACTTCTTCAATATGGTGATGAGCTGCACGTGTTTTCTTAACGGCATCCATAAGCACGTCATCATCATTATAAATAGCGTATATAACTTTATTACTCATGGTGTGAATGTTTATTTTCTTCTCTTTGTTTTTTATAGTTTTCTCCAGAAGTTTTCAAGATTGTTTTAACCTCTGCTTGAGCAATCACAGGGAAAGATCTAGCGTATAACAAGAATAATACAAAGAAGAAACCGATTGTTCCGACAAATATTCCAATATCAACGAATGTTGGTGAGAACATTGTCCAAGAAGATGGAAGGTAATCTCTGTGCAATGAAGTTACGATAATTACGAAACGCTCAAACCACATACCGATGTTTACCACAATCGAGATAACGAAAGAGAACATGATACTTGTTCTTAATTTTTTGAACCACATGAACTGAGGAGAGAATACGTTACATGTCATCATCGCCCAGTAAGCCCAAGCGTAAGGACCTGTTGCTCTGTTCAAGAATGCATATTGTTCGTATTCAACACCTGAATACCATGCAACGAACAACTCAGTGATATAAGCCACACCTACGATAGAACCTGTAATCATGATTACGATGTTCATCAATTCGATATGTTGTAGTGTGATATAAGCTTCAAGGTTAGAAACTTTTCTCATAATGATAAGCAGGGTGTTTACCATCGCAAATCCTGAGAATACCGCTCCAGCAACGAAGTACGGAGGAAAGATTGTAGTGTGCCATCCTGGAATTACGGATGTCGCGAAGTCAAAAGATACGATCGTGTGTACAGAAAGTACAAGTGGTGTTGCCAAACCTGCAAGAACCAAAGATACTTCTTCGAAACGTTGCCAGTCTTTTGCTCTACCGCTCCAACCGAAGCTCAAGATAGAATATATTCTTTTTGTAAAAGGAGTGATTGCTCTGTCTCGAAGCATTGCGAAATCCGGAAGTAAACCTGTCCACCAGAAAACCAATGACACAGAAAGATACGTAGAAATTGCAAATACGTCCCAAAGTAACGGTGAGTTAAAGTTAACCCAAAGTGACCCGAATTGGTTTGGGATTGGCAATACCCAGTATCCTAACCATGGACGACCCATGTGAATGATCGGGAAAAGACCCGCTTGGACAACCGAGAAGATGGTCATTGCTTCTGCAGAACGGTTAATCGCCATTCTCCATTTTTGACGGAATAATAAAAGTACTGCGGAAATCAACGTTCCTGCGTGACCGATACCAACCCACCAAACGAAGTTAGTGATATCCCAAGCCCATCCAATTGTTTTATTTAATCCCCATGAACCGATACCAGTAGAGATGGTATATATAATACATCCTAATCCCCAAAGGAAGGCTATTAGGGCGATTGAAAATACAGTCCACCATTGTTTATTGGCTCTACCTTCTACAGGTGCAGCTACATCTACTGTTACATCGTGATAAGATTTATCACCTATAACTAAAGGTTTTCTAATGGGTGCTTCGTAATGAGACGACATAATCCTTTATCTTGTTTCTTAATTAATTATTTATGACTAGGTATTTCTAACTTTTACGTGATAGAATACATTAGGTTTTGTTCCAACATGTTCTAGCAAATGATACATTCTTGGGTCTTGCTCTAATTTAGCAACAGGACTTTCTTTCTCATTTACATCTCCAAACACCATAGATCCAGAAGTACATGCTGCAGAACAAGCACAAGCATCATTGAATTCACCTTCTTTAACCGGTCTTCCTTCTCTCTTCGCTTTCAAAATAACAGCTTGAGTTGACTGGATACAGAATGAACATTTTTCCATAACCCCTCTTGAACGAACAACTACATCAGGATTCAACACCATACGACCTAAATCGTCATTCATGTGGTAATCGAACTCAGAGTTTTTGTTGTACAAGAACCAGTTGAAACGACGTACTTTGTACGGACAGTTGTTAGCACAGTAACGAGTTCCAACACATCTGTTGTAAGCCATGTGGTTTTGTCCCTGACGTCCGTGTGAAGTTGCCGCAACCGGACAAACAGTTTCACAAGGAGCGTGGTTACAGTGCTGACACATTACCGGCTGGAATGCTACCTGAGGGTTATCTGAAGGGTGTTCCATTTCTCCGAATCCTCCAAGAGAACCTTTGTCTCCGAATAATCCTTCAAATCCTTCTTTTTTCTCGTTGTCTTTTGCAAAAGTTTCTTCAGAAGAATAGTATCTGTCAATACGCAACCAGTGCATATCACGGCTTCTTCTAACTTCAGCTTTTCCAACAACAGGAACGTTATTTTCTGCATGACAAGCAATGACGCAAGCACCACAACCTGTACATGAATTTAAGTCAATAGATAATTTAAAGTGGTGCCCAATGCTTCTGTCGAACGAATCCCATAAGTCAACAGTGTTTGCCTTAACAGGATTGTGATCTAATGAAACCATTGGAGCAGGATTCCAAACACTAGCATCAACTTTAGGATCGTTGAATACGCCAAGAGTCGTTTCCTTAAGGATATCTCCTCTACCCATCAATGTTCTTTGCAACTGAACGCAAGCAAATTCGTGATCGCCACTAACTTTAACGACTTTAGCAGTTTGGTTTGCATTAGAGTTTGCATATAATGTGTAGGCATTAACACCTACCTGCATTTCTTCTTTTAGTGATTCTTTACGTCCGTAACCTAAAGCTACAGCCATTGTTCCTACAGCCTGACCTGGCTGGATGATTACCGGAACTTTGTCTAGTTTCACTCCGTTAACCTCGATAGAAACATAACTTCCATTCAAACCACCGTTTGCTACGTTATAGTTTTCTAAGCCTAATTTTTCAGCATCAGCTCTGGAAACTGTTACATAGTTATCCCAAGAAACACGTGTAATCGGATCCGGGAATTCTTGCAACCATGGGTTGTTTGCCTGTTGACCGTCACCCATACCTGTTTTAGTATAAAGCAACAATTCAAATCCATCTTGTTTTTTCGCCTGAGCTAAATCAGAAGCCGCTTTAGCGAAATCTGCATTACCACCAGAAACAGCAGTTACAGGCGTAGAATAAACACCATCATGAACTAATTTGTTCCAAGTTGTTCCTGTAGCGATTGAAGAACCAACAGCTTTAAGGTAATCGTAGTAAGAAGTTGAATTATCAGACCAAAGCAATAAAGCTTCCTGGAATTGTCTTGAATCGAATAGTGGACGAATCGTTGGCTGCATGATGCTATAATTTCCTTTAGAAATTGTAACATCTCCCCAAGATTCCAAGTAGTGAGGTGCTGGAGCAGCAATTGAAGAAAGAACAGCTGTTTCGTCTTCTTTCAAAGAGAAAGCTACTGATAATTTTACCTTTTTCAAGCCTTCAGCAAAATCTTTTGAAGCTGCAAGTGTGTAAACCGGGTTTACCCCATTCATAATTAACGTATGAACACTTCCTGCTTTCATATCAGCTACTAATTGAGCAACTGCTTTAGCATCACCTTTTCTGGTCAATCTAGCTCCAGAAGGGTTGAATGCTTCAGATTTTAATGCATTGTTGATTGCAAACACAAGCAATTGTGCATTTAAATCATCCAAACCAGAAACCAAAACTCCTTTTGATCCTGCAGATTTAAGCTGCTGTGCTGCTTTCATCACATCTTCTTCTCTTGCTATTTTTTGAGTTCCAACAGAAGCACCAGTGATAATATTGTATATTTTAACCAAAGCATGTTTTTGGTCAGTTGTTGTCAATGGGATACGCTTATCAGCATTTGCACCTGATAAAGACATATTTGACTCTAATTGGATGTGCTTAGACATTTTTCCGTTTTTCGGAACACGTCCTTTTGCATATCCTGAGTCAAATCCTCCACCTTGCCAGTCTCCTAAGAAATCTGCTCCTACAGAAACGATAACTTCTGATTTAGAGAAATCGTAATCTGCCAAAGCTCTTTCTCCGTATGCCATTTGGAAAGCATCCAAAGCATTTGATTCAGAAACCGCATCATAAACTATATGTTTTGCAGAAGGATTTTTTGCAATGAATTCAGCAATCAACTTGTCAGTAGATGGACTTGCCATTGTACCTGTAAGCAATACTACCTGACCTCCATTTGCTTTTGCATCATTTAAGCTCGCCTTAACTTTTGCATCAACATCAGACCATGAAGCGGACTTCTTTGCAATTTTAGGTTGTTTTAGACGAGTACTGTCGTATAAAGAAAGAACAGAAGCATGAACCCTAGCGTTAGCACTAAGTTTTACTCCGTCAACTATATTGTTTTCAACTTTAATCGGACGACCTTCACGAGTTTTGATCAAGATATTAGCAAAATCAAATCCGTCAGCCATAGTTGTTGCATAGAAATCTGCAACTCCAGGAATAATTTCTTCCGGCTGAACCACATAAGGAATCGACTTAATTACCGGACCTTCGCAAGCTGCCAATGATGCTGCAGCTGTACTAAATCCTACATATTTTAAGAAATCACGACGTGATGTTGATGTTGCTGATAATGATTCTTTGTCTCCTAAAAACTCTTCCACAGGAATTGGCTCTGCGAATTCGTTATTTCTGAGCGTCTCAACAATAGAACTATTATCGTTTAGTTCTTCAACACTTTTCCAGTATTTTTTGTTTGATGACATCGTATATATATATTAGCTTCTTAATAATTGATTAATAGTGACACTTACCGCATTCTAGTCCGCCCATTTCAGCGGCAGTAAGTTTGTCTTTACCATACTTCTTAGCAAGCTCAGCATGGATTTTTTCGTAGTATGCATTACCTTCCATCTTAACATCTGTCTTGCGGTGGCAATCTACACACCATCCCATTGTAAGTGGCGCATGCTGTTCCATAAGCTCAAATGTTTCAACCGGACCGTGACAAGTCTGACATTCAACACCAGCAACCGAAACGTGCTGAGAGTGGTTGAAGTAAACAAAATCAGGAAGATTATGAATTCTAACCCATTTTACAGGCTGTGTTTTTCCAGTATATTTTTGAGTTGCCTTATCCCAACCTACAGCATCGTAAAGCTTTTGGATTTCTCCATCATAGAAAGCTTTGCTGTGCTCTGGAGTTGCAGTAGTTTCAGCAACCTCTGAGATATTTTTGTGACAGTTCATACAAACATTCAAAGAAGGAATACCTGCAGTTTTACTAACTCTTGCAGAAGAGTGACAGTACTTACAGTCAATACCGTTATCACCAGCGTGAATTTTGTGAGAATAGTGAATTGGCTGGATTGGCTGATACCCCTGATCAACACCAACCTGCATTAGATAACCATATATAAAGTATCCGCTGGCAAGCATCAAGAAGATTACAGTAACCAAAACCAAGAATTGGTTTCTGGCAAAAGCAATCCAGATTGGAATAGTAGGCTCTTTCTGAACCGGCTCAACTCCGTTTGCCTTAGCAATTTTGCCAAGAACATTGTTCACCAAGAACAACATTACAACCAACATTGCCATAACAAGAGCTAATGCACCAAGGATTACATTGTTAGAAACACCAATACCTCCTTGCTCCATTCCACCACCACCAGGTCCCGGCGCAGGCGCAGGAGTCTCAGCTTTAGGCTCAGATGTATATGCCAGGATATTATCAATATCAGCATCAGACAACTGAGGGAATGCAGTCATTACCGACTTATTGTTTTCGTTAAAAACTTTTACTGCAGCAGCATCACCCGCTTTAATCATAGCCTGGCTATCTTTAATCCAAGCATGAAGCCACTTTTTGTCATGTCTTTCAGTCACGCCTCTCAAAGCCGGGCCTGTCATCTTCGCGTCTAATTTGTGACACGCAGCACAGTTGGCATTAAAAAGAGCTTTACCTGCAGCAACATCGCCAGCACCTGCAGCAGGAGCTGCGGCCTCGGCAGCTGGAGCAGCTGGTTCTTGAGCAAAAGAAGAAACGGAAAATGTTAGCATTAGCGCTAAACTGAACAGTAATATTCTTGAAATCGAATTATGGTTACCCACCTTTTTCATATTTAAAAATGATTATCGACTAATTTTTGGTATGGTTTTTTCTTCTAAGAAAATAACGAGAAAAATCAATACGTTCTTTAAAACTTGCACAAAAATACGACTTATGAACTATTCTCAAAACCTTAAATAAGTCTTAAATACCAATTTATACTAATTCTAAATAATTTTTTTGGATTTGGTTAAAAACAGAAATATTACATTTGTACAAAATTAACTTCATTATGAGAATTTTAAGTCCGAAATCCCTATTCTTAAACGCTTCTTTTATAGCATTTTTAACAATTTCTGCCCATTCACAAGAAAAAAATATTAAGGTCACACAGGACCCTAAATTTGAGCAATTGCTAAATGAAAAGCGTAAAATCAACTCTTCTTTAACAGTAAACGAGAGGTATAAAATTCAGATTTTTAATGGCGACAGCGAGAGCGCCAAAAAAATGCTTCAGGACTTCAAAAAAGAGTTCAAAACCCTGGACGGCACCATTGTGTTTAATACACCAACTTACAAAGTATGGATTGGCAATTTTAAGACTAAAATTGAAGCGGAGCGCAACCTGAACGACCTAAAAAAGAAGTATCCAAACGCATTGCTCATAAAACCCAGCAAATAGCCTAAAAACGATAACCAACAAAAAACCCGATGCTTTCACATCGGGTTTTTTTATTTGTATTATTTCAATTTCTTCTTAACTGCAACCTCCTGGAAGGCTTCGATAATATCCATCTGTTCGATGTCATTATAGCCTTTGATCTGGATACCGCAATCATATCCTTTAGACACTTCTTTAACGTCGTCTTTGAAACGTTTCAAGGCTGTCAATTCGCCGGTGTAGATAACCACTCCGTCTCGGATCAAGCGGATTCTAGAGCTTCTGAAGATTTTTCCATCAGTAACCATACATCCTGCAATCGTACCCACTTTAGAAATCTTAAATGTTTCACGAATTTCAGCAGTACCGGTAACTTCTTCCTTCATTTCCGGAGAAAGCATTCCTTCCATTGCATCTTTCAGGTCATCAATTGCATCATAGATGATTGAGTAGTTACGGATATCGATTTCTTCTTTCTCTGCCAATTGTTTCGCATTTCCTGAAGGTCTAACATTAAATCCGATAATAATCGCATCAGACGCAGAAGCCAAGTTAACATCGGTTTCAGTAATCGCACCAACACCTTTGTGTATGATCTTGATTTCGATTTCTTCAGTAGACAGTTTAGAGAATGAGTCTGCTAATGCTTCAACAGAACCGTCAACGTCTCCCTTGATGATAATGTTCAATTCTTTAAACTGGCCTAATGCAATTCTTCTTCCAAGTTCTGCAAGCGTTGTATGCTTCTTCGTTCTTGCCGATTGCTCACGAATCAATTGTGTTCTCTTAGCTGCAATTTGCTTCGCTTCTCTTTCATCTTCAAAAACATTGAATTTATCACCCGCTGTTGGCGCTCCATCCAAACCAAGGATCGAGATTGGCGTTGAAGGTCCTGCCTCTTTAACAGCATTTCCTCTTTCATCATACATCGCCTTAACTTTACCATGGTTTTTACCTGCCAATACGTAGTCTCCTACTTTTAATGTTCCGGCTTGTACCAGGATTGTAGTTACATATCCTCTACCTTTATCCAACTGCGCTTCAACAACAGTTCCTACTGCCGGTTTAGAAGGATTGGCTTTTAAGTCAAGAATTTCCGCTTCAAGTAAAACTTTTTCTAAAAGATCTTTCACTCCGGTACCAATTTTAGCCGAAATGTCATGTGATTGGTATTTTCCACCCCAATCTTCAACTAACAAGTTCATTCCTGCCAATTGCTCCTTGATTTTTTCAGGGTTAGCTGCCGGCTTATCAATCTTGTTAATTGCGAAAATCATAGGAACACCAGCTGCCTGAGCGTGGCTGATTGCTTCTTTGGTTTGCGGCATGATATCATCGTCAGCTGCTGCTACGATAATTGCAATATCGGTTACCTGAGCACCTCTCGCACGCATCGCTGTAAATGCTTCGTGACCTGGTGTATCCAGGAATGTAATTTTCTGTCCGTTATCAAGAGTTACCGCGTAGGCACCAATGTGCTGCGTGATCCCTCCTGATTCTCCCGCAATTACGTTTTCTTTACGGATATAATCCAACAGGGAAGTTTTACCGTGGTCAACGTGACCCATTACAGTAACTATCGGAGCTCTTGTTACCAAGTCCTCTTCTTTATCTTCAACAATTTCCTGAGCCTCTTCAATATCTGTTGTAATAAATTCAACGTCATAGCCAAATTCATCCGCTACGATTGATAAAGTCTCTGCATCCAGACGCTGGTTCATGGTTACCATGATTCCCAAAGCCATACACGTACCAATAACTTTAGTAATTGGCACATCCATCATGGTAGCTACCTCACCTACAGTAACGAATTCTGTTACCTTGATTGTTTTGCTTCCTTCTTCTAATGCTCTTTGTTCGTCATCAGATTTCTGACGGTGTGTATCTCTTTTGTCTCTTCTGTATTTAGCCGCCTTAGATTTATTCCCTTTACCTTGGAGTTTTTCTAAGGTTTCTCTGATTTGGTTTTTAACCTCTTCTTCTGTTGGCTCAACTTTTGCCACAACGGCAGGTCTGTTGCCTTTATTGAAACCTGGTCTGGCATTTCTGTTTGCGTTATTTCCGCCCGCATTATTACCACCTCCCGGACGAGGACCATTTCCAGTCTGCTGACCTTGCTGACCACCTCCTTGCGGAGTTCCAGGTTTCCCAGGAATTCTTTTTCTTTTGTTCTTGTTATTATTGTTCGCATTAGCACCAGGAGCACCAGGCGTACCCGGTCTGTTTGGAGCCGGCTTCGGATCTTCTTTCTTCTTTTTAGGCTTGTTAAATTGAGACAAATCAATTGTCTGGCCCGTAAAAGTAGTTCCTGTTAATTTTTGATATTGCGTTGTTATAGCTTCTTCAGCCACAGGATACTCATTAGTATCAGCTTTTGTCACAACAACTGTTTCTTTTTTATCTGCTGCCTTCACAACTTCAGGCTTTGCTTCTTCCTTAGAAACTTCTACAACAGGCTTTGGTGTTTCAACCGGAGCAGCTTCTTGTTTTTCAACAGTTTCTTTTACAGGTTCAGCAGGTTTTTCTGGAGCAAGAGTTGGCTCAGTGGCTTTTGGAGCTGGTTCTGTCGCTGGAGCTTTTTGTTCCAAGTCGATTTTCCCCACTTGCTTCGGTCCGCTCAATACAGCCTTAGCTTTGATAACTTCTTGACGTTGGCGTTCTTCTTCTTGTTTGCGTTTCTCCTCTATTTCGCGCTCTCTTTCAACACGCAATGCCTCTTTTTCTTTTCTTTTCTCTTCCCCAACTTCCTTAGAAGCCTCTTTTCTCCCCTTATCGCCAGCAAATTGACTTTGCAGAATGTCATACTCCTTGTCAGATATTTTTGCGTTTGGGTTTGCATCAATAGCAATACCCCTATCCTTAAGATAGTCAACGGCTCTATCCAGCGAAATATTCAATTCCCTTAAAACCTTGTTTATTCTTATTACTCTTTCTTCAGACATAAAACCTTTTTATTATTACCTTTTTTGTTGTGTTGTTGCTGAGTTTAGTCTTCGAACTCTTCTTTTAGAATCCTGATCACATCCAGGATAGTTTCTTCTTCCAGATCTGTTCTTCTCACTAAATCATTAACATCTTGTTTCAAGATACTTCTTGCAGTGTCAAGGCCGATTTTTGCAAATTCCTCGATTACCCAAGCATCGATTTCATCAGAGAACTCTGTTAATTCAACATCATCTTCTTCTTCAGCCACATTGCCTTCACGGATAACATCCAATTCATATCCTGTCAAAAGGCCTGCCAATTTGATATTGTGGCCGCCTCTACCGATCGCTTTCGATACTTCTTCCAATTTCAAGAAAACATCGGCTCTCTTTGTTTCCTCATTTATTTTGATAGAAGAAACCTTTGCAGGGCTCAATGCTCTTGTAATAAACAATTGCGTATTAGTTGTATAATTAATAACATCAATATTCTCGTTTCCTAATTCACGAACAATACCGTGAATTCTTGAACCTTTCATACCTACACAAGCTCCAACCGGATCAATTCTGTCATCGTAAGAATCTACAGCTACTTTTGCTTTTTCGCCTGGGATTCTAACCACTCCTTTAATTGTAATCAGTCCGTCAAACACTTCCGGGATTTCCTGCTCAAACAATTTCTCCAAGAACTTCTCAGATGTTCTGGACATGATAATCTGAGGCTTATTCCCTTTCAATTCCACATTCTCGATAATTCCTCTAACGTTATCTCCTTTTCTGAAAAAGTCAGACGGAATCTGCTTTTCTTTTGGAAGTACGATTTCATTACCTTCATCATCCACCAAAATTACGGCTCTTGGACGAACATGGTGCACTTCTGCCGTATAAATATCGCCAATTAAATCTTTAAATTGCTTATAAAGATTTGTATTGTCGTGTTCGTGTATTTTTGAAATCAAGTTTTGGCGCAGAGCCAGGATAGCTCTTCTTCCTAAATCGATTAATTTTACTTCTTCGGAAACTTCCTCTCCAATTTCAAAATCAGGCTCGATTTTTCTTGCTTCGGTCAATGTAATTTCTTCATTTTCGAAATCCAGATCCTCATCGGCAACAATAACTCTTCTTCTCCAAATCTCCATATCGCCTTTATCAGGGTTGATAATGATATCGAAATTATCGTCAGAACCATATTTCTTCTTCAATGCATTTCTAAACACATCTTCCAAAATCGCCATAAGCGTTACACGATCAATCAGCTTATCGTCTTTAAACTCTGAAAATGACTCGATTAATGCAATATTCTCCATGCCTATTCTTTAAATTAAAATGTTATTGTAACAATTGCTTCTTTTATATCGGTATACGGAATTTCTTGTCTCTTCTCAACAGTCTCTTTTCCCTTACCTATTTTTTTCGGTTCTCTTGCAGTCCAGGTCAATGTAATAAATTCATCATTAACATCAACAAGTTCTGCAGTTATAATATCGGTTGCAGTTTTTACCTGTAGCGTCCTGCCTATATTCTTCTTGTACTGTCTTACAAGTTTCAGTGGAGCCGAAACACCTCCTGAAGCTACTTCCAAAGAAAAATCCTGTTCTTCACGGTCGAGATTGTGTTCTATAGCACGGCTAATATCAATACAGTCCTGCAAAGTTACGCCATTATCTCCATCTAAAGTAACAATAATTTTGAAAGCATCAGTAATTGTAAGATCAATTAGAAAAAGGGAAGGATTCTCTTCCAGACCTGCTTTTAATAACTCGCTAACTTTTTCCTTAAATGTCATATTTTTATAAAAAGAGGGGACTATTTGTCCCCTCATTATTTAAGTTTTAATAAATAACGCTGCAAATATAGTGTTTTTTTTCTATATTGAAAATCATTGTAGTATATTGTGCCATATTAAATTAAATTCTTACCTTTATGTAAGAAAAAACAAACTGTATAATCACATACTTATACTTAAAATTATGAAAAAAATTTTAGTTCCAACCGATTTTTCTGATCACGCAGAATACGCCCTAAAAGTTGCCGCCCAGATTGCCAAAAAAAATCATGGAGAGATTGTGCTTCTTCATATGCTTGAACTTCCCGGACAAGGGAGTGATGCTATTGGCTCCGGAAGCGACATTCCTGAAATCATGTTTTTCAAAAACAAGGCTATCGAAAAACTGGAAAGCCTGATGGACATCAGTTATCTTGAAGGAATACAGGTTTCAGAAATTATACAGTTCGAAAAAACATTCGAAGGAATCATCAACATTAGTAAAAAAAATAATGTAGATCTTATCGTAATGGGTTCTCACGGCGCTAGCGGCTTCCAGGAAATGTTTATCGGATCAAACACTGAAAAAGTTGTTCGTTCTTCTGATATCCCTGTGTTAGTCATCAAAAAAGAAGAAGGAGAATTTAGTGTAGAAAAATTTGTTTTCGCATCTGACTTTAGCGACGAGATAAAAAGCTCTTTTGCCAAGGTGGTGGAATTTGCAAAAAAATTCAACGCCCATTTGAACCTGGTAATGATCAACACTCCAAACAGCTTCAAGCCAACGGACCTTTCTAACAAAATCATGCAGGATTTCGTCTCTAATTTTGACGTTAGCGACTACACGTTTCATGTTTACAACGATACGAATGTTGAAAAAGGCATCCTGAATTTTGCAAAAAGCATCAACGCCGATTTAATCGGAATGAGCACACACGGAAGGAAAGGACTTTCCCACTTCTTTAACGGAAGCATCAGTGAAGATTTGGTCAATCATGCGCAAAGACCAGTTGTTACTTTTAAGATTTAACCAAAACCGATTATAAATAAAAAAACCTCTCAGATTTGAGAGGTTTTTTTTGTTGGCCTACTAGGACTCGAACCTAGAACGACTGAACCAAAATCAGCTGTGTTACCATTACACCATAGGCCAGCAGTGCTTGATTGCGGGTGCAAATTTAGCACAAAAAACATATTGCGCAAATTTTTATTCAATTTTTATTGAATATTTTTTTTTTAGCTTTTCGTTACATAAAAAAGCATTTTCTTTGCAAGTATAAATTTTATTAGTTCTGTATGGTATCTTTCAACTTTAAAAAATGGAATACAATTTTGGGATGGACTGCTTTTGCTATCGCATTGGTAACTTACTCCCTAACTGTTGAACCCACATTAAGTTTCTGGGATTGCGGCGAATACATCTCAACGGCCGCCAAGCTTGAAGTAGGCCACCCACCGGGAGCCCCGCTATACCAGATGATGGGTGCATTCTTCGCTATGTTTGCGACAGATGCTTCACAAGTGGCTTTGATGGTGAATATGATGTCTGTTTTTTCAAGTGCGTTTACCATTCTTTTTATGTTTTGGTCACTGACCTTATTATTAAAAAAGCTGGTTTCAGGATCTTCTGAAATCGAGAAAAACACTGCAATCGCTATTTTAGGAAGCGCTTTTGTAGGTTCTTTGGCCTATACTTTCTCAGACAGTTTCTGGTTTAATGCCGTAGAAGCTGAAGTTTATGCCATGGCCAGTTTGCTTATAGCCGTATTATTCTGGCTGGGATTACGATGGGAACAAGATATGGATACTCCACGTGGAAACCGCTGGCTGCTGCTTATTTCATTGATCGTGGGACTTTCATTTGGAGTTCACTTCATGGCATTGCTTACAATTCCTTCTATTGGATTCTTATACTATTTCAAGCATTACAAGACCGTTACTGTCAAGAACTTTATCATTGCAAATATTGTAGTAGTTTCTATCTTGCTTTTCATATTCAAATTGCTGCTGCCGCTGACAATGGGATTCTTTGGAAAAACCGAAGTTTTTATGGTCAACAGTTTAGGAATGCCTTTTGATTCAGGAACTATTTTTGTAGCATTATTGCTTATTGTCTTATTCTATTTTGGATTAAAATATACCAAGCAAAAAGGTTATATACAGTACAACACCATGATTTTGTGCATCCTTTTTATCTTGATCGGATTTTCAACATGGATGATGCTACCAATACGTGCCAATGCCAATACGGTTATCAACGAAAATAAACCATCCGATGCAAGAGAAGTTCTTGCCTACTATAACAGGGAGCAATATGGTGTAAACCCATTATTTTACGGGCCACAATTTTCGGATACTTATGCCGGACTAGACAAGGACAATCCTTATCTTGATAAAGCTCCAAACTACGAAAGAGACTACAAGACCGGAAAATATGTAATCGTAAATAATTACAAAAACGCCGAACAAAATACAGACGACAACCACAAGGCTTTTCTGCCAAGAATGTGGAGCCCTGAACATGCTGAAAACTACATGACATTTACTCATGTTTTAACTTTTAGAATGAATCCTAACTATGCTTACGAAGAAGAACTTCCTCGATATGGCATCAATCCTAACGATTTATCTGAAGAAGAATTAGCACATTACACGGCACAATTGCGTGGTGAAATGGAGAAAAATGTTGACGAGTTCCGCAAAGCCTATGCCTCAGGACAGATTGACACGGAAGGATACAACAAATTCCTTAAATCATACGGTGATTATCTAATCATTGATAAGCCAACAACAGCAGACAACTTCAAGTTTATGTTCGAATACCAATTTGGATATATGTACTGGAGGTATTTGATGTGGAATTTTACAGGAAGACAAAACGATAACCAGGGTAAATATGACAACCTGGACGGCAACTGGATGAGCGGAATCAACTTTATTGATGAAGCACGATTAGGATCACAGCAAAACCTTCCATCTGATGTATTGAACAACAAAGGACGCAATTTATACTATTTCCTGCCTTTTATACTAGGGATCATCGGACTGGTTTACCATGCCAATAAAGACCTGAAAAGCTTTTACGTATTACTTGTTTTATTCCTATTTACAGGATTAGCGTTAAAAATCTACCTGAATGAAAGACCATTCGAACCTCGTGAAAGAGATTATGCTTTAGTTGGATCTTTCTATGTATTTGCCATCTGGATTGGATTTGGGGTCTATGCTATATTTGATTTTATCAAAAAATGGCTTAACCCTAAAATTGCAGGGCCTGTTGTTATTGCAACAACATTATTGGCAGCACCGGTATTAATGGCTTCTCAAAATTGGGATGACCATGACCGTTCTGGAAAATATACCGCAATTGCTATGGCAAAAGCGTATCTGAATTCCTGCGAACCCAACGCTATTTTGTTTACTATTGGTGATAATGACACATTCCCGCTTTGGTATGCACAGGAAATCGAAAACATCCGAACTGATGTCCGCATCGTAAACACCAGCCTGTTTATGACAGATTGGTATATCGATCAGATGAAAGCCAAAGCATACAGCTCTGAGCCTTTACCAATAAGCTTTAAGCACGAACAGTATGTTGGAGATAAACTGGATTACTCAATCCACAGGCCTCAAACCGAGAAGAGATGGAATATCAATGATTTCATGAATTTCCTTTCCCTGAATGACCCGAGAGCGCTGTATGAGCTTCCAAACGGGCAAAAAATCCACTATTTCCCAACGAATAAGATTAGGATACCAATCAACAAGGAAGAAATTATTGCCAACAAGGTAGTTTCTCCTAAATATTATGATTCTATCGTTCCTTATATCGATATTGACATCAAAGACAGAGCACTTTACAAAAACCGATTAATGATGTTAAATGTCGTAGCCAATAACAATTGGAAACGTCCTATCTATTTCACAGGAGGAAGCTTTGGAGACGATGATTATCTATGGATGAAAGATTATTTACAGTTAGACGGAATGGTTTACAAGCTTGTCCCTGTAAAAACATCACTTTCAAAAGCACCTAGCCCTATGGACATGGGTCAGATTGATTCCGACAAGATGTATGATATCGTAATGAAATGGGATTGGGGCAATGGCGGTAGCACAAAGATTTATCATGATCCGGAAACACGCAAAAACAGCATTAGCTACAGAACAAACCTTGCCCGATTGATGGAACAGCTTATCAATGAAGGCAAGCCTAAAAAAGCGAAAGACATTATTGATCTGGCCATGAAAGAAATGCCAATCGACCAATACGGCTACTATGCTTTTGTGGAACCTTTTGCTGGTGGTTATTATGAAGTAGGCGAAAAAGAAAAAGCAAGGGAAATCTTGAAAAAACTAATGAAAAAGTACCAGGAAAACCTAACGTACTTCAAAACGTTCTCAGCCACTGAACAAAACGACTATTATGTTGACATTGTTACCGATATTGAACGTTACAGAGGATTGCTTGAGGTCATGAAAGATCGTGGAGATAAAGAATTCTACGAAGCCAGCAAAAAGGACTTTAATTCATACAACGCAATGTTTAAGCGTTTTGAACGAGATAACGAATAAAACAAAATTCCCGACTAGGGATTCCGGATGTGCCAATTTGAAATTCAAATTGGCACATCTTCTTTAAAAAAGATTTGAGATGGGTTTATGGGTAAAAACAAATCGGTTGATCAAATGGATTTTTCCAAAATATACTTGGGACATCCCAAACAATGCCAATACAGTCTACCTAACGTTTGATGATGGTCCTATTCCAGAAATCACAGAATGGGTACTCGACCTGTTAAAAGAGCATAACATAAAAGCCACTTTTTTCTGCATTGGAGATAACATTCAAAAACACCCGGATATCTTCCAGAAAGTGCTACAGGAAGGCCATGCAATTGGAAACCACACTTTCAATCACCTGAAAGGATGGTCAACCTCTAAAAAAGAGTATATAGAAAATACTATGTTATGCGAAAAGGCTATTCAAAAGCATACAAACAATGGCGGGCACGGATTAAAACTTTTTCGTCCTCCGTATGGAAAAATAAAATTATCCCAAGCCAGAATCCTGCGAAGACTTGGCTATAAAATTATTATGTGGGATGTTATAAGCATGGATTTTGATAAAAACATCACACCGAAAAAATGTCTTGAGAATGTAACTAAAAACACGGAAAACGGAAGCGTAATTGTTTTCCATGACAGCATAAAGGCTTTCGGAAACCTTCAAGTTGTATTGCCAGAAGCGATACGCTATCTAAAAGAGAAAGGATTTGTTTTTGACAAGATTAGCTAAAGCTGCTCTTGCACCAATCCAATTATGGTGTTCGCATCAAGCTCTCCGGATTGTCTCCAAACCATCTGCCCTTCTTTATAAATCATAAGCGTTGGGAGCCCTTTAATACGCAAAGCATCAGCCAATTCCTGATTTTTGTCTACATCAATCTTAATCACTTTTGCCTTGTCTCCCAAAGCAGCAGCTACGTCTCTAATTACTGGGTGCATTGATACTGACTGTTCGTTCCAATCTGTATAAAAATCAATTAAAACCGGTACAGAGGCATTGATAAGTTCTCCAAATTTTGACATAACTGAAAATTTACTTTATTTCTAAATTACAACAATTTTTTATACAAATGTAGCATATTTGCTGAATTATGCTACATTTTCACCTTTTTTTAGTGTAATGACTGTAATTTCAGGCCAAATACCCACCCTGCCAGGATATGCATGGAACCCAAAGCCCCTATTTACGTAGATATATCGTCCAAAATTTTCATATAATCCGGCCCATTGCTTGTAAATATACTGTACAGGACTCCACTTGAAAAAGCCTGGAATTTCAATCCCAAACTGCAGGCCATGTGTATGCCCGCTTAGGGTCAGATGGTATTTTGTTGTATGGTTTTTTATCTCATATTCCCAATGCGAAGGATCATGGCTCATTAATATCTTAAAAACTGAATCCGTAAGACCTTCAGATGCCTTGGTCAGGTCCCCGGCTTTTTTAAAATTATGCCCCCAATTTTCTACTCCTATCAAAGCGATTTCATCGGTTCCATTACTGATTTTTACATTCTGATTCAACAATAGCTTAAAATCAATCTGTCTGTGCAAATCCTTAATTGCTTCAAAATTGTCTGATTTTGCCTTCTCAGTTGGCCACTCTACATATTCACCATAATCGTGGTTTCCCAAGACAGAGTATTTCCCCAGTTTTGGTACTCGAATTTTCTTAAATGTGTCAACCCAAGGATGCATTTCGGTGGCATGCGTATTCACGATATCACCCGTAAACAAAACCAAATCCGATTGTTGTTCATTAATCAGGTCGATAGCATATTGGATTTTCTCAGGATTATCAAAACTACCACTATGCACATCCGATATTTGGGTAATAGTAGTACCGTCAAAACTATCCGGAAGATCAGGAAAAAACAAAGTCTGCTTGATAACCTTAAAGTTATACTTCCCTACCGTCATACCATACAAAAGTGAAACAAAAGGAACGGCTGCCGCTCCAAGTGCTATCTGGCTAATAAATTTTCTCCTGTCGGGAAGAAAATGCCCTCTGTCATTATTACCTAAAAAATGTGTAATGACACCAGAAAAGATACGATAAATATCTTCTCCAAACAAAATAAAAGTCACGACAATTTTTGGTATAAATGTCAGTAATACAAGCCCTATTGTTATTAATGACTGTCTGTTTTGTCCCACAGTTCTGTCAAACTGGGTAAACGAATAAATAACAAAAACGATGACAGCAAGAGAAATAAGTTGGTATGGGATCAGAATCCATTTTGCTTTTGTAATTGTCTTGAATGCTTGAAAAGCATACAGTTCGACCAAAACAACAAAAGCAATAAAAAATATCCAGCGAAGCATAGTTTGATATAGAATTTAAGCAAAGTAAATAAATAATGCTGCTGCTATCGATTTAATTGGATAAATTTTAACTATAACAAGATTTAACAACCCAAATCAACAGCCAATTTTACAATTGAATTATCACATAATAAAATTTGTATGTTAAAATATTTAGAAATCATAAATATGGAAAGCCGTAAAAAGAATATTTAACAAAACTAAATTCTGTCTTATTTTTATTTAATCTAAATAAATAACTTTGTGCCGTTTACAAACCCATACATTATGAAAAAAATATACTTATTATTAACAACGATCTTTACCTGTAGCCTAGTGCAAGGCCAAATATTCCAGGAAGTAGCCAATCAAACGTTTCAAGGCGTCTTCTATGGCGATGCCGCAATTGGGGATTTTGACAACAACGGAAGAATGGATTTTATCATTTCTGGTGCCAAACCGGGATATACAGGATATTCAGCGCTTTTTAAAAACAATAGTGGCGCTTTTACCGAGAATGTAAATGTTGCCATTAGCCAAATGATTTATTCTTCTATAGCTGTTGGCGATCTTAATGGCGATAACAAACTGGATTTCATTGTTACCGGAACGAAAACAGGAGAAAATTCTTCTGTTGTTTTTGAAATCTATTATAATAACGGCGACGGAACATTTACTAAAAATACGACATCTGGAATTCCGGGTGTGAACTTCGGTTCAGTGGCAATTGCAGATCTGACAAATGATGGTGTTGCAGATATTGTTGTTAACGGAAACCTCGGATCAGAGTATATCACAAAAATTTTTCAGCAAAACTCCGATGCTACTTTTACTGATCTGAATGCAGGACTAATGGGGACCTATTTTAGCGCTATCAAGGTTTTTGATGCAAATGCGGATGGACTTCCTGATATTTTGGTAACCGGATTCAGCACCAGTTACGTTCCGGAGACTAAGCTATATACCAATGCCGGAAATGGAATATTTACAGAAAAGCCAACAACCATACCAGGCATTTACTTTTCTTCAATCGATGCATTAGACATCAACAACGACGGACATCTTGATTTGTTAATTTCAGGAACCGACTATACGCCTACTCCAAGTCTGACAATTTATTTAAATGACGGGTTTGGGAACTTTACGGCTCAGGAAAACAATTTCACGGGAATCTATAACGGAAATTCAAAATTTGTAGATTACAACAATGATGGTCTAATCGATATTTTTTCAATTGGAAGTAATGCTTCTAATGCAAACACAGTTCTTTTATACAAGCAAAATCTCGACGGAACCTACATATTAGACACAGAAAACATCGCTCCAATTGTAGGCGTGAATATGTCAAAAGGCCAATGGTTGGATTTTGACAATGATGGCGACCTGGATCTGCTAACAATAGGTTTTGAAGGTGGCGATGTGGCACAAACAAGATTATACAAAAACAAGACAATCAATCAGGAAACTTGCAGTGAGCCAGGAAACAATACAGGAGATTTAGGCTGTGTCATCTTCACTTACGAAGGAACAAGCGTAACGTATACAACTGTACGTGGAAGCGATGGTAACATTTGGCTGCAACAAAATCTTGGAAGTGCCAGTGTCGCTACTGCCCAAAACGATGAAGCCTCTTATGGTGATTTATTCCAATGGGGAAGATGGGACGACGGACATCAGAAAAGGAACTCCCTAACAGGAACAGTTCCAACACCAAACAATCCTTCAGGACTGGCAACAGGAAATGAAACATTTTATACCGGCTGGTGGTCGCCAAACTCTTTGACCGACAAATGGGAAGCTCCGACTCCTTCAGCTGCAACAGATGTAAATGGCTGTGATCCATGTAAAGCATTAGGAAATGGATGGAAACTTCCAACAGAAGCAGAATGGGACGCTATCGTAACATCTCAAAACATGCAAAATCCGGCAACTGCTTTTCAAAGCGTTCTAAAACTACCTGCCTCAGGATACAGAGCCGCATCAGGATCGTTTAGTTTCGTAGGTGCACGAGGCTATTTCTGGAGTTCTACTACGAGTTCTTCAGGGGCTAAATATCTGTATGTGGGAACTACAATTGCCAATCCATCAGCTGGAGCTCCAAGAGGTCAGGCCGCAGCAATCAGATGTATGAAATACCCACAAACAGCACCAACCTATTGTAACGTTTCTGTAGATTATGATGTGGAGCCAATTACAATGGTAAATTTCTCAAACATCAGCAACCAGACATCAGAAGTTGTAAATGCTACTCCTGCTTATGAAGATTTCACTTCAATTACAGGAAATGTAGTGAGAGGAAATGTGTATCAGCTAACCGTAAAAGGAAACACTGTAGGCCAATTCGAACATGACATCAGAGCTTTCTTTGACTGGAACAAAGATGGAGTTTTTGATATGCAAACAGAATACTATCATGCCGTATTGACTCCGTCAACAGGAGTGGATGCTGTAGAAGCAACAATAAACATCACAATTCCAACTACAGCAGCTATAGGAAATACAAGAATGAGAATCATCAAAGACCAATGGAATGTTTATGAAGAAGAAGAATTCGATGCCTGTCTTAATGCTTATTACGGACAAGTAGAAGATTATACAATAAACATTCAGGAAAATCTAGGCACGATTGATTTCAGCAAAAAAGATTTCATAGTATATCCAAACCCAACAAATGGTCTGGTTAACATCCAAACAAAAGAAACCATTAAAAACATCAGCCTTTACAATCATTTAGGACAACTTATCGCTACACAAAAACAGGCTCAGCTAAACCTGGCAAACCTTGCCAGCGGTATCTATATGATTCGTGTAGACTTTGAAAACGGACAAACCGCCAACAAAAAAATCATCAAGAAATAGATCTGATAGCGCTAGTCCTAAGCTTTTGGGACTAGCGCTTATAATTAATCATTTATACTTTTACATGCAAACAAATTACACTAAAACCCTTGCCCTTCTGTTTCTGATACTTGTTTACGGAACAACATCAGCACAGATTGTCAATTATGGATTCTCGCAAAGTGCCGGAATCTTTGAAGACTTAACCAATCCGACCTTAATTGCAGAACCAACAACTCTGACAGGTTCAGGTTCAATTGATGACAACAAATACGATGGGATTGCCATTCCGTTTAGCTTTCCTTTTAATGGAACTACGTTTACCGCTTTAAACATTCATGCCGATGGTTTTATCAGTTTTGGGGCTACTTCTCCAAGTGGTAGTACGCCAATTTCAGGCAGTCTTACAACTTATGACGGTGCCATTGCAGCAGTTGCAGCTGATATGCATGCCTTATACAATATTGATGGCAGAACAGGAAGCATAAGTACTCAAGAAGTAGGTTCGGCACCTAACAGAGAATTTGTAATTCAATGGAAGCATTTCAGACCTTATCTTAGTTCTACATCAATTACTAGTTATTTTGATTGGAGCTTCCAGATTCGCTTAAAAGAAAATGGAGAAATCAATATTGTCTATGACCTGAAAGTAACCGGATCGCCAACTTCAGCAACTGCACAGGTTGGACTTCGCGGAACTACAACTTCTGATTTTAACAACAGATATTCTACCGGAGTTACTGCAAGCAACTGGACAAATTCTACTCCAGGAGCTTCCAACACTTCATCAATGACTTGCAATTCTACTTCATTGCCTAGCCCAGGCTATACCTTCACATGGGTTCCACCTTTACCTTGCATGGTTCCTGCATCACAGCCAACAAACCTTGCGTTTGACATTCAAGGTATTATTATAAATGGAAGTTTTACGGCATCGAATCCCGGAGCAGACAAATATTTAGTATTGAGAACTCCACAAGGAACTACTCCAAACCTTCCTCAAAACGGAACAAATTACACTACGGGAAACAACACTACACTTAATGCTTATGTAAGCTATAGTGGCAGTAATACAAGCTTTACAGATAATAGCTCTAGTGGCGTTCAAGGCAATACTGCCTATATGTATACGGTCTATGCCGTAAATACTGCCTGTACAGGAGGGCCTGTTTATAACACAACAACACCTCTGACTGCAAATACTGTAAACTGTCCGGCTCCAATAAGCCAGGTAACGTCAGCCAACCCAACAATGAATAGCTTTGTTCTTAACTGGACCGATCCAACAAACGGAAATGCCGTTCCTTTCAATTATGTAATTGAAGTGGCTACCAATAGTGATTTTTCAAGCCCTGTTGCCGGCTCTCCTTTTACACAGGTTTCTTCTCAGACAACATTTTCTGTAACGGGATTATCAAGCAATACCAAATATTTTTACAAGATAAAGGCCATAAGTAATTGCAGTGGGGCTTATTCTTCTACAGGAAATACCTCAACACTATGCGAATCTGTTACTGCTCTTCCTTATTCAGAAAGCTTTAATGCAGCTAATCTTTCTTGCTGGAGCACAAGCACAATTTCAGGAACAACCAACTGGGTTTTATCAACTGGAACCTTAGAAGTTCCGGCCAGAATAACAGGCGAAGGACAGATGAGTAAGGACTATAACAATTCAAATGCCCTGCTCATCAGCCCTCTATTCGACTTCTCAGCGCAAACAAATGAATTGATACGCATGAAAGTCTGGATATACAGAAACACGAACGGCCATGCTACTGATGTTGTAAAATTCCATGTGAACACGACAAATTCATTAAGCGGTGCAACAGAAATACTTTCCGTTTTTCTAAAAAGAACCCTTGAACCTGCAGTTACAGCAGCTGGATGGTACAACTATACTATCGATATCCCGCAATCATACTATGCAGCACCTTTCTTTATAATCGCGCAAGGAATAACAGGCGGAAGCTCTTCTTCTTATGGATTGGGTATCGATGAGTTTTCATTGGAAGGCATAGCTAATGCAACTGTACCGACATCCATCACCGTTACAACACAAAATAGCGTTCCGGCAGAAATCACAACTTTAGGAGGGACATTGCAATTAGCAGCAAACGCCCTGCCTTTGGAAGCAAATCAAAATACAACCTGGTCTATTGTAGAAGGCAATGCACTGGCAACAATCAGCTCAACCGGATTAGTAACGGCTATTGTAAACGGTCAGGTAAAAATTCGTGCTACTTCCGTTATAGACAATACTATTTTTGGAGAAATACAGGTTCAGCTTAGCAACCAACCTCTTGTATATTGTATGCCAAACTTCTCACAAGGAACAGAGCCTATCACTTTGGTTGAGTTTGCAGATATCAGCAATACTTCTCCTGCCTCGACATCAAGCCCAGCTTATGAAAATTTCACTTCAATAGTTGGAAATGTAAAAGTTGGAAATACGTATCCTATTCGATTAAAAGGAAACACAAACGGTTCTTATTCTGGTTATTTCAAAGTTTATATCGACTGGAACAGCAACGGAACCTTTGAAGACAGCGAAGGACAATCATTAGGCTACCTTACAAATTCATCTGGAGAAGACACTGTAGAATTAAATGCTGAAATTACTGTTCCCGCAACGGCAACACTTGGAAATGTTCGAATGAGAATATTGAAAAAATATCAATCATCAACAATTTCAGCCTGCAATACGGACAGTTACGGACAGGCCGAAGATTACACATTGAATGTTGAGGAAAACCTTGGTGTTGGCGGTTTTGATAAAACTAATTTCAAACTGTATCCGAACCCAACAAATGGCATTGTCAATCTATTAACTGATTTAGAAATCAAAGATGTAAAAATCTACAATCAGCTAGGACAATTGGTTTTAATCCAAAAAACATCACAGATAAGTCTGTCAGATGTTCCAAACGGAATCTATATTTTCCATATCGATTTTAAAAACGGACAGACTGCCAAGCAGAAAGTCATTAAAAAATAAAGTAATACGTTAGATCCATATCCTTTTAGTTAGTTTTTTGTTTTTTGTGAAGAACCGGTGCCTATTTATTTAGCATCGGTTTTTCTATTTTTACATCTTAAGTTTTGTATTTTTGAAAGCTATAGAAACCATTTTTTATGTCACAGCAAAAACGCCTATTTCTTCTCGATGCCTACGCTTTAATCTTCCGAGGCTATTACGCATTTATTAAAAATCCTAGAATCAACTCTAAAGGGATGGATACCTCTGCCATTATGGGATTCATGAATTCCCTTTTGGATGTGATTAAAAGAGAAAAGCCGGATCATCTTGCAGTTGCATTCGATAAAGGAGGCAGCCATGTAAGAAGCGAAATGTATGCTGAATATAAAGCCAATCGTGATGCTACTCCGGAAGCCATTCAAATTGCGGTTCCTTATATTCATGAGTTACTAAAAGCCATGCACATTCCTATCATTGAATATGCCGGATGCGAAGCTGATGATTTGATTGGGACTATTGCAAAACAGGCAGAAAAGCAAAACTACAGAGTATTTATGGTTACTCCTGACAAGGATTTTGCGCAATTGGTTTCAGAAAACATCTTCATGTATCGCCCTGCGCGAATGGGGAACGGTATTGAAATTTGGGGTGTTCCTGAAGTATTGGCAAAATTTGAAATCGAAAGACCAGAACAGGTAATCGATTTCTTAGGAATGATGGGGGATGCCGTTGATAATATTCCCGGACTTCCGGGTGTGGGGGAAGTCACAGCCAAAAAACTGCTGAAAGAATTTGGCACGATGGAAAATCTTCTTGAAAATACACATCTTCTGAAAGGCAAGATGAAAGAGAATATAGAAGCCAACAAAGAAAAAGGAATCTTATCAAAAAAACTGGCTACTATTATTACGGATTGCGATGTGACATTCAACGAAACTGATTACGAGCTTACCCGCCCTGACATTGAAAAAACCGAAGCTATCTTCCAAGAACTTGAATTCAGAAGAATGGCCGAACAATTTGATACTATTTTCAGACCGGGAAGTGCTTTGCCTGCCGCAAATAATGAGACGGATGCCAAACTATACAAAAAACCTCAAGCAAAAAACGAAGACCAGTTCGATCTTTTTGCAACCACAACTGATGAAACAACAGGAGAAGTCAAAACCAGTTTTTATACGACTTTGAAAGACACGGAGCATTTTTATCAATTGGTTGAAGGTGACATGGCAATAAAATTCCTATTACAAAACCTGTTAAAACAACCTAGCGTCTGCTTCGATACAGAAACTACAGGAATTGACCCGTTGACTGCAGAATTAGTGGGTATGTCATTTTCTTGGGAAAAAGGTAAAGGCTTTTATGTTCCTTTCCCTGAAAATCAAAGTGATGCACAGACTCTTGTCAACAAATTCATTCCGTTTTTTGAGGCAGAAGAAATTGAAAAAATAGGCCAGAACCTAAAATATGACCTAAAAGTCCTGGCTAATTACAATATCGAAGTCAAAGGAAAAATATTCGATACCATGATAGCCCATTATCTGATCAATCCGGATATGCGCCACAATATGGATATTTTATCCGAAACCTACCTCCAATATTCTCCACAGTCAATTGAAGAGTTAATTGGAAAAAAAGGAAAAAACCAAAAAACCATGCGCGAAGTTCCTGTGGAGGATGTTAAGGAATATGCCGTGGAAGATGCCGATGTGACACTCCAACTGAAAGACATTTTCAGTCAGGAACTGGACAACACAAACACTAAGAAATTATTTGAAGAAATAGAAGTACCTCTGGTTCCGGTTCTTGCCGCTATGGAAAGAGAAGGCGTCAACCTCGATGTTAAATTCTTGCACGAACTATCCAAAGAACTTAAGGGCGACATTCAAAAACTGGAAAATCAGATTTATGAAAATGCCGGAGAGAAGTTCAATCTCGCTTCTCCAAAACAGTTGGGTGAAATTTTATTCGACAAACTGAAAATTGGCGGAACCAAACAAAAAAAGACAAAAACCGGACAATATGCAACCGGTGAAGAAGTACTTTCTTATTTGGCATTGTCAAGCCCATTTGTTCAGGACATACTTGATTGGAGACAATTAGTAAAGCTGCTTAATACTTATGTAGATGCTTTGCCTTTACAGGTTTGTCAAAAAACAGGAAGAGTCCATACAGATTATATGCAAACGGTAGCAGCAACAGGCCGTCTTAGCTCCAACAATCCAAACTTGCAAAATATCCCGATTCGTACAGAAAGAGGCCGTTTGATTCGTAAAGCATTTATTGCAAGAGATGAAAATTACACCTTAGTTTCTGCCGATTATTCCCAAATTGAATTGCGAATTATTGCAGCATTAAGTGGCGATCCGGAAATGGTAAAATCATTCCAAAACGGAGAAGATATTCACGCTTCTACGGCTGCAAAAGTTTTTAATGTTGCCCTTGAAGAAGTCACACGCGAGCAAAGAAGTCATGCAAAAACCGTAAACTTTGGAATTGTCTACGGTGTTTCTGCTTTTGGTTTAAGCAACCAGACATCTCTTTCAAGATCCGAATCTAAAGATTTGATCGACGCTTATTACCTGACCTATCCTAGACTGAAAGCCTATATACAGGAACAGATTGAATATGCCAGACAGAACGGCTACGTACAAACCATTCTGGGAAGAAGACGCTACCTAAAAGATATTAATTCACAGAATGCCGTTGTTCGTGGTGCTGCCGAACGAAATGCTGTCAATGCTCCGATACAAGGAAGCGCGGCAGACATCATAAAAATTGCCATGATCAACATCCATAAACGTTTAAACGAAGAAAACTGGAAGAGCAAAATGTTGCTTCAAGTACACGATGAACTTGTTTTTGACGTTCATAATAGTGAGCTTGAAAAAATTCAGCCAATGATCAAGCAGGAAATGGAAAATGCCTTTAAACTGGATGTGCCTTTAATTGTAGATTTAGGTAAAGGACATAATTGGCTGGAAGCTCATTAACAGGTTAGTGTAACAGAAATTAGCATATTACGTCATATATAAATCACTCTAAATTACGCAATGAAAAAAACAGCCCTATTTCTATGCCTGTTTGTGTGCCTAAATTCTTTTGGACAGAATCAAATCAATAAAACAGTTAGTATTCCCTTTACCTTATTGGGGAGTGGCCATATTTTAGTAAAGGCAAAAATAAACAACATAGAGGGAAATTTCATTTTTGATACAGGTGCCGGACTTAATCTATTGACAAAGAAATTTGCCGACAACATAAAAGATCTAAAAAAAACGGATGGTTTTTATACCGGCCATAGGGCCACAGGAGAAGAGATTATAGCAGATCTTTGGGACACGAAAAGTCTTGAAATGGGAAGCCAGAAGCTAAATGCCGAAAAATTTACAGTAATCGATCTTGAATTTCCTGTAGACGGTTTGATCTCATTATTGCCTTTCAGAAACATTCCGATCACGATTGATTATAAGAACAAGGTGTTGACTCTAGAAACAGAAAAATCAGTGAAAGAACTCACTAAAAAGGGAATTTCTCTTCCCATTCAGATTTCAGATGATTTAGGAAAAACTCTAGGTATTGCCACTTATGTCAAACTCGACAACAAGCTTGTTGTACAGATGAATTTAGATAGTGGCGCAGGTTTCAATGTTTTCAGATTCAATTCAAGATATATGCAGTCATTGGGAATTGATCCTTCAAAAACAGAGGTAAAATACCAGAAAAGCGATTTCAAGCCAACAGAAGGAAACAACTATTATTACACCAATCTCTCTAAAATAAATGCAGAATCAAACGATAAAATTTCAGCTTCTAATTTCAAGGCTACTTTTATTGACGGATTGATTTATGAAGCTATCGGAAGTATCAATTGGCTTGGCGACAAGATTACAATCGACATCCAAAATAAAAACATGATTATTAATAATTAGGTTGCTGTTTTTAACCCTAAAAGATATTCCATGAAAAAAATATTCTTATTTCTATCTATTTCCTTATCCTTAAATGCATTTGCACAAAGCGAAACGCGATTTGACAAAATAGACAGCCTGATGAATTACCTCGCGTCGAACAATAAATTCATGGGAAGTGTTGCCATTCGAAATAAGGATGAAATTATTTTTGAAAAAAGCTATGGCTACGCCGATGTAAAAAACAAAATCAAGGCAGACAATCAGACGCGATACAAAATTGGTTCTATCACAAAGACATTTACATCTGTAGTTATCCTGCAGCTTATTGAAGAAAAAAAACTGACACTTGACACCAAGCTGTCCAAATTCTTCCCTACAATCCAAAATTCAGGAGATATAACTATTGACAATCTTCTCAGTCATTCCAGCGGTATTTACAGCTTTACAAACGACCTGGATTATCCGATATATGCGAAACTGCCAAAAACACGCAACGAGCTCATGAAGAAAATCAAGGCCGGAAAACCTGTTTTTGAACCGGGAGAAAAAGCAGAATACAGTAACTCTAATTATGTAATTTTAGGTTGGATTATTGAAGACCTGACAAAGAAAAGCTATGCTGACAACATTAACAGCCGAATTATCCAAAAATTAGGACTAAAAAATACCGGATTTGCAAGCGGAGCGAAAAACGAAGCCCTTTCTTATGAATGGGATGGGAAAAACTGGAAAGAAGGTCAAAAAGAAGACATGTCTATTCCTGGCGGAGCCGGAGCCATCTTATCGTCTGCCGGAGATTTGACCAACTTTATCAATGCCTTATTTTCAGGAAAACTACTAAAACAGCCTTCCTTAGACACTATGACTACTATAGAAAAAGGATACGGAAAAGGGATTTTTGCTATGCCTTTTGCCGAAAGGAAGTTTTATGGACATTCGGGCGGAATCGAAAGTTTCAGTTCCACTTTAGTACATTATCCAAAAGAAAAACTAAGCATAGCATTGCTTGACAACGGTCAAGGCTATGACATGGACGGAATAATGATTGGCATTTTTAGCATTTATTATAAAATGCCATACCGATTTCCTAATCTGAAAACCGCTACTGTAGATGTTGCCATTCTTAAAAAATACGAAGGCACCTACTCTGACCCTAATTTCCCATTAAAGATTACGATTAAGGAAGAAAAAGGCGTGCTGATTTGCCAGGCAACCGGGCAGGAGTCTTTTCCGCTAAATCCTTTAAGTGACACCAAATTCAATTTTGAACCTGCCGGTTTGGAATTGGTGTTTTCGCCAAACGCCATGACCATTCTGCAAGGTGGCCACGAATTCAAACTCACTAAAGAAAAATAAAAAAGCCCGCTAGTAGCGGGCTTTTTGTTTATGATAATTTTCGGGTAGATTCTCTTTGGCGAAGTTCGGTTTTTATAACCGTTGTTCGATAAGTGTATTCTTCCTCTTTGCTTTCCAGTTTTTCAATAAGCATCTTAGCTGCCTCCTCACCTATTTCAATGCCGTGCTGGCTGATGGTAGAAAGACTTGGCGTTAATCTGCGCGACCATACTCCGTCAGCAAATCCAATCACGCAAAGTTCATCAGGAATTTTGATTCCTTTTTTGATAGCCATTTTCATTGCCATAGTCGAAGCATGTTCGTCTAATGCAAAAATACCGTCAATCTCTTGGTTATTGATAAGCTCATGTAGCCTGAAATCAAATTCATCCGGATTATCAGTACGGATAATCAAATTTTTATTGATTGCAATCTCATTATCATTTAATGCTTTGACATATCCTTGCGCTCTTAATTTCGCAACGCTCAAATTATCTATCGCCGTTAGCAGTGCTATATTTTTGCAACCCAATTTTATCATGTGATTCACGGCATTTACCGAAGAATCAAAATCATCAACAATTACCTTATCGCAATTAATATCGTCAGAAATCCTATCAAACATCACAATAGGAATACCTTCAGAAATGGCTTCCTTGAAATGCTTAAATTCCTGCTGTTTTTGTGTCTCTTCAGCAATTGACAAGATAAACCCATCAATCGTTCCATTGCTAAGCATGTCAATTGTGTGGATTTCTTTTTTCAACGACTCGTTAGTGATACAGGTAATCACATTATAGCCTTTTTCATTTGCCTTCCTTTCAATTCCGCTAAACACTTTTGCAAAAAACGGATTCAGAATGTTCGGAATAATAACACCTATAGTCTTTGTACTTCTGTTTTTCAGGTTGATCGCAATATTATTTGGCTTGTAGTTTTTAAGCTTCGCAAATTCCTGAATTTTGATTTTAGTAGGCTCACTAATTTCCGGACTGTTGCTAAGCGCTTTAGAAACTGTAGAGACAGATACGTTTAATTCTTTGGCTATTTGCTTTAGGGTTGCTTTTGGTTTCATCAATGTTCGTATAATAATGAAATGTAAAGTAAGTGAAAAATTAGAAATTATTCTTAAAATTTAAATTAAACCTTACATAAGAAAAGACTTTTGGACTGCCACACATTCTTGCAACTTTTACGAGACAATCTATTTTCTGATGAATAGTAATGACTACCACCTTACTATAATCAAAAATCAAGGTTATTCATATTTAAGCTAAACAAGTTCAAGTTAACCCGTATTTACATGATAATTATATAACATTTTAAGAAAACCAACAACACAATTCCTACGTAAATGATGTAATTCAGGGTTACTTGTTGGTCCCTGAAATCAACCATGAATTATTAATATTAAATGTCTAACTTATGAAAAACGTAGTAACTGTAAAGGAACAGCTTACTTCGGGAACCAACCGAAGAAGTTTCTTAAAGATTAGCGGACTCACGATGGCGGCTACAGGATTACTCCTGACTGGCTGCAACAATGACGATGATTCCACAAACAATGGTCCTTATGCGCCTGGAGTACGAAATGGCAAATTCGATCTTGGAAGCGGCGATCTGGGTGTCTTGACCTATGCGTATGCACTGGAACAGCTGGAAGCCGATTTCTACACAAGAGTTGTCAACCTGAATAATTTTGGAGCACTCTTTAACAGCGAAGAACAACAGATTCTTTCTGATTTATATGCCCATGAGGTAATCCACAGAGAATTCTTCAAGACTGCTTTGACAGGAGCCTTACCAAATCCTTCTACACAATTGCTTCCAGCCTTGCAATTTGATTTCAGCACAGTGAACTTTAGCAGCAGAAGCTCAATCCTGGGCACCGCAAAAGCACTAGAAGATACTGGCGTTGCAGCTTATAACGGAGCAGGAAAATTAATCACAAGTGCAGATTATTTATTACTGGCAGGAAAAATTGTTTCGGTCGAGGCCAGACATGCCTCCGCCATAAGAAGTTTAATCAATCCTAATTCGAATGATTTTGCAGGCGATGATATTGTAAGCGCTTCCAATGGTCTGGATGCTGCCAAAAACCCATCACAAATACTTCCTGTGGCTGGCGGTTTCATCACCACAGAATTCACTGCTACCTATTTACCTTAAACACTAACCAACAAAATTAGAAATTATGAATCTATTAAAATTTATAGAGTCCTTTACTGATGACAACTTAATGAATAGTAAAGGTTCCCGCAGAGATAGTTTTGGGCAATTTGGACAATTGGGTAAAAATTTAGCCTTGGCCTCAATCCCATTAGGATTGGCCGCATTTACTAACAAAGCCTTTGCTTCAGATATTGGACCTACACCAAGTACACCAATTGGAGCTTTGCAATTGGCACTGACACTCGAATATCTTGAAGATGAGTTTTATCGATTAGGATTAGAATCCGGCGTTATTCCAACCGGAGGAAGAGATGAAAAAGTATTCATGCAGATTGCAAAACACGAAGCCAGCCATGTAGAATTTCTGATTGCAGGACTTGGAGCCAATGCGGTTACAAAACCAACATTTGACTTTACTGTTGGAGGTGCTTTTGACCCTTTCAATACTACCGGAATAGGCGCTACAGCCGCATACCAGCAATTTTTAGTACTGGCGCAAGCGTTTGAAGACACCGGAGTAAGAGCCTATAAAGGACAAGCCGGAAATCTGATATCGACACCTGATTTATTGACAGCCGCTTTGCAAATTCATTCTGTTGAAGCCCGCCATGCATCAGAAGTAAGGCGACTGCGAGGACTCAAAGGGTGGATTACCGGAAACCAAAGAGGCGCCGGAATGCCCTCTGCAACACAAGCAGTCTATGACGGAGAAGAAAATGTGATCCAGGCAGGATTTAATACGAGCACAGTTAATAACGGATCGTTAGGACCTGCTATTCCTGGACTGGCCGGATCAGAATCGTATGACGAACCGCTCACTACGCAACAATCTGTTAACATAGCCAATCTATTTATTGTATAAAATCACTTATTCCTAATATTAATAAACCATCTAAGCCATTTAGATGGTTTTTTTATTCTGAAAAGTTTGCTTACTATCCTATCGAATAGACAAATCGGAAAATAATCCGTATATATGCCTCACTTCATTTCCAGATTTTCAATCTGATAATCAGCCTTTAAAATAATCTTTTATAGGTGTTTGCATTTAAAAATAATTATTGTACTTTTGCAACCCCTTTATTGGGGATGGAATGTTTAATTAAAATAAATTATTGTGAACACATTAAGCTACAAGACAATTTCAGCGAACAAAGCCACTGTAACGAAAGAGTGGATTGTTGTTGATGCTGAAGGTCATAACTTGGGCCGTCTTGCTTCAAAGGTCGCTATGATCCTTAGAGGTAAATACAAGCCGAGTTACACACCGCACGTGGACTGTGGAGATAACGTAATTGTTATCAACGCAGAAAAAATCAACCTTACTGGTAACAAATTGGATGACAAAATTTACATGCGTCATACAGGATATCCAGGAGGACAAAGAACTTTGACTGCTAAAGTATTACAGACAAAAAACCCTGCATCTTTAGTGGAAAAAGCAGTAAAAGGAATGCTACCTAAAAACAAATTAGGCGCACAACTTTTCAGAAATTTAAATGTTGTTGTAGGTTCTGAGCACTCTCACGAAGCTCAAAAGCCTAAAACTGTTAACCTTAACGATCTTAAGTAATGGCTACAATTCACAAAATCGGTAGAAGAAAAACCGCTGTTGCTCGTGTTTATGTTACAGAAGGAACTGGAAACATCACGGTAAACAAAAAAGAATTTACAACTTACTTCCCGACTGC
>CAZFGA010000017.1:0-74639 GCA_964518395.1 uncultured Flavobacterium sp.
GCCTTGCCCATAGGCGACAAGAGAGATGAAAAAGGTAAGAAGTAATAACGTAATTTTTTTCATAAAATGAAAAGTTTAGGTTGTTTAATATATTTTGATAAAAATTTAAGAACTCCAAATTTAACTATTTTTAAGAATAACGTAACAAAAAAATGACATTTAACTAAATTGTTTTGTGAATATCAGTGGTTTTTGGGTCTATGGCTTGTTTTACAGAGAACATTTATTCTTTTTTTAAGGTAATTTTTGTCAATTTTTCCAAAGCTTCTGCCAAAAAACTTTTTGTTTTACAAATAAAATTACGTTTTAACATTTTTTACGAAACATTCTGCAACAAATCGTGTTTTGCATTAAAATTCATGCAAAAAGACAAATTTAAAGTATCACAAGGGATCCTAAAATAGTCTCCATCTTTAAAAAACATTTGAGATTTATATAAGGAAAAGGCTTTTCTTATATAAATCTGTTTACCTTTTTTATTAACCATTTAAAATAATTTGACATAAAAACATTACTTTTTTTAGTTATACTATTATTAGTAGAATCTTTACGTTCAAACTGACCCAAACCAAAGAAAAATTTGCACTAATCACAATATATAACGTATGAGGGCAAAAAGTATATCAGAAAAACAGTATTCCGGAAACCGTAAATGAAGTCGATTTGTCAAATCTGCCAGACGGATATTATTATGCCCAAATTACAGGTGGCAATAGCAATGTCCAAAAAGTACTTATGAAAAAATAATCTTTTGGCACTCCTGTTATTAGCCAAACTGTTTTTATCTTTGCGCCTATGTTAGAAAAGGAAACTATAAAGTTTGAAAAGACGGTTGTTGTAGGGATTGTCACGCAACACCAAAATGAAGAAAAGCTCAACGAATATCTCGATGAGCTCGAATTCCTGACCTATACGGCCGGCGGGGAAGTTGTAAAACGCTTCTCACAGAAAATGGAACGCCCTAATCCGAAGACCTTTTTAGGTACCGGAAAAATGGACGAAATCAACCATTACGTAAAAGAACACAACATCAATACGGTTATTTTTGATGACGAACTTTCACCTTCGCAGCAAAAGAACATCACCAAAATACTAAATTGTAAAGTACTGGACAGAACCAACCTCATCCTGGATATTTTTGCACAGCGTGCCGAAACATCCTATGCCCGTACGCAGGTAGAATTGGCGCAATGTCAATACCTGTTGCCAAGATTATCCGGTATGTGGACGCACTTGGAACGCCAAAAAGGAGGTATCGGGATGCGCGGTCCCGGTGAAACGGAAATCGAAACGGACAGACGTATTGTTCGTGACCGTATTGCCCTGCTAAAAGACAAGATTAAGGTTATCGACAAACAAATGTCAGTGCAACGAAGCAATCGTGGTGCTATGGTTCGCGTGGCTTTGGTAGGTTATACCAACGTAGGTAAATCAACATTGATGAACGTTATCAGCAAAAGTGAAGTTTTTGTCGAAAACAAACTGTTTGCTACACTGGATACTACTGTACGTAAGGTTGTCATCAAAAACCTGCCGTTCCTGTTATCCGACACCGTAGGATTCATCCGAAAATTGCCAACCCAGCTTGTCGAATCATTCAAAAGTACGCTGGATGAAGTGCGTGAGGCAGATTTATTATTGCATGTCGTAGATATTTCACATCCGGATTTTGAAGACCATATTGAATCCGTAAACCAGATTTTGGCAGACATCAAGAGTGCTGACAAACCAACGATAATGGTTTTTAACAAAATTGATTCGTACAAGCACCTGACTATTGATGAGGATGATTTGATTACGGAAAAGACAACCAAACATTATACATTAGAAGAGTGGAAAGATACCTGGATGTCAGAAATGGGAAAAAACAAGGCGCTTTTTATTTCTGCACTCAACAAGGAGAATTTTGAAGAATTCCGTGAAAAAGTATACGAAGCCGTAAGAGAAATTCATATTACACGTTTTCCTTACAACAAATTCTTGTATCCGGATTATAAAGAGGCTCCGGAAGATAAAAACATCGACTAAGAATCTCAATAAAAAAGCCTTCCGTATTGGAAGGCTTTTCTTTTATATACATTAACTTCTTAAAAACCATAATTGGCCCCTACTCCAAATACTTGTCTGATTTGGAAACCTCGGAAAGCATTGTCGTCATAAATTGTCTGGAACGACAAATTGGTAGAAAGATATTTGTTGATTTTCATCACGATGTTTAGCTGATAATCTATATCCACATTTTGCGGATCTTCAAGGTAATTCGAATACAGGCTCAATATGTTCTCAAAAGTTACATTGGCCATGATATCCAATTTATAGTAAGCCGAAGCATAAGCTCCAAGTTCATAACGTAACGATTTGCCCTCTTTTACACCAAAATACCCCTCATTAGGAAGCGTAAAATTCTTGTCTACAAACGTGATTTTTGAAGTAGCCGGCGCAAAGTTGAATTTCAAATTATCATCCCTTTTCCATAGAACACCTGGTCCAAACGTAAGATAAGCCGGGGAAAGAAAATTGGTAATTTCATTTCTTATTTCTACTCCGTCAGCATCTTTTCCATATTCATACCCTTTGGTAAATTGTGTCCTGAAGTTCAGGAATGCTGAATAATACCAATGGCTGTCCGGTTTGAACTTTTTACCCAATAAAGAGTTTAATTCCAGACGGTCATCTGTTTTTTTGGCAAATGAACTGGTACGTGTTTTAACGATACCGTACGATGCGATAACTTTATTATCCCATGTAACGTCATCTTTCTTGTAATTGAAATCATAATTGACCCCAAGGGTTCCCGAGATGTTGTTCTCACCACCCGCCAACCAGTTGTCAAAAGTAGATTGGTTAAAAAGAAGAGACGCATTTCCTTTGGTTTGCCATGTTTTAATAGTGTCTGCTATTCCAGCTGATGGCTCTTGGGCTTTGGCATTTGTCATTCCGAAAAAGCAAAGCATTAGTAAGGTGAATTTTTTTATCATCTTTCCTGATTTTTTAACAAAGGTATTAAATACAGCTTTTTAACACAGGAAAAAGCACTAAAAATGTTATTTTTTCTTGTGCAAAGGTACCGCAGAACATGCCTCACCATACATAATACTTCGGGCAAACGGATACAGTTTTTGTGCCGCCAACAGATAAGCTCCTGTTGGTACAGGCTTGCGGGAACATCCTTTAATGATGACCGGCTTCCCTTCGTATTTGGTGTAATCCAAAGCAGGAAGAATTTCTTCATAAAGAGAGTTTTCCAGGTCTTCCAGCCTGCCATTAGCTACTTTTTTAGCAAAAGGAGTCAGATATATAGTCACGAGAATAAAGGCCCAACCCGGTATAATCGCATCCGTACTACAGTAAACGGCTACATACTTATCAGCATACTGCGACCAGTCGTACTGTTTCAAATATTCTCGAAAATCCTTTTCACGCAAAAGAAAACCCTCCAAAAGCCATTGCGAAATGTCTAATTCCACGCGCTCACCTCTTGGATAATAATCTTCTAAATCAAATACTTCCAGTGCGCTGTTTGCTACTTTATTTACAATTTCCCCGTCCATGCGAAATAATTAATAGTTGATAGTTAATAATCGATAGTGGATAGTTTTTAGTGAAGAATAGAATTATTTATAACAACAAAACCCAACTATCAACTAAAAACTATCAACTTTCAACTACTCTACAGCATTCCTAATTCTAGTTTTGCTTCTTCGCTCATCAAGTCTTTGCTCCAAGGCGGGTCAAAGGTGATTTCGACTTCAGTAGCTTTTACGTTGTCAATTTTATTGATTTTTTCTTCTACTTCTTTTGGAAGACTTTCTGCCACAGGGCAGTTTGGCGAAGTCAACGTCATCAATATTTTGACTTCATAGTCTGTATTAACCATCACATCATAAATAAGCCCAAGCTCATAAATATCTACCGGAATCTCCGGGTCGTAAATGGTCTTTAATATTTTAACGATATCCTCGCCTAATTGATTAGTGTCTATTTCTTGTTCCATGTCTAAATAATTTTGGTCACGAATACAGCCGAACGATTCGGCTTATCCTTCTTTATTAAGAAGCCGACTGAAAAGCCAGCGCATACATTTTAATCTGTTTGATCATTGATACCAATCCGTTGGCACGTGTCGGAGATAAGTGTTCTTTTAATCCGATTTCGTCAATAAATTTAGTATCGGCATCCAAAATATCGGAAGCCTTCTGACCCGAAAAAGTACGAATCAGGATGGCAATAATACCTTTGGTCAGGATAGCATCGCTGTCTGCCGTAAAAACAATTTTGCCATCGCTTTGTTCCGCATGCAACCATACTTTTGATTGGCAACCTTTGATAATATTAATGTCGGTTTTGTACTGCTCATCAATCAATGGCAGTGTCTTGCCCATATCGATTACATATTGGTATCTTTCATCCCAATTCTCCTCATCAAACATGGAGAATTCATCCTTAATTTCTTCTTGTATTTCTTGAATTGTCATCGTCTTATTCTTTATTCAAATCGGAAGCCGCAATGATTTTCTCGACCAGCTTTTCTATTTCTTTTGGTGGATTTCCATGATCAAATGAAGCACTCTTGAAGGTATCCTGTTTATAAATTACGGTCAATCCTGCAATCATGGCACCGTCGTAAAAACGTTTTTCTGAAGGTGCTTTCAGATTCTCAATATTTCCTTTATCAATTTTGGCTAGCAAATCCAGCATACTGTTCCAATCGCTTCGTGAAAGTTTTTTTTCAACGGCCTCCCCATTTCTGCTTTTTATAGTAAAGATCGTATCCTGCTTCGCAATTATTTTATGGTAATTGCCGCGGGTTGTAGCCTCATATTCAAAAGAAATGTTTTCGCTCTCTTTTCTTAGTTCTGAGCTGTTACAACCTTTTGCCAGAACCAATACCATTACAAATGCAGATAAGATTTTCATAGTATATAATTTAAGATAACATGGTTTGGGCTTTTTTGACAGCCGCTACCAAAGTATCAATTTCTTCTTTCGTATTGTAAAAGGCAAATGATGCCCTTACCGTCCCCGGAATATTAAAATAATTCATGATAGGTTGGGCACAGTGGTGTCCCGTCCTTACCGCAATTCCAAGTTTGTCAACAATGGCTCCAATATCATACGGATGGATACCTTCTATATTAAATGAAATTACGGAAGTTTTGTTTTTGGAAGTTCCGTAAATTTTCAATCCTTCAATTTCAAGCAAACGTTTCGTACCATATTCTAAAAGCTCATGCTCATAGGCTGCAATAGCATCAAACCCTATCGAGTTTAAATAATCAATTGCTGTTCCAAGTACAATCCCTCCTTCAATGTTAGGAGTTCCGGCTTCAAACTTATGAGGAAGTTCTGCATAGGTCGTTTTTTCAAACGTCACCTCCTTAATCATTTCGCCTCCGCCTTGATAAGGTGGCAATTTGTTCAACCAGACTTCTTTACCATATAAAATACCGCTGCCTGTTGGGCCGCAGATCTTATGACCTGAAAAAACATAAAAATCACAATCCAATTCCTGAACATCCGGCTTAATATGTGGCGCTGCCTGAGCTCCATCAATCAATACAGCAGCTCCTACCTCATGTGCTTTTTGGATGATTTCCTTTATCGGGTTAATCGTACCCAAAGCATTCGAAATATGGTTGACTGCAACAATTTTGGTTTTTTCTGAAAGCAATCTTTCAAATTCTTCCAGTACCAATTCTCCCTCGTTATTCATCGGGATAACAGTCAGCTTTGCACCTGTGCGCTCGCAAAGCATCTGCCAAGGCACTATATTGGAATGATGTTCCAAAGCTGAAACCATCACCTCATCACCTGCCTTCAAAACAGACGCAAATCCATTGGAAACCAGATTGATTCCATGGGTAGTACCTGAAGTAAAAATCACTTCATGATTATGCTTGGCATTCATATGGTGCTGTATTTTACTGCGTGAAATTTCATATGCATCAGTCGCCAATTGGCTTAACTTATGCACACCGCGATGGATATTAGCATTGATTTCTTCGTAATAAGCCGCAATGGCATCAATAACCACCTTAGGCTTTTGCGAAGTAGCCGCATTATCAAAATAAACCAACGGCTTGCCGTTCACTTTCTGGGAAAGTATCGGAAATTCGGCTCGAATGGATTGTATATCTAACATTTTATATTTGGAAATAGATGCAAATTTACGGTATGTTTATTTAATACAGTTAAGAATTAAGATAGAATTAAAATTTACTTAAACCAGTTCAAAACCGCCCTGACAATTCACTCAAAAACCATAAAACAGGAAGTTAACTATATCACAGGCAGGAAAAACCCATCAGATAACTGCCAAAACTTCCCCTTCAGTAATTTAAGGAAACTTTTAAGATTTTTTACTTTCAAGGCTTCAAAAATAGTTATAGTTTTGCGATTATTTAGATTTATTTAAAATAACAAACTTAACTACAATGAAAAAATTAAGCGTTCTTGTCCTTACAATTGTTTCATTAGCAGTCTTTTCATGTAAAAAAGAAGACGCTAAAAAAGAAGAAACCCCAGAAACTCCAGTTGAAAAAGCCGAAGCTCTAAAAATTGTTTCACTAAACGGAGCCGTAACTGAAATTGTTGCTGCTTTAGGTCATGAAAAAGAAATAGTAGGTGTTGATGTAACTTCAACATATCCAGAAACAGTTAAAGCAACTGCTAAAGACTTAGGTCATGTTCGCTCTATCACAATCGAATCAATTGTTGCGTTAAAACCAACAGTAATCATAGGAACTGATAAAGACATGAGTCCTGAACTAGCTGAAAAAATTAAAGCTGCAGGAATCGAAGCCCATATCCTAACACAGGAATTTTCTCCAGAAGGAACAAAAAAATTAATTGCTGATGTTGCCGGGATTATCAAAAATACTGATTTCAAAGCCTTGACAGACAAAGTAGATGCTGATTTGGCTAAAGTACAACCTATCACTAAAGCTCCAAAAGTATTATTTATCTATGCAAGAGGTGCTGGAACATTGATGGTTGCTGGTAAAAACACTCCGGTTGAAAAAACAATTGCATTGGCTGGCGGACAAAACGCTATCACAGAATTTGACGATTTCAAACCTTTAACACCAGAATCTTTGATCAAAGGAAATCCAGATGTAATCTTATTGTTCACAACAGGTTTGCAAAGCCTTGGTGGTGTTGACGGATTGCTTAAAATTCAAGGTGTTGACAAGACAAATGCCGGAAAAAACAAAAAAATTATTGCTTTAGATGGTGCTCTAATTTCAGGTTTCGGACCTCGCGTTGGTGAAGGTGCTGCGGCATTGAATGCAGAATTGATTAAAGCAACAAAATAAAAATTAATAGCCTTTAAACCTGTTCGCCAAAACGAACAGGAGATAAAATGCCGCTGATCCCTTAGGGGAAGAAATGATTATAATGCAAAATAAGTTACCGTTATATATAATTTTAAGCCTGCTGTTGTTACTGATTTTGGCAACAGCAGCCTTATATATGGGAGTTTACGAATTCGAAAAGCACTCGTTCTTTGAGATTTTTAAGGCCCTTATCAACGATGACAATTCCATTCCTGAAAGTGACAAATTTGTTCTGATGGATTTGAGATTGCCGCGAATTGTAATGGCTATCCTGATTGGAAGTGCATTGTCGGTTTCAGGAACCTGCCTTCAGGGTATGTTCAAAAACCCACTCGCATCACCAGATTTGATTGGAATTACTTCCGGAGCAATACTTCTTGGAGCAATTACTATCGTTCTTGGAACCCATATCAAGCCTTACATTCCTGAAGTATTTCACTTCTCGTTGTTGAGTATAGCCGCATTTTTGGGAGCCTTGCTGACCATGACAATCGTGTACAGGATTTCAACCTCAAACGGAAAAACAAATGTGGTTGTAATGCTGCTTTCTGGAGTTGCCGTAACCGCTATGGCCTTTTCCACCACAGGTTTTTTGATTTATCTTTCGAAAGAAGAAGAACTCAGAGACTTGACATTCTGGAATTTGGGAAGCCTGGGTGGTGCAACCTGGACAAAAAATGCAATCCTTGCCGTCGTGATTATTGTAGCTTTCTCTTTCCTGATTACTAAAGGAAAAGCGCTGAACGCAATGATGCTAGGTGAAAGAGATGCACAGCATTTGGGAATTCCGGTTGAAAAAATCAAAAAGAGGATCATTATTCTGACAGCTTTGCTAGTCGGAACCTGTGTTGCTTTTTCAGGAAACATCGGCTTTGTTGGTCTGATCGTTCCCTATATTTTGAGATTAATTTTTAAGTCGAATTATCATATCATCCTGCCGATGTCGGCTGTTTTTGGAAGTATATTGTTGCTTACCGCAGACACCATAAGCAGGACCATTGCAGCACCGTCAGAAATCCCAATTGGAATCCTGACCGCCTTTATGGGAGCGCCAATCTTTATCGCTATTTTAATTCGCAGCAAAAAATCGATGTAATATGTTAGAAGCTTGTAAGATATCATATACACATAAAAAGTTTTCCATCCTGGAAAACATCGACGTTTCTGTAAATTATGGTGAATTGCTTGTCATTGTCGGACCAAACGGCGCAGGAAAATCAACACTTCTGAGCATGTTGGCCAATGAAATGAAGCACAACGAAGAACCAATCACATTCAAGAAAAAAACATTCGAAGAATGGGACCAGAAAGAACTTCCACTCCATAAGGCAAAATTCTCACAACAAAACAGCAACGACATCCCGTTAACCGTAACCGATGTTGTAATGATGGGACGTTATCCGTATTTCAACTCCGTGCCTCACCAAACCGATATGGATGCTGTAATAAAATCGATGGAAGAAACCGACGTTCTTTCTATGAAAGACCGTGATTATAATACACTTTCCGGAGGTGAAAGACAACGTGTCCATCTGGCGAGAGTACTTGCCCAGCTGGAAAACAATATTGCCCATAAATTAGTCTTTCTGGACGAACCACTCAACAATCTTGACGTGCTCCACCAGCACAGAATATTACACACAATCAAAAACTTTACAGAACTGGGCAATACTGCCATTGTTGTGTTACACGACTTGAATCTCGCAGCGCAATTTGCTGATCAGGTACTCTTATTGAAAAAAGGAAAAATCGTGAGCCACGACAAACCTGAAAAAGTTTTTACAAAAGAAATCATAAGCAAGGTGTATAATTTTCCTTGCACAATTTGCCTTAATCCGGTAAATCAGAACCCTTTAATAATTTTTGGAACATAATAGTTACACAGATGGATACATTAACAAACAACCTGAAGTCGCAATGGGATAAGCTAAAAGCTGAAAACCCAAATTTAAGAATCCGCAATGCTGCTGAAAAACTAGGAGTAAGTGAGGCAGAATTGCTGGCTACACAAGTAGGAGAAACCGTTACAAGGCTTCGTCCGGAATTTGCTGCAATACTGACTGATGTTGAACAACTAGGAAAAGTAATGGCTTTGACACGCAATGAAGAATGCGTTCATGAAAGAAAAGGAATTTATCTTAACCCTGATTTCAGCTCTCCTCACGCAGGATTGTTTGTAGGTGAAGATATCGATTTGCGTATCTTTATAGGTCACTGGGCTAAAGCTTTTGCCGTTGAAGAGAAATCAGAGCACGGTGACAGAAAAAGCCTTCAGTTTTTTGGAAAAGACGGTTTGGCTATACACAAGATTTATTTGACAAAAGACAGTAACGATGCTGCTTTTGATGAATTGGTTGCTAAATACAAGTCTGACGACCAATCTGCAACAGAATCTGCAATTGAAGTGCCTTTGAACATCGATGAAAAAGCAGATGCTGATATTGATGTTGCCGGTTTCCAAACAGCTTGGGAAAACCTGAAAGACACACATGAATTCTTTGGCATGCTTCGCAAATTTGGAGTAACAAGAACGCAGGCATTGCGTTTGGCTCCAAACGAAAACCTTGCTAAAAAAGTAGAAAAAGATGTAATCGTAAAAATGCTTGAAGGAGCTGCTGAAAGCAAACTTCCTATCATGGTATTTACAGGAAACAGAGGAAACATACAAATCCACACTGGTTTGGTAAGAAAAACAATGTGGCATGGTGACTGGTTTAACGTAATGGACCCAGATTTCAACATGCACCTGGATATGTCTAAAATTGCTCAGACATGGATTGTAAGAAAACCAACGGAAGATGGCGAAGTTACAGCTATTGAAGTTTTCAACGAAATGGGCGAAATCATCGTTCAGTTCTTCGGAAAAAGAAAACCGGGTATTCCAGAATTAAAAGAATGGAGAGACTTGGTAGCTACTTTGTAGGTACTAGCTTACTATATTTTTTATCCAGCCTGCCATCCTAAACAGATGGCAGGTTTTTTTATGCGGATAAAACAGGCTTTTTATTCGTTTTAACAAACAAAAACACCCTGAATAAGGAAATTGTGTTATTTGTGGTTTTTTATTGCTTAAAAACAAAAAAACCGAGCCAATGGCTCGGTTTAAAAATAATATAGCTTCAAATTATTGATACACTATTTTTCCTGTTTTGATTTCTTCGTTTCCTGACAGGATTTTATAGAAATACAATCCTTTAGGATAATTCGATGGGATCTCCCATTCGATTACTTGTCCCGGATTTACATCTCCTTTAAAAACAACAGTATTGATTCCAAATTCATTGTAAGCCACAATCTCAACAGTTGTAGTTTGAGCTAAACCGGTTTCAAAATTTACTGTTTTTGTTGTTGGATTTGGGTAGATTTTTGGTTCAGAATCTTGAGCTTTTTTTATTGGGGTGGCTGCTGATCTTCTGCTAGGAAAATAACTTACCGTATTACTATACGATACTTTATTTCCTGATTTTACAACTCTGTAATAATTTGTTGGAAGCCCCGGTGTGTTTTGAATATAATTGCTTTGTCCTGTACCGCTTAGTTGAAAAACCTCACCAATTACTTCTCCATCAATTGTGTTATATCCCCACCATTCGTAGGTGTATTGTCCTCCATATCCACCTGCAGGTAAATTCCCAATGAGATTACTGCCATTCAAAGTGATTGTGTTATTTGAAATAGGATCCAAAGGCGTTAAAGCTATAAAATTACTAACCGATACTTTATTGCCTGAATTAACAGTCCTCGTAATACCCATACCCGGAAACGCCTCTGCTAAGTCAAATAGATAGGGAAGAAGAGTTATACTTTGAGTATCTAGAGGTAGAGTAAAAGTAGGCTCAGCCCCATAGACTGTCCAAGTATAAGTATAAGTACCTGTTCCTCCTGTAGGCGCATTACCTATAGCTTCTATCCCATTCACAGCAATTGTGTTATTTTGAATTTCAGTTGCTGGTATTATTTGTAATTGATTACTTCCTGAAATCTGACTCGCAGAAGTAATTTTTCTATAAATAAAAATTCCTGATTCGGCCAAATTATAAATATTAGCAGGAATCGTTATGCTTTGTGTTGTGTATGGCAAAATAATCGGTTCAATTTCAGTGTCTTGAAAATAGACTACCCAACTATAAACATATCTACCAGTACCTCCCGTTGGCAAACTTCCTGTAACTATTGAGCCATTTATTGTTATTATGTTATTTTCAATTGGTGGCGCAGGAATAACTGTTACAGTAATTTCATTACTTATGCTATCTGTCGCATTACCCGACTTTACTATTCTTCTATAACTACTTGTAAAAAAAGGAGTGCCCGGCCAATAATTAACTGTATTTGAATTTGCAATATCACTCCAGCTACCATTCGCATTTTTCTTTTGCCATATATATTGGTAGGAACCCGGACCGCTACCACCTGAAACAGAACTTCCTATTAGTTGAGAAGCATTATCCCCTTCATTTATAGTTTGGTTGCCTGAAATGGTATTATTAGTAATTGGTAAAGAATTATTTACTGTTACAGTGACTACATTACTTGTTGATGAAATAAGTCCTCCTCCATAAGTTGAAACTATTCTTCTAAATTGTGTAGTTTGCGTGAGGCTTACGTTGATACTTTGCCCAAGTGTACCCATATTTGACCAATTCCCTCCAACGTTCTGTTGCCATTCATACACATAATTTCCACTACCTCCAGATGGTGTACTGCCTGTAATTGTGGCATTCTGGCCATAAAAAATAGTCTGATTCCCACTAAGAGTATTATTCGTAATTGGTGGCACTGCTGGTTTTATGACCGTAAGATTACTGCTTCGGTAAGGCGTTAAACCATTTGAAGCAAATTGAGCAAAAATTATGCCTCCCGACGCATTAAAATCAGAAGCTCTTAATACGATCGAAAACCATCTTCCTATACTATTCCCACCATATCCTCCAACAGGTACTATTGGACTGGAGCTTGATGTTTTTTGATAATAAATATTTAAGGCATCGTTTGAATTTCCCATAGGGGCATTATTCACTTGAACAAAAAACAGAACCGTAATTGACTCTTGATAATTAAAACTGATAGTGGTACCACTAATAGGCTGATTGTTTACACTGATTTGGCTTATATTGACAGTTGGCGCTGCATAAGACAATACAAAAAATAATAAGCAAAAAATGCTGTAATAAAACTTGTTGAGGCGTTTCATAAAAAATTAGTTGTTAAGTTAAATTTGGAGAAAAAAAAACCGGACAATGTCCGGTTTTCTATTTTGTTATTGTAATAACTTGTATTCAAAAGTTGGGAAACCTCTAACTCCTGCATCGTTTGTCATTGCTAGGAATTTAATTTTATAGTAGTTTCCAGTAACGTCTTTTATTACATAAAAACGATCTGTTCTTATGCTTGGCAATGAAGAAGGACCACCACCGCTTCTCCAGTTTGAACCAATAATTCTTTGATCCGTTGCAGAAACTGTAAAATTAGCTTCTACAATGTTTGACAATGTAAAGTTTTCATAGGTTACTTCAGTGTTCAAAACTTGGTATGCTTTTGTTCCACCTTTCATGTTAGTAACAATAAAATCTGAATAACCATAAGTTACTTCTCCACCACCCATATTCAAGTAGTTAGTGAAAGTAGTAAAATTCAAATCCCATTTTGCTTTCTGAGGCTCAGCATTTACAGTGTTTCCTGATATTAAGCTAAAAAATGTAAAGTTATACTCTGCATTTTTAGCAATTGTTTTTTCTTGGAAATTTGCAGAAGCTAGGTCAGCGTACTGGATTTTGTATCCGTTACCGCTTCTTAAAATTCTAACTTTTTTCCATCCTCTAGCATCACCATCTGTACTTACAGAACCAACACTTGGCACTACTGTTGAAACAGCGAAACCAAGGTTTACCAAGTACACTTTGTTTTGAGAATCAGTAGCAGAAATTTCTGCAATTGCAGTACCAATTCCTGAACCGTTTCCAGCCAAAACTCCTGTTGGATTATCAACATATCCGTTAGATGCCAATGTTGTTCCACCACCAACAGCAACATCAGTATCTGCAGTTTGTGGCAATGTAATATCAGATGTCTCTAATTTTTTTACAGCCATTTTTAGAGATCCGTTGATAACTACTCTAAAATCTGAACCTGAAGAAAAACCAAGATCCCAAGAAGCTCTGTTTGCTGATACAGAAGCACCTGTACTCAAATCTACAAATACTTGATTTGGTTGGTTAGGACCACCTACACCTGGTTGTAAAACTTCCCCTACTGATGGAACTTCCGTTTTAGGAGAATCATCATCGCTTGAACATGAAGCCATGGCTAAAGCTGCGATAGAAAGAAATAAAAATGTTTTTTTCATTGTATTATGATTTTATATTAAAAATTAAGATTATACGTTAGTTTGGCAAAATAAGATCTTCCATAAGCCAGCATTACACTCGATGTCACTGCGTGTCCCGCACCTTCATTGGTTCTGCTCTGGTTGACATTGGTAACATCTAGTATGTTTCTGGCACCAAGAGTCAAATCGAATTTATTTTTGAAAAAGGATTTTCTTATGGAAGCATCAAGCCAATTGCTTGCTTCGATATCAGAAATTACATATTTAGAAGTACTTTCAACAAATTGCTGTGTTTTTCCATTATACTTATAATAAGCAGAGAATGTTGTCGCCCATTTTGGAACCGTATAGGAAGCACTAGCATTTAGGTTAAAAGAATAAAGATATTTGTCATCTGAAGTAAAAATCTGGTTTTTGATTACCTGTGAAATTCCAACAATTGAAGCTCCAAAATTTAAAACTAAATTTTCACCTTTCAACTGATGATTTGTAGACGCATTCCACATCTTATACTTACTGATATTGATGTATTCGTATTCAGGAATGCCACTTCCTTCATTGAATTTCACGAAAGCCATATCTATCCTGTCATTAACATCTAAGAAACTTGCTGTTACTGTATTTGAAAGTCGGAAATCGGAATCCAAAAAAGATGTTTTCTTAAAACTCACTTCATAAGAAGTACTTGTTTCCGGTTTAAGGTTTTCATTTCCGGTAAAATGGTGTCCGTCAAAAATCTGTTTAGAATATAACTCTTCAAAAGTTGGAGTTCTGAATGATTTTCCAAGCGATCCCCGAACTTCAATCCCTTTATCAAACAAGTATCTTAAACCCAGGGAAGATGCATATTGGTTTTCAAATCGGGATTGTGAAGAAAATCGCAACCCTGGTCGAACTGAAAATTTATCAGTAGCCTTAATTTCTGAGGAAACAAAAAAATCATAATTCTCAAGTCTCTTTCTTACAGGAGTAACCTTGTTATTTTCTTCTTGTACTAAAGAAAAACCCTGATTGTTTACCAATTCATAACCTATTTGTAAATCGACTTTGTCATTGCTGAAAAAATTGCTCAAAGTTCCCGTCGAATATAACACTTCCATTGACTGGTCTTTAAACTCAACGTTGTTCAATTCACTTTCGGAAAGAATGAGTGTTCTAAAATCTTCAACCTTTCTGGCTTGTTTTTGATGAGAAACTGAAACATTATAGTTCAACTTCGAAAACAATTTACCAACACTATTTAAATGATGGTAATATCTGTCAGTAAAATAACGCTTGTCATCAGAGTAACGATATGATCCAATTTGTGTATTAAAACCGGATTGAACAACACTATTGAAAAACTCTACCTTTTCATCTAAGTATTCAAATTTGTAAAAGATTCTGAAATCATCTTTTGCATAGCTTATCAATGCATTCGTATTAATTTGTTCTTTTGGAAGCCAGTTGTAACCTCTTAATCCATCATTCTCAATATGATCAGGCCCTTGTTTTTGCCCCAAATACCCTTGAAAATCATTTCTGTTTCCTCCTAAAGAAACAAACCAATTATCAAAAAGCTTATGTGAAACTTTTAAAGATTGTATATGTCTTCCCTCGTCAAATAAAGCAAATTCATTGTTTACCGTTTCTTCTTGAGCCGTTGCAAAAACAGACCATTTGTGAGTTGAATTCTTTTTGGTTATAATATTTAGAATTCCACTTACTGCATTTGCCCCGTGGGTAACTCCCATAGAACCTTCGATGATTTCTATTTGTTCAACATCGTTCAAATTTATCTGCGACAAATCGATGTTGTTTCCTAGACCTGCTTCATTCACTAACGGAACATTGTCCACTAAGATTTTGAAATATTGGGCATCTAAACCGAATAGTGAAACTGTTGAACGGCCATCACTCCCGCTAGGCCTAACCGTAATGTTTAGATATTGGTTGAGCACATCTCCCAAATTATTCGCCGCTAGGTTTTGAATATCCTGGTTTGTAATTACTCTAACATTAAAGACTGATTTGTTTATTGATTGCGGCTCAAACTGACCCGTAACAACTACTTCTTCAAGTTGACTGGTTCTTGTAGTATCTTGAAGTTTTTCTTGCGAAAAAGCACTAAAAGAAAGAAAAAGGGATAAGGAAATATAAGCCTTAGTATAAATCTGCATTACAATTCATCTTTAGATTAATTCTAAATTGCAAATCTAGGAAGGCCATCTGGTTTATGCAAATTATTTTTACTAATTCTAAATAAAAATGTCAGCCCTTTAATTTGAACGCATCCTGATAATGATTTTCTTCTTAAATTTACCAAAATGAAGAACTATCATGAAGAAAAAACTTAAAATCGCGGGCATTCTTTTGATTATAATGATTCTGTATTTGGGATTCACGAATTACCCTAAACTTGACCTAATATCTGGATTTTCAGCAAAAAGCATTGCTTCTGGATATTTCGTAGGTCATCGTTCCCAGCAAATAATCGAATCAGGTGATAATGATATTGACCTCATCAAACTGGCACATAATACAATTCACGAAAAAGACAACTATGCCACATCTTCTGTTTATGGCTTAAAAGGTCGTAAGGCAATTTACCGAGAGGGTCTGGGTGTAACACTAATCAATGATAGTTTTGATTCATCAAAACCTTATCTGACTCCAAAAAGGGTAAAAACCAACAATAGCCTTCCCTATCCGTATGGAAATAAGGAACCCGCAGACACAACTTTCGCCACCATTAATTATGCTGGCTTAGAAAAAGCCATAGCAAGTGCTTTTGACAAAAAAGGCGAAAAGAATAAAAGGACACGTTCACTCCTTGTTATATATAAAGACAAGATTGTTGGTGAAAAGTACGATTCTGGTTTTGACAAGAACTCAAGAATTTTAGGTTGGTCGATGACCAAGAGCCTAACTGCCACCTACTTTGGAATATTACAAAAACAAGGAAAAATAGACATCAACCAACCGGCACCAATTGCCGAATGGAAAAACGACAAGCGTTCAGCAATTACCATAAACGACCTTCTTCACATGAATTCTGGTTTGGAATGGGAAGAGAAGTACGACAAAATTTGCGATGCAACCCTGATGCTTTTCGAAGCTGAAGACATGGCCAAAGTGCAAAGAGAAAAACCTTTGGCGGGCAAGCCGAATGAAAGTTGGAATTATTCCTCTGGAACGACTAATCTATTGTCTAGCATTTTAAGAAGCCAGTTCAAGACACATCAGGAATATCTGGATTTTTGGTATTCTTCATTAATCGACAAAATTGGAATGGATTCCATGCTCGTAGAAACCGATATGACAGGAAATTATGTGGGCTCTTCCTACGCTTGGGCAACCACAAGAGATTGGGGCAAATTTGGCCTGCTATACCTCCACAAAGGCAATTGGAATGGTGAACAGCTTTTTGACGAAAACTGGGCTAACTATGTGGCTACGCCAACCCAAACTTCTAATGGCCGTTATGGCGGGCATTTCTGGCTCAATACTGGTGGCAAATATCCGGATGCCCCGAAAGACCTGTATTATGCCAGCGGCTTTCAGGGACAGAAAATCTTTATCATTCCATCAAAGGATTTGGTTATTGTACGCTTTGGACTGATTGACGATGAAGCTTTTGACTTTAATAAAATGTTGAAAGGAATTCTAAACAGCATCAAGAAATAATTTTTATCAGGTTACCTAAAAATCCTATCTTCGTAAAAAACATAACAACAAATGAAAAAAATTGTTCTAGCATTAGCATTCGTTTCAGCGCTGTTCGTCACTTCATGTAATAGCGATGATAGTAATAGCGTATCTTATGGTGAGTCAACAGGAAATTACTGGCCAATGGCAGTAAATAATACCTGGGTTTTTGGTTCCAATATTGGAAACTCAGAATTAAAGATAATTGGAAGCACCGTAATCAACGGCACAACTTATTACGAACTTTCCGATCAGGCAGACAATGTTTTTGGTATTCAGAATTGGGTGGCAAAAAAAGGAGCAACCTATTTACAAAAAGTAGCTGACGCTTCTGTTGATCAAGAAGGCATTACAATTAACATGCAAGGATATGAAATTCCAATTTTCAAAGATGATCTGGAAGCCAATACTTCCTGGAATGGAAATTTATCATCCAAAATTACCTATTCCTTTAACGGGCAAAACGCATCGACCACCGCTAAAATTAAATACACCGGCACTATAGTAGAAAAAAATTCAACCGTTGTACTGAATGGTGTTACTTATCCTAATGTCATAAAGACAAGAACAAAGGTGGAGATGAAAATTCTCGAACAAACTGTCCTTATCGATTTGCAATACTGGTTTGCTAAAGATGTGGGACCAATATGGGAAAACACATCTTACAATGGCACAACACAAGAAAGAGCATTAATAAATCACATTTTATACTAAACAAAAAAGGCTTCAAAATAATTTGAAGCCTTTTTTGTTTCTTTATGTATTCAATTATAAATCAAATCCCATATTTACCCCTAATTTAGTCGCAATAATCTTAGTAATTCTGGCTTTCATTGCCGGAATTTTGATACTTTCAATTACTTCATTAGAAAAAGCATACATCAGCAAGGCTTTCGCTTCTTTTTGAGGAATACCTCTGGATTGCATATAAAACATTGCTTTTTCATCAAGCTGGCCAATTGTGCAACCGTGAGAACATTTTACATCATCTGCAAAAATTTCAAGCTGTGGCTTCGCATTGATAGAAGCTTTATCACTTAAAAGGATATTATTATTTTGCTGGAAAGCGTCGGTTTTCTGAGCTTCTTTCTCCACATAAATCTTCCCGTTGAACACTCCTGTAGCCTTATCATCAAAAATTCCTTTGTAATTCTGGTGACTTTCACAATTTGGAGTTGCATGGTTCACCAAAGTATAATGGTCAACGTGTTGCTTTCCTTCAATAATTGTGATCCCTTTTAACGTAGAATCAATATGCTCGCCCTGGTGGAAGAAATTCAAATTGTTCCTGGTCAGATTACCTCCAAAAGAAAAAGTGTGCACAGAAGCGTTGCTTTGCGTTTTTTGGGCAATATAGGTATTGTCAATCAAAGATGCCTCAAGATTGTCATTCTGAATCTTGTAATAATCTACAATTGCTCTCTTTTGGGCAAATATTTCGGTCACTGAATTAGTCAGTACCGGATTTTCATTCAAACTCTGGTGCCTTTCGATAATCTGCACATGTGCATTTTCGCCAACAATAATAAGATTTCTAGGCTGAATCAGTAATGCCGCTTCCGTACCTGTAGAAAAATTGATGATCTCAATAGGCTTGTCTACTACTTTACTTCTCGGAATATTGATATAAGCTCCTTCATAAGCAAAAGCAGTATTTAAAGAGGTCAGACTTTCCTCTTTGTTTGCAATCTTATTAAAATACTCATCGATTACCATTTTGTATTTTGGCTTAGTCAATGCCGAAGACATCAGACAAACGTCCAAACCATCATGCGTAGTAGAAGAAAGAAATGAGCTGAAAACACCATCCACAAAAACAACTTTGTAGGTATCGATTTCATGAAGGAAAAATTTCTTTACTTCCGAAAACTCTACAGCATTTTCCTTTTTTGGGAAAACACTAAAATCGTTTTTTAGAATTGAATTCAGCGAAGTATATTTCCAGGCTTCCTCTTTTTTGGTAGGAAAGCCTTTATCTTCAAAGTTTTTAAAAGCTTCCGTGCGAATATCATGCAATGTTGAATCAACATCTACACGTTCTTCAAAAGCCATAAAAGAGGATATAAGTTTTTCTTTTAATTCCATTTTGTTAGTCTTAAAGTTGAAAGTCAGAAAGTCTAAAGTCCTAAAGTCTAAAAACTTTCGCAGTCAACTATTTTTGTCTCTTTAATCTATAAATCAGCAATCCTTTCGACTTGCCGCTTTATAACTTTCGACTTAAATATTTAATAAACCCACTTATGAGTTTTGATATTTCAATTATTTCAAAAAGTAAATCGTCAAAATCTTTTTCTCCAATATAATTTAAGTCAGATGCTAAATATAATTGGGAACGAACTTCACCTGCCGATGCTTTTGCAACGTAGAGAAAATATATAAATTCCTTATCTGTATTGCGTTCAAAACCTTCTGCAATATTTGATGAAATCGAAATTGAGGCTCTCCGTATTTGCCTGACAAAATCAATGTCTTTTTTAAAAAATTCACCTTCGGTAATGAGGTAAATTTTTTTATTGAAAATTCTAGACTTTTGCCAAGAATTAATCTCTTCAAAGGAATTAAATTTTCCCGTTTTTATGGGTTTTATGGCGTATATTATTTTTTTTAAGCCCTTTCAGACTTTCCGACTTGCGACTTTATAGCTTTCGACTTTCTGACTTTCGACAAATTAATTCTCAGCCTTGATCCAGTCGTAACCTTTTTCTTCCAGTTCGTAAGCCAATTCTTTTCCTCCTGATTTTACAATTTTTCCATTGTATAAAACATGTACAAAATCCGGAACGATATAATCTAAAAGCCTTTGGTAGTGTGTAATTACAATAATTGCATTGTTTTCGCTTTTCAGCTTATTAACACCATTGGCAACAATTCTCAAAGCATCGATATCCAAACCTGAATCTGTTTCGTCAAGTATTGCCAATTTTGGCTCTAACATTGCCATTTGGAATATCTCGTTTCTTTTTTTCTCACCACCGGAAAAACCTTCATTTAGTGAACGCGATAAAAATTTTCTGTCGATTTCCAAAAGTTCTGATTTTTCACGAATCAATTTCAGCATTTCATTGGCCGGCATTTCTTCCTGTCCTTTTGCTTTTCGGGATTCATTGATAGCAGTTTTCATAAAGTTAGTTACAGAAACTCCTGGTATTTCTACCGGATACTGGAATGAAAGAAATACGCCTTTATGCGCTCTTTCTTCTGGTGCCAAATCTGACAAGTCTTCTCCATCCAATTCAACTGAACCTTCAGTAACTTCATAATTTTCGTTTCCTGCAATAACAGCAGAAAGTGTACTTTTTCCAGAACCGTTAGGTCCCATAATAGCATGAACTTCGCCGGCTTTCACTTCAAGATTGATACCTTTAAGGATGTCTTTGTCCTCAATTCCAGCGTGTAAATTTTTTATACTTAACATTGTTACTTTTGTGTTTTATATATAGTCTTGAAGATTATCCAACTGAACCCTCCAAGGATATTTCTAATAATTTTTGTGCCTCAACTGCAAATTCCATAGGAAGTTTGTTTAGGACTTCTTTACTAAAACCATTCACTATCAAAGCAATAGCTTTTTCAGTAGGAATTCCTCTTTGGTTGCAATAGAAAACCTGATCTTCACCAATCTTACTGGTCGTTGCCTCATGTTCTATTTTGGCCGACGGATTTTTAGATTCGATATACGGAAAAGTATGTGCTCCACAGTTATTCCCCATCAATAGCGAATCGCATTGTGAAAAGTTTCTAGCATTTTCTGCTCTTGAACTGATCTGAACCAGTCCGCGGTAGCTGTTTTGCGATTTTCCGGCAGAAATTCCTTTGGAGATAATTGTTGATTTTGTGTTTTTTCCCAAATGAATCATTTTGGTTCCGGTATCAGCCTGCTGGAAATTATTAGTTACAGCGATAGAATAGAATTCTCCAACCGAATTGTCTCCTTTTAGAACGCATGATGGGTATTTCCAGGTTACAGCAGAACCTGTTTCTACCTGTGTCCATGAAATTTTTGCATTTTTCTCGCACAAACCTCTTTTAGTCACGAAGTTGTATACTCCACCTTTACCTTCTTTATTTCCTGGAAACCAGTTTTGAACTGTAGAATATTTGATTTCGGCATCATCCAAAGCGATCAATTCCACAACTGCAGCATGCAATTGATTTTCATCACGTGACGGAGCCGTACAACCTTCCAAATAAGAAACATAACTTCCTTCATCAGCAATAACCAAAGTTCTTTCAAATTGTCCGGTTCCGGCCTGGTTGATACGGAAGTAGGTTGAAAGTTCCATTGGGCAGCGAACACCTTTAGGAATATAACAGAACGATCCGTCTGAAAAGACAGCCGAATTCAAAGCCGCATAGAAATTATCCTTTTGCGGAACTACAGAACCGATATATTTTTGAACCAATTCGGGATGTTCTTTGATTGCTTCTGAAATAGAACAGAAAATAATTCCTTTTTCAGCCAGCGTTTTCTTGAATGTTGTAGCTACAGAAACGGAGTCCATTACAATATCCACAGCAACTCCCGCAAGTACTTTTTGCTCATCGATAGAAATTCCCAACTTTTTGAATGTTTCCAATAGCTCTGGATCCACCTCATCAAGACTTTCGTATTTTGCTTTTTTTAAGGGCGCAGAATAATAGGATATATCCTGAAATTTAGGTTTTTCATAATGAACATTAGCCCATTCCGGTTCGATCATCTGTTCCCAGGCTCTGAACGCTTCTACTCTCCAGTTGGTCATCCATTCCGGCTCTTCTTTTTTCTTCGAAATAGCGCGGACGATGTCTTCATTTAAGCCAACAGGAAACGTATCGGACTCTATATCAGTATAAAATCCGTATTCATATTCTTTATTTTCAAGCTCGATTTTTAAATCGTCTTCTGTGTATTTGCTCATATTTTTTTAAATTCAACCCTTCCAGGGTTTGAACCCTGAAAGGGTTAGTTTAAATTTTATAGAGAAAAACTTTCTCCACACCCGCAAGTTCGGGTAGCATTCGGGTTATTGAAAACAAATCCTTTGCCATTCAAGCCTCCGGAAAATTCAAGAATTGTACCTGCCAGATACAAAAATGATTTTTTTTCAACTGCAATTCTCACATTATTATCTTCAAAAACCTTATCGTTTTCTCCTAATTCTTTATCAAACTTTAATTCATATGACAAGCCGGAACACCCACCGCTTTTTACGCCCACACGAACGTAATCTTTGGTAGCATCAAAGCCGTCATCCTTCATCATATCGACGATTTTTTTACTTGCTGAATCAGATACCTTTATCATAGTGATTTATATTTAGTCTAATTAATTTGCAAAGATACGTCATATTTAGCTTTTTCCATAATCAGTAACATTTTTCTAACTATGTTTCTATAGAAAAAGTTTATTTCCGGACTTTAAAAGCCAATCGATTTTAGTAATTTGCGAACAAAAAGCAGTTTTAACCCTTTATATTCTCATAAAATGAAATTATATCCGATCGAAGCAGGAAATTTTAAATTAGATGGTGGAGCCATGTTTGGCGTAGTCCCAAAAACCATTTGGAACAAAACCAATCCTGCCGATGATAACAACCTGATTGACATTGCCGCAAGATGCCTTTTAATTGAAGATGGAAATCGCCTGATATTGATTGATACCGGAATGGGCGACAAACAATCGGAAAAATTCTTCGGATACTATTCGCTTTGGGGCAACCATTCTATCGACAAATCGTTAGCTATTTATGGTTTTCATCGTGACGACATTACTGATGTTTTTATGACGCACCTACATTTTGACCATTGTGGCGGAAGCGTTCAATGGAACAAAGACAAGACCGGATATGAAGTCGCTTTTAAAAATGCTAAATTCTGGTCGAACGACAATCATTGGGATTGGGCTACAAAACCAAATCCAAGAGAAAAAGCCTCTTTCCTTACCGAAAATATTATTCCGATGCAGGAAAGCGGACAATTGGAATTCATCAAAAAGCCAGAAGGAGATTTGCTCCAAAAATCAGAACTCGGATTTGATATTTTCTTCGCTGACGGGCATACGGAAAAAATGATGATTCCAAAAATTAAACACAAAGACAAAACTATCTGTTTTATGGCAGATCTGCTACCAACAGCAGGACACCTTCCTTTACCTTATGTTATGGGATATGATACCCGTCCGCTCTTGACATTACCTGAAAAGGCAAAATTCCTAACTGAAGCAGCCGAAAACAACTATTATCTGTTTTTAGAACACGATGCTCACAACCAAATCATAACTGTTGAAAACACAGAAAAAGGCGTGCGTTTAAAAGACGTTTTTACCTGCGAAGAAATCTTATAACAGATCCTTTTCGAAAATCTTTTTTATACCCTTTGCGACTTAACGTCTTTGCGAGGAATTATTTTCACGCAAAGACGCTAAGTCACAATACCCTTACTCAATTTCAAATAAAACGTTAAATATTTATTTGATATATCAATTATTGATAAATCATTTATACATTTATCTCAAAATCAGCCCTTAATGGAAAAATTAAAAGACATTACTTTTTATACAATGGACAAAGCAATCAGAACGTATCGGGTCTTTGCTCAGAAAAGACTTCGGGAAAATGGTTACAAAATCACGATTGACCAATGGCTCATCATCAAGGCAATTATGGAAAACCCCGGCATTTCACAACAGGAAATAGGAGAAAAAGTTTTTAAGGACAATGCTTCTGTAACACGAATCATCGAACTTTTGGTAAAATCCGAATACCTGGAACGTGAAGTAAACCCGGACGACCGTAGAAAATCAAATCTAAGAGTTACTGATGAAGGGAAATTAATTATCAAAAAAGTACACAATTTGGTTTTAGAAAATAGAAAGACTGCTTTAGACGGAATTCTTCCAGAAGAACTAGAAATACTAAACAAAACACTGAAAAAAATCATCTCTAACTGCAATTAAAATCATCATCAATCATCAATCAAAAAACGAACAATTATGATAAGATTTATACTCTACCTCTTTCTGATTGTCATTTCAACCTTGACAAACCTGCTTTATGGGCAAAATTTGGAACAACCGGAGAAAATTTCAATTTCCGGAAAAATAATATCCGGCAAAAATGAAACTGTAGCCAACGTAATCGTGTATTTGGTCGATTCGTCTAAAAAACTGGCAAAAACAGAATATTCAGATGAAAATGGCCAATTTCTTTTTCAAAATGTTTCCAAAGGAATATATCTGATTAAAATTATTGAAAACGGAAAGACACGGCATGAAGGCGAACTATTTGAAGCCAATCAAAATTTAGAATTGTCTTCCATAGTATTAAAAACTGATGTGCAAAATCTTGATGAAGTTGTAATCACCAAGACCAAGCCCTATATTGAAAGGCAAGACGGCAAAATGATTCTTAATGTAGAAAGCAGTATTACAGCTGCGGGATCCTCTGCTTTTGAAGTGCTTGAAAAAGCACCTGGCATAAATGTAGACAATAGTGACAACATAAGTTTACGTGGAAAAGGAGGCGTTTTAGTGCAAATTGATGGAAAGGCTATACAAATGACAGGCACTGATTTGGCCAATTACCTTCGTGGTATTCCTTCAGGCGCTATCGACAAAATCGAATTTATTACCAATCCGAGTTCAAAATACGATGCGGCTGGTTCCTCAATTATCAACATCCGAATGAAAAAAGACAAGCGGAAAGGAACAAATGGAAGTATTACCACTGCATATGGCCAAGGAAGATATCCGAAAAGCAATAATAGCTTGAGCCTTAATCATCGAAATAAGGATATAAATATTTTTGGGAATTATAACTTTGCTTATCGTGAAAGCTTTAGTGATCTGGTCCTAAACCGAAGATTCTATGACAACGGAAATTTTACCGGTGCTTATGAGCAGGACAATTTTTTAAGGACCAATTTCAGGAATCATATCGGGAAAATTGGTACCGATTTTTTTGCCGGCAAAAAACACACTTTTGGAATCGTTGCCACTATGGTAAGTAACCGCTATAATCCAACCGGAAAAAATGCTTCCGATGTTTTTGATGAAACAAACACCCAAACTTCTCGCTTCCAAACCAATAACAATTCAAAGAACAATTTTAAGAATCATTCTGTAAACCTCAACCATAAATATGTGATTGACACTTTGGGTACAGAATGGACTACAGATTTTGATTATGCCAATTATGGTAATAAAACCGGGCAGAATTTCAGAACACGCTATTTCGACCTCAACAATGTAGAATATCAAAATCCTTATTTGCTAAATGGCGATATTAAAGGCGATTTGGACATCTATTCCCTAAAAACCGACTTTGTAAAAACACTGAAAAACAACATCAAAATCGAAACTGGATTAAAAACAAGCTATGTCAAGGCAGACAATAACTTGAAATTTTATGATGTTAGTGATGGAACTCCGATTTTTGACCCTACAAAAAGCAATCATTTTATCTACAAAGAAAACATCAATGCCGCCTATATCAATGCCTCTAAACAATTTGGGAAATGGAGTGCCTACATTGGTTTTAGGGTCGAAAACACGAACATAACCGGAGAACAACTCGTGGATAATACTTCTTTCAACAATAGTTACAACCAGCTTTTCCCTAGCGGATTCCTGAGCTATGCTTTTAATGACAATAACAGCCTAGAGTTCAATTACAGCCGAAGGATTTCTCGTCCGAGTTATGACCAACTAAATCCGTTCAAGTTTTTCCTTGATCCAACGACTTATAAAGAGGGTAATCCATACCTCAAGCCACAAACGACCCACTCGTTTGAAATAACACACATTCTCAATCAGAAAATTTTCACAACGCTCAATTTTTCACGAACAACAGATAACATTACCGGAGTAATCGCACCGGCTGAAAACAACCAACAGGTAACAGTTCAAACCGACAAAAACTTAAATACGACTGACATTTATGGCCTGTTCGTTATTGTTCCTTTTAAAGTTGCAAAATGGTGGGACATCGCCAACAGTTTTAATTCGTATTATGGATCTTATTCCGGAACCGTAGCAGGCACAACATTAAAAAACAGAGGTAATTTTACTTTTAATTGCAATTCTGTCAATAATTTTAAAATTGGAAATAACTATTCCGCAGAACTCACAGGAAACTATCGTGCCAAAGAAATCTATGCATTTATGGATGTGGACCCAATTTGGTATGTCAATCTTGGAGTTCAGAAAAAATTCAAGAACAGCATACTTAAATTAGTTGTAAATGATGTTTTTTACACCAATCGCACAACTGCCGATACCGAATTCATAAATTATAAAGAACATTTTAAAGTGAGTCGAGAGACCAGAGTGGCGGTTTTATCCTACACTTATAACTTTGGAAACAGCAATACCAACGACAGACGGAAAACCGGCGGAGCAGAAGATATCAAACAAAGAGCTGGATCAACCAATGGCTAAATTTAATTTTGAACTTCCTAAAAGTCAATTCGTTGAATTTAAATCATCAACCTTTCTAAAATAAAGTTAATTATTTATAAGTTTGTGGTAAAGTCAGTGTACTTTTGGCAAACTAATTGAAATCAAATTTTTTTTGAAAATGAAAATACTAAAACTGTCCTCCCTTTCACTGCTTTCAGTGTTGGTTTTATCAGGATGTGGTGCTTCAAAAAGCATGACTCCAATCACAAGTATCGAAAATCTTCCTTTAAAAACTTCAAAAATTAAAGAAAATGATCTGAAAAGATGGAGTCATCTCGATATCATAAAGGATACAATTCCTGGAATGAGTGTTGACAAGGCCTATTCAGAATTGATTAAAAACAAAAAAGGGACGAAAGTAATTGTAGGTGTGGTAGATTCAGGTGTTGATATCGAACATCCTGATTTAAAATCAGTTATCTGGACCAACCCTAAAGAAATTCCTGGAAACGGAATCGATGATGACAAAAACGGTTATATCGATGATATTCACGGATGGAATTTTCTTGGTGATGTAGGGAATGAAACCTTAGAAATGACAAGAATTGTGCGCAAAGGAGATGATGGTTCTGAAAATTTCAAGAAAGCAAAAGCAGCCTATGAAAAAGAATATCAGGAGGCTTTGGCATCAAAGCAACAGTTTGATTTCATCAACAATGCGGACAAAGTAATCCAAAAAGAATTAAAAAAGGAAAATTATACGGTAGAAGATCTTAAAGCTTTAGAATCAAAAGATCCTACTGTAAGCCAATATAAAAGAGTAATGCTTTCAGTTGTTGCTCAAGCAGGCCCAGAATTCAAATCGGAGTTGAAAGAATATCAGGAGCATATATACAATCAGTTGAATTATAACCTGAATCTTGAACACGATGGAAGAAAGATTTTAGGTGACAATATTGATGACTTAAAAGATTCAAAACACGGAAACAACAATGTTACTGGGCCTAAAAAAGATATGGCTTCACACGGAACACACGTTTCAGGAATCATTGCTCAGGTAAGAAACAATGGTATTGGTGGAGATGGAATCGCTAATAATGTTGCTATTATGGCTATTAGAGCTGTCCCTGACGGTGATGAATACGACAAAGATATCGCACTTGGAATCCGTTACGCTGTTGACAATGGTGCTAAAGTCATCAATGGAAGCTTTGGAAAAGGATTTTCTCCACATAAAGAATGGGTTTATGACGCGATCAAATATGCGGCAAGTAAAGATGTATTGATTGTCTTGGCAGCAGGAAACGAAGGCGCAGATCTTGATCTAGAAGAGCGTTTTCCAAATGACCGTATCGCATCTGGCGAAATTGCTGATAACGTAATAAAAGTAGGTGCCTTAGACACCACTTATGGAACAAACCTGGTAGCAGATTTCTCAAACTACGGAAGTAAAGATGTAGACGTTTTTGCTCCGGGAGTTAAAATCTATGCAACCTACCCAAATAACGAATACAAATACGAACAGGGAACTTCGATGGCTTCTCCAAATGTTGCAGGAGTTGCTGCTTTGATTCGCTCTTATTATCCATCTTTAACAGCTTCACAGGTAAAACATATCTTGATGGATTCAGGAATCCCAACGAATATCGATGTAGTTTTGAATGGTGAAAAAGCAAACAAACGTTCGTTCTCAAAAATCTCAACATCCGGAAAGATGGTTAATGCCTACAATGCCCTGATTATGGCAGAAAAAATGGCTAAAACGAAAAAATAAAAACCAGTAAACTTTCAAAATGGAAGGGAAATTCCCTTCCATTTTTATTTTATATGCTTATGAAACAACTATTTCTACTTTCAGTATTTTCAATATTCTGTGGAAGTGCAATGGCACAAAACGGTTATTGGCAGCAACACGTCGATTATAAAATGGACGTAAACATGGATGTAAAAACATACCAATACAAAGGCAAACAAGAATTGGTCTATACAAACAATTCGCCAGATACGCTCAAAAGAGTCTTTTTCCATCTTTACAACAACGCTTTCCAACCCGGAAGTGAAATGGATATCAGGCTCCAGACTATTGTTGATCCGGACAAAAGAATGGTAAAGACTACAAAATCAGGAGGTGTCGAAAAAACAGAAAGCAGAATCAGTCTCTTAAAGCCAAATCAGATTGGTTACCTGAATGTAACTAACTTTATGCAGGATGGAGTTTCGGCTACGACTACTGTTGTAGGTACCATTTTAGAAGTAGACCTCGCAAAACCAATCGCACCAAAAAGCAAAACCAAATTTACTTTGGATTTCGACGGGCAGGTTCCGGAGCAAATCCGTCGTTCCGGACGAAACAGTTCAGAAGGTGTAGCGCTTTCCATGACACAATGGTATCCAAAAATGGCTGAATATGATTTCGAAGGTTGGCATGCAGATCCTTATATCGGAAGAGAATTTCACGGCGTATGGGGTAATTTCGATGTTAAAATTACCATTGATAAAAAATACATTCTAGGAGGGTCCGGATATCTTCAGAATAAAAATGAAATTGGATATGGTTACCAGGATGAAGGCGTTGAAGTAAAAATTCCTCGAAAAGTAAAAACACTAACATGGCATTTTAATGCACCAATGGTTCATGATTTCAGTTGGGCAGCAGACAAAGATTACATTCACGATGTATACAAAGGCCCAAACAATGTAGAATTACATTTCTTATACAAAGACAAAGCAAAACTTAGAGAAAACTGGAAAAAAATGCAGCCAAAAACTGCAGAACTGATGGATTTCTTTAATAAAAATGTTGGTCCTTATCCGTACAAACAATATTCGGTTATTCAAGGTGGTGACGGTGGAATGGAATATGCTATGTGTACATTAATCACAGGCGAAAGATCCTATGGCAGCCTCGTTGGGGTTACAGCTCACGAAATGGCGCACTCCTGGTTTCAACACGTTTTGGCAACTAACGAGTCCAAACACGGATGGATGGATGAAGGTTTCACTTCTTACATATCTGATCTTGCCATGGCGAAAGTATTGCCAAGTAAAGATGAAAAAAATCCATTCGATTCAGCCTATTCTAACTATTTCTATATGGTTAAAACCGGAAGAGAACAGCCGCAGACAACACACGGAGACCGATTTGAAGAAAATATGGTCTATGGGATATCCTCGTATAGCAAAGGTGAACTATTCCTGACACAACTTGGTTATATTATCGGACAGGAGAATCTGGCAAAAACGCTTCGAAGATTCTATGATGACTTTAAATTCAAGCATCCAACGCCAAACGATTTCAAAAGAACCGCAGAAAAAGTTTCGGGAATGAACCTTGATTGGTATTTGGTAGATTGGACCCAAACCACCAATACCATCGATTACGGAATTAAAGAAGTGAGAGATGCTGACGGAAAAACAGAAGTCGTACTTCAAAGAATTGGAAGAATGCCAATGCCATTGGATATTATGGTTACTTATGTGGATGGAAGCAAGGAATCGTTCTATGCTCCATTGCAGATGATGAGAGGCATCAAAGAAAACCCTTATCCTGGTGTAAAGAGAACATTCTTAAAAGGATGGGATTGGGCGTATCCATCATTGAAATTTACGATCGACAAAGGAATGGGAATGATCAGCAAAATTGAGATCGATCCTGAAAACCTGATGGCCGATGTGAAAAAAGACAATAACGTATATCCGGCACCAATTCCGGACAACAGCAAAATCTTGAAAAACTAAATAAAAAAGGCGGACAATATTGTCCGCCTTTTTTTAATTCATTGCATTTATTCTAATGCTCGCTTTAACCAAAGCCAGCGCTTTTATTTTTGAAAGCTCAACATCTTTGTCCTGATGGTGTTTATTTTGGCTTACGAGCCTCACACAGCCCGGATTTTCCGATTTCTGGATATATTTCACAGTGACATACTCTTCACCGCTCATATCGATCCCTAGGAGGTACATTTCGCCCCAGAAAATCTCATTGGCCACATCGTGAATTTCTTTATACAGCACTATATCGCCACTTTTAAGCAACGGATACATACTATCGCCCGTTACATAAACCGCTCCATCACATTTTGGTAAATGTGGAATGGAAATATGATCAATTGGATCCTGTGCCTTACTATCCTGAAAAAGAGGCACCAATCCTGCTACTGCTTCAATATCATACAATGGAATCTGTTGATTTTCAACATAACTGTCTGTTCTAAGCCTGTAAGTTTCAATCTGCTTATTGTTCAGGATTTCTTCATTATCCACAAAAACATTTCCCTGCCCTGTTAAGAGCCATACCGGATTTAAGTCCGTATAAACAGCAAGAATATTTTCTAAAACCTGTGAACCGATGCTTTTACCATCTTTTACGGCTTTCGAAATACTTCCTCTACTCGCGCCAATGCTATTTTCAAAAGCATAATAACTTATGCCCTTTTTAGCCATATATTCTCCAACTCTTTCTGAAACCATATGATTAAAATATTATTTATTAAGGCAAATTTATGAAAAAAATCTTTTTAAGTCGGTTTTTGTAGATTATTTTCATGTGTTTTTAAGGTTTTATAGTTCCGAATAAGTCAAAAAGTACAAAATACAATTGTATAGATAAATACATGAAATACCTAAAAATTATTTACTTAGCCAGCAAAACGTCCCTCTGCAAGAGAACATAGTATCTTTATCACCTAATTAAAATCCTTTTTTATTTAAATTGCAAGTCCATAAAATCAAACTATGAAAAGAACAGTAATTGTCTTGTTTATCTTCTTCTTGTTTTCCTTAAATAGTATACAAGCACAATCAGAAGAAGAAAATTATATCAAAAACATTGAAAAGCTTTTTAATAATAAAAATCTGAAAGATTATAAAAATTTATACGGTCCTTCACCTTATCAGGAAATGGCTCTTAAAGCCGAAGGATATGGCTTTCATATTTCTAGTGAAGAAAGTTTTAATGAGTTTTCGCAAAGCGATTTTGAAAAGTTAATATCACAATTAGAATCTTTTAGGATTAAGAGACTCAATTATCTCAACCATACGAATAAAGAATTAGAAGTATATCATAATAAAGATGGGAAAAGCATGAAAGCAATGCGGCTTAGTATATACTGGCAAGATATTTTTTCTAAAAAATTTTACAAATCGGAAAATAACTATATGCTAGAAACCAAGCCTGAATACTTCTCTTTTGAAGATCTTTACGAATTAACGGCTGTAAATCTTAAGAAAGATTCGAAAAGAATTAATGCCGAAGTATACGAAAATATATCTCCTTTCATCGCCAAAGATTCTGAAGCGCTTATTGTTGATGATGATTCGATAGATGATGATTTCTATATATACAGTGTCAATGGAAAATCGGAAATAAATAATACTTTCCTGTTCAGGTATAAAGATGAAATATATAAGATTTTTGAAATAAAAAAAGATACGGAGGTTTTCCTGAAAGAAATGTAAGTAGAGGCTGAATAGCAAAATATTTAAAAACGTCTTGATTTCTCAAGACGTTTTTTTATTAAATAAAATCTACAACTGCTTTTACTATTAACTGTTACAATAGGATTTTTCTCATTTTTTAGTTAAGCTTTTTTAAAAACCAAAACATTTTTAACCTAATTTAGAGCAAGAAAAGAATAAAACATAAAAGAAAATAATCTTATTTTTATTTGGTTGGTTGATTTTTTTCATATATTTGTAATGTAATTAATTGAAAACAATGGATAAATATACTAAACAACGAATCGAAAAACTTCATCCAACTGTTAGAGAAGAAGTTACAAAAGTCATTGAAGAATGCGACAATGCTTTGGCGGGCAGAGCAAAAATTCGGGTAACGCAAGGCCTTGAACAAGATGCCTTATATGCACAAGGAAGAACAAAACCTGGAAAAAAAGTCACGAATGCCAAAGCGGGCCAATCCATACATAATTACGGTTTTGCTGTAGATATCTGCCTGATAATTGACGGAAAAGATGCTTCCTGGGATACCAAAAAAGACTGGGACAATGACAAAATCGCTGATTGGTATGAATGTGTGAAAATTTTCGCCAAACACGGCTGGGAATGGGGTGGCAATTGGAAAACATTTAAAGATATGCCCCACTTTGAAAAAAGAAACTTGAGTTGGAGATCCTTATCAAAACTTAAAAAAGACAAAAACGGATATGTAATTTTAAAATAAAACAGCTATGAAAACAATTAGAAAAAACATGATGCTTTTCTTTTTCATGTCGTTTGCAGCAGTCTCGTGCGAATCGACAAGAACGGCAGTTTTTGATCAGTATTCTTATCAAAAAACGACAGAACTGAAAGTAGAAGCCTCAAAATTAATGGACAAGGCAACAACACCTTACACGAAAAACCAACAAGAAACAGAAGCCTTCTTTCTACAGGTTGAAAAATTGATCGAATACGAGAAAAATAAGCCCGACAATGAAATCACTTTCGCTATGTGGAAACTTTTGACTGATGAAGAAAAAAACCTGTTATCTGGATTCTTCAAACGCTGGAAAGAAAAAGAATCGTTATCACCGGTTTTCCTTCAGGAATCAAAAAAACAGGTAATGGAAGCTATGGACATGCTGATCCAATATGAAATCAAAAAAGACAAAACATCAAAAGATGGGCTTTTGAGCCTGATAAACAGCAATAAATAGAAATCATGGATATCGAAAAATTATTGAAACAGCTGAAACAGGAACTTGTCACACTTTTAGGCGACAAATACAAAGAATTCAAGCCCGAAATCCAGAAAGATATTACTGCTTTTTTGGAAGGTTCAAGGGAAAAACTAGAGCGTTGGACCTTGCTATTGGCATCATCATCGCTGACAGAAGAAGAATTTTCATGGTTGTTGAAAAGCCAACAAGATCTTATTGCCCTAAAAGCATTGCAAGGAGCAGGTTTGTCTAAAATAAAAATTAATAACATTAAAAATGCGATCATACAAACTGTTTTCAAAACAGTCCTACTAAGCATATAAAAACATAAATGAAATGTGTACCCAAATCTTAAATCATAAAAGCCATGTCAAAAAAAATCAAAATTTTAAGCCTGGATGGAGGAGGAATCCGAGGGATCATAACCTGCGTCATTTTAAAGTATATTGAAGAACAGCTTCAGAAATTAGACAATCCGAATGCAAAAATCGGTGATTATTTCGATCTTATTGCCGGAACCAGCACAGGAGGAATACTTGCTTCCATCCTACTCTACCCTGATAGCGATAAAAAAGCGAAATATTCGGTAGAAACTGCACTAGACCTCTATGCCAAACACGGAGAAAGTATTTTCAACGTATCATTTTGGCAACAACTTATCAATCCGTTTGGACTTTTTAATGAACGGATTTCACAAAAAGCTTTAGAAAGACAGCTTGAAAACGTATTTGGCAATCTTGAAATCAAAGATTTTATAAAACCTTGCCTTATTACATCCTATGACATCTTTCATAGAAAAGCAAAATTTTTCACAAGCCATGAAGCGGGTTCCGATTTAGAAAATTTTTACGCCAAAGACATCTGTAGGGCTACCGCTGCAGCACCTACGTATTTTGAGCCAGCCAGAATAAAATCGCTTTATGGGCAGGAATTTACGCTCATTGATGGCGGTGTATATGCCAACAATCCCGCTTTATGTGCTTATGCTGAAGCTAGGAAAATAGAATTTTCAAAAGTGCTGGATCAGCCAGAAAAAAAAGATTTTCCAAAAATCAGTGACATGATTATCGTATCTATTGGAACAGGTCAGGTATTAAAACCCTATACTTTTCGACAGTTTGAAAATGCCGGAAAAGTAAAATGGATTCAGCCACTTATTGATATTCTGCTTTCTTCAAACGTAGAAACAACGGATTATCATTTAAAAAAAATGTATGAAACTTTAGGAGTAAGAAACAGTCAAAATTACCATCGGTTAATGCCTTCGCTCAAAAATGCTTCGCCTGAAATGGACGATGTTTCGTCAAAAAACATTTACGAACTGATACAGGCTGGCCTAAGCTATATCGACCAAAACCGTAAAGAATTAAATGAGATAGCCAAAAAACTGATTAAAAATAGCTAACACAAAAAAACCTTTGGAGTGATCCAAAGGTTTTTAGTTAGATAGTTGGTCGGTTAGGATTTATACTATTCTTGTTTTTTTGCAGTTTTTGCTGCAGGAGCTGCTGGTTGGACAGCTTCGGTTGTTTTAGTTGTGGTTGTTTCGGCTTTTTTCGTAACATTAGCTTCTTGTTTCACTTCTGTTACTTTAGGAGCTTCAGCTTTTTTTTCGGCTTCGACGGAAGATGCTGCATTTTTTACAACTTCTTTTGTGGCTTTCTTAGGTGCTTCTTGCGCAAACGTTACAACTCCTGTAACCATAATTGCGCTTAAAATTAATTTTTTCATAGTAGTTTTTTTGTGGTTATAGTGGTTATCGTGATTTTCATTACATAAGACAATTTCAATGCCATCTTGACAAAATATTTTTATCAAACAGATTGAGCCAAAAACACAAACAATTGTTATACAGACGTTTATTGTCATTTTTTAATCGTTTTTAAACCTTTATCGGCTTTATTTTGATTCTCCATAATTCCAAAAAAATCTACATTTTTGGGGATTATGTAGAAATTTTATGTTAAAATCTTGTGGAAAAGAATGGATCTTCGTTCTTCCAAAGTCCAACAATCCATCTGAAATAATACAATTCAAATATATTTGTAACTTTACTGCCCATATAAATTTTAAGATGAAAGCATTAAAAATATTAGCTGTACTGTTTTTTATAATAGTCGGAACACAGCAGACTTTTGCCCAGAAATACAGGTTCAAGACTTCCAGCTACAGCGTGATGGAACAAAATGCCAAAGGTCAATGGGGAAAATGGTCGGATTTTAAAGATACTAACCTCATCATTGTACTCGATGGAGATAAGAATCGTATTGTAATAAACTCGGCACAGACACAGCTGTATAATATTGATGCCTACGGAAAAACCATCGAAAACGAAACAGACAAAACCGTAACTTTTAATTGCATCGACAATAGTGGTAACCGTTGTGTTATTGAAATCATTACCCGAAAAAACCAAGGCAATCGCATCCAGTTTTATATCAATTACCCTGATTTAAAAATCGTTTATAATATTTATCCGTAAGACTGAGGAGAATGAATACCTATCCCAAATCGGAAAAATTAAAAAGCAGGACTACGATTGATGAAATGTTTCGTGAAGGAAAATCGGTTTCAAAATTTCCGCTACGGCTCGTGTATATAAAACAGGCTCCCGAAGAAGGTCAAAAAGTGAAAATTGGTGTTTCGGTTTCAAAAAAATATTTTAAAAAAGCTGTTGACCGGAATTATTTCAAAAGAGTACTTCGGGAAACGTATCGCCTGAACAAAAGCGTATTAATTGATTCATTGGATGAATCCTATGCTTTTATGCTTTTATACCAAACAAAGGAAAGATTATCCTACGAAGAAATAAACCGGAAAACCATACAGCTATTCGAAAAATTCCATCTTCAGATAAAGCCCGAAATTGAAAAAAATACCGATTCCTAAATTCCAATACTAAAAAAGCAGCGTTTTCCGTTACTAGCCTATATTCAATGCCGTTCAGTTTATTTTGATGGAGATGAAATGTTTAGCCATTTATTCTTATTTTAGTGGTCTTGTTTTCACTGGTCGGAAAAAAAGAAAAAGAAAAACTTAAAGTTATGTACGCATTTTTAAAAAAGAAATATATCATTCCGGTCGTAGCTGGAGGAATTTTGTATGTTGGAGCGAGTTTCAGAAATGATTTCTTTGAAATTGCAAAACAGATTGAAATCTTCACAACCATGTTCAAAACCGTGAACATGAATTATGTTGACGAAACCAATCCAGGAGAGCTGATGGACAAGGCGATCAAGAATATGCTTATGGAACTGGATCCGTATACGGTTTATTTCAATGAACAGGATGTCGTAAAATTCAAAATCAACAATACCGGCGAATATACCGGAATCGGGGCCATGATTACCAGAAAAGAAGGAAAGCTGATCATCAAAGAACCTTACAAAAATTATCCTGCCGATAAGGCTGGTTTAAAAGCCGGTGATGAAATTATCCAGATTGGCGACGTAAGTCTATCTGATTTTAAAGATGATGCTTCTCAGCTTCTGAAAGGAAGTAAAAATGCTAAGATTGATATCAAATACCTTCGCCAAGGCAAAACGAACAATACAACTTTAGTCTTAGAGGAAGTTGACCTGAAAGCTGTTCCGTTTTTTTCAAAAATAGATGATAAAACCGGTTATATAGTTCTTTCGCAATTTAACGCCAAGGCATCGCAAGAAACCAAACAAGCGCTTGAAAAGCTTAAAGCTGATGGTGCCCAAAAAATAATACTGGATCTTAGAGGAAATCCTGGAGGATTGTTGGGCGAGGCCGTTAATATTTGCAACCTTTTTGTGCCAAGCGGTGAAACAATTGTGACTACAAAATCACATATCGAAAAACATAACAATACATACAGAACGTCGAGAGCTCCTGTTGATACTGAAATTCCTTTAGTAATTTTGGTAGACGGAAGAAGCGCATCGGCATCTGAAATTGTAGCAGGAGCCTTGCAAGATTTAGACAGAGCCGTAGTTGTTGGTGCCAGAAGCTTTGGAAAAGGTTTGGTACAAAGACCGATCGACTTGACCTATGGAACACAGGTAAAAGTAACTATTTCACGTTATTACACGCCTTCGGGAAGATGTATTCAGGCATTAGATTATGCACACAAGGATAAAGACGGAAAAGCAATTCGCACCGATGAAAAAAATTACAATGCATTCAAAACCCGTAAAGGAAGAACCGTTTATGACGGCGGGGGAATCCAGCCCGATGTAGAATTATCTGAAACAAAATTAAGTGCCATTACGGAAGCATTAGTCAAAAACGATGGTATATTTAATTATGTAACGCGATACTATTATAAAAATCCAAACATCGGCGACAAAATCCCTACGATTACCGATGCGGATTATGCCGATTTCAAAAAGTTCCTGAAAGACCAGAAATTTGCTTTCGATACAGAAACTGAACAAGCGATGAAAAAAACGCTGGAAGCGGCTAAAAAGGAAAAAATAGACGACGACATTAAGACTGAAGTACAACAGCTACTCACAGCCCTGCAAAAAAGCGATGAGACTCAATTGAACAAGCATCAGGCAGAAATAAAAGAACTTATTCTGGATGAAATCATCAAAAGATATCAGTACAAAGAAGGCTTGTATCAATATTACACCAAAAACAATTCCGAAATCAAAAAAGCTACTGCCTTGCTGAATAATACGGCAGAATACAACAAAATACTACTGAAATAATGCTTCGAATCCTTAAACTTCTCCCCCTGTTTATTTTTGGATTTGTCTCTGCACAAGAAGAGGTCGTTCATTCTGTTTATTTCGATACGAATAAATACAATTTAACTGAAAATCAAGTAGATGATGTAGTCAAGTTTATCCAGTCTACTGATTCTGTCAGGATTGAATCCATAAGCATTTATGGCTATTGCGATGACCGAGGCAAGGATGAGTACAATTTCAAACTTTCCAGCAATCGTGCCAATGCTATTAAAGAAAAACTGATTGAAAACGGAATCAAAAGCAAAATTATAGTTACAATCGAAGGAAGAGGAAGGGTATTGATCGAAGACGATATTGATAATATTTCTGAAGTACGTTCGAAAAACCGACGTGTGGATGTGGTAATGAACTTCAAAGAAATTCCAATCGAAAAGCTTGAAATTCCCGGTGTTTATAGTGCAATCCATAAAAACCATGTTGTTGGTGACCGTATTTATCTTGAGAAATTATTGTTTGAAAAGGGAAGCAGCAAGCTTACGATGAAATCAAAAAATGAATTGGATAAGATGGCACGACAACTCCTAAAATACAAAAACCTGGAATTCGAAATCCAGGGACATGTTTGTTGTACGCCACCTTTTCACAAAGAAGCCATTGATAAGGATACCAAAAAACGGAAGCTTTCTATAAACAGAGCGGAAGCAGTGTACAAATATCTTGCTTTCAAAAAAGTGCCAAAAACAAGGATGACTTTTAAAGGCTACGGAAATACCCAACCACTTGGTAAAGGATCTGATTTGGATCGCCGCGTAGAATTGGTTATTACAAAAACTTAAGCCCTTTTCATTTCAATGTGGGGAATCCCATCTTCAAGATATTCTTCACTCGTTTGGGAAAATCCATGACTCTCATAAAACTTCTTGAGATACAGTTGTGCCGAAATCGTAATTCTTTCTTCCTCAAAATTATCCCTGATCGCTTTAATCGCTTCACGGATAAGATCATGTCCCCATTTTTTATCACGATACTTTTCTTTCACGATAACCCTCCCTATTGAAGATTCGTCAAAATAATCGCCTGCTTTAAAAAGCCTGCAATAAGCAACGATTTCGCCATCAAATTCACCAATTAAGTGGATTGCCTTTCTGTCTTTGCCATCGATATCCTGATAAACGCAGTTTTGCTCCACTATAAAGACTTCGCTACGCAGTTCCAGTAAATCATATAACTCATCAAGAGAAAGTGCCTTAAAAAGCTTTATTTTCCAAATTAGGGACATTGGGTTTGTTTTATAAAAATGAAATACTTTTAATTATTGACTCCAGTTCGTGTATCAGATCTCTTTGGGGAGTCGATGGAGCATAACAAAATCCTTCAATTACAAGAATTCTGTTATTTTTAGGATCCATTATACTGTAGTTGATAAAGGGTCCTGACATGGTATCGTTTCTCAATTCCCAATTTCCTTTGGTCTGATAGGCTTTTAAGCCTCCAATGGTAGTATTTAACAGATAGGGCGAATAGGAATCTTCCGTTACCATTTGCGAGTTTTCTGTTGTACCGTGGATATATAGCCCTCCAATAGAATCGCGTGACTTTACGATGCTGTTAATTGCCCCGTCACTTTTTCTGATGGAATATAACGGTTTCTGATATATCAAAATGCTGGAATTTCCACTTTGGATTTCTTTTTTCAGCCATAGAAACTTGTCTTTCTCTAAAACAACCCTGAAGGTTTTTGGAACCTGAAGCGAGATATTGAATTTATTCTTGAACTTCTTGTCGTCCATCAACGAGGTTTGGGTCTCTTTTTGGGTTACCTTGATTTCCGTTTTCTGCATTCTTGCAATTATTTCTGCAGCATTTTTCTCCAGTCGGTCAATGATTGTTGCTGTCGAATTTCCAGAAATACGGATGAGATTTTGAGGCACGGCATATTGATTCTCAGAAATATCAAAATCATTTCTGGCTTCTTTTTTTATATAAAGGATGTTTCTGTTTTTGGCTAACGAACCTTCAAAAGCATGCAATGGATATTGGTTAATCGTGAAAAGTGGCTCTTCCTGAGGAAGCCCGTCTACCGGAGCGGCAAACTTTTTCCGGATGGTATCCCCTATTTCACCAATCCAGAGCTTGTCATCGATAAAAACAGCAAGTGAGTTTATATTTCCGATGGATTGTTTCTCGGAATTTTTTACTTCTTTTTGATTACAGGAAAAGGACGCTAAAATTACGAGTAGCAGTAGCTTTTTCATTGTATTGTTTTTTGCAATGGAAAAGCTAAAATCCAGGGATATTATCCTTGGATTTTAAGCTTCATTCCAGGTTTGATGTTTTCGCTGCTAATATCATTCCATTTTTTGATATTTTCAACTGTAACTCCTGGATATTTTTTAGCAATGCTGAAAAGCGAGTCTCCTTTTTGAACAAGGTACTGGTGTACTTTAGCTGAAGAGGCAATCTGTTGTTGCGCTTTTTCAGCTTTAGTTTCGATTATTGGAGCATTTTCGTTTGGAATCAATTTTAGTTTGCTACCTGATAGCACATTCGTGTCTTCAAGATTATTCCATTCTTTAATTTCTGCAATGGTTACGCCATATTTTCTGGCAATCGAATTAAGGTTATCCCCTTTTTGTACTACATAAAATTCTGATTTCTCGTCCTCTTTGTTTTCAGTATCATCACCAGCAACTTCTTTTGTTTTTGCTTCTTGCTTTTCAACAGCTGCAATAGCAGTTTCGGTAGTGTCTTTAGTTTTAGCAGTTGGCTTTGGAGTTTTCTTAACTACAGTAGTAGCCACTCTTTCATTCGTCTGAATTTTCAACTTGGCGCCCAGCATGACATTATTGTTTTTCAAACGGTTCCATTTCTTGATTTCAGAAACCGTAACGCCATATTTCCGAGAAATCTCACCAATATTGTCGCCTTTTCTAACCGTATGGTATTTTGTCTTAGTAACTATTTTGCTGCCTTTAATGATTTCCGGTTCTTCCGAATAATCTACATAAGGACTTCTTGCTTCTGTAGAAGCAATTGCCGTTTCAGTTGTATTTCCTGTTGGCGAAGTAGCTTTTCTAGAAAAATATGGTTTTTCTCTTTTATCTTCCTCAATTTGCGCATAAGCGTAAATTTTGTCTTCATTTGAAGTGAATACTGCAATTTTTGGAACTGGTAATCTCAGGTAATTATTTTTTCCTTTAACGAAAGGGATAACATCTAATTTATATCCTGGATTCAAAAGCTTGATTTGCGATTCCGGAATATCCAACAAGTCTGAAATCTGTTTGAAAGACATTTCACGTTTTACCATAACCGTATCGGTAGCAAAGTAGCTAATCGCTGCTCTTTTTGGCTCAATGCCGTGCTCTTTATGGTATTCATAAATATACATCGTAGCCAGGAAAGCCGGAACATAACCTTGAGTTTCTTTTGGAAGATTTTTTCTGATATTCCAGTAGTTTTGCTGTCCGCCAGAACGTCTGATTGCTTTTGAAACGTTTCCTGGCCCCGCATTATAGGACGCCAGAACCAAATCCCAATCTCCAAATATTTTGAACATATTAGATAGATATTGGCAGGCAGCTTCTGTAGCTTTCAATGGATCGCTTCTTTCATCAATGTAAGAAGAAACGTCCAGATTGTATTGTTTTCCTGTGGCAAACATAAATTGCCAAAGTCCTGTGGCTCCTACTCTTGATTTTGCGTGTGGATTCAAAGCAGATTCTACAACGGCCAAATATTTAATTTCTAACGGAACGTCATATTTGGCAAGGGCGGCCTCAAACATTGGGAAATAGTATTCTGATATTGCCATCAATCTTTCATACGATCTTTTTCTATTTTTCAAGAATGATTTGATGATGTTTTCCAATCCCTGATTGTATTCTATGTTGAAAGGCGACTTGGCATCCATTTCTTTCAACCGGGCTTTTAACAAGTCAGTAGATAAATCATAATCTACTTTTTCGTCTGGATTTATATGAGCAATGTCAAATTCCATTTCTTTGAAAAGATCCTGATTGGTCAATTCATCCATCCATTCCTTATCGACACATGAAGCAATTTCATGGTCAATAAATGTGCTTTTTATAGAATCTAAAACAGATAATTTAGGAGTCGTAATTTGCGGAACAGTTTCTTGAGAAACGGCATCCTGAGCAAGAATATTTAAGGAGAAAAAGGGTACTAAAAAAAGTGCTATTTTGGTTTTATTCATAACTGAAAATTATAACTTATTATATTTCAAATAATTATACATATTGCAAACTTAACTTTTTATAACTAACTTTTAAAGGGTTTAGTATAAAAATTTTGTTTTTTAACTTATTATTGCATCAATTCCAGGCAGTGATTTTCCTTCCAGCATTTCCAGCATAGCCCCGCCCCCAGTAGAAACATAACTCATTTTCGGCTCCAAACCGAACTGCTTCACGGCAGCAACAGAATCACCTCCGCCAACAAGAGAAAAAGCACCTTTTTCGGTAGCTTCTGCAATAAATTCTCCTAAGGCGATAGTTCCTTTTGAGAATTTTTCCATTTCAAAAACACCTAGTGGGCCATTCCATAAAATGGTTTTGGAATTTAAAATGACTTTCTTGAACTCTTCCAATGATTTTGGACCTGCATCGAGTCCCTGCCATCCATCAGGAATATCTTTAACATCTGTTATTTTTGTTTCTGCATCATTTGAAAATGAATTGGCAGCAATAACGTCAACAGGAAGATGAATCTCGACATTTTTTTCTTTAGCTTTTTTCAGGATTTCCAATGCCAAGTCCATTTTATCATCTTCACAAATAGAATCGCCAATTTTTCCGCCCAAAGCCTTGATGAAGGTAAAAGTCATTCCTCCGCCAATAATCATATGGTCAATTTTATCGAGTATGTTTTCAATAACTGTAATCTTTGATGAAACTTTTGAACCTCCCAAAACAGCCGTAACAGGCTTTTCAGAATGCTTAAGCACTTTGTTCAGGCTTTCTATTTCTTTTGCCAATAAAGTTCCAAAACATTTGTCGTTTGGAAAGAACTGTGCGATAATGGTAGTTGAAGCATGTGCTCTGTGTGCCGTTCCGAATGCGTCGTTCACATAAACATCACCCAAAGAAGCCAATTTCTTTGAAAATTCAACATCTCCGGCTTCTTCTTCAGGATAGTAGCGAAGGTTTTCCAAAAGCAGAACTTCACCCGGTTTTAGGTTTTTTGCAGCATCTTCAGCTACAGGACCAATACAGTCGTTTGCAAATTTTACTTCTTTGCCTAAAACTTCAGAAGTTTTTTCAAGGATATGTTCCAGAGAATATTTTGGTTCTTTTGCTTTTGGCCTTCCTAAATGCGACATCAGGATTACACTTCCGCCATCCGCAAGAATTTTGTCAATTGTTGGCTTTGCTGCTTCAATTCGGGTTGCATCTACTACTTTAAAATTCTCGTCTAAAGGAACGTTGAAATCTACCCTGATTAGTGCTTTTTTGTTTTTGAAGTTGAAGTCGTTCAAAGTTTTCATTAGTGGTATATTTTATTAGTTTTTTATTGGATTCACAAATATATGATTTTTAACCAACTAAAAAATATGAAAACATTTAAAATAAGCCTAATTCATTAGCGAAAACGTTATAATTGGTTAGAATGCACTTAAAGAAAATCCGATTTAAAATTTTTTGTACATTTATTTCTTGTTAAAAATCTCCAAGCCACTTCCATACGGCAAGAAAGCCTTTTGTCCCTCATTATCAAAAAAATAATCTATTCTTTGGAAACCTATGAAACATTCTTTCTTATTTGATTTAGATGCAAAATATATCGTAATCTTCTTGTTTTTTGCCATGCTTCTGGCTATTAATCTTGGGTATCGGGTTGGAGTGAAAAAAACAAAGACAGATTCTGACAATTCGGGCATCTTGTCTTCATTGTTAGGATTGTTAGCATTAATCCTGGCATTTACTTTTGGAATGTCGGGTTCACGATACGAAAACCGAAAAGCAAGCCTTATTGACGAAGCGAATTGCATTGGAACAGCTATCCTTAGGGCAGACACCTATCCGGATAGTTTGAAAAGTGCTTTCAAAAAGGATTTTGCTACTTATCTAAATTCCCGCATTGCTTATTTTGAATCTGACAGAAATGATGAAAAAATTAATAACGTTACAGAGCAGTCGGGAAAAGTTAGCGAAGCTTTGTGGAACAGGGCGACTTTATATTCCAAGGATAAGGATTTATTCTTGCCTTCCAACATGATGGTACCGGCCTTAAATGATATGTTCGATGCTGCTACTAAAGCAAACGCTGCTTATAATTCAAATGTTCCGGAACCAATCGTTTATCTGTTGTTGTTTTTCTCTATCATCATTTCATTTTATATCGGCTATAGCTCCGGATTTAAGAAAAAAATAGACCGGTTTTATATTTTAGGATTCTGCCTTTTGACTTCGGTAGTGATCTATATAACTTTAGATCTAGACAGGCCGAGGCGCGGTTCAATAAATACTCAAAACGAAATGTTTTTATTTAATGATTTGAGAAGCAGCCTATAAGTTCTGAAGGTGTTTCATTTTTTTGCTGCTTGCTAACTCTTCATCGTTTTTCCCCTATATTTGTTCCATGCTATTTTCAGAAATTCTCGGACAAGAACATATCAAAAGTCACCTTACAAAAAGCGCTGATGCCGGACGAATCCCGCATGCGCAATTGTTTGTTGGTCCTGAAGGCTGTGGCACATTGCCAATGGCTTTGGCCTATGCACAATATGTTTTGTGTCAGAATTCAGGCGGTGAGAATTATGGGAAAAATGAGGCCTGCAATTTGAAATTCAATAACATTTCGCATCCTGATTTACATTTTATTTATCCTACGGTTTCAACGGATGATGTAAAGTCAAAGCCAAAAAGTCTTGATTTTATTGCTGACTGGCGTTCCTTTTTGCTTGAAAACCCATATGGAGGACTGTTCGATTGGTATAAATATCTTGGCGTTCAGAACAAGCAGGGACTGATTCGTGTAGAAGATGCCCAGGAAGTGCTAAAATCGCTTTCGTTGAAATCGTTTGAAGGCGGTTATAAAATCATGATTGTTTGGATGGCCGACAAGATGAATATAGAAGCGTCGAACAAACTTTTAAAAATTCTGGAGGAACCGCCGGAAAGGACACTTTTCATTTTGATTTCTGAAGATGAAGAATCAATCATACAGACGATACGTTCGCGCTGCCAGGTATTACATTTCAACGGAATTCATGAAAATATAATCGCTGATGTATTGGTTTCACGTGAAAATATGGATCCTCGTGAAGCCAAGAAAATTGCGCACCAGGCACAGGGAAATTTTAGCAAGGCATTGCATTTATTACGTGAAGATAGCGAAGAACAGCCTTTTGAACAATGGTTTGTTTTATGGGTTCGTGCCGCTTTCCGTGCCAAAGGAAATGCATCGGCTATTAATGATTTAATTGCCTGGAGCGAACAAATTGCCGGTTTGGGTCGTGAAGCGCAAAAGAAATTTTTGCATTTTTGTATTGAAATGTTTCGACAAGCGTTGTTGCTCAATTATCAGGCTTCAGGTTTGGTCTATATGGAACCAAAAGTCGAAAAATTCAAGCTGGAAAACTTTGCCCCTTTTGTTAACGGAAACAATATCAACGACATTTTTAAAGAGCTTTCCGATGCCGTTTATCATATTGAACGAAATGGAAACGCCAAAATTATCCTGACCGATCTATCTATCAAACTAACCCGATTAATCCACAAAAAATAGTAATCATGAATAACACTGCTTCTATATTGATTTTAGTATTTTTAGCTGTAACTTTTTTGCAATCAGGCTATGACAAAGTAATTGACTGGCAAGGTAATGTAAGTTGGCTCAAAAGTCATTTTGAGAAAACTTTTATCAAAAACAGTGTACCACAATCGCTAATGCTTATCCTTATTTTGGAAATAGCAGCCGGAATTCTTTGTGTTGCCGGTATAATTCAGATGCTTATGAATAAAGGAACTACTTTTGGTTTTTACGGCTCTGTTGTTTCTGCTGTTACGCTTGTTTTCTTGTTATTCGGTCAGCGAATTGCTAAAGATTACGATGGTGCCAGAACAATTGCTATTTATTTTGTTCCAGCTGTTTTAGGTGTCTTTTTCATGCAATAATTTACTGTGAAGCCCTGAACAGCTTCAGTTCATCCCACGTAAATTTATTCCCATATTTTTCTTTCAATCCGTTGAGCGATTCTTCGTTGTAGCCTTCAAAAGCTTCGGCTAAATCTTGTATTATGCCTTCAGGAAGAACGTCAGATAACGCGACTTTTCCGGACTGTATCAATTTGACAAAGTGTGTTACTATAGTCTGTTGCGTAAGTTTCCGAAGGCCTGCTATTTCGGGTATAGAATTGTTTTGCTGCCAGAGTTCGTAGGTTTCCTCTACCGTTGATTTTTTAGGGAGTTTTTTCTCTTTTTTCTTCGGCATATAGCGGTTTTCGTCATAGTCATCATCCACCAGCGTGGCATGAGTGTTTTTGAATTCTTCGCGAATTGCATCCTGTTTTTTTGATTTGTACGATCTGATTTCCTGCGAATCCAGATTCTCTTTACAGATTTCCTGACCTGATGCTACAATTTCTATAAGCCTTTTGGCTTTCATCAAACGCAGTACGGCCTTGGTCTGCAGCTCTTCTAAAGCGTATAGTTCCTGAAAGAAAGTTTTTGCTTTTTTAGCGCGTTTTACTTCTTCTAATTTCCATAGTATTTCATATACTAGTTGGTCCATTGGCTTTAGGAAATAATCATGGGCAGCCTGTATTCTTTCCAAAACAAACTGGATATCATGTGCTTCTTCAAAGAAAAGCTTATCCAGCTGACGCATGAACTTTGTAGCCGGCTCAATTAATGCTCCTACCGATTCTGCCTGCCTTTTGGCCCATTGCATATGTTTTGATTTTTCAGATTTTTCAACATCTTCATTGTAGCTGTATTGGTGGTTTCTCCATTCCTGTGCCAATTCTTTCCAATCAAAGCTGTTTTTGAGGTAGTTATGTATAAAATTCTGTGTTTCTTTCACCAAAGAAGATTGCAACAGTTCTTCCGATGCTTTGTTGTTGGAATACTGCATAACATCATAATCATTCGAAATGCCATTCATTTGCAGTGGAGAAAGCAAAATAAGCCCTTCTAACGAACGAAGTCGCGATAAAGCCACATATGCCTGTCCGGGCAGAAAAACTCTTGATACATCAAGCGCAGCTTTGTCAAAGGTCAATCCCTGGCTTTTATGTACCGTTATCGCCCATGCTAATTTTATCGGATAATGGGTAAAAGTTCCTAAAACGTCCTCAACAATTTCTTTGGTATGGGGATCGACAGAATACCTAATGTTTTGCCATTCGTATCTTTCTACTTCAATTGTTTTATTTTCTTCCGGAAAATGAACCAGGATTTCCTGTTCTGACAATGCTTTTACGACCCCCATCTTTCCGTTGAAATAATTTTTTTCCAATGAAAGATCGTTCTTCACAAACATAACCTGCGCTCCTACTTTTAGATTTAGTCTTTCTTCAACAGGATATATCTTTTCAGGGAAATCACCTATAATTTCGGGTAAAAATGTCAGCTGTTTTTCCTTCAAGTCAACCAATGATTGTTCGTTTATGGTATCGGCTTTGGCATTATGGGTTGTCAGGGTAATATATCCCTTGTTTTGTTTCAGATCAAAATCCGGTCTTACGTAATTGTTGAGGTTTTTGATATCTTCCGCATCCACCTGATTATTACGAAGATTGTTTAATATGGATATGAATTTGTCGTCAGTTTGACGGAAAATCTTTGAAAGCTCAATGTATAATGGCGGGTAGTGCTGCATTACATGAGAATGGAAAAAGAATTTTCCTCTGTAATAATTTTTCAGAACTTCCCACTCTTCATTTTTTACAACTGGCGGAAGCTGCAGCAAATCGCCAATAAATAATACTTGCGCACCGCCAAAAGGGAGTTCTTTTCTTCGTATACTCCTCATTGTAAAGTCAATAGCATCCAATAAATCAGCACGAAGCATACTCACTTCATCAATAATCAGTAATTCCATGTTCAGGATCACGGATTTTTTGGTACCGTTCATCTTAAAATGGCGTTTGAGCGTGTCTTTGGTTTCGAACTTTATGGTGTCTGAAAAATGCGGTGTTTTGTTGTATTCCGGAATGAATCCGGCAAACGGAAGCTGAAACATCGAATGAATGGTAACTCCGCCCGCATTCAGGGCCGCTATGCCCGTTGGAGCCACTACCACTGTATTCTTGTGGGTCGATTGTATGATCTCTCTTAAAAGGGTGGTTTTTCCGGTTCCGGCTTTGCCGGTTAGAAAAAGGGAACGCTGTGTCTGATTGATGAATTTCAGCGTCAAGGATGCTGCTTCGGATATTGGTTGCATTGGCTTGTAAGTTTTCGAAATGGAAAAATAGTCAATTTTTCGAAATGTTTTCCAAAAAAAATGCCTTCACTTAGGAAGGCATTTTTAAGAATTTATTTTTTATCTTCAGCTTTTGCAGTGTCCTTTGTTTCTGTCTTTTCTGGAGCTTTGTAATTGTCATTCAATTCTTTAACGATTTTCTCAGTAATATCATACCCGTCTTTTGCGTAAAGAACTGTAGCGGCATCACCTGTACCGTAGATATAAGAATAGCCATTCTTTTTGCCGTAATCTTTTATGTATTTTCTTACTTTGCTAACTACAGAATCTCTTTCAACAGCCGCTTCTTTTTGTAACTGTTGTCCCATAGCTTGCTGAGCGTAAGTAAGTTGCTGTTCTTTTTTCTGCAACTCAGCTCCTTTTCTCTGTGCCCACTCAGCACCATTTGCTTGTGCGTTTCTACGGAAATTATCGGCTTCATCCTGGAATTTTTTAATTTCAAGTTCAAGCTCTCTGCCCATAACTTTCGATTTTTCTTCAAATTTAGCCTGAAGGTCTTTCGATTCAGTATACTCTTCCATCAATTTTACAGTATCGATATAGGCTGTTTTTTCTGATGTGCTTTTTTCTTCAGCTTTGTTGCAAGAAAATAATGAGATTGCTATTGCAATGGCTACTATTGATTTTTTCATTCTGAGTTCTTTATTTTTTAATTGGGTCAAAAATAGAAAAAAAATGTTACAATTACTCTAAGTGTTAATTTTCGCAGTTTTTCTTTACAATAAAATTATTTTATCGTTTAAAAAACCAACATAAATTCTAACTATCAAAAACGGATTGAAATAAGGCGATTTAAGACACTTTCAAAAAAAGGCAATATATTTTCATGTTGGCCTTAAAAATCTCCCGACACTCGCTTTTATTTTAATTTTTAGCGTTTTTTAATACGTAAATATGCGAAGAGTATTCCAATTTTTGTTTTGCTTTCCAATTTGACTTCAAACCGATAAAAAATGCTTTAATAAAATTCATTTTTCCGGTTTTGTATTTTTCTGATAGCAGGCTTACATAAAACGAATCGAATTTCATCGGTAAGATTTTTATTAATTCTATTTTTTCGTTTTGAAATAATTTTTTGATTGCTGTTTTTGAAAAATGCCAAAGGTGTCTTGGTGTATCATATGCAGCCCAAAATTCGCCATAGTATTTTGCATCGTACGATTTAAAATTAGGTACGGCAATAATAATCGCACCGTTTGGCTTTAGCAATCTTTTTAGTTCTTTAATCTGGTTTTGCAAATCAGGAACGTGTTCTAGAACGTGCCACATAGTTATAATATCAAAAGAGTGGTCTGCAAAATCAACGGCCTGTTGTTTTAGCTCCACTCCTTTTTGGCTTGCAACTGATCTGGCTTTTTCGCTAGGCTCTACTCCTATCACATTCCAACCATTATTTTTAGCTACTAGAAGAAAATCTCCCGTTCCGGCTCCAATATCTAAAAGTGCTCCTTTTTTATCTTGAAGGCCATTAACCAGGTTCAATTTATTCTTTAGGGCTATGTTTTTTATAAAATGGTAGGCTTTTTCAAAAATCGAACGTTTACCGTCGGTGTGTGATATATAATCGTCGCTTTCGTAATATTTGGAAAGTGCCGCACCTTCTGGTTGAGGTGAAGTAATCAGCATGTCCAAATTTTCATCGTGCAGCAGCTCAAAAATTTCTTTTGAGACAGAATTATCTTTTACAGTTTGGTAGTGCTTATGATTTGCTGAGGTCATTGTTTAAATTGGATGTATTCGTCTTTAAGATTTTTAAGATAGGCCGTTGCCATATTTTGTAGCATGGATTTATTGGATAGGCAATCTTCATTGAATTCATTAATCATTGATATAGCAATAAATTTTGGCTGGCCTCCTACAATGTTGGCGATGTTTTCTTGATTTTGTACGGCAAAGTTTGAAAACCCAAAATATTTGTCAAATTCAGAATTTTCATAAACGATGAGTTTGTATCTACTACCATCAATTGTAATCCAAAATTCTCTCGTTAGATAATTGTTCAATTTGTATTTGATGGCGAGAAATTGTTCAAACGGAAGATTCTTTAAGTTGTTTTCAAAAATAAACGCGTTAAGCGATTTAGTACCTAGAATTTCTTTTCCGTTTTCAGAAACATAATAATCATCAATAAAGGCCGGCTTTGTTCCAATGCAGCTTTGTAAAACAAAAATTATCAAAAGAATTGAGACAATTCCTTGGATAATGCGGTTTTGAGTACTTCGTTCCACGTGAAACATATTATCTTCCCATGTGAATTAGTAATACAGAAATGTCGCTTGGAGAAACTCCGCTAATACGAGAAGCTTGAGATAAGGTCACAGGACGAATCTTTTTGAATTTTTCACGGGCTTCGTGCGACAATGATTTTATCTTATCATAATCGAACGCTTCCGGAATCTTTACATCTTCCAAACGCGTTAGCTTGTCGGCATTATTTTTTTCTTTTTCAATATATCCTGAATATTTTACTTGAATTTCGGCTTGCTCCAATACTTCCTTATCAAGATTGTTGTCTTGAACATATTGGGCCACCTTTTCAAATTTCAGAATATCTTCCAAATCGATTTGCGGACGCGAAAAAACTTTAAACATTTTATCTGGCTGTGAAATCAGCGCCGAACCTTTTTCTTCCAATATAGGATTTGTTTCCGCAACCGTTACGCTAGTTTCTTTGAAGAAATTAACCATTGCTTCAGATTCATTCAGTTTCTTCTCCATTCTACGCATACGCAATTCTGAAGCCAGACCAATCTCAAAAGATTTTGGCGTTAAACGAAAATCGGCATTATCCTGACGTAATAAAGTTCTGTATTCTGCTCTTGAAGTAAACATTCGATATGGCTCTTCTGTTCCTTTTGTAATCAGATCATCAATAAGAACTCCGATATAGGCTTCATCTCTTCTCAATATTAGAGGGTCTTTTTCATGCACTTTTAAATGTGCATTGATACCCGCCATTAATCCTTGAGATGCTGCTTCTTCATAACCCGTAGTTCCATTAATTTGTCCGGCGAAATACAAACCTTCAACCAGTTTTGTTTCTAACGTATGCTTTAACTGTGTTGGCGGGAAATAATCATATTCGATAGCATATCCAGGGCGGAAGAATTTTACATTCTCAAAACCAACAACAGAACGAAGCGCTTTGAACTGCACTTCTTCCGGAAGTGATGTTGAAAAACCATTTACATATACTTCAACCGTATTCCATCCTTCAGGCTCCACAAACAACTGGTGTCTTTCTTTATCGGCAAAACGATTTATTTTATCTTCTATCGACGGACAATATCTTGGTCCAAGACTTTTGATTCTTCCATTAAACATGGGCGAACGATCAAATCCTTCACGCAACAAATCATGTACCTGTAGCGACGTATAGGTCATGAAACATGATTTTTGATGCGTCAATGGCTTTGTCTCATCAGAGTAGGAGAACTTATCCGGATTTACATCGCCTGGTTGTTCTTCCATTTTAGAATAATCAAGAGAACGTCCATCAACACGTGGCGGCGTTCCTGTTTTCATTCTTCCGGAAGTAAATCCGGCGCGAACCAAATCTTCTGTGATTCCGTAGGCGGCTCCTTCACCTGCCCTACCACCACCAAATTGTTTTTCTCCAATATGAATCAATCCGTTCAGGAAAGTTCCATTTGTGAGAACAACCGACTTGGCTTTTATTTCAATTCCGAGCGAGGTCTTAATTCCTTTTATCTTGCCATCTTCAATAATCAACCCCTTGACCATTTCCTGATAAAAATCAAGATTTGGTGTTCTTTCCAACATTAATCTCCATTCTTCTGCAAAACGCATTCTGTCACTCTGGACTCTTGGCGACCACATGGCAGGTCCTTTTGATTTGTTGAGCATCTTGAACTGAATCGCAGTTTTGTCTGAAACAATTCCAGAGTATCCGCCCAAAGCATCAATTTCTCTTACGATTTGTCCTTTTGCTATTCCTCCCATTGCTGGATTACACGACATCTGGGCTATGTTCTGCAAACTCATTGTAACCAATAGGGTTTTCGAACCCAAATTGGCCGCTGCCGCGGCCGCTTCAGAACCAGCGTGTCCGGCTCCAACAACAATCACATCGTAGGTTTCTTGAAACATTTTTTTCCTCTCTTTACGATTTTGGAGAACCAAAATCTTATTGTGTTCCACGTGGAACGTTAAGTAATTTTTATTCTTTTTTAAAAGATGTTTAAGCTATTGTTTCACGTGGAACATCGCAATTTTTTCATCTTCTTTGGAACGCATCAACTTTTCGTCAGCTTCCGACTTATCCTTGTATCCTGCAAAGTGTAATATGCCGTGGGCAAGCACTCTTTTCAGTTCTTCATCGAAACTTACATTAAAGTCTTTTGCATTGTCTGCTACTCTTTCAATGGAGACGAAGATATCACCGTGTAGTTCATTCCCTATGGAATAATCAAAACTAATGATGTCGGTTAAAGTATCATGGTCAAGATATTTGACATTGATTTCATGTAAGTATTCATCATCACAAAAGATATAATTGATATCTCCTTCTTTCTTGGATTCCGAAACAATAACCTCTGAAAGCCACTTTTCAATTTCATTTTCATTAGGCAATTCAAACTCGGTTTCGTAATTAAAACTAATCATCTTTTCTAAAATATTCTTGAACCTTCTGGTTAAAATTTGGCCGCAAAGGTAGTGTTTGTCTGTTTAATATTTCAATACTATTTAAATATTGCTTTAAGGCCGGAGAAATAGCATTTGTTTGATTATTGTATTCCTTTTTGTTGGTTTGTGACTGACGTTTCTTTTCTTCACCTTGTTGCTGTATGGCATTATCCAGTTTCAACAATTCGTGTTTTAGGTTCAGCATCTTTTGAAGCGTCTCGTTCTTGAAGCCTTTATTCAACAAATCCTTTTCAATCTGCTTCATTTGGTTGAGTGCATTTTGTCCGTTACCGCCCATACCCTCTTTTTCTAATGCTTTTTGCAGGGCTTCACGCAAGCGCTGCTGTTCTTTGTAAATTTCTAATATCTCACCAGCGTTTCCTTCACCACCATCACCACCGTCTCCATCTTTATTTCCTCCTTTTGCATTTTTTCCTTTCCCTTCTTTACCGGGTTTTCCATCCTTGCCTTCGTTACCTTCTCCTGGTTTTTCTCCCTTCTTCATTCCATCTTTCATCTTTTCTCCAAGTCCTTGTTGCTTCTGAATAATGTCCGGAAGCTGCATTCCCTGACCTTGGCCTTGCTTGGGTTTGCCCGCGCCAGAACCTGACATTTGCATCTGCATTTGCATACCAGTTAGGATTTCACTCAAGAAATCTGCCAGCTTATTGGATGAAGCCACGGCATACTGTTGGTGAGAAACTCCCTTTTGAACCTGGGCGTCAGATAAAGTTTCCAGGGCCTTATCAACGTTGTAATGTACGTTACCAATTTCAGTTGTAATGTTCTCCCCAATCTTTGGATTTCTTAACGACATAGCAAACAAACTATCATCTACGTGTTTGAATTGTTGTTTTAAATCTTGTTGGATTTTTAGGTTTTTATTGAAAGAAAGCGATCCTTTTTTAAGCCCTTTAAAATTCTTCATCAGGTCTTCTTGAGAGAATGAATAAGCCAATAAGTTATCTAAAATCTGACGAAGCATTTTCACGTCTTCTTCTAATTGTTCCATCTCACCACCGGCCATGCTTTCCATCATGGCGCCGCTCATCTGCTTCATCTTTTGGGCAGCACTTTTTTGTTTTGGTTTCGCTTTTCCTTTCTGATCTTTCTTTAATTCATCAGAAGCTTTCTTTAAATCCTCATTAATACTTTTTTCTGTTTGCTCATCTTTTGGCAAATCAATAGGCTTTTTTAATTGCTCATTATCCTTTTCAAGCTGATCCAATTCCTTTTGAATCTTATCAAACTCCTTATTGATTTCTTCTTGTTTTTCGACAGAATTTTCTTTATCCATATCTGATAAGGCATCTTGCTTTTCAGAAAGCTTATCTAGTTTTTCAGCTAATTGTTCTGCCTTTTTTTCTACATAATATTTTTTAGTAAGCTCAACCAATTGCTCTAAATTTTTAGTTTGGTTTTTTGAGCTTTGTTTGAATTTATCAATCTTTTCAAACAGTTCTTCTTCTCTTAATTTCTCAGATAATTTCTGCAATTCATCTAACAACTTTTCATTCTTTTCAATCTCTTTTTCAGCTTTGTCCAGACGTTCTTTTAATTCTTCTTTGAACTCATCTTTCTTATCTGTCTTGAACTTATCAAGGTTGTCTTCCATCTTTTTGGAAAACTCTTTCATCATTTGTTCCTGTTGTTTTTGGCGTTGGATAAAGTCATTTACCTTTTGCTGATCCTTAAATTCGAGGTTTGTTTTTTCCTTACCTAACTTCTGCAGTTTGTCAATTTCAGATAATTGTTTGTCCTGGTTTTTAATTGACTTTTCTAAGCTGTTGATATTGTCATTTTGCTGTTGCAAATTCTGTTCTTCTTTTTCTTCAACAGTGGCCAATCTATCAGAGAAAACAGAGGATTTTGTCGACTTGAAACCGTGCAGAACATCATTGTCAAAAACCTCGAAATAGTATTCATAAGAAACTCCTTCTTCAACCGGAAGCTGTCCAGGAAAAGAAAAAATGAATTGGTCGAAAACATCTTTTTTAACCGGCAAAGCCATCTTTTTTGCTTCGTTAGTTTTGTTCTTTGGATAGAAAACAATCTGTAATTTTGATAATCCGTTATCGTCAGAAACCTGACCAACTATAACGTTCTGCTTTAGCTTAAGACTATCCGGTGCATTGTTAACCGCAATGGTTGGAAACTGATCCTTGATTACAGAAATTTGATAATTCAGCTTTTCATAGTGTTTCACTTTGGCATTTGAAGTCAAAATTTGGTAATCTGTGTTCTGGAGAATGCTTTTTGTGATCTGAAATGTGTTTGCGTTAGAAGAAAATGGCGTAATTGTTTTTAAATCAGACCATTCCACAGATTTTGTTGCCAAAGTAGCCACTTTCCATGTCACTTTTGTACCTTCTGGCACAATTGCATTCCCAGAACCTTGAATTGTTTCCGATTTCTTGTTTAAATAAGATGGGAAATTCAAAACCATTTCAAAATTAGCAATGGTTGGAACGGCTACAACTGCCAGTTCATAATCTTTGGTCGTTACCTGATTGGCTTCAATATGAAAGCGTATGTTTTTAGAAGGTCTTGTAAATTTGTATTCAAAAACTCCCGGCTTAAGGCTCTGCATAAAATAGCTTTCACCATCGATGAAAATCATCACATTTTCAGGGACTACTTTACCTTGTGATTTTACCTGAAGTACAAAATCATTTCCCTGTTCAGTTTGTAAAGAAGGATTCACAATCTGGAAAGCAAATGGAGCCGGAGGTGAAAAACGCTCATTATAACGCACTACCCTATTAAAGCTCTGCGTTATCATATCACTATTACCGGATATCATAAAGAAGGCAAAGAACAGAATTGGAATGATTGCCCAAGGAAGGTATTTAACGTTACCCTTGAAATTGATAGCATTTCCAAAAGGAATCGGATTTAGTGTCTGTGCTTTTTGGTCAATTGAAGCCATAAGCAATTCCGATTGGTTATTGTCATTCGACAATTGCAGGAAGTTTTTCAATTTGTCATCGACTTCAGAAAAATGACTTCCGATTATTGCCGATGCTTCTTCATAGTTAATTCCCTTCTGAAGCTTGAACAACTTAAAAATCGGAAACAGTATAAATCGTAGCAAAAGGAAAAGTTCCACAGCAACAAATGCCCAAAACAAAATGGTTCTGCCCATAGGTTTCAACCAAAGGAAATATTCAACAAATAGCGTAAACAGCAAATACAATAATCCTAACCCAACAAAAAAAATCAATCCTTTGAGGAGCTCGTTTGCATAATACTTCTTGATAAATGCTTCTAATTTGTCGTATATCAGTGTTTTATTTTCCAAAATTGTCAATAGTTTCTTTATAACCGATAAAAATAGTAATTTATATTTATATGAAAGGTTAAAATTGAGGTTGCAAATGACAGATAACAGAAGGCAGATTTTAGATTTTAGATTGCAGATTTCTTTGGGGTTATTGTCTGAAAACTGCTTTCTGTGAACTGATAACTTTTAACTAAAATTGTATCTTTGCACCAAAATTTATTCAAAATGTCTAGACCTATTCGCGTTCGTTTTGCCCCAAGCCCAACAGGGCCATTACATATTGGAGGCGTAAGAACTGCCCTTTTCAATTATCTGTTTGCTAAAAAACATGGTGGTGTATTTTATCTTCGTGTGGAAGACACCGACCAAAACCGTTTTGTACCTGGTGCAGAAGCTTATATTCTGGAAGCATTAGAATGGCTTGGAATTGCTCCTGACGAGACAGTTGGAAAAAATGAAAAATTTGGACCTTATCGCCAAAGCGAAAGAAAACATCTGTATAAAGAATATGCCGATCAGCTTATACAATCCGGATGGGCTTATTATGCATTTGATTCTGCTGAAGATTTGGACCAATTGCGTAAAAACGAAGAAGAACAAGGAAAGACATTTATTTACAATCACGGAAATCGTGAGCAATTGGATAATTCCCTGACCAATTCTGCTGAAAAAACAGCTCAGAGAATTGCAAATGGTGAAGAGTACGTTATCCGTTTTAAGACACCTGTTAATGAGATTTTACATCTGAACGATATGATTCGTGGTGAAGTAAAATTCGATACCAATCTTTTGGATGATAAAGTTTTGTTCAAAGGTGACGGAATGCCAACCTATCACTTAGCCAACATTGTAGACGACCATTTGATGGAAACGTCACATGTTATTCGTGGTGAAGAGTGGCTTCCTTCAATGCCATTACACGTTTTGTTATATAGAGCTTTTAATTGGGAAGCTCCGGAATTTGCGCATCTTCCATTGATTTTAAAACCGGTTGGAAATGGTAAGCTTTCTAAAAGAGACGGAGATAAACTTGGTTTCCCTGTTTTCCCTCTGGAATGGAAAGATCCAAGTTCAGGAGAAATATCTTCAGGTTATAGAGAAAAAGGATTCTTACCGGAAGCTGTAATCAATTTCCTGGCTTTATTAGGTTGGAGCTCCGGAACCGATCAGGAATTATTTACATTGGATGAACTGGTAACTCTTTTTGATTTAGGCAGAGTTCATAAGGCCGGTGCAAAGTTTGATCCAGAGAAAAACAAATGGTTCAATCATCAGTATTTCCAAAGAGCTGATAATACTGTATTGGCGCAACAACTTTCGCATGTATTAGTCGAAAAGGGAATCAACAAACCGATAGAGTTTGTAACCGAAGTTGTTCGTTTGGTAAAAGAACGTGCTACTTTTGCTTCTGAACTTTGGGATTTGTCTGAATTCTTTTTCCTGGCTCCAACATCGTATGATGAGAAAGCTGCAAAAAACTGGAAACCAGAAACTGCTGAATTGATGGAGAAATTGATTTCTGTTTTAGAAAATACTTTGGATTTTTCAACTGAAAATGTTGAAAATACGGTTAAAACCTGGATGACAGAAAATGAAATAGGAATGGGTAAAATTATGCAGCCTTTACGATTGAGCCTGGTTGGTTCATTAAAAGGTCCTCACCTATTCAACATTATCAGTATGATTGGAAAAGAAGAAACAATAGCTAGAATTCGGAAAGCAATTGCTAGCCTTAAATAAATTAGAAGAGCCTTTCAGAAATGAGAGGCTTTTTTTGTACCTTAAACCCGATAAACTTTAAACACTCTATTATGGACTTAAACATTCCTTTGTATGTATTTTTATTCTTCGCCTTATTTATTTTCTTTTCATCGTTCTTTACGGTTAAGCAACAAACTGCTGCTATCATAGAACGTTTTGGAAAATACCAAAGCATCCGTCACTCCGGATTACAGCTAAAAATTCCGGTAGTTGATAAAATTGCGGGAAAGATCAATTTGAAAATCCAACAGCTTGACGTTATCATCGAAACAAAAACCAAAGAAAACGTATTTGTGAAAATGAAAGTTTCTGTACAGTTTAAGGTAATCCAAGATAAAGTATACGAAGCGTTTTATAAATTGGAATATCCACATGATCAAATTACTTCTTATGTATTCGACGTAGTTCGTGCTGAAGTTCCAAAATTAAAACTGGATGATGTTTTTGAAAGAAAAGACGATATTGCTATTGCTGTAAAACGTGAATTGAACGAAGCTATGACTACTTATGGTTATGATATTATCAATACGCTGATTACTGATATCGACCCGGACATCCAGGTAAAAAATGCCATGAACCGAATCAACGCAGCTGACAGAGAAAAATCTGCAGCAGAATATGAAGCAGAAGCAGGAAGAATCAGAATCGTGGCCAAAGCAAAAGCGGAAGCGGAAAGCAAAAGATTGCAAGGACAAGGTATTGCTGATCAAAGACGAGAAATTGCACGAGGTCTGGTAGAAAGTGTGGATGTATTAAACAAAGTAGGAATCAATTCACAGGAAGCCTCTGCTTTGATTGTTGTGACACAGCATTATGATACGTTACAGGCAATTGGTGCTGATGCTAATTCTAACCTGATATTACTTCCAAATTCTCCACAGGCCGGAAGCGATATGCTAAACAATATGGTAGCTTCATTTACTGCTTCTAACCAAGTTGGTGAGGCCATGAAACGAGCTAAGATATCTGAAAAGAAATCCACTCCAAAACCGCCTATATTCCCAGAATCACATGAAAGCGAACACGGTGAAGTATAATCACATTAAAATAAAAAAAGAGGCTTATAAGGCCTCTTTTTTGTTTATAGACGGAAAATCTTTTTCGTCAGATATGCTATCCCGACATTCTTGAGCGGTCCGGATAAGCTTCCTATTATGTTTAATGCTATTCCTGGAACAGTTCCCAGGAGATTTTTTGCCGTAAAACTGTCTTTGGTGTCATGAAAACTTTTATTCATTTTTTCATAGGCCAAATCCTTCTCTACTTTCAAAATCTGAAGTTCCCTATTTATTTCCTCATACGAAGAATAACTCTTTACTTGCATAGGCTTTCGTTTAATATTTTTTGAAAAATAATCTTGAGAATGTTTTCAGAATCGGACCTTCAACAATCTTATCTTGAATATAATATACCAGTATGGCGAGTACAAGATAAATCGCTCCGACAATCAAGAATCCATAAGCAAAATTATCAAGTCCATATCCAATCGCTAACGCTAATGCAATTGAAAAAAACAGGGTTACAATCACCAACATAATACTCAACATGAATAATTTGAGCATTAATGTCGTCGATTTCATTGCAATCTTAAATCCCCAAAGTTTATAGTAGGCAATATTAGCGTCTAAAAATTCTTTGGCCCGGTCTTGCAGGTCGTCTGTATTTTCTTTTATTTTTTCAAATGCCATAAAGCAGTTTTTTATTTTTTACTAGCTGCTGCTGCTTGTGCTTTTAAATCAGCCAGCTTTTTTTCTAAAGCAGCAATTACATCTTCTTTGGTATCTTGAGCATTGGCTACCAGTTCATCAAAACCTGATTCCAAATCTACTTTCGCTTTTGAAAACTTGCTTTTTACCTGATCTGATAATTGATTGAATTTGTTTTGCAATTCATCTTTTTGGTTGTCAAATCCATCTTTAATTTTTCTTCTTGTTTTTTCACCTTTGTCTGGCGCGAATAAAATTCCTACTGCTGCTCCAATTGCAGCTCCTGCTAATATTCCGATAACTGTGTTTGATCTTGACATAACTTTTCTTTTTTATAGGTTAATAATCTAAAGTTACACTAAATTTTAACATTTCGATGTTAACAACCAGTTAAAGTATAAGTAAGTTTAGTAAAACCTCCATATTTCTTATTTAATCAAAGATTGAAGTCCTAGCTATATCTTTGGGTTGCCAATTTTTTAAAACGTCTTACAATCTATTTATGAGAGTCATTTTTGATTATTAAAAATTATATGATTTTACTTTTCAATAGAAAAACCAAATAATAGAAAAAGCTCCTTTGTTAAGGAGCTTTTCATATATAAAATTTATAGTTTTAATTTTCTGTAAGCAGATTTAAAACTTCTTCATTTTTTTCAGAATTTTTTAATTCGGTAAGCTGTGAAGAAAATTCAGAGTGATTTGTCTCATCATTTTTTAAATTCTTAATAACTTCCAATCTAACATAAGGTGATTCGCTTTTTAACGACATCGAGTATAACTTATGTAAAGTTTCCGTTTCAACATCTGAAGGATTTAGCGAAGAATATTTTAGAAGATAGTTTGAAAACAACAAAGAGCTCTTATTATTATTAATATTCTTCTTTAAAGTATTCTGTAATAAGCTGAAATTAGCAACATTTTTCAGTTCCTCGCCTATCGCTTTTTCAACAGCATTTCGCTCTTCATGAGTGGCAACCTTGAAATATTTATTGATTTCCTTAAGGGAATTATTAATAATATTTTCTTCTTTTTTACCCTTTTCTTCCCAGGTATCTTTTAAGGAAACCGTTTTGTTGAAAACTAATTTTTGATCAGTAGAATCCTTATCTACAGTAAAATAACCCAATCTTTGGAACTGGAACTTGTCTTCATTTTTAGCTTCTTTCAGGCTTGGTTCCAAATAACCTGTAACTACCTGAAGCGAATTTGGGTTAACAAATTCAAGGAAATCTTTTCCTTTGTGGGTATCCGGAGATTCATCAGTAAATAGTCGGTCATACAAACGAACTTCGGCTTCAATAGCATGGGCAATAGAAACCCAGTGCAACGTGCCGGAAACTTTTCTTTGGCTTGCTTCCGTACCGCTACCACTTAAACTATCTGTGTCATAAGTCACGTGGATTTCAGTGATGTTTCCTTCAGTGTCTTTTACAACACTTTCACCTTTAATAATATAGGCATTTTTTAAACGTACTTCTTTTCCAAGTGTCAATCTAAAAAATTTGCCCGTAGCTTCTTCTAAAAAGTCTTCTCTTTCAATGTATAATTCTCTTGAAAAAGGTACTTTTCTGAAACCGGCATTTTCATCTTCCTGGTTGTTTTCTGCATCGAGCCATTCTTCTTTTCCTTCCGGATAGTTTGTAATAACCAATTTTACAGGATCCAAAACCGCCATAACACGAGGTGCTGTCTTGTTCAAATCTTCACGTATGCAGAATTCCAAAACAGAAACATCAATCAAATTATCACGTTTTGCAATACCAATCGTATGGGCGAAATTACGGATAGAAGCCGGAGTATACCCTCTTCTTCTTAATCCGGAAACGGTTGACATTCTTGGATCATCCCATCCATTAACATGCTTATCTTCAACTAATTTTAATAGTTTTCTTTTACTCACTACCGTATGCGAAAGATTACGTCTTGCAAATTCTCTTTGTTTTGGACGGATCGTTTTGTCATCATAAATCTGATCCAGGAACCAGTCGTATAATTCTCTGTGAGGCAAGAATTCCAGTGTACAGAAAGAGTGCGAAATTTGTTCCAGATAATCGCTTTCGCCATGTGCCCAGTCATACATAGGATATATTTTCCATGCATCGCCTGTTCTATGGTGGTGTTTGTGTAATATACGATACATGATAGGATCACGCATCAGCATATTGGTTGATTTCATATCTATTTTTGCTCTCAAAATGTGCGTTCCTTCTGGAAATTCGCCATTTTTCATTCTTTCGAACAAATCAAGATTTTCCTCTACAGAGCGATTTCTGTATGGACTATCAACACCAGGTGTTGAAGGCGTACCTTTCTGTTGCGCCATTTCTTCAGATGTCTGGCTATCTACATAAGCCTTTCCTTTCTTAATGAATTCAACAGCCCAATCATATAATTGCTGGAAATAATCAGAAGCATAACATTCATGTTCCCATTGGTATCCTAACCATTGTACATCTCTTTTGATCGCATCTACAAATTCCTGCTCTTCTTTTGCAGGGTTTGTATCGTCAAAACGAAGGTTAACAGGTGCATGATAATCAATGCCTAATCCAAAATTTAAAGCAATCGAACTTGCATGTCCGATATGCAAATAACCGTTGGGTTCGGGCGGGAAACGAAAACGTAATTTCTGTTGAGACAAACCATTTTTAATATCTTCTTCAATGATTTGTTCAATAAAATTCAGTGATTTTTCTTCTGATGCCATATTCATAAATTAAGACCGCAAAGTTATTCATTTTGCGAAGAAAATGCTTAATTTTTATTCTTTAATACCTAATTTTGAACAACGAAATTATAGAACGAATATTTACAATCAAAAAACACATCTCACCATGGGAATTATCAAGCTAAAAAACATCAGAACCTATTCATTTCATGGATGTTTAGTTGAAGAAAGCAAAATAGGTTCTGATTATTCCGTAGATCTGGAAATCAAAACCGATATGCGTAAATCTATGGAAACGGATGAACTCCTGGATACGGTAGATTATGTTCATCTTAATAAAATTGTTATGGAAGAAATGGCTATCCGTTCTAAACTTTTAGAGCATGTAGCCCATAGAATCGTACAGCGGGTTTTTAGAGAAATAGCTTCTGTTTCCAGAATAATTGTTTCTGTTTCAAAAATAAATCCTCCAATTGGTGGTGACGTTGAAGCAGTTACCATTCAATTGGAGGAATATAGAAACTAGTTTATTATTTCTTTATTTTATATTTTTTCTGTTTGTATAAATCAGAAGCTGCAGTAACGTGAGCCAGAGCATCTTTGGCCAGCTCTTCATCTAATTTTACCGGTGTCAGGATAGTATCGCTTTCAATTTTGAATTGCAATGCTTTTTTATTTGGTTGCATGATTACGACCTGATCTTCTACACGGAAAGCATTGATATCGTGAAACTGCATGATTGATCTTCCTTTGGTTTCAGGCTTTAGATCATGAATATTTCTTCCCGGCATTGGCGTTTGTACTTTCATTCCAAGCATACTTAATAAAGTTGGTGGAATATCAATTTGGCTGCTCAGTTTATCAAATTTTTCACCTTTTGGAACTTGAGGCCCTATAATCAGAGCAGGAATTCTGAACTTTTTGATTGGTACTAAGTGCTTTCCATAGGTTCTTGTATTATGGTCTGCAATTACAATAAAAATAGTGTTCTTGAAATAGTCTTCTTTTTTAGCCAACTCAAAGAATTTACCGATAGAAAAATCAGCATATTTCATGGCATTGTTGACCGTATTTTTATTCTTATCAAATAATTGGATTCTTCCGTCAGGAAACTCAAAGGGCTCATGATTAGAGGTTGAAAACATCAAAGAAAAGAAAGGTTTTCCTTTTTGAGATTTGAAATATTCATTTGCTTTCGTAACGAGGTCTTCATCAGAATAACCCCATGTACCTTTAAAAGCATATTTCTTTCCATCACTATCAAAATCAGCTTCATCAATAATATTATCAAAGCCATTTCCATTGAAGAAAGAAGCCATATTATCAAAATTAGCGCTTCCTCCATAGATAAAACTTGTGTCAAATCCTTTGCTTTTTAATAGTTCGGCCAGAGTAAAAAAGCCAGATTGCGAATTACTTAATTTGACAACACTTTCTGAAGGCGATGGCAAAAATCCTGTAACAACAGCTTCAATACCTCTTACACTTCTGGTTCCGGTGCAATACAGGTTTGTAAATAATAAACCTTCTTTAGACAATGCATCAAAATTAGGTGTTAATGGTTTTCCTCCTAAACATCCTACATATTCAGCTCCAAGGCTTTCTTGCAGGAATATAACCAGGTTATAGGGTTTCTCTCTCAGTGAATCAGGGTTTTGATTGTGTAATAATGGCAATTCAGAATCTGTAAAATCTTCTGGCAAAGCGGTCATATATTTTTTAACTCGGGCATAAGCTTCATTGCTATCCATTTTACCGTACATTTTTGCCGAATTGCCTTCGTTTTTCAACGAATAAGCTGCAAAAGCTACCGTATAAAAAGAATTCAGACCAATACAATTAGTCAACTGATCAGTCGAAAAAACTGCATTACTTGCGTTTATAGGGCGTTTTGACGTTAAACTGGATCTAGCACCAAAAAACAATAAAAAAGCTACCAGAGGAAACAAAATCAGCTTTGTTTTATAATTCTGGAAAGACGGATAAAACAATTTTTTTCCTTTTTTGTAACCAAAGTAAACTGCGACGCTTAAAAACACGACAGCAAATATCATAGAAGGCAGGTAACTTTTTAATAAGGTTCCCATCACTTCCTTTGGATAAATCAGATAATCAAGGAAAAGCCTGTTTGGTCTTGTATCATATTGGGCAATAAAATCGGGAGTTGAAACTTCCATCAAAAGGAAAAGAAACAGGAAAAACAAAAAATAGATGTGAAAAAACTTTTTAATTTTTTGTAGAAAACTGTCCGGTAAAAGACAAATTAGGATTGCGGGAAGAAAGGAAATGTAACATAAAATAATCAGGTCAAAACGTAATCCAATTGGAAAAATACGCCAATAATTTTCGGTTTCGTCAATCCTATCCCTATACAAGAAAAAAAGCAATATTCTGCTTAATGTCATAATTATCAATCCAATAGAAATAAAATTAAATAATGGCTTTAGAAAATGGAGCTTTTTCAACATATGCTTTTTGATTTTGTTCAAGCCAAAAGTAAAATTTATTATTATGAAATGGTTAAAATTAAAAATTAATATTTGCTAAGATTTTCTTGCGTTACTGCAAATAATATGTAAATTTGCCATCCAAACAGTTATGGCGTCGTGGCCGAGTGGCTAGGCTGGGCTCTGCAAAAGCTCCTACAGCGGTTCGAATCCGCTCGATGCCTCCAAAAGAAAAAGAGATACTTTTCAGTATCTCTTTTTTATTTTTTAGGATTTATTGAATATTCTTATTTTCTTTTTTCTATTTTCTCAAGAGCTGATTTTACTAGCTTCTGATCACTTGGAAACCAACCCTGCAACATAATCGAGAATCCGAAAACGATTAAAAGTATACTGGTTATCTTTTTTATTTTGAGAATATTAGAAGATGTCATTTTGTTTTTAAGTCTTTTTGCTAAAAACATTTTTGCCAAGTCAACCATAAGATAAGTCCCTATAACCGAAGCGAAAAAGACAATCAAACGTGAAGTTTTTAAATCCAGCTGAGGTCCAAAAGTAATAATAATCAAAAGCCAGAATCCGAGTACGCCAACATTGATAAAATTGAGAAGAAATCCTTTGATAAATAGGCTTCCATAATTTTTCTTGATAAGTTCAACTTCGGCTTCATCAGATATATTTTTACTTGCTTTGTTGAGTTTGAGGTATGAGATTATGCCATAAGTAAGCATAATCAGTCCTCCAAAAATAAAAAGAGCCGGTTCATCTTTCAAACTGTTGATAAGTCGGTAGCTACTGAAATATGCAATACAGATGAAAAGAACATCTGCTACTATAACTCCAAAATCGAAAACCAATGCTGCGCGTATACCTTTAACTGCGGCAGTTTCCAGCAGTATAAAAAAAACAGGCCCGATCATAAAGCATAGGAATAAACCTAGAGGAATGCCTGTTAAGATGTCTTGAATCATTAAAAAAGGATTGTAATTTTTGAAAGTTTCTTCAGATCCATATTCAATCAGCAATTTATGCAAATTAAAAATAGTAACACAAAGATAATTTAAAAATTACAATCCTTAGTAGTCTTTATCTGTTGGATTCTGTAATATTTCCTCCGGCAAAAGTCTTTTTGTTTATTTTTTTAGGGCTTCCATAAATAGTGATGTCCCCTCCTGCTCTGGTTTTTGCATCTACAAGTTCTGAAGCTCTTACATCTGCTTCTCCACCAGCATTTATAGCAACTGCTGTTTGGGAAGTTTCTAAATCTTTAGCATCAACTATACCTCCGGAATTAATGACAATATCCTGGCTGTTAGCATTTCCTTTCAATTTTACAATACCACCAGATGTAGCTTTTACATCTAATTTTTGAACATCAAGGCTGATTTTTATTTCTGCTCCTTCTTTTGAATTGACATGAAAATCAATGGCTTTGAAAGTTTTTTCACTTGAAACATAAGAACCTTCACTGGCTTCAATAGTTTCAATTTCGTTTTTGTAATAAAGAATTGCTGTAATATCTTCTCCTTTCAAGAGTTTTTTGAGTTTCATTCTTACTTTCAACTCTCCATTTTTGTTGACAATTTCTACATCTTCTCTTCTGTCTCCAGTTATTTCAATCTTATTTTCATTAGCAGGAACCAGCTGAAGTGAAATTCTATCAAAAACTTTTACTTCGTCAAAATCTCCTAAATTTTTGGTGAGTTTTTCTTGTGCAAAATTCACCTGCGATAGCATTATGAATGCTGCTAAAATTATCTTTTTCATGGTCATATAATTTGGTTTGTCTTACTTATTCATTCTTTCTCAGAAAGGTAAAATCCAATTGTTTTTTTACCAAATCGGCACTTTTTACTTTAACGTAAACTTCGTCTCCCAATTGAAGAATATTTTTTGAAATTTCTCCAACCAAAGCATATTGTTTTTCATCAAATGTATAATAGTCATCACGTATTTCACGAATCCTACACATACCTTCACATTTATTGGAAACAATTTCTACATAAATTCCCCATTCTGTTACTCCGGAAATCACGCCTAAAAACTCTTCATCCTGATGATCCTGCATGTATTTGACCTGCATGTATTTAATGCTGTCTCGTTCTGCATTTGTTGCCAAAACTTCCATATTAGACGAGTGCTGGCATTTCTCTTCATAAGATTCTTCATCGGCTGATTTTCCTCCATCGAGATAATGCTGTAACAAACGATGTGCCATTACATCCGGATAACGTCTGATTGGTGACGTAAAATGCGAATAATAGTCAAATGCCAAACCATAATGCCCAATATTCTCTGTTGAATATTTCGCCTTACTCATGGATCGGATGGTCAGCGTATCGACCATATTCTGCTCTTTCTTTCCATTGACGTCTTCAAGCAACTGATTAAGCGATTTGGAAATATCTTTTTTAGATTTAAAATTGATACTGTATCCAAATTTTGAAATCACCGTTTGTAGATTGATCAGTTTATTTTCATCCGGTTCGTCGTGGATTCGATAAACAAATGTTTTCTTTGGTCTTTGTTTTCCAATAAATTCAGCCACTTTCCTATTGGCTAAAAGCATAAATTCTTCAATCAGATGGTTGGCATCTTTTGAAACTTTAAAATAAACTCCAACAGGTTCTGCTGCTTCATTAAGATTGAATTTTACTTCTACCTTATCAAATGAAATGGCTCCATCACGCATTCTTTTTTTGCGTAATATCTTGGCCAGCTCATCCATTTTTAATGTTGCTTTCTGAATGGCTTCAGGAACGGTATATTCGCTTCCTGTTAAAGAAATCTCTGCAGGTATAGTATTTCCTTTTGTTTCAATGATATGCTGCGCTTCTTCATAAGCAAAACGCTGATCTGAATAAATTACTGTTCTTCCAAACCATTGGTTAACAATCTCTGCATTATCCTTCAATTCGAATATGGCTGAAAAAGTATATTTTTCTTCATGTGGTCGTAGCGAACAGGCAAAATTTGACAATACTTCCGGAAGCATCGGTACTACCCTATCTACCAGATAAACCGAAGTAGCTCTTTGATAGGCTTCATTATCCAAAATGGTTCCTTCTTCCAGATAATAGGAAACATCGGCGATGTGAACACCAATTTCATAATTTCCATTTTCTAATACCTGGAAGGACAATGCATCGTCAAAATCTTTGGCATCTTTTGGATCGATCGTAAATGTCAACACATCGCGCATATCGCGTCGCTTGGCTATTTCGCTTTCCTGAATAGAAGTATCTAGTTTTTGTGCATAGGCTTCTACTTCAACAGGAAAATCATAAGGCAAGCCATATTCTGCTAAAATTGCATGAATTTCTGTATTGTGTTCACCAGGTTTTCCAAGAACTTTGATTACAGCTCCAAACGGACTGTCGGCTTTTTTTGGCCAATCTTCTATATGAACCAGCACCACATCTCCATTTTGTGCCTCTCCTATTTTTTCTTTTGGAATGAAAATATCGGTATACATTTTCGGATTGGCAGTAGAAACAAAGGCGAAGTTTTTTTGGATGTCAATGACTCCAACAAAATCTGTCTTTTTCCTTTCAATAATTTCAATTACCTCACCTTCCGGTTTTTTACCTCTTCTTCGGTTATATACATAGATCTTTACCTTGTCCCCATCTAATGCTTTGTTCAGATTATTTGTAGGAATAAAAATGTCATCTTCAAATTCTTCCGAAACAAAATAAGCAGTCTTTCTGCTTGTCATATCGATCACACCTTCATAATAATCCTGGCTTGTAGCTACCACAAGATATTTCCCTGGTTCAACCTCTAGAATCTTTTTCTGTGAAGCTAAAAGCTTAAGATCTTTTATAATTTCATTTCTGCTTTTTGTATCGTCTACTCCCAGCTTTGCTCCTATCTGTTTATAATTGAATGTTTTATTGGCATCTAGCGATAAAATCTTTAAAATTTTTGCTGTAAAATCTTTTGCTTTATTTACAGGCTTTCGTGGTTTCTTACTCATATTCTTTTCTAATAATGCTGAAAATTACGAAATTGTAGACAGTTTCTTCTCAAATGTTAATTTTTTTAAACAAAATATAACTTTTAGTCAGTTCTTTACTAAATGCATTTCTTGCTATCTTTATGAAAACCAAATTCAAATGGAAAATTTCATTACTATCGCCATCTTCAATTATCCTCATGAAATCACTATCCTAAAGCATAGGCTTGATTTAGAGGACATCCGATATTTTTTCGAAAACGAGACAATGATGAACATCGTTCCAATGTATTCTCAGGCATTGGGAGGAATCAAACTTAAAGTCCATCCCGAAGATGTAGAAGAAACAAAAGAAATTCTTGACGAACTTAACCGTAATCAAAATTTGAAAATCGTTTAAATCTTTCGAAGTTGTCAACATCTATTAAAATCAAAAAAAGAAAAAGGAAATTTTAAATTAATTTTTTGATGGTTATTATAGCTTGTTGATAGTTGGAATAATTTAATTTTTTAGAGGTAGGATTTTAAGTTAGCATTTGTTATACCGACTTATCAACAATAATAATTTAGGTTAATGAGTTCATTTTTAAGGTTTTTTTATACTTTGTTAACAGTCGTTGATAATCATTTTTACTTTGTAATTGTAAATAACTTTACTTGTTAATTTGTGTTAACAAACTAATTTTTGATGCTGATAACTTCTCCAAAAAATCGTCAAACTAAATTTGCTTTTTAAAATGTAATTTTTGATTAGTGATTTTAATCTAACAAACAAGAAATAGTTCTAAAATTCTATCCGAAGTTATGAACAATCCATGTTAATTTATAATTAACTAAAAGTCAGTACATTGTAAATCCCTGTTAACATCGCAATAAATTAACATTTACGTTACAATTTATATAATGATTATCAGCGTTTTATAAAATTATAAAAACGTAAATGTTTGATAATCAAAAGAAGCAACTTCAAGGGCATTTAGTTTGGTAAATGGAAACAGTTGCGGTAAATTTGCAGTACACAACTAATTGATAGAATTATGAAAATTTCAATAGGAAATGACCACGCCGGACCGGAATATAAAAAGGCGATTGTAGAAATGCTAAAAGCTAAAGGTTATGAGGTAACCAATTATGGAACCGATACAACCGATAGTGTGGATTATCCGGATTTTGGACATCCTGTAGCCTTGGATGTTGAAAATGGTAAAGCAGCTTTCGGAATTGTAATTTGTGGTAGCGGCAACGGAATTAATATGACTGTAAATAAACACCAGGGAATTCGAAGTGCCTTATGCTGGACCAAAGAAATTGCAGCATTGGCAAGACAGCATAATAATGCTAATATTATCAGTATTCCGGCACGTTTTACAGCTATTCACCAGGCAGTGGAAATGGTGGAGACTTTTCTAACTACCGATTTTGAAGGTGGAAGACACCAAAATCGTGTGGATAAGATAGCCTGCAGCTAAAAATATCTTTTCAAAATAAAATTTAAAAGCATCTTTGAAACACGAGTTTTTGAGATGCTTTTTTTAAATTGCCTTCTCTTAAAATTATTATCAAGACTTATATGACCAATTTAGAATTCATTTCCAAACAAGTTACAGCGCCAGTAAAAAATATAGAAAATACATTGCAGCTTTTAAACGAAGACTGTACCATACCTTTTATTTCAAGGTATAGAAAAGACAAAACAGGTAATCTGGATGAGGTTATAATCGAACAGATTGCCAAATTGAATAAAGAATTCGAAACCATTGTTAAAAGAAAAGAAGCTATTCTTAAATCAATAGAAGAACAGAATTCATTAACTCCTGAATTGGAAAAAAAGATCCGGCAAAGTTTTGATTTAAACGATCTGGAAGATTTGTACCTGCCATTTAAGAAAAAGAAAAAAACAAGAGCCGATGTTGCCCTTGAAAAAGGATTGGAACCTTTGGCTAAGATTATCATGGCACAAAACAACGATGATATTGATTTTGTAGCTTCGAAATACATCAATGATAAGGTTGAAAACGAAGATGAAGCACTTCAGGGGGCAAGAGACATTATTGCCGAATGGATTAACGAAAATATTTATATCAGGAAAAATCTCAGACGTATTTACCAACGAAAATCGGCAATCGTTACCAAAGCTGTCAAGCTGAAATTTGAAAATGAATCGAGTCCTGAAGCAGAACAGATCAAACAAAAGGCCAAAAAATTCGAACAATATTTTGATTGGTCGGAAAATTTGACAAAAGCACCTTCTCATAGGCTTTTAGCAATGCTTCGTGCAGAAAATGAAGGCTTTATAAAACTAAAGATTGAAATTGAAAATGAGGAAGCCATCGAAATGATGGAAGAGTCCATTATCAAAAATAAAAAAGAAACTGCTATTCATCTCAAGAAGGCAATAGAAGATAGCTACAAGCGATTGTTATCACCTGCCATTTCAAATGAAACGTTGCAGGAAGCAAAAGCAAAAGCAGATATTACGGCAATTCAGGTTTTTGCAGGTAATCTGGGACAGTTGCTACTGGCACCACCTTTAGGCGAAAAAAGAATTCTTGCAATTGATCCGGGTTTTAGAAGCGGATGTAAAGTTGTCTGTCTTGATGAAAAAGGCGACTTGTTATATAACGAAACAATATTTCCACATGCACCTCAAAATGAGACAGCAATTGCCATGAAAAAAATCAGATCAATGGTAAATGCTTATAAAATTGATGCCATTTCAATCGGAAACGGAACCGCTTCGCGCGAAACCGAATTTTTCATAAAAAAAATCGCTTTTGACAAGCCTCTTCAGGTATTTGTGGTAAGCGAGGCAGGAGCTTCTATATATTCAGCTTCAAAAATTGCCAGAGACGAATTTCCAAATTATGACGTGACGGTTCGTGGTGCGGTTTCAATTGGAAGAAGATTATCTGATCCTTTGGCCGAACTTGTAAAAATTGAACCAAAATCAATAGGAGTGGGGCAATACCAACATGATGTTGACCAATCTCAATTAAAAGAAGAATTAGATACAGTAGTTATGCGTTGTGTGAATTCTGTAGGGATCAATATCAATACGGCAAGTAAATCATTATTGAGTTATGTTTCCGGAATAGGAGAAAAGATGGCCGAAAATATTGTTGCGTATCGTTCTGAAAATGGTGCTTTTGAAGAAAGAAAGCAATTAAAGAAAGTACCAAGATTGGGAGAAAAGGCTTATCAACAGGCAGCTGCATTCGTCAGAATTTCAAACGCAAAAAACCCGTTAGATAACTCAGCCGTACATCCTGAAGCTTATGGTATAGTAGAGAAAATGGCCAAAGACCTAAAAATATCTTTAAACGATTTGATTGCGAATAAGGAAAAAATAAGTCAGATACCATTAGAAAAATATGTTACGGAAGATATAGGGTTATTGAGTTTGAAAGATATTGTCAAAGAATTAGAAAAACCAGGCTTAGACCCGAGAAAAGCAGCCAAGGTTTTCGAATTTGATCCGAACGTAAAAACAATCAATGATCTGAGAACAGGAATGGTATTGCCAGGAATAGTAAACAATATTACCAATTTTGGATGTTTTGTTGATATAGGAATCAAAGAAAGTGGACTAGTCCATATTTCGCAATTAAAGGAAGGTTATGTTTCTGATGTAAATGAAGTAGTCAAATTACACCAGCAAGTCCAGGTAAAAGTAGTTGAGGTAGATGAAAGTAGAAAAAGAATCCAGCTCACTATGATTTTGTAAAAACTATAAATCAATTACAAAATTTTTTATATTTGAAAACTCCCTGAAATTAAAACTAAATTGTAAGCCAAATGATAAAATTAAATTTAAAGCCTATTTTTAAGATGAAAGGGATTACCAAACCGGTAAAATATCTTATTGAAAAGGGCCATTCCGGAAGTTATGCCAATGCAGTAATAAACGACAAACCTTCGTCAATTCCTTTTAAGAAATTAGAACAGTTCTGTATTGATTTTAATTGTACACCAAACGATCTATTCGATTTCATTCCGGAAAATGACCAGAAACTTTCCGATGATCATGCGCTTTATTCGATTTCGAAAGGAGATGCATTAGGAGAAATTCATAAGTTATTAAATGATTTGCCGGTTTCCAGAATTCAAGAACTATATGGAATTTTAAAAAACAATCCATAAAAAAAGCCTCCGGATTATTCGGAGGCTTTTTATTTATTCAGTGAACATAGGTCTGTACTTATGCCAATTATCTGCAATCATCCAGATATTGATTAGAAAAAATACTCCGGCAATGGCAAGGCCTGCTGGCATGAATACCGCATTGTGTAACATGATTCCAACAGTTACTGGAAGAATAACGATGGCACCCAAAGCTCTTGTTTTAGGAAAGATAAATAGTAAGCCTCCCAATAACTCAATTGCAGCAACCAACGGCATAAGCCAAACAAGAGTTCCGAAAGCTTCATAAAGCTTTAATTCTTCGGGTGTTGGGGTGGGCATTGGCATATAATGAAAAAACTTGTCCAAACCGGCATTGATAAACATCAATCCAAAAAGAACACAGAGAATGGTTTTGATTATTTTCATTTTTTATTAAAGTTTAGGTTATTTTTATATAGCTAAATTAAAAAATTAAGCTTTTAAATTTTAAAATAATAAAAAATTAAGAAAATAAAATTATGACTATAAAAAATAAAAGCCTCAAGGATTTCATAATCCTTGAGGCTTAAACAAAACTACTTTTATTAAAAAGCAGCCTTAAATTTTTGTATCTTCTTCTTTTTTAGATGCGGCCGGCTGATCATCCTTAGCAGCATTTTTGAATTCTTTTATACCCGAACCCAATCCTTTCATCAATTCTGGAATTTTTTTACCTCCAAAAAGTAATAAGATAATCGCAACGATTACAAGTATTTCCGTTAAACCTAATTTTCCCATGATTAAAAAATTTATGCTTTTTCAAGCATTTATAAATATTCAGCAAATGTAAAAAGAAAAATCATACTACTTTCTTTCTATAACAAATAATTATACGTTAAAAAAGGCTTTTAGGTTTGGAAATGCTTCATAATTAATATCCAGTTCTTCTTTTAAAATCGATTTAACACCTTAGTAATTCCAGAAAAACATTGGCAAAACGTCCAAATTATTATATTTGTAAAATACAAAAATGAAATGTCAGGTAAGAGACTCAAAAGACAGATTTTAAAGAAAAAACTCTTCACAAAAAACCGATTGGTTATTTTGAATGAAGATACTTTTGAAGAAATTTTCTCCCTGAAACTCAATCTCATGAATGTATTCGTAGTGCTAACTGGCGGAGCTATTTTCCTGATTGCAATTACTACTTACATTATTGCGTTTACTCCATTGCGGGAATATATTCCAGGTTATGCTTCCACTAAATTAAAAAGAGAAGCTACGGAGCTGGCATTGAAATCGGATTCTTTGGAAAAAGCAATCAAAATGAATAATGCTTACATTGAATCGATAAAAAAAGTGCTTGCTGGCGACGTAGAAGTGGCCAAACTGAATAAAGATTCGATTATGGCTGCAGAACAGGCAGACGCTTCGGAGATTAATTTCAAGCCGTCAAAACAAGATTCTATACTGAGAGAAAAAGTAGCCCAGGAAGACAAATACAATCTTTTTGACAAAGCCCAGACAAAAGTAAATCTGGTACTTTTTCCACCGGTAACAGGACATAT
>CAZFGA010000018.1:0-73433 GCA_964518395.1 uncultured Flavobacterium sp.
TTCTTCATATAAATTTGGGTTATGATATATTCTTATTTTTTAAGGGCGTAAACCTATTTATTATTTTTCTAAAAAACAATTTTTTTATTAAAAATCCTTAAATAAAGTACAACATTGACTTAAGGATGTGTTAAAAAAAATAGGAACGTGCCGTCTATACTATATTTTTCCTTTGTGCCTTCCACCATCTTTCAGGGATTTCACTGGCACAAGCACCTAAATAATCTTCATAAGTGCAAGGTAATAACGTATTTCTTTTTAATTTATTATTAACATTTGAAATAAAAGGTATTTCTATCCACCAACGTTCTGTTTTATGGCTTTTAAAGAATACCAGTTCCTCATCCTCCAAAGGTACAATGTATTTTAAATAACTATCACGGCTCCCAAACGGATATTCGTTGGAACGGTAATGATAACCTTCAATAAAATACCATATGATTTGCGCAATTAGAACCGCCTCTTGCTTTGAATTATTGTGATTAAAAATGCCAAATATTGAAACTTTATCACTGATTCCTGCATATCTTGATAAAGAACAGATTTCTTTCCCGTTAAATCCGTTTGGTGTAAAAGTAATAAAATTACCGGAATCGGAAGATTTCACACATGTTAAATCTACACTCACAAAATCGGCATCTCTGAAAACCGGCTCGGCTATTGAGATGTTGTTCGAAACTTCACCCAAACGATAGGCATCAAAAAACAATTTTTCTACCAAATCAATCTCTTCCTGAGAATTATAATAGGTCTGATAACCCAGATTACTATAATTAAAAAGGTTGTTAGGTTCTTCGACAATCATCTTAGTCAGATAGGAATTTGCAGAAAGCGGCTTGTCGGCAGCCCCGAAATCAAATTTGCTATCAATCGACACAACATTCACCATCTGCTCCAGTTCGTCAAAAGCCCTGTATAATGGATAGGTTAAATCTTGCGAGCCTCCAATAACTATCGGAATGATTTTATTTTTCAACAAATAGGCCGTCACTTTTCTTAAAGCAAAATAAGTATCTTCTACATCATTTCCTGCCAAAATATTTCCCAAGTCAGCAATTGATGCTTCCCAGTTGCCTGGGAACAATCCGTATAATTCTTTTCGGATATGTGACAGCTTAGTGTTTTCTACTTCAATATGGGCTCCTCTGTTTTCCTTCACTCCTACAATCGCGAGCCTGATCTTGCTTAAATCAGGAAAGTCCTCTTTAGTATGCAGTACTATCTTGCTTCCTAAATTTTGGGAAGACAGTCCGTTAATAAACTCCAGTATCTCTTCGTCTAAAGGAGACAGAAAATCAAATTCCATATATTATTTCTTTTTTTGCAGTAGTTTTTTTAGCAGCCGGTTTCTTTGCGGCTGTCGTCTTTTTTGCTGCGGTCTTTTTTGCAGGAGCTTTCTTTTCAATCATGTCCCTTACCTCATCTAAGGTAAGTTTAGCTGCATCAACATCCTTGCTTAATTCTATCTTGACTTTTCCTTTGGTAATAATCGAGCGTCCCCAACGTGCTTTTTCAACACGGATTCCGTCTTCTTCCCAATTATGGATTACCTTATCGATTTCTTTCTGGAGCTTATCTTCTATCAATTCTGTGATATCGGACTGCGAAAGATTATCAAAATTATATTTTTTGCTGACATTGATAAACATACCGTTCCATTTGATAAACGGACCAAAACGCCCTACTCCTTTTTGTACCGGTTCATTTTTATATGTTCCGATTGGAGCATCAGCCTGTTCTTTTTCTGCTATCAGTTCTTTGGCACGGTCAAAAGTAACATCCAGAGGATCTTCTCCTTTTGGAAGCGAAATAAACATTTTCCCAAATCGCACGTAAGGTCCGAAACGGCCATTGTTCACTTCTACTTCTTCTCCTTTATAGCTACCTAATTGTTTAGGCAACAAAAACAAATTCAGCGCTTCTTCCAACGTGATATTACCAATATTCTGGTCAGCCATAAGACTCGCAAACTGCTTTTCATCATCGTCTGCATCACCAATTTGAGCCATTGGGCCAAATTTACCCAAACGAACACTTACCGGTTTTCCCGTTTTAGGATCAGTCCCCAAGATTCTTTCTCCGGATTCTCTCTCCGCATTTGCCTCAACATCTTTTACATTGGGATGAAACTGGTCATAAAACTCTTGCATCATTTTTGCCCAATTCACATTTCCTTCCGCAATCTCGTCAAAATCCTGTTCAACTTTTGCCGTAAAATTGTAATCTAATATTCTTTCAAAATTCTTTACCAGGAAATCCGTTACGATTGCTCCAATATCGGTCGGAACGAGTTTCCCTTTGTCAGAACCTGTATTTTCTTTAAGCAATTTTTCATCGACTTTTCCGGAATTGAGGGTCAATTGGGTATATTTTCTTTCCTGTCCTTCCAGATTTCCTTTTTCAACATAATTCCTATTAATAATAGTTGAAATGGTAGGCGCATAGGTTGACGGACGGCCAATACCTAATTCTTCCAGTTTTTTAACCAGAGAAGCTTCAGTATATCTTGCTGGCGGCCTGGAATAACGTTCCGTTGCTGTTATATAATTATTCTGAAGTTTTTCATTCACTTTTAGAGCCGGAAGCATTCCTTCTTGCTCTTCATCTTCATCATCATGTCCTTCTAAGTATACTTTAAGGAATCCTTCAAAAAGCAAAACTTCTCCGGTCGCTGCAAATATTTCTGAATGGTTATTGGCTTCAATTTTCACATTGGTTCTTTCCAATTCAGCATCGCTCATTTGAGAAGCCAGTGTTCTTTTCCAAATCAAGTCATATAATCTCGCCTGATCTCTGTCAATATTCACGGTATGTCTTGACATATCCGTTGGACGTATTGCTTCGTGAGCCTCTTGGGCACCTTTACTCTTAGTCGCGAAAGTTCTTGGCTTAGAGAATTCTTTACCATATGATTTGATAATTTCAGCCTCCGCCGCATTTATCGCTTCATTAGAAAGGTTGACACTGTCAGTTCTCATATACGTAATCAATCCCGCTTCATAGAGTCTTTGCGCCAACTGCATCGTGATACCAACCGGAAGATATAATTTTCTGGCTGCTTCCTGTTGCAAAGTAGAAGTCGTAAAAGGTGCGGCTGGTGATTTTTTTGTCGGTTTCGTTTCCAAATCCGATACCTTATATATAGAGCCTATATTTTTATTCAGGAAATCTTCGGCTTCTTTTTTTGTATTGAAATTCTTTGGCAGTTTTGCCTTAAATGTTTTTCCGGCTTCATTCGAAAATTCAGCTACAACAGAATAGGAAGCTATAGCTTTGAAATTTTGGATTTCTCTTTCTCTTTCCACAATTAATCTTACGGAAACCGACTGAACTCTCCCGGCAGAAAGTCCACCTTTTACTTTTCTCCATAAAACCGGAGAAAGCTCATATCCCACCAATCTGTCCAGTACTCTTCTTGCTTGCTGTGCATTTACAAGATCATAATTGATTCCTCTCGGATTCTCAATCGCTTTCTGTATTGCCGTTTTGGTAATTTCATGAAAAACGATTCTTTTTGTTTTAGAGGGCTCTAATTTCAACTCTTCAGACAAATGCCATGAAATGGCTTCTCCTTCACGGTCCTCATCACTCGCCAGCCAAACCGTTTCGGCTTTTTTAGATAAATCTTTGAGCTTTTTTACCAATGCCTTTTTATCAGGAGAAACTTCATATTTTGGGAGGAAGCCATTTTCAACATCTACCCCTATTTCTTTAGATGGTAAATCTGCTATATGCCCGTAACTGGATTCTACCTGATATTCACTTCCTAAAAACTTTTCAATGGTTTTTGCCTTTGCAGGCGACTCAACGATCACTAAATTCTTTGCCATAATGCTTCTGTTTGTGTCGCAAAAGTATATGAATTTTTTAAATATTGCATTTTAGAAAATTTTAAAAGTAAAATTATTAACTCACAAGTCATTTTTAAAAAAAAGAAAAGTATTGGTTTTTAAAAGATTGCAAATACCCTATAAGTCTCAGTAATCGAGCTGTGTGACAGCGTACTTTGTTTACTACCTTCTATACTTTATATGTTAAACATTCCGATCCTATAGCAGATTTTCATTTCTTATTTATAAATTTATACTAAAATAATAGAAGATTTTTCCTACCATGAATTTGAACTAAAACGAAAAACACTGTGATTTCAGTCCTTAAGAAATACCTAGAACTCAATCGGCATGGCAATCTAACCGAGGAATTTAAAGATATTTACCTCTCTCACCCCAACTACCCGAGCTTGTTTTCCGTTACAGACAGCTTGGATATTTTGCGCATCGAAAACATGGCGGCAAACGTTCCGAAAAATCAGCTTGAAAATCTTCCGGAACATTTTATAGCAGCTATTCAGGATAAGGATGGGGAAATTTTTGTTTTTGTAAACAAAAAAAACAACTCAATTGTTTACGAAACTGAAAGTGATGAAAAGCATACCGTAACCCTTGAAGAGTTCAGAGAACTTTGGAACGGCTTGATTTTGGCTGTTGAGAAAAATGAGAACATAACCGATATAAAAAAATCAGGAATCAAATCAAGTGTTTCTGTAGGGTTATTGTCAGCTGTTTTCTTGCTTTCTAATTTTACATACGAATTCAATTTTTACGAATTAATCTTCCGTACTCTATCCTTTATAGGTTTATTCACCAGTATCTTTATACTTTTAGAAAAAAATGAAGACGGTAATGAATTAGTTTCGAAAATATGCAGTTTTAACTCCAAAACCTCATGTGACTCGGTAATAAAATCGAAAGACAGCCAAATTACCAAATGGCTTGACTTTACCGACCTACCCATTTTGTTTTTCGCAATAAACTTTATTGCAGGCTCATTAGCCAATCTTTCTTTTGGCATTATCGGACTACTCAGCCTCGTGTCGTTGCCTATTTGTGTGTATTCGATATACCTCCAAAAAACAAAGCTCAAAAAATGGTGTGTGCTCTGTCTAATCGTTTCCTCTTTGATTTTGGCACAATCACTATTGTACATTTTAAACCTAAATAATTTAAGCACAACTCTTTCGAAGGCGACCCATTACCTTATTATAGCTATGGCTTGCTCTGCCATTTGGTTTCCTATAAAAAAAATCATGTCAGAACGAAAAAAACTGGCTGACAAAAACAAAGAACTCTCCCGATTCAAACGAAATTTCAATTTATTTGATTTTCTTTCCGCAGAAATTAAAGAATCGCAGCAATTGGCAAGCCTGCAACCAATCTATTTTGGAAATCCCGAAACTTCTCTGACTTTTAGACTATTCCTTAGTCCTAGTTGTGGCCATTGCCATACCGCTTATCAAAAAGCAAAAGAGTTTATAGGGAAATATCCCGAAAAAATCAGATTGGCGGTTTACTTCAATTTGAACATTGAAAATAAGGAAAATCCTTATGTTGCTATCGCAAAAAATTTACAGCAGATACATCTCAGCAATGGCAATATCAGACAGGCTATTGAAGATTGGCATATCCAAAATCTTGACATTGAAAAATGGCTGAAAAAGTGGAAACAGGAAATTATCAGTGAAGAAGCAGAAGCAGAACTCAATAAACAATATGAATGGTGTGCAAAAAATGAATTTAATTATACGCCAGTAAAAATAATAGACCATAAACTACTTCCTAAAGAATACGAATTGGAAGAAATAAAATATTTCCTCTCTGAATTGGAAGACCAAAAGACAGCCACCCTTTAGCTATAAAATATCAGCTGTCTGTTCCATCCTAAAGAAATAAGAAATATATTTGACTAATATTCTGAAAATTAAATGCAGAAATTCCCTTTTTTCAAACAAGCCGATCAAAAAGACTGCGGGCCTACCTGCTTGAAGATTATTGCCAAATACCATGGCAAGAACATCAATATACAAAAGTTACGCAGCCTTAGCGAAACCACCCGAGAGGGAAGCAATCTGCTATCCTTAAGCGAAGCCGCTGAAAAAATAGGATTTCGAACGCTTGGCGTACGGCTAAGCCTGGAAAAACTGGAAGAAGCTCCTTTGCCATGCATACTGCATTGGAATAATAATCACTATGTTGTTTTGTATAAAATCAAAAAAGGAATTTATTATGTTTCTGATCCTGCTTTTGGCCTGTTACAATATAACAAAGAAGATTTTTTAAAGTTTTGGATTGGGAATAATGCCACAGATTTGACACAGGAAGGAATTTGTCTTCTTTTTGACACAACGCCTAATTTTTTTCAAAACGAATACGAGAAAGAAGGCAAAAGTGTTTTTGGATTCGGACTACTTTCAAGATATGTTTTCCGTTACAAATCTTTTATCATACAATTAGGGATTGGCCTTTTGGCAAGCAGCTTGCTACAGCTGATTTTTCCTTTTCTAACACAAAGTATTGTTGACATCGGAATCCAAAACCAGAATATCCATTTCGTATATCTGGTCTTATTTGCCCAACTATTCCTCTTTGCCGGAAAAACAGCATTGGAACTCATCAGAAGCTGGATATCGCTCCACCTTTCTGCCAGGATAAACATCTCGCTCATTTCGGATTTCTTTATCAAATTGATGAACCTGCCAATTTCCTTCTTTGATGTCAGGATGACCGGAGATATTATGCAGCGAATCAATGACCATAACAGAATTGAACGACTGCTTACTACTTCATCGCTGGATGTGCTTTTTTCAATAATCAATATGATTATAATGGGTGGAGTTTTGGCCTATTATAACTTGAAAATCTTTTTTGTTTTCTTTGCAGGAAGCTTGCTTTATTTTCTTTGGATTATCTTATTCCTTAAACGAAGAGAAGCTTTGGATTATAAACGTTTTGCAGAAATTAGTCAAGAACAAAGCAAGGTTATCGAGCTCATAAATGGTATGCAGGAGATCAAGCTCCACAATGCCGAAAAGCAAAAACGTTGGAGCTGGGAGTATATTCAGGCCAGGCTTTTCAAAGTTTCGATGAAAGGATTGGTGCTTGAACAGACACAAAACATCGGTTCCTCGACCATCAATCAGCTTAAAAATATCTTTATTATTTTCTTATCTGCCAAATTAGTCATTGACGGAGAAATTACTTTAGGTATGATGATGGCGATTACTAGTATTGTAGGTAGTTTGGATGGTCCAATCACACAGCTTATCCAATTCATCCGTGAAGTACAGGATGCAAAAATATCACTTTCCCGTTTGTCTGAAATTCATGAAAAAGAAGATGAAAGTCAACAGGAAGAAAATCAGTCACACGAATTTCCTATTGATGCCAATATTGCTTTAAAAGACGTCAGTTTCAGGTATACGGGTACAGATGTACATGTGCTCCAAAATCTAAACCTTGTCATTCCTGCCAATAAAATAACCGCAATTGTAGGAAGCAGCGGTAGCGGAAAAACAACACTGATGAAACTGCTATTGAAATTTTATGACTGTGATAAAGGAGAAATCCTGGTTGGAAACACCCAGCTTAAAAATATTGCACAAAAAACATGGCGGGCTAACATTGGTGCCGTGATGCAGGAAGGTTATATTTTTAATGACACCATAGCCAACAATATTGCTATAGGTGCCGATATTATAAACAAAGAAAGATTGGCATATGCTACAGATGTGGCAAATATAAAAGAGTATGTTTCGGGATTGCCCTTAGGATACAATACCAAAATAGGCATGGAAGGTATTGGTATGAGCACCGGACAAAAACAGCGACTGTTGATTGCCCGAGCCGTTTATAAAAACCCTGAAATGTTATTCTTTGACGAGGCCACATCGGCACTTGACGCTAACAATGAAAAAGAAATAATGGAGAAACTTGATGTTTTCTTTAAAAATAAAACCGTTGTAGTCATTGCCCATCGATTAAGCACTGTGATGAATGCCGACCAGATAGTAGTCCTCGACAATGGAAAAATAATTGAACAAGGCAATCACGAAGCCTTAGTAAAACTGAAAGGAAGCTACTATAAGCTTGTTAAAAACCAATTGCAACTCGGAACATAATATGCCAGATAACAAACACATAGAACTGCGAAGCGAAGACGTTCAGGAAATCCTGACCAAAGTCCCTCATTGGATGATTCGATGGGGAAACGTTGTGATTCTGACAGTATTATTATCCTTGCTTGTAATGTCGTGGATTGTAAAATATCCAGACATTGTAACTTCGGAAATTACCATAACTACGCAAATTCCACCACAGAGACTCATAACTAAAAGTTCTGGACGTATTGAAAAGATTTTTATTAAAAACGGAGAAAGTGTTTCTCAAAATACGGCACTGGCTGTGATTGAAAATACGGCACGATACAAAGATGTATTCTTGCTAAAAGGTATCATTGACACCTTGAAAATAAATAAAAATTTTATCAAATTCCCTTTCGAATCGCTTCCAACCATGCAATTGGGTGAAATAGAAGGTTCTTTTGCCGTATTCGAAAAAGACTTTATTGCCTACAGCCTTAACAGAAACCTGCAACCATACAAGGTTGAAGGTGCAGCACAAAGTTATGAAGTCATCGAAATCAAAGAAAGACTGAATCTTTTACAACAGCAAAAGCAGATAGGCGAAACCGAGATTCAACTTAAAAAGAAAGAACTTGATCGTTATAAAAAACTTTATGACAAGGGTATTATATCAGCCCAAGAATGGGAAACCAAAAACTTAGATTACCTACAGACAGAAAAAAACCTGAAGGGACTCAGTTCGTCTATTTCACAGATGAAATCATCGCTGAACGATTTAAACAAAAGCAGTAAATCAACTAAAATTAATGAAACAAAAGATGATGTGAGCCTTTTCAGAAATGTTATCCAATCCTATAATCAGTTGAAAAAAGCAATTGCCGATTGGGAATTGGCATATGTACTCCGATCTTCAATTGCTGGCGAAGTATCTTTTATGCAGGTATGGACAGAAAATCAGACCATTGCCGCAGGTGATAATGTTTTTTCTATTATCCCGAAAGAAGCCGACAATTATATCGGAAAGATAAAAGCCAAGGCTCAAAATTCAGGAAAAATCAAGATTGGGCAAAATGTAAATATTCGTTTGGCAAACTACCCGGATCGGGAATTTGGAGTCATCAGAGGAAAAATACAATCCATGTCATTGACCCCTGATAAAGATGGAAATCTGCTTATTGACGTATCACTCCCAAATAAACTAGAAACTTCCTACCATAAGAAAATTGCATTCCGTCAGGAAATGAGCGGAACAGCCGATATTATCACGCAAGATTTACGATTAATAGAAAGACTGCTCTACCAATTCCGGGATTTATTTCGAAGAACCTAAAAAACGACAAAAACATTCCAAAAACATTGTTAAATCTAAATATGACATCTTGTCATATTACCCCAAATAATTGTATCTTTGCAAACTGATTAAATTTCTCTTTTGGAGACTATGGAAAAGATTATAGAAGAAAACAAACAAGGGGAAAGCCTTGTTTTAGAACATAAAACGGGGAATACTAAAAAACTTTTTATCGAAAGTTACGGCTGCGCAATGAATTTTTCAGACAGCGAAGTCGTTGCCTCCATCCTATCTCAAAACGGTTTCAATACTACCCAGATATTGGAAGAAGCTGATTTGGTATTAGTCAACACCTGTTCCATCCGCGACAAAGCAGAACAAACCGTACGAAAAAGATTGGAAAAGTACAATGCCGTAAAACGCAGTGTCAATCCAAAGATGAAAGTGGGCGTATTAGGTTGTATGGCGGAACGTCTCAAAAATCAGTTTTTAGAAGAAGAAAAAATAGTGGATTTGGTCGTTGGACCAGACGCTTATAAAGATCTTCCTAACCTTTTGCAGGAAGTTGAAGCCGGAAACGATGCCATTAATGTAATCCTTTCCAAGGATGAAACCTATGGTGATATTTCTCCTGTTCGTCTACACAGTAATGGTGTTACGGCATTTGTATCCATAACAAGAGGTTGCGACAATATGTGTACTTTCTGTGTTGTTCCTTTTACCCGAGGTCGTGAAAGAAGCCGTGAGCCACAAAGCATCATGGAAGAAATCACAGACTTGTCTAACAGAGGTTTTAAAGAAATTACGCTATTGGGGCAAAATGTAGACAGCTACCTTTGGTATGGTGGTGGTTTGAAAAAAGATTTTGTCAAAGCCAGTGAATTCGAAAAAGCAACAGCGGTTGATTTTACCCAGTTACTGGAAATGGTCGCTGTAGGATTTCCAAAAATGCGTATCCGTTTTTCGACTTCAAACCCTCAAGACATGCATGAAAGCGCATTACATATCATTGCAAAATATCCTAATGTATGCAAGCACATACACCTTCCCGTACAATCTGGAAGCAACAGGATATTGACCGCTATGAATCGCTTGCATACCAGAGAAGAATACATCCAGCTGATTGACAAAATAAACAGCATTATTCCAGGCTGTAGCGTTACTCAGGATATGATTTCCGGATTTCCTACCGAAACAGAAGAAGATCACCAAGACACACTGAGCTTGATGGAACATGTGAAATATAGCTTCGGATATATGTATGCTTATTCTGAACGTCCGGGGACACTTGCAGGAAGAAAAATGGAAGATGATGTGCCAGAAGAAACAAAATTAAGAAGACTTCAGGAAATAGTTGACTTACAAAGAAAACACAGCGCTTTCAGAACCCAGGAGTTCTTAGGACAAACAGTCGAAGTACTCATAGAAAAGACATCAAAAAAATCCGAAGAGCAACTATCCGGAAGAAATTCACAAAGCATAACAGTCGTTTTTCCGAAAGAAAATTATAAAATCGGTGATTTTGTAAATGTAAAAATCAACAGTTGCACCAGCGGCACCTTAATTGGAGAAGCTGTTGGTTACAGCGAGATGAATTAATTTGAGAGTTGAGATTGCAGATTTAAGAAAACAGTTTTAAAAAATATCATTTAAAATAATTTAAATGGAATCAGTTCAAGCCATAAAACAGCGATTCGAGATTATCGGAAATGATCCGAAACTGAATCGCGCAATAGAAAAAGCAATCCAGGTTGCACCGACTGACATTTCCGTTCTGGTAGCAGGAGAAAGTGGTGTCGGAAAAGAAAGTATTCCAAAAATCATCCATTCGCTTTCGCATAGAAAACATGGAAAATATATAGCCGTAAACTGTGGCGCAATTCCTGAAGGAACCATTGACAGTGAATTGTTTGGCCATGAGAAAGGTGCTTTTACGGGAGCAACTTCAACTCGTGAGGGTTATTTTGAAGTAGCAGACGGAGGTACCATTTTCTTGGATGAAGTTGGCGAACTTCCTTTGACGACACAGGTACGCCTACTCCGGGTTTTAGAAAACGGAGAGTTCATAAAAGTAGGTTCTTCCCAAGTTCAGAAAACTGATGTCAGAATTGTAGCGGCAACTAATGTTAACATGTTTGATGCCATCGAAAAGGGTAAATTCAGAGAAGATCTTTATTACAGATTAAGCACTGTCGATATCAATCTTCCGCCTTTGAGAGAAAGAAAAGATGATATCCACCTATTGTTCCGAAAATTTGCTTCAGATTTTGCGCACAAATATAAAATGCCGCCTATCAAACTTGACGACAATGCTGTTCACTTCTTGCTGCAATTTCGCTGGAGTGGCAACATCCGTCAGCTTCGAAACGTAGCCGAGCAGATTTCTGTTTTGGAAACCAACAGAGACATTTCCGCAGCAACGCTTCAATCATATCTTCCGGCTGAGGGCAGCCAATTACCTTCCGTAATCAAGGACAAGAAAAGCGAAAGCGATTTTAGCAATGAAAGAGAAATTTTATACAAGGTGCTTTTTGACATGAAAAGCGACCTGAATGATCTGAAAAAACTGACATTGGAATTGATGCAGAATGGAAATACCAAAGTTCAGGAAAACAACAAGAACCTGATTCAGAAAATCTATGGAAGTAATCCTTCCGACAGTGAAATTTCTTTTGAAGAACAACCAAGCGTAGCATTGATTACCAAGCCAAAGCAAGAGGAAGACTTCGAAGAAAACGATGATAACTTCACATTTGCAGAAACCGTTGAAGAAGAAGAAATCTTAAAGCTGGAAGAAAAGGAAATCGAGCTTATCAAAAAATCATTGGAAAAAAACAAAGGAAAAAGAAAAGCGGCGGCAGATGAACTTGGAATTTCCGAAAGGACATTATACCGAAAAATCAAACAGTTTGATTTATAAAAAACTGCCTATATTTGACAAACTAAAGCATGAACTATATTAAATACATAATCCTTCCGGTCATATTCTTTGCCATTAACGGCTGTTCCGTATATAATTTTACAGGAGCTAAACCGATTAATGCCAAAACATTTCAGGTAAATTATTTCCAAAATAACGCCGATCTTATTGAGCCCGGAATTGAACGTAAATTCACGCAAGATCTACAAAACCTGATTCAGAACCAAACAAACCTCAGCCTGACAAATTCAGGAGGTGATTTAGTTTATGAAGGTGAGATTGTAGACTACAGAATTTCTCCAATGACTGCCACAGCCGATCAAAGAGCTGCCCAAAACCGCCTCACGATTTCGGTAATGGTGCGTTTTACAAACAAGAACAAAGAAGAAGATGATTTTGAAAAAAGATTTTCTTTCTTCTACGATTTTCCGGGAACCAGCCAACTCGTGGGGTCTCAGCTGACTACTGCGTTGGATGCCGTTTTTGAAAGAATTACACAAGACATCTTCAACGAGTCATTGGCCAAATGGTAACAAAATAATATATTCAAAATTGAACCTGACTGAATTTACATCCTTGCTAAGCCATCCTAATGCCGTCAGTGAAAGGCAGGTATTTGCTTTGGAAAAAATAGTAGAAGAATTCCCCTATTTCCAAAGTGCAAGAGCTTTGCGCCTAAAAGGATTACACAATCAGGATAGCTTTAAATACAATGGAGAATTAAAAATCACTGCTGCCCATACAACAGACAGAAGCGTATTATTCGAATACATTACCTCCGAAGATTTTATGGCCATCAATAAAGCTTTCTTTGCAGAAAAAGAAGCCCGAATTAATGCAATTAAAGTTCACGAGATAGAAATTCTTAATCCTGAGAAAAAGGAAGAACCTGTAGTAAAAATTGATCCTCTGGAGCAATCAATACTTACATCAATTCGTGAAGCCGCAGCCTCACAATTTCAACACGAAGAAGAAAAAAGCATAGAAATCCCAAAAGAAGAAACACAACCGGAAACTCAGGAAGAAAGTATTGAAGAAAAACTGGAAATTGGTAAACCTCTTGATTTTTCAAAAGAAGAAAAACATTCTTTTCAGGAATGGCTCCAATTGTCAACCTTCAAGCCAATCGAAAGAGAAGAAGCTCCAATTGAATCTGAAAAAACAGCAAATACGGAAGAAATTTCAGAAATAGATTCGGAAAAAAAGAAAAAATTAGACATAATTGACCGATTTATTGAAGCCAATCCAAAAATTTCTCCGGCTAAAAACACCTCGACAATTTCATTGATTTCCGAGCGAAACTCCCAAGATAATTCATATCTGATGACAGAAACCTTGGCAAAAGTTTATCTGGAACAAAAGAAATATCAAAAAGCAATTCAAGCTTATGAAATATTAATTTTGAAATATCCAGAAAAAAGTCATTTCTTTGCAGACCGAATTTTGGATATTAAGACATTACAACAAAATAACAATAATTAAAACAATGAGCACATTTACAATTTTTTTGGTTTTAATCACAATCGTTTGTTTTCTACTAGTCGTAGTTATTATGGTACAAAACCCTAAAGGTGGCGGTTTGTCATCTACACTAGGCGGTGGCGGACAAATGGGCGGAGTTCAAAAAACTACTGATTTCTTAGACAAAAGTACTTGGACACTAGCAGGATTGTTAATTGTTTTGATTTTATTATCCAGCTTGAGCTTTACTGGAGCTTTTGGTGGCAGCACCTTAAAAACAATTGACCAAAATGCAGCTCCTGCTCCTAAAACAACAGCAGCTCCGGCAAAAACTAATGCAGCGGAAACTCCTGCCACAACAGCACAGCCAGCAGCTACGGCACAAGACACAGCAAAATAATTTTTTTGAAAAATAGATTCAAAATGCCAACACGTCAGATGTTGGCATTTTTTTTTGATCAAAATGTCATAAATAGCGATTGGCACAATTTCTGACTACTAGAAGGAAACTTAAAAAAACATATAAATATAAATTTTATAATTATGGCTTTAAACATTAGACCTCTTTCAGACCGTGTATTGGTTGAACCGGCAGCAGCGGAAACAAAAACTGCTTCTGGAATTTTTATTCCTGACACAGCAAAAGAAAAACCTCAAAAGGGAACCGTTGTAGCTGTAGGAAACGGTACAAAAGACCACAATATGACAGTAAAAGTTGGCGATTCTGTACTTTACGGAAAATATGCAGGAACAGAATTAAAATTGGAAGGAAAAGACTACCTGATTATGAGAGAAGATGATATTCTTGCAATAATCTAAAAGCTTAAAGCGATAAGCTATAGGCTATATGCCTTAAAAACATATTCAATATACGCCAAAAAAACATGAGAGATTTTAAAAAGTATCACATTTGGCAATCAAGTCATTCTTTCACATTAGAAGTTTATAAAATCACTTCAAATTTTCCGAAAGAAGAAACTTATAATTTAATAAGCCAAATCCGAAGAGCTTTCTCTTCTATTCCAACTAATATCAGTGAAGGATGTGGAAGAAATAGCAATAAGGACTTCAACTAATTTCTCAACATTGCATTGGGAACAGCCAATGAAACCGAATATCTTTTGATCTTATCCAGAGATTTGTATTATATCAATACTGAAATTGCAACAAACCTTCTTGATAAAATCAATTCTATAAAGAGCAAAATTTACAATTTAAAACAAAAATTAATTTCACCAACGGCCTAAAGCCTAAAACAAATAAAGATGGCAAAAGAAATAAAATTTGATATTGAAGCACGCGACGGTTTAAAACGTGGTGTTGACGCTTTGGCAAACGCAGTAAAAGTAACACTTGGCCCTAAAGGACGTAATGTAATCATAGGAAAATCATTTGGCGGACCTACTGTTACAAAAGATGGTGTTTCTGTTGCAAAAGAAATCGAATTGCAAGATACGCTCGAAAATATGGGAGCACAAATGGTAAAAGAAGTAGCTTCTAAAACTAATGACCTTGCCGGTGATGGTACTACAACAGCAACTGTTTTAGCACAGGCAATCGTAAAAGAAGGACTTAAAAACGTTGCTGCCGGAGCTAACCCAATGGACTTGAAAAGAGGTATCGATAAGGCTGTAGAAGCTATCGTAGCTGACTTGACAAAACAAGCAACGGAAGTAGGAACAAACACTGACAAAATCAAACAAGTTGCTTCTATTTCAGCAAACAATGATGATGTAATCGGGGAATTGATTGCTACAGCATTTGGTAAAGTTGGTAAAGAAGGTGTAATTACCGTTGAAGAAGCAAAAGGAACAGATACGTATGTTGATGTAGTTGAAGGTATGCAATTTGACAGAGGTTACCTTTCTCCTTATTTCGTGACTAATTCAGAAAAGATGGAGGCAGAATTAGAAAACCCTTACATCTTGTTATATGATAAAAAAGTTTCTTCATTGAAGGAATTGCTTCCAATCTTGGAGCCGGTAGCACAATCTGGAAAACCATTATTGATTATTGCTGAAGATGTTGACGGAGAAGCTTTATCTACTTTGGTTGTAAACAAACTAAGAGGAGCTCTTAGAATTGCGGCTGTAAAAGCCCCTGGTTTTGGAGACAGAAGAAAAGCATTGTTAGAAGACATCGCAATCTTAACCGGAGGTACAGTTATCGCTGAAGAGCAAGGATATACTTTAGAAAATGCAACGCTTGAAATGCTTGGAACAGCAAAACGTGCAACTATCAATAAAGACAATACTACATTGGTTAGCGGAGCTGGAGACATCGAGATGATTAAAAATCGTGTCAACCAGATCAAGAGCCAAATGGAAACTACAACTTCTGACTACGACAGAGAAAAATTACAGGAGCGTCTGGCTAAATTAGCCGGTGGTGTTGCTGTACTTTATGTTGGAGCTGCTTCAGAAGTAGAAATGAAAGAGAAAAAAGACAGAGTTGACGATGCTTTGCATGCTACTCGTGCAGCAGTTGAAGAAGGAATTGTTGCTGGTGGTGGTGTTGCTTTATTAAGAGCTAAAAGCGTATTGAAAGACATCAAAGCAGACAATGCTGATGAGGCTACAGGAATCCAGATCGTTTCTCGCGCAATTGAATCTCCTTTGAGAACAATTGTTGAAAATGCCGGACTTGAAGGTTCTGTAGTAGTTGCTAAAGTTGCTGAAGGTTCAGGAGATTTCGGTTACAATGCTAAAACTGATGAATATGTTGATATGCTAAAAGCAGGAATTATTGACCCTAAAAAAGTAACCCGTGTTGCTTTAGAAAATGCAGCTTCAGTTTCAGGAATGATCTTGACTACAGAATGCGCTTTGGTTGAAATAAAAGAAGAAAATGCAGGAGCCAGCCCAATGGGTGGCGGTATGCCGGGAATGATGTAAAATCAGCTTATATTTTTCAAAAAGGACGCCATGATGGCGTCTTTTTTTATTTCCATCAACTACAACTATTTAATATAATCCATATATTGCATCCTATTATTCACTATACACACTATATTATGCAATCAATCTTTCGCTTCCATGTAATTTTTATTTTTTTCACCGCCGTATTTTCTTCCTATTCTCAAGAGACCGACACTCAAAAGGCTTTAATTTCCAAAACCCTTGAAGATTATTTCTTTCTGGAAAGAGAAAACATCCATCTTCAGCTTGACAAATCTGTATTTATTTCTGACGAAGATGTCTGGTTTAAAGGCTACGTATTCCACAGGAAAGAGGAAGTTCCTTTTTTCACTACTACGAATGTATATGCCATACTTTATGACGAAAACGGGAACAAGATACAGAACAAACTGTTATTTAGCAGCATGGGCAGTTTCTCCGGAAAATTTGAACTGGGAGACACGTTTAAAAGCGGCAACTATTATATCCAGGTTTTCACCAACTGGATGAACAACTTCAAAGAAGACGAATCTTCTGTTTTTGAGTTCAGCGTCATTAATAAAAATGACAAAACTGCTTCTATCAAAAGCGTATTGGATTATTCCAAAATAAACATTGAGTTTTATCCAGAAGGAGGCTCTATTATTCAAGGCATACAAAATACTATTGCCATAAAAGTAAGTGATTGCCATGGTAATCCTCTACCTTCAATTGCTGGTGACATCATCAACTCAGAAGGGAAAAGCATTCAAAAAGTGACCCTAAACAAATTCGGCTTGGGGAAATTTCAGATTTTTGGCGAGGTCAAAACTTTGAAAGCCTCTTTCTTAATTAATGACAAAAAAGTAGAAGAAATTCTGCCAGTTGCATTGCCTAATGGCCTGGCGCTTGAAATCAACAACTTTGCCTTAAAAGACAAAACGATTGTCAAAATCAAAACCAATGAAAAGAGTATCGCTTCTTTTAGATCAAAAAAACATTATTTGGTAGTTCATCAGGATAACAAATCTACAATATTCGATATTGATTTCAAGAATACCTTAGAACAGAATATCACTTTTTCCAAAGACAATCTATCAGAAGGTGTCAATACTGTCAGAATAATTGATTCTGACATGAAGCAGCTTGCCGAAAGGTTTATCTTTAAATACCCGGAAGAATCTTTAAACCTTGATCTAAAGCTCTTAAAAAGAGGAAAAGATTCTATCCACTTTTCAGGAAATCTAAACTCAATCAGCAACAGTCTCAGCATTGCCGTTATTCCGGAACAATCACTTGCCGTGAATCAGAATTATTCTATTCGGGCCTCTTTTCTACTGAACCCTTATCTCACTAAAAATCAAGCGAGTGCCAATTATTATTTCGAAGAAATATCAAAAGCCAAGGAGTTTGAACTTGACCTATTACTCTTGGCTCAAAGTAACGGAAAATACAAATGGGAAAACATCATGACTACACCTCCCAAAGACAGCAATGCCTTTGACTTTGGACTTACAATAAAAGGCACCGTAAATCAAACATTGAATGACAGAAAAAAATTCAAAGTAAAACTGTTCTCACTACAATCCAGCATTAGCGAATCTGCGGAAATCAATGATAAAAATGAATTCTATTTTAACAATATGGTACTTGCAGATTCAACTTGGGTAAACTTTACATTGACCGATGACAAAAACAAACCCATTGCTCTAAAATTATATCCTCAAATTTTAAACGGGCAAAGAATATTCAACAAGCCTTTTAAAGTAGAGAAAAAAGAATGCGCCCTAATTGGAGAAAAGACAGAATATGAAACCCCGAGCTTTGTAAACGGAACCATTATGCTTGAAGACGTTGAAATTGCTGTTGACACAAAAAAGAAGCTAAAATATTCCAACGCTTTGGGAAATGGAAATCTTCGAGGGTATAAGGTGACGGAAAAAGACCATACCGATGTATTGAATTTTATCCGAAATAATGGCTTTGAAGTTCCCTCAATCAATGGTTTTTCCAATACGGTAGAAATCTATGGTCGATCCATAACTACCATAAATGGGGCACGAAGCACTCCGGTACTTTTTATTGACGGTGTCCAACAAATGAGTTTTGATTTGCTCCTGAATATGAGAATGAACGAAGTAGACGAAATTTACATCAATGCACAGGCCATAGTTCCGTCAGTAAACAACAATATTGGAGTAATAAAAATTTATCTGAAAAAAGGCGGCAGCAGCTCATTACAAAAAAGCAGCGCCATTCCTTATGAAATAAAGAATGCTTTTTCAAAAATCGAACCTTTTAAAAATAAACTATACGTATCAACTGAAAATAAAGGTTTCCAAAACTTTGGTCTAATCCACTGGATCCCTAATATCTATAGCCATGAAAGCAAAGATTTTAAATTTCAGATTCCAAACATGGGACAAAAGAAAGTGAAATTGCTTATTGAAGGCTTTTCTGCCGAAGGACAATTAATTTCGGAAATCCGAACCATTAGCCTGGAATAAAAAAAAAATCCGAAGCTTAGGCTTCGGTTTTTACCAACTAAAAAAAACCAACCAACTATTATTAAATAGAAACTTGATATTGTGCAATAAAAGCTCCTTTATGGTCTGTCAGATTGCCCGAAGTATTATATACCGGACGATTCTGATACGAAATCGTAAATTTTGAAGTCTGTCCGTTCAACAGCCAGTTTACACCAATGTCATAAAAGCTCATATCCTTGTTCAATCTTTCATAATGGGCGTGCTGAATGGCAACATATGGCATTAAGGTTGTTGTTCCGATCAAGTTATCTTTAAGCTTATAACCCAATTGTGCATACAAAACATTTCCTGTTCCATAGGCTGGAAAACCATTTCCGCTTCCATTCAAAACAGTAGGATCATTATTTCCATTGGCAGGATTCATTGGTGCCGCATTTCGGATATAATTCGTCCCAAAATCATAATGCGTAAAATTTCCGTAGAAACTTATCGCCTCTCCTCTGGAACCGATTGGCGCATCATAGAAAACATCTGCTGCCAGATGAAGCATATCGGTATAAATAGTATCATTAACCGCATTTCTATGCCACATTGCATCTTGCTGGTATACTATTCCGGCTCCTATGTTGAATACTTTCTTTTTCCCTAGATAACTTCCGGTAGCATACGGTGTCAAATTGGACTCCTGATCCTTAAACTGATACTGAAAATAACCATTGAATTGCATCTGTGGCGGCTTTGGAGAAAAATTTGACCTTTCGCTTAGTGCCGCTACATAACTGGAACTTTTCTGTATCGCCAACGGCTGAGCAAAAGCTACTCTATAGTCCAATTTACCCAATTTCCCTTTTGCATAAAACGAAAGTTTTCTTACGAATTGATCTGTCACATCATTTGTCGACTCCAGGAATAATGGAATATCGACACCCATAATCGAACCTACTGAAGAAGCAGAAAATCGAGACAAACCTGTCCACGAAGACAAGCCGGCACCCAAAGACAATTTCTCTTTATCGATTGCATATTCTCCTAAGGCGTCATGGATAAAGAAACCCTGTTTCCTGTCAGAAACATTATTGAAGTTATTCTGCCCTATTTGTCCGTAAATAAAAACACGGTCAGCTACCTGCCCATACATCTGAATTCTGAATCTTCGGATACCGATATCTGTTCCCGATGTTTTTGGAGAATCAAAAATGGTAGTTCCGGGATTATATTCCTGATTTCTAATCCAAACCTGAGAAAGCATAGCAAACTTGAGGTAATTGGAACCGTCTTCATTCAGGTATAATTTTTTATCATGCCAAAATTCGTGTTTTGGTTTTTCCGGTATGGGTTGCTGCTCCTGAGCTTCTGTTTTTTGCGACAGGAAAAAAGCTGTTAGCCCGCAAAAAGCCAGTGAATACTTCAATGATTTCATTTATATAATTGTTTATTTCAATCCTCGATATCTAAATCCCGGCAGAATTTTTTCAATCCGCACAGTATCTCATTAATCCGACACTATTTTGTCAGGCCATTAGAAAAATACCTTGAAAAAATTCCAAGGTATTTTTATCCTTTTTAGTTTCTTTCGTAAGCGCAGCAAGTATGAAGCTTTTCGTAGTCTTCATTAGTTGCCTTTACTTTTTCTGTATCGTGCCCCACTTTTGCAATGGCTTTCTGTACTTCCTCATCTGATGTCTTTTCTTCATTTAGAATAAGGTGTAACTGTTTGTCACCAATATCCCAACTGGCTGATTTTACTCCCGGAACAGAAAAAGCGGCTTTTTCGATTCGTTTTTTGCACATTTCGCAGTTACCTTTAACCTCAACAGTGTGCTTTGCATTCTTACTTTTTTTCTCCTGTGCCTGTGCTGCAAATCCGATTATGGAAATGAAAAGCACTATCATTATTTTTTTCATATTTCTATTTTTTATAATTATTATTTTAAGCTTATTTTATCTTGAATCGCAATCCTGCATAATACATCTGTCCAAAAATTGGCGCATAGATTATAGAACTATCAAAATTAGGTCCAAAAGGATTATCGCTACCTAAAATAGCTTTGTCTTGTTTGTAATTCCCTATGTTTTCGCCACCTACATATACTTCAAAGGTAGAAGAAAAAGTTCGGGTGATTTGTGCGTTCATAAGAGAAAAAGATGGAGAATAGTCTGGAAGCCTGTCTGATGAAGGGTTTGACGCTGTATTTGGTAATTGTTGTTTTCCAAGCCAATTATAGGTAAAATCAAATTTCCATTGTTGTCCTTTATCCGTGATATGCGTTTCATACTCTAAGTTACCAAAGAAACGATGTTTGGCCTGTAATGGTCTTTGTGCACTTCCACTTAGATAATCGGTTTCAATTTCATAAAACTTGTAAGCCGTTCTTAAATTGAAATGTGTTGCCAATTCATAATTAAAATCAAGCTGTAAACTGTTCGCAAATGATTTTCCGTCCAGGTTATAAAATAAAGCCTGCTGCGGACTGGCATATAAATCTACAACTGCCTGATTTTGGAAATCGGTTCTGTAAAAATCGAAAGTAACTTCTGCCGGCCTATTGAAAAGTGTAAAACCTTGCATAAAACTAAGTCCGTAATTCCATGCAATTTCCGCATCCAATCCGTAGATTTTGCCTCCTGTGTTCAAAATATCAAAAACTCTGGAACTGGCAAAAAGCTGCTGATTTTCGGCAAAAATATTAGCCGAACGTTTTCCTCTTCCCGCAGAAGCTCTCAATACTGCCTTTTCCCACGGATTGTATCTTGCATGGATTCTTGGCGTAACAAAAGTTCCTAAACGGTTATGGTTATCAACTCTGGCACCGGCAACCAAACTGAAATTTGTAGTATTGTCATATGTATATTCAAAAAAGGCACCTACCGAATTATCGATTCGGTTAAAATCTCTTGAAATATTCGGAACGCCAACAAACTCATCATATTTGTCATACGTAAAATTCAATCCTGTCGCAAACTTGTTCAACGTGTTGTTGATAATCGAATTAAAAATCAGGTTGGAATAAAAACTTTTCTGGTTGATATCGTACTTGTTTAATCCAAAATAGGATTCCTGGTCATGCCCGTTGAAAGCTGTCTGGAATCCAATACTCTGATAAGGCATGTCCGGAAAAACATAACCCAGCTTTGCCGAAACATCATAACGCTGGGTCTTGATTTCAGAACCCCAATAATTTGTTGTGAATTTATCACGGTCTTTATCAAAATCAACTTCTCCGGTTTGCTTTTCATCATTCATGTATCTGAAATTCAAAAAGCTTACCCAGCCTTTTTCCATGTCGGTATATTGCCATCTGTTCAACACATTGATTTGTTTGGAAAGCGGATTGTCTAAAAAACCGTCATCATTCATATCGTTCTTGCCCAATCTGGCATTGCCATGAAGGAACAAACTTGTACTCCATTTGTCGGAAACTTTTTTATTAAAATGGGTGTTAAGCTCAAAACGGCTATCTGTAGAACCGTAAGCATTCAGGAAAAAAGGAATATCGTTTACCGGCTTGATTAATTCCGTATTAATCTGCCCTGAAATACTTTCAAAACCGTTAACTACGGATCCTGCACCTTTTGTAATCTGGATACTTTCTACCCATGTTCCAGGCGTAAAAGAAAGGCCATAAGCCTGTGAAGCGCCTCTTACGGAAGGAAGATTTTCTTCAGTAATCACCAAATAAGGACTTGTAAGACCTAGCATTTTAATCTGCTTTGTTCCTGTCAAGGCATCTGAAAAGTTAACGTCAATAGATGGATTTGTTTCAAAGCTTTCTGCCAAATTACAACAAGCCGCTTTGAGTAATTCCTTACTCGACATTGTAGTAACATTGGCCGTTTTCATGTACGATTTTTGAAGGCTTTTTCGCTCCTTACTGATTGTTACTTCTTCAAGGTCATTATTCTGAACAAGAACATGATTGATGAAATTTGGCGAACTTACTGTAATCGTGTCTGTTGTAAATCCCACATAACTGATTACGAGTTTTGTAAATTCAGGCTTGTAAGCAATGGAAAAGTTTCCATTTTCGTCTGTAGTTGTACCTATTTGGGTATTGAGCCATTGTACGCTGGCTCCTATGATTGGCTGTCCTGTAGCTGTTGCTTCTGTTATTTTCCCTTTCAACTCCTGTGAAAAAGAAGTAGCAGAAACGATCAGACATAACAGCAGTATGAATTGTTTTTGCATAAAAAATGATTTAATAGTATAATTATAGTCAAGCCATCGAAGGCTTTCCGGAATTATCTATCAAATCACGCGTAGAAAATGTACTGGGAATAGAGTTTGAATAAGGGCGGCGCATTGGCATCGCAATAGTATTCAATGTTTTCTTGTTTTGGAGTCTGAAGTGGCTTTCCAAAAACTACCGGTTTCCAATCCTGAAATATAACGGCAAGTCCTGAGTGGAATGAAAAAGTCTTTACAACAACCTGTTCTGATTTTTTCTTAAGTTCAACTTTTTTATCAGAGCAGCATTTTTTTCCTTCTTCAGCTTTTTTAGCACAACATTTCTTTTCAGCAGTTTCCTTTTTAGGTAAGGCACATACTTCAGAAGTTTTATAAGCCGCCGAAATCGAAGAAACTTTTCCTCCACAGAAATGCACATTGAAAGCAAATCCCATGTTGGAAACCAACAGGAAAAGTGCTAAAATCAGACTTGTGCTCTTTCTTAAACTCATCAACTTATAAATTGTCAGCTGCAAAATTATTAAAATTGCCAACACAAAACTATTTAAGAATTGTTATTTTTTTTAGAAATCTTATTCTGATAAAAAAAGGCCGGAACAAATAACAATAAAAACAGAGGCTGGATTAAAAACCTTCGTACATAAAAAAGCAAAAGGTTGTTTTCCTGATTTGAAAAGTGAAGTATTGAAAAAAAGATCACTATCAAAATAACAAAAAAGACCATGTATAGCACAGCTGCAAACTTTGATAAGCCGAAATCTTTAAACAAAACCTGAATTATCGCAATCGAAATAAGGCTGTTCAGGGCATATCTTAAAAAAAGACTGAAAAATAATGTAAGGAAATCATATTCCGGCAAAGGCATTTCCATATAATCACTTCTGAAGTAAGCCAAAAACGGATCATAAAAAAGTCCTTCAAAAGCCCGAACTAATGCCAGCAAGAAAACCAGCACCACTGACAAGGCGATTTCTTTTTTATATTTAAGAAGCTTTTGCATGCAATGAAAATTTTTGAACCCACAAAACCCACAGTCCAAATACTACTCCATAAATAAATAGTGGAAAAACAACACCATGTAAAATATGCTCATATTCCGGATAATGATACAATGCGATGGCTAGTAGTGCAATCCTAAGAACATTTAGTATATGGATAATTAAAATTCCTGCCAGCACAAACACTATTGTCTGTTTTGTCTTCCCTTTAAAAGCAACTACAAATGCCACAAAAAGAATCATAACACTCATCGCATTACAACCCTCTACTACTCTTGCGATAAATTTGCCATTCAGGAAAAGTTTTACAGATGCTTGGGATTCATGTGGCTCTATAGAAGTATCTTGACCAAAAAGATGAAGCACATCATTGGTTTGCGAAGCGACAAGCTCCGTAAGACTATCAGCTTCAAACTTTCCGGCATCAAAACTATTGAGATACAGCTGATATACAAATGTTAGCACTCCATAAGTCAAAAAGAACTTGAGCAGGAATATAAAAAATGGCCGGTATTGAACGAAGTAGCTTTTCAAAAAAATTATTTTTAACAAAACTATACAATTTTAGCTTTCCGTAATTAAATACTTTTGTATGGTAAAATACCATCATTATGACTTTTGAAGAATTAAGGCCTAAGGTTGAGGACATACTCCACCATAAAGACATTTTAAGAGAAGACAAATTATTGCAAATCTGCCATCTCTTAAGAGACAATATTGACTATTACGACTGGGTTGGATTCTATTTCAGGAATGGTGACAAAGAAGAACTAATTTTAGGACCATATGCAGGCGAACCAACTGACCACACAATTATTCCTTTTGGAAAAGGAATTTGCGGACAGGTTGCCGTTTCCAACCAAAACTTTGTAGTACCGGATGTAAAAGCCCAGGATAATTATATTGCCTGCAGCTTTACTGTAAAATCTGAAATCGTAATTCCTCTTTTTGTCGAAGGAAAAAACATCGGCCAGATTGATATCGATTCCAATGTATTGGATCCTTTTACCGAAATGGACGAACGCTTCCTTGAATTTGTGAATGCCGAAGTAGCAAAATTATTTTAAGCTTTCAAATCCCTAAGCAAATCCAAAAAAAACTTGCTGTCAGCAGTTTAAGCAAAAGAAAAACTCCAGACCGTATTTTTTAAAATCTTTTTTCTGAAAATTATTTTTTCTGAAAATAAATATTACCTTTGCACTCGAATAAGAAAAACTTATTCATTACATAATAATCATTTAAACAAATATTGGCATGTACTTAACTAAAGAAGTTAAAGAGCAAATTTTCGCTAAGCACGGCGGATCAGCTACAAACACAGGTTCAGCTGAAGGACAAATCGCGTTATTCACGCACAGAATTAGTCACTTAACTGAGCACTTGAAGAAAAATCGTCACGATTACAACACTGAGCGTTCACTTGTACTACTAGTAGGTAAAAGAAGAAGCTTGCTTGATTATCTAAAGAAAAAAGAGATCAACAGATATCGTGAGATTATCAAAGAATTGAATATTAGAAAATAATTCAATAGAAAAGAGGTGCTCACGCGCCTCTTTTTGTTTTTACATATTGCTGAAAAAAAGTTTGGTTTTTCATTGGGTTTTAGACAACTACACACAACAACAACTACAACACAACTAAAACCCATTGTTTAATCAAAAGAGGAAAATTTTATGATTCCACAAGTTTCAAAAGAAATTATCGATTTAGGAGATGGAAGAAGCATCTCAATCGAAACAGGAAAGCTGGCAAAGCAAGCCGACGGATCTGTAGTAATAAGAATGGGAGATACAATGTTGCTTGCTACCGTAGTATCTGCTAAAAAAGCAACTCCTGGAGTTGACTTTTTACCTTTAACAGTTGACTACCGCGAAAAATTTGCGGCAGCAGGTCGTTTTCCTGGGGGATTTTTCAAACGTGAGGCTCGTCCAAGCGACAGTGAAATCCTTACTATGAGATTAGTCGACCGCGTTTTGCGTCCGCTTTTCCCAGATGACTATCATGCTGAAACTCAAGTAATGATTCAGTTGATGTCTCATGACGAAACTGTAATGCCGGATGCATTGGCTGGTTTGGCTGCATCAGCTGCTTTAGCAGTTTCAGACGTACCTTTCTCAACTTTGATTTCGGAAGTACGTGTTGCCAGAATTGATGGAAAACTCGTAATCAACCCAAGTCGCGCACAATTGGAACTATCTGACATCGACATGATGATTGGAGCTTCAAAAGATTCTATCACGATGGTAGAAGGTGAAATGAAAGAGATTTCAGAGAAAGAAATGGTTGAAGCCATCAAGTTTGCACACGAAGCCATCAAAATACAAATTGCAGCTCAAGAAAGATTGCAAAATCTTATTGGCAAAAAAGAAATTCGTACTTACGACGAAGAACGTAATGACGAAGCTATCTATGACAAAGTAAGAGAACTTGCTTACGACAGATGTTTTGCTATCGCTCAGGAAGGAACAGCTAAACAAGAGCGTTCTGAAAAATTTGCTGAAGTAAAAGAAGATGTAAAAGCTGCTTTTACTGAAGAAGAATTGCTAGAAAACGGAGACCTGATCTCAAAATACTATTCAAAAGTTAATAAAGAAGCGGTAAGAGAAGTTATACTTCAATTAGGACTACGTCTTGACGGAAGAAAAACTACCGAAATCAGACCAATCTGGTGTGAGATCGATTACCTTCCATCTGTTCACGGATCTTCTTTATTTACAAGAGGTGAAACACAAGCTTTGGCAACTGTAACTTTGGGAACTTCAAGAGAAGCAAACCAAATTGACACTCCATCAGAACAAGGCGAAGAAAAATTCTACCTACACTACAACTTCCCTCCTTTCTCTACAGGTGAAGCGAAACCGCTAAGAGGAACTTCAAGAAGAGAAGTAGGACACGGAAACCTGGCACAACGTGCCTTGAAAAATATGATTCCTGCAGATTGCCCATATACTGTAAGAGTTGTTTCAGAAGTTTTAGAATCTAACGGTTCTTCTTCTATGGCTACAGTATGTGCCGGAACTCTAGCTTTGATGGACGCAGGTATTCAAATGACAAAACCGGTTTCAGGTATTGCAATGGGATTGATTTCTGATGATAAAACAGGAAGATGGGCTGTATTGTCTGACATCTTAGGTGATGAAGATCACTTGGGTGATATGGACTTTAAAGTTACAGGAACTGCTGACGGAATCACGGCTTGTCAAATGGACATCAAGATTGAAGGTCTTGCTTATGACATCATGGAGAAAGCTCTTGAGCAGGCTCGCGATGGCCGTTTGCACATTCTAGGAAAATTGACAGAAGTTATTGCAACTCCAAAAGTAGAAGTGAAGAAACATGCGCCAAAAATCGTTACCAGAATCATTCCTGGCAACTTTATTGGAGCGTTGATCGGACCTGGCGGAAAAGTAATCCAGGAACTACAAAAAGCTACGGGTACAACTATCGTTATTAACGAGGTTGACGAACAAGGCGTTGTAGAAATCCTTGGAACAGATCCGGACGGAATGGCAGCAGTAATGGCAAAAATCGACTCTATCGTTTTCAAACCGGTAGTTGGTGAAACATACGAAGTAAAAGTTATCAAGATGCTTGATTTTGGTGCAGTAGTAGAATATACAGCTGCCCCAGGCAATGAAGTATTGCTTCACGTATCTGAACTAGCCTGGGAAAGAACTGAAAATGTTGCTGACGTGGTAAAAATGGGCGATGTATTCCAGGTAAAATACCTTGGAGTTGACCCTAAAACCAGAAAAGAAAAAGTTTCGAAAAAGGCTTTATTGCCAAGACCTCCGAGAGATGATTCAAAAAAACCTCCAAGAGAAGAGGATAAAAAATAATTAATTCTTATATAAGGTTAATTCAACTGAAGCCCCGTTTCATTTATTTGAAATGGGGCTTTTAAATTATAGATGTTTTATTTCAACAATTCATACAATCAGGATCCTGAGCGTCGGATTTATTTTCATAACTCATACCTCATTTTCATTTCTCTCATGACATGAATTCTCCTGCTCATGCCTTTTTCTTCTACAAAAAACCGGATTGCCTTTACTTTTACAAAGCAAAATAAGCAACGACGGCGGACACCGAAAAGCCATAAGAGTAGGAACAACCACTAAATAGTAGAATCATGTCACAATTCAATTTAAAAGTAGCATTTACACCAGAACAATTAGGAATTTTATATGCAACAGGCACAAATGTTATCATTGGAAAACCATCGGATGGGCGCTCACCATCTGTCGCATGGCAGGTTTTCAAACCTATGCAGGCTAACACCGTGTCCTGGAAAGAAGAATATGGGATTTATGCATCAACCGCCCCTATTAGAAACGGCGTAGTTTTAAGTCAATTATCTAACACTCCCATAGGAATTGAAGCCGGAAAGCAATATATACTTCAAAGCAACGGAGCAATTAACGGACCTTATGATGGAGGATTTCCAAATGCATTTATTTTCTCAAATCAATATCAAGGTATGCCTTATATGACAGCAGGGCTTTTTCAAGATGCTATTGTTAATGGAAACAATAATACGGGTAACGCCATTTATGCAACTCCCGTGTTAATGCAAAGCAATGCGATAATGACACCAAACACGACTATTTACATCTGGCTGCAGTCTCAGGTTGTCAGCAATTCAGTTGTTACCATGATAACATCACCTATGACCGAATTAAAATTTGGAAGTAGTGTCACTGACATTTCTGTAATCTATGATTCGGCAAACGGAAAATTTGTTGCTGCAAAAAGCGGTAATTTAAAAAACACTTCTGAACCATTCAATTATATCGAACCTTCATTATAATTAAAATCAAAAAGTGGCTGCTTATTAATTAGGCAGCCACTTTTAAAATACACTTTATTCTTCAGTTAAAAATTCCAACTTCCTGACAAACCAAAATTTACGGAAGATGCTCCAAAATTTCGTTCTGCTTTTGAATTAAACAAGCCATAAGGCGCGTAGTTGTAATTGCAGTGGACACCGAATCCGTAAAACATAATTTTCACACCCTGCGAAAAGGCAATGGTGTGGAGCGTAGGCTTAATATCTTCTTTATCAAAATCTTCACCTTCAGGCTTGCTGTAATGCAGGTATTTCCAACCGATTCCGGAATTTGATTCAATATGGAAATTTTCATTGGGAGATTGATACAAAAACCTTGTATATCTGAAACCTAATAAAAATGAAGACTTGCTTCCTGACAACGTTATATTTTCATTATTCCATTTATATGTGACGCTTTTCCCTTTTACAATACCGCTTAGTTCAGCACCAAAATCAATGAACTGGCGTCTTGCAATTTTTGTCCTCATATAATAAGCCGTATTAATTGAGCTTTCGTACTTATCAGCCAAAGCACCTAACGGAGTACCGTAACTTACTTCCATGATATTTCTTTTATACAAATCCACTTTTGGAAAAATAATGGTGTCTTGCGCATTCATCTGAAATGCAATTAAGACTAAAAAAAGCATTTTATTCATTTGGCAAAAGTTTAAATTTATTATCTGTTTTATGAGAGTTTCCAGCCCCAAAAAGCAAAACCATTCCTTCATTTACATTATGCTTTTCAAAGACAATTTCTTTATCGCTCGGTAAATAAACAGAATACTTAGTCATTTCTTTGGTCATGAAAACGACCGGAAATGTTACGGTTTGATAATTGGTATAAAAAACAAATTTGTTCTTATATCGCTTTCCATAAAATTTCAGGACATGGCGTTTTGCACGGGCATCATCATAACTTATAAACAATTCCTTATCTTTTATTTCGACCTGAATAGGCTTCGAATAATCGACATTATCAATATTAGTCATTTGCTTTATCAAACTTGAAGTATAAATCCGACTATCATACTGAACGTGAAGCGTATCCACTTTCCCATAGAATTTACCCGAAAATTTTGGGGGAATACTTTTATAACCGTCTCTATTAATCTGATTTTGAATCGTACAGGAAGTGATACAAAAAACAAACAAAACTGGCCAATTTCGCTTCAAACATCTATTGAGATGTTTTTGAAAGCTGTAAAAATTTTCAATTCTTTTTTTCATGATTACACATTTTAGTGACCCAAAATTCTTTTGTTTATCGCAAATAACATTGTGTTAAACAATATTTTGTACTTTAGCTTTTGTGATAATCGCAAAAACATGGACAGCCAAACCATTTTATTAGGAAACATCAGGAAACGTTTACATAAGAATTCTTCCTTGATTGAAGAAATAGCAGCAGTTTTACAAATAAGCTATGATGCTTCACACCGCAGAGTTTCTTCAAAAAGCAAATTTTCTATTGAAGAAACGGTAAAACTCTGCCAGCATTTTTCCATTTCTATGGATAAGATATTTGGTGGAAAAGAAAACCAGGTTATTGCAGAAAAGACAAAAGAAATACGATCCTTAGAAGATTTGGCATTATACTTTAAGCAGTCGGCCCAAAACCTGAAGCCTTATACTACCGACTCGAAGATGTACTATTCGTCTAAAGACATTCCGCTTTTTTATACTATTGGGGGCACGTTGCTTTCAAAGTTCAAACTATATGTTTGGCTGAATCTACTGATGGGTATCGAAAATCAGGAGCATTTTGAAAATTTTGTTTTAGACCAGTCACTTTTGGCTTATAGCTCGCAGCTTCAGAATGTATATGACAATACCGAAGTCCATGAAATATGGAACGATACGACCATCAACAGTACGTTACAGCAAATCTTATATTTTTTTGAATCGGGATTGCTGTCCCAAACTAATGCACAGCTGCTGTATGAAGATGTGAGAAAGATTTTGCAGAAGGCAGAAGAAAAATCCAGCAAAAACACTTCAGGATATCATCTTTACTATAACGAGCTATTAATTCTAAACAACAATGTGCTTTTATCTAATGCGGAGAAAAAATCACTGTTTATACCTTACACAATGCTCGGGTATTTTATTACCGAAGATGGATCTACTTGCCACAATGCTTCTGAATATTTTCTCCACCAAATCAAAAATTCAAAGTCACTTAACCTGTCAGGAACCCGCGACCGAAAAATTTTCTTCGGAAAAGGACATCAAAAAATCGATTTTTATTTACAGAAAATCAACAAGTTAGATATAGAAATATAACATACGGATAAAAATAAAAATATTTTATTTACCTTTTTGTAACTTTTTTGCAACTCAATACGTATAACTATCTGAATACATAAATTAAGGAAAACTAAATGAGACAGCTCAAAATTACCAAGCAGGTAACAAATCGTGAAACTGCTTCCTTAGACAAATACCTACAAGAGATTGGAAAAGTTGATCTTATTACAGCTGATGAAGAGGTAGAATTAGCTCAAAGAATAAAAGCCGGAGACCAGAGAGCATTAGAAAAATTGACAAAAGCCAATTTGCGTTTCGTGGTTTCTGTGGCAAAACAATATCAAAACCAAGGACTTACACTTCCAGATTTAATTAACGAAGGAAATTTAGGCCTTATCAAAGCTGCACAACGTTTCGATGAAACGCGTGGATTCAAATTTATCTCTTATGCTGTTTGGTGGATTCGTCAATCTATCTTGCAGGCTTTGGCAGAACAGTCACGTATTGTTCGTCTGCCATTGAATAAGATTGGCTCGATTAATAAAATCAACAAGATGTATGCTTTGTTGGAACAATCCAATGAACGTCCACCATCTGCTGAAGAAATTGCAAAAGAGCTTGACATGACCGTAAATGACGTAAAGGAATCTATGAAAAATTCCGGTCGTCACCTTTCAATGGATGCTCCTCTTGTTGAAGGAGAAGATTCTAACCTTTACGACGTTTTGCGTTCAGGAGAATCTCCAAATCCGGATAGAGAGTTAATCCATGAATCTTTACGCACTGAAATTGAACGTTCATTAGAAACCCTGACTCCTAGAGAAGCAGATGTGGTTCGTTTGTATTTTGGATTGGGCGACCAGCACCCAATGACTTTGGAGGAAATAGGTGAAACTTTTGATTTAACTCGTGAGCGTGTACGCCAAATCAAGGAAAAAGCAATCCGTAGGCTGAAACACACTTCGAGAAGTAAAATCTTAAAGACCTATTTAGGATAACAAATTGCAAAAATTTTAAAATCATTTTGATTCTTAGATTTTATTTGTATATTGTTTTCCCAAAAAATTGACACCCTTATATTATAATATTTAACGCAACAACAGTTCAAAACTGTTCGTTTTTTGATTGATGATTGAAACTCCGGCTGATTACCGGAGTTTTGTTTTTTTATCAAACAAAACTTCGGTCTGTTCGCTTCCGCTCGGGTTTCCGGAGTTTTGTTTTTTTATCAAACAAAAGATTAACCTTCAACTACCCTTTTAGATATAGGCTATAAAAACTTAGCAACTTAGAGCCTTAGCGTCTCAGAACCTCTCCAAAGGCAAAGGCAAAATCACTTACCTTCTAATCACTCCCTTTTTCACACAAAATACCAAAACTTAGCACCTCAGAACCTTAGCATCTCTTGCAAAAAAAGCTTGTATGCTCTCCTGTTTAAATGTACTTTTGCACAAAACAACACAACAACACATGAAAAATACCTTAATAGCACCTTCTGTGCTGGCTGCCGACTTTGGAAATCTGCAGCGTGACATTGAAATGATTAACAACAGTAATGCCGACTGGTTCCATGTTGATATTATGGACGGCGTTTTTGTACCTAATATTTCTTTCGGAATGCCTGTTTTGGAAACTATCCAGAAACATGCAAAAAAGACCATCGATGTACATCTTATGATTGTTGATCCAGACCGTTATATCAAGACTTTTGCTTCACTTGGAGCCAACGTATTGAGCGTTCATTATGAAGCCTGCACACACCTTCACAGAACATTGCAGGCTATAAAGGCTGAGGGAATGAAAACCGGAGTTGCCTTGAATCCGCACACCAGCGTTAACGTATTGGAAGATATTATTACTGATATCGACGTGGTTTGTATCATGAGCGTGAATCCTGGTTTTGGAGGACAGTCATTTATTGAATCTACTTATAAAAAAATAAGACAATTAAAAGAAATCATTTCCCGTAATAAAGCTGAAACACTGATTGAGGTTGATGGTGGAGTAACAGACAAGAATGCCAAGCAGCTGGCTGAAGCCGGTGCAGATGTTTTGGTAGCCGGAAATTTTGTTTTCAAATCAGCCAATCCAACTGAAACAATTGCCGATTTAAAGAAGATTGCATCGTTTTAAAAGCATTTCTATAAATAAAGAAACCTGTTCTGAGAACAGGTTTTTTTTATACGACTAATTCAGATATTCATCTTTAAAATTAATCATCGTTTTTACTCTTTCATACAATTCTGGATGTTCTGTCCTGAAGATTTGTGGCGATTCAAAAAAATGCTCCAGCAACACAGCCAGAAACTCAAATTGGTTTTCATAGGCATATTCGCGAAAATAGCCGTTCTGAACCAATTCTAACGACAATGCGGCATCATCATAGTATTTTACGATTTCGTTGAACTCGTCATAAAATATGGACGCATTTGGATCGCCATTTACCTTTTTAGAATGAAAATGCAATACATGTGCAAATTCATGAAGTCCCAGATTCACATTATCATTTGTCGTATTGTGTCCTGAAAGAAAATCTTCCCATGAAAAAACCACCGCTTTCAGTCGCAGGTTAAATTCTCCTTTGTGATTCTGCTCTGTTATGACAGATGTATATTGGCTTGGATAAATAATGATCTTTCTAAAAAGCGGAGTCAAGTAAAATCGCATCCCAAACGTAAGCATAACATAGGTTCCGGCAATCATAACTTTCATTTCTTCTGTAACAGAAATGCCTTTCCCATCAAATTGGTAATTCATCAGGAATGATTTGACACGATGTTCAAAATAGACTTTTCTCTTATCAGAAAGTTTCCTGTAAAAAGAGAATTCTCTTTCCAGAATTTGCCTTTGAAATGGTATTATCTTTTTGGGAACGGGATACCAGTGAATGTACAATGGCCTATTAAAAATCAACACAAAAGCCGGCTCTACAAATAGTCTTACAAAGCCTACAATCACTAAAAGGATTACTAATGTCGCAAGCAAAATGGTTATAACAATAAAAACAGCTTCACTCATATCCTGATTTTTTTTGGAAAATAAAAAAGGGACTAGACCAGTCCCTTTAAAAATCTGTGACCCTGGAGGGGTTCGAACCCCCAACCCTCAGAGCCGAAATCTGATATTCTATCCAGTTGAACTACAGGGTCAGTTTTAGATTTTATATTTTTTATAACAATAATTTCTTCACAATTGTAGAGATAGTCTTACCATCAGCTTTACCAGCCAACTCAGCAGAAGCCTGCCCCATAACTTTTCCCATTGAAGCCATTCCAGAAGCACCTGTTTCAGCAATGATTTTTGCCACAACAGCTTCTACCTCTTCTTCGCTTAATTGAGCCGGAAGAAACTTTTCAATAACAGCAGCCTGTAACAATTCCGGTTCAGCCAAATCAGGTCGACCTTGTTCCGTAAAGATATTGGCACTGTCTTTTCTCTGTTTTACCAAACGCTGCAAAAGTTTGATTTCATCGTCCTGAGAAATTTCTTTTGCCCCTGCATCTGTTTGCAAAAGCAATAATGCAGACTTTACAGCTCTTAGAGATTCAAGACTTACTGTGTCTTTGGCTCTCATTGCCGTTTTGATTTCTTCGTTGATTTTATCTTGTAGACTCATTGGTATGGTTCTTTTCTTTTCTATTAATTGAATTATTTAAAAATCAGGCCTCTAAAGTTTTGGATTCAGAAAATATTGCAATTTTATGTTTCAAAAAGCCTTTAACCTTCTTTTAAACTGATGCGAAGATAAAAAAAATAACCCGAAAATCAATTCAATTTTCGGGTTATCGGGTTTTGGTTTGAGTTAGTTAATCTACGTTGTCGTGAAGAAACGAATTATTTGAACGCAATTGTAAATCGTCGTTACTATCCGTTCCAAGTGACATCCTAGATTTGCTATTATCAGCCTGGGTATGATTCAAATCGATTCCCATTCTTTTGTATGCCGGCTCTTTTTCGAACTCATCAACTCTTGATGGATTATTATGGAATTTATAGTTAAATTCTTTCATCTTCAATCGTCTTTCGTCAGCTCTTTTTTTCAGAGTCTGCTCAATAGTCATTTCAAGCGGAGAAATTTCTTCAAAAGAAGTGTTGTTGAATTTAGGTGTTTCAACCTTCATCTTCAAGTCCAATTCTCTATCTACAGGCTCTTCAACTTTAGCAACAGGCTTTGATTGAACCAGCTCGTTTTCAACTTCCATATATTCTTCTAAAGAATACTTTACGATACCTTTTTCGTTCAACTCTGTTACCGGAACAACCTGAACTGGCTGGTTTACCTTAATATCTTTAGTTTCGTTTGATAATTCGAAAAGGATTCTGTCTTCTTTTGGAGCTTCCGTATTTTTAATAGGTAAGTCAAAAGAGAATGTAATTTGTTCTTCTTCTTTATACGCTACAAATTCCGGCTCGAATACTTCCATTTCTCTCACTTCAGGAGTCGTAATATAAAATTCGTGCTCGCTGATAGGTGAAACTATCTGAAATTCTACGTCAATGTTTTTGATAAATTCGGTTGTTTTTACCAAATCTGAAACTATTTCCGGCTCTTCAATTTTTGCTTCGATTACTTCAATTTTTGCCTCGGCTACTTCAAAGTCTTCCAATGCAAAAACAATTTTTTCTTCATTATCTTTTTTTTCTTCAACAGGTGCCGGAGAAAAATTGAATGATGGTACTACTTGCTTTTGTGACAAGTCACGTCCCATTCTTTGCTCATCCTCTAAAGCGTGGATAATTTTTTTTGGTTCTGTGTTGACGATTTCATTTTGCTGTTCAACGTTAAATCCCGTAGCGATAATTGTTACAGCAATAGAATCACCAAGCGCTTCATCTTCACCAACCCCCATAATGATGTTGGCATTGAAACCAGCTTCAGTTTGGATATGGTCGTTAATTTCTCCGATTTCGTCAATCGTAATTTCATTACTTCCAGAAACGATAAGCAACAATACGTTTTTGGCTCCAGTAATTTTATTATCATTCAACAACGGCGAATCTAAAGCTGCGATAATAGCTTCTTTAGCACGATTTTCACCAATTGCCGTAGCAGATCCCATAATTGCAGTACCACTGTTTGACAGCACTGTTTTGGCATCTTTTAAGTCGATGTTTTGAGTATAGTGGTGCGTAATTACTTCAGCAATACCTCTTGAGGCTGTTGCCAAAACTTCATCTGCCTTTGAGAAACCGGCTTTAAATCCTAAGTTTCCGTATACTTCTCTTAATTTATTATTGTTGATTACGATAAGCGAATCCACTTGTTTTCTCAAACGTTCAACTCCCAACAAAGCTTGTTCGGAACGAACTTTACCTTCAAACTGGAACGGAATAGTAACAATTCCTACCGTAAGGATATCTCTTTCTTTAGCCAGTTGAGCAATGACTGGCGCAGCTCCTGTTCCGGTTCCGCCTCCCATTCCTGCCGTGATAAAAACCATTTTTGTATTGCTGTCAAGCATTTTTTCGATATCGGCAATACTTTCAATAGCCGACTGCTGTCCAACTTCAGGGTTTGCTCCCGCACCAAGACCTTCCGTGAGATTAACTCCCAACTGAATCTTATTAGGAACAGAGCTGTTTTGCAATGCTTGAGAATCAGTATTACAAACGATAAAATCCACTCCTTTAATTCCCTGCTGGAACATATGGTTGATCGCGTTGCTTCCGCCTCCTCCAACACCAATTACTTTAATTACATTTGATTGATTTTTAGGTAAATCAAATGAAATGCTTCCAAAATCTGAGTTGCTCATCATAATATTTGGTTTTAATTTCTTTTCCTTTTCTTTTTAATTTCTGTTTGGCAATTATGCCCTATTCTGCATTATCTAAAAATTCTTTTATCTTGTCGATATACTTATCGAAAAATGACTTTTTCATTCTGCCTTCCGTAGAGGTAGATTTGACTTGCTCTACTTTCTTAGGCCGCTCTTCGCTTATTTCTTCCTCATAATGGCTAGTCGTTTCTACGACTACTTCTTTATGAACCTGAACAGGAGGTGCTTTTTCAACTTCCACCTGATGCAACGGCACCGCACTTGTAGTATTGTTTCTGATACTGTTCATTACCAATCCGACAGCTGTTGCATACAATGGACTTGAAATTTCTTCGTCAGAATTTCCGGCCAAATGTTCATTCGGATAACCTATCCTTGTGTCCATTCCGGTAATATATTCAACCAATTGCTTGATATGTTGCAATTGAGCGCCACCACCTGTCAAAACTATTCCAGCAATTAGTTTTTTGCGCGGATCTTCATGTCCGTATGACTTGATTTCGGTAAAAACCTGATCGATAATTTCAACTACACGAGCATGGATTATCTTCGATAGATTTTTTAAAGAAATCTCTTTCGGTTCTCTTCCTCTCAATCCCGGAATTGAGACAATTTCATTGTCTTTATTTTCTCCCGGCCATGCTGAACCAAACTTTACCTTTAACAGCTCCGCTTGTTTTTCTATAATGGAGCATCCTTCTTTGATATCGTCGGTAATCACATTTCCGCCAAAAGGAATTACTGCCGTATGGCGAATAATTCCGTCTTTGAAAATAGCCAGATCTGTGGTTCCCCCTCCAATATCAATCAAAGCGACACCTGCTTCTTTTTCTTCCTGGCTCAATACTGCATCTGCAGAAGCCAACGGTTCTAGTGTCAAACCCGATAAATCCAGTCCTGAACTTTTGATACAACGTCCAACGTTTCTGATGGAGGAAGCCTGTCCAACGACAACATGGAAGCTTGATTCAAGTCTTCCACCGTACATTCCGATTGGCTCTTTGATTTCAGCCTGTCCGTCAATTTTAAATTCTTGCGGCAGGACATGAATAATTTCTTCACCAGGAAGCATTGCTAATTTGTGCACCTGATTGATTAGCAAATCAATATCATTTTCGCTGATTACTTCTTCAGGATTGCTTCTGCTGATGTAGTCGCTATGCTGTATGCTTCTGATGTGCTGGCCGGCAATGCCCACCACAACATCTTTTATTTTATAACCAGAATCTACTTCCGCTTCGTGAACGGCTTGTTGAATTGACTGAATTGTCTGCGTAATGTTATTAACAACACCTCTTGCAACACCAAGGCTTTTGGATTTTCCAACGCCCAAAATTTCAAGTTTCCCGTATTCATTTTTCTTGCCAATCATAGCGACAATCTTGGTTGTCCCAATGTCTAAACCTACTGCAATGCTCTCTTTTTCCATATCCTAATTTTTGGTGCACACTACTTGTTGCGTAAACTTCAGATTTACTGTCTTGTATTTATTTATCAAACTGTCCTGAATAGCCTTTTGAAAAAAGGCTTTATAATTCTTGAACTTCCTATCTACATTGATGGTTCTTCCGAAATCGATGACATAATCAAAATTTCTGTTCATCATTTTCAGGCTGCCATTCGGCAAAACCTGTATACCAATGATATTTTTATGCAAAAACTCATCGTCATAGATGTAACGAAAAACTTTGTTCAGTTCTTCCTTATTTGTACTGCTAATACCCCCCGTAACCATTGGAACTCTAGCTGTGAAATTGTCTGATAACGGCATCTCATGTCCTTCATAATCAACATAAAAAGAACCATTATCATCAAACACCCGGGCTACAGGCGTCTTTTGTTTCACAACTGCTTTTAGGACACCGTCAACACTCACAAATACTTCACACTTTTCGATCATATTGTGATTATTGAGGTTTTTCTCCAACTTATTCAAATCTAACTCATCTTTTTGAATGCTGGTAGGGGCTGAATTATTTTCTATTAACAATTTATTAACCGCTTCTTGTGTAATAAATGGGCTTTTTTCATTGACAAATTCCACTACATATTTTTTCAATTTTCGCTCTTCATTTCTCTTTGAAGTGAAAGAATATAGAAAAACTACCAATGCGAACATCAGCACCAATTTTATGTTTGTCCAGTTAAACTTTTTCATGTAATGCTTGTTTAATTGGTTTCACTAATTCTCCAATATCACCTGCTCCGATTGTAACAACAATTCTGGCATTACTTTTCAAAATTTCCGAAATCAGACTCTCTTTTGACACCAGTTTTTTATTAGGATTGTCAATTTTTCCTAGCAACCAAGCTGAGTTTACACCTTCTACCGGAAGTTCTCTTGCCGGATAAATATCCAAAAGGATTACTTCGTCAAAAGCCGATAAACTTGACGCAAAACCGTCAATAAAATCTTTGGTCCTGCTAAACAGGTGCGGCTGAAAAATTGCAAGTACTTTATCTTTCGGATATAGTTCAGAAACTGCCTGATGCACCGCATTTATTTCTGTTGGATGATGTGCATAATCATCAATATAAACCAGCTTTTCTTCCTTAATTTGATACGAAAACCTACGTTTTACGCCTTTAAATGTAAATAATGCTTTGGCAATGCTTTCGGTCGGGGTGCCGTATGTATTTGCCATTGCCAAAGCGATTAAGGCGTTCGTTAAATTGTGTTTTCCCGGCAAATTAAACCGTATGTCTTTTATGATTTCTGATGGCGTCTGCACATCAAAAACATAAGCACTGTTTTCAATTCGTATGTTAAAGGCTTTATAATCAGCCTCATCATTTACTGCCACAGTAATTCCTTCCAGAGGAAGGCCTTTTGCAACAAATAGTTTTTTCTTGTCTTTTACTTTATCGGCAAACTCAACAAAAGACGCTTCGATTGAAGCTGTATCGCCATAAATATCCAAATGATCGGCATCCATAGATGTTACGCATGCGATATCCGGATACAAATGCAGGAATGAGCGGTCGAATTCATCCGCTTCAACAACCGTTACCGTTTTTCCGCTGCCAATTAGGTTAGAATTATAGTTTTCTACGATTCCTCCTAAAAACGCCGTGACATCCGCTCCACTTTCATACAGGATATGTCCTAAAATACTCGATGTAGTGGTTTTTCCGTGTGTTCCGGCCACGGCAAAACAAAAGGTGTCTTTTGTAATTATCCCTAACACTTCGGCTCTCTTCTTGACCTGATATTCTCTTTCGAGGAAATAATTCCATTCCGAATGTGTTTTTGGAACTGCCGGTGTTATTATAACCAGCGTATTTTCCGCATAAAATTCTTTCGGTATTAAAGAAATACTATCTTCAAAATGAATTTCTACTCCCAAAGCTTCCAATTCTTTTGTTAGCTCTGTTTCCGTCTTATCATATCCAGATACGTTTTTACCGATCGCTTTGAAATAGCGTGCCAAAGCACTCATTCCGATGCCGCCGATTCCAATAAAATAAACGTTATGTATCTGATTCAAATTCATTTTTTTTTATTTTTTAGTCTAAAGTTATAAGGTCTTAAAGTCTAAAGACTTTCGACTTTACTACTTTACGACTTTTGACTTTCAATTAATTTTATTATTTCGTCAACAATATCTTTTGTTGCATTTGGCATTGCCATTTTTTTAATGTTCTCGCTCAGATTTTCCTGCAAACTTTTGCCTTCCAGAAGCCTTTTGAACGTTGACGTGAATTGGGTATCCAATTCGTTTTCTTTCATCATTAGTGCACCGTTTTTATCAACAATGGCTTTTGCATTTTTAGTCTGATGGTCTTCAGCCACATTAGGTGACGGGATAAAAATGACCGGTTTCCCAACCAAACATAATTCAGAAACTGATGATGCTCCTGCCCTTGAAATAATCACATCAGCCGCAGCATATGCCAAGTCCATTCTGTCAATAAATGCCGTCACCTGTACGTTTTCTTTTTCATTCAAATGCTTGTATTCTTCGATATAGAATTTTCCGCATTGCCAAACTACCTGAACATCTTGTGATATAAAATTCACCAATTCTTTTGCAATTAGCTGATTGATTCTTCTGGAACCCAAACTTCCGCCCAAAACCAGCAAAACTTTTTTATCCTGATCCAGTTTAAAATACTCCCTGCTTTCTTTTTTCTTTCCTTTTATGTCGATCAAATCCTGACGGACAGGATTTCCTGTGAAAACTATTTTATCTTTTGGAAAAAACCGCTCAAGGTTTTCATACGCCACACATATTTTACTGGCGTTACCGCTCAACCACTTATTTGTAATGCCCGGATATGAATTCTGTTCCTGGATTACTGTTGGAATACCTATCGAACCTGCTGCTTTTAATAGCGGGCCACTGGCAAAGCCTCCTGTTCCTATGACTACATTCGGCTTGAACTGTTTTATAATTTTTCTTGACTTCAGCAAGCTGTCCATCAATTTAAAAGGAAACATCATATTGTCAAGCGTAATCCTTCTTTGTATTCCTGCAATCCAAAGTCCTGTAATAGAATAACCGGCTTGCGGAACTTTTTGCATTTCCATTTTGTCTTTTGCTCCTACGAATAAGATCTCACAATCCGGAAAACGACTTTTTAATTCATTAGCAATGGCAATTGCCGGGTAAATATGCCCGCCAGTTCCGCCTCCGCTTAATATGAATTTTAGTTTTTGCATTTTTTATTTTCTTTTGTCGCAGATCAACCTGCTATCTTAAATCTCAAATCCACAATCTCAAATTACTTCCCCATTACCGCTTTCATCGGATTATTACTTACATCTTCAATTGCGTATTGTGGTTCTTTTTCTTTGTCAGCTGTTTCTTCCTCCGGATTGTTCTCTCCATTCATTTCTCTTTCAATCAATCGCTGAAGCGCTTCTTCCCGTTGTGCTTTTTCAAGATTTTCCTGTGCTATTTCTTCATCTTTCTTAGTCACACTTAGGATAATTCCTAACGATACACAGGTCATCCAGATGGAGCTTCCCCCGCTACTGATTAGCGGCAAGGTCTGTCCTGTTACCGGTAATAACTCTACGGCAACCGCCATATTAATCAATGCCTGGAATACAATCGGGAAACCCAAACCTACAACCAATAGTTTTCCAAACAATGTATTGGCCTTGTGTGAAGCGATCAGGAATCTGATGAAAAGCATTATGTATAAGAACATTACCGTAAGGGCACCTAGCAATCCGTTTTCTTCTACAATAATCGCATAGATAAAATCCGAAGAAGACTGCGGCAGAAAATTTTTCTGGATGCTTTTTCCTGGACCTACGCCATAAATTCCACCGGTCGCTATTGCTATTTTTGCTTTTTCAATTTGGTAATTATCCTCATCCGGCTTGTCGCTTGTAAAATTTTCAATACGGCTTACCCAAGTATCCACACGGTTAGGAAAGGCGTCTGGAAATGCTTTTGCCACGAGTATAAAAAAGGCAAGACCTACAACACCTGCACCAATAACAATCCCAAGATATTTCAAAGGATATTTCCCGACGAAAACCAACATAACAACCATTGAAAAAATCAATGCAGCCGTAGAAAAGTTGGCCGGCAGAATTAGCATTATGATAGCAAAAACAGGCAACCATAACTCAATTACTGATTTTTGGAACGTATCTTCTATTTCACGCTTTTTAGCCAAATATCTCGCCACATAAATCATCAGTACCATAGATGCCAACGTCGACGTCTGGAAGCTGATTCCTACAAACGGAATCTGAATCCAACGGCTTGCGTTCGCCCCGCCAATAGTTTTTCCTTGAAATAGGGTGTACAACAGTAACAATCCCACAATTGGCAAAGCAATCATAGAAATGGCTTTGAAATAATGGTACGGGATTTTATGTACCATATAAACAATCAGGAATCCGATACCCACATGTGCAAAATGTTTTATCAAAAAACTCATGGTGTTTCCTGAACCATTCGCACTGTATGCCAAATTACTACTCGCGCTGTAAACAGGCATAAACGAAATCAATGCCAATAGGGCGATGAATGCCCAAATGACCTTGTCTCCTTTAAGATTGTTTATAAACTCTTTCATAATTCCCTTTCTTTATTTTCTTTTATCTAAAAAACAGATAGCACTATAAGTTTTGAACAGCTTGCTTAAACTGTCTTCCTCTATCTTCATAATTCTCAAACAGGTCAAAGCTGGCACAAGCCGGAGACAACAATACCGTATCACCTTTCTCCGCCATTCTTTGGGCATATTTCACAGCATCTTTCATATTTTGCGCCTCAATCAACTCATCCACAACATCACCAAAAGCATCAATAATTTTTTTGTTATCGATACCCAAACAAATGATTGCTTTTACTTTTTCACGCACCAAAGGCATCAATTCCGTATAGTCATTACCTTTATCAACACCGCCCACAATCCATACTGTTGGAGTGTTCATACTATCCAAAGCATAAAATGCAGCGTTTACATTGGTCGCTTTTGAATCGTTCACATATTGCACATTTTGAATTTTAAGCACTTTTTCCAAACGATGCTCGACACCCTGAAAATCAGAAAGGCTTTCACGGATTGTGGATTTTCTGATTCGCAATAATTGCGCAACCGTAGCGGCTGCCATTGCATTTTTCACGTTGTGTTTTCCTTCTAAGGCTAGTTTGTCTTGTGGCATAACAAATTCTTCGTTATTGATGTTTATATTGATTGTATCTTCTTTTGTATAGGCTCCGTTCTCAATTGTTCTTGTCATTGAAAAAGGCAGCAGCTGCGCTTTTGTTTTATTCATTTTAAGCCAATTATGGATGGCTTCATCATCGGCATCATAAATCAGGTAATCCTCTTCCGTCTGGTTTTCCGTTATCCTGAATTTTGAGGCGATGTATTTTCCGTAATCGTAATCGTATCGGTCTAAATGGTCAGGGCTGATATTGGTTATTATGGCAATATGCGGCTTGTAATCTATGATCCCATCGAGTTGAAAACTGCTTAATTCAAGAACGTATATGTCGTGTTTTCCTTCTGCAACCTGCCAGGCGAAGCTTTTACCTACATTCCCGGCTAATCCTACATTAAGTCCTCCCTGTTTTAGCAAATGATAGGTCAACATAGTCGTAGTGGTTTTTCCATTACTTCCGGTAATACCAACCGTTATCGCTTTTGTGTACTGGGCCGCAAATTCAATTTCAGAAATTACCGGAATGCCTCTCTCCATAAGTTTTTTTACCATTGGAGTTTTTTCAGGGATCCCAGGGCTTTTCATCACCACATCAGCATTAAGAATCAGGTCTTCCGTATGCTTTTCTTCTTCCCATTTTATGCCATGAAGACCAAGAACTTCTTTGTAATTGTTTTTTATCTTTCCAAAATCCGACACAAAAACGTCGTATCCCTTTTTCTTTCCGAGAATTGCCGTACCGACACCGCTTTCTCCACCTCCTAAAATGACCAGTCTTTTTTCCATCTATCTTAATTTTAGGGTTACGATTGACAGAATTGCCAATAAGATTCCCACGATCCAGAAGCGGGTTACAATCTTACTTTCATGATAACCCTTCTTCTGGTAATGGTGATGCAATGGCGACATCAAAAAGATTCTTCGGCCTTCGCCGAAACGTTTCTTCGTATATTTAAAATAAGAGACCTGTAGTACGACGGAGAGGTTTTCTGCCAAGAAAATACCGCACAATACCGGAATCATTAATTCTTTTCTAACTGCGATTGCTAAGACTGCAATAATTCCACCGATTGTCAAACTTCCTGTATCACCCATAAATACGGTTGCCGGATAGGTATTGTACCAAAGGAAACCGACAAGCGCTCCGACGAAGGAGGCGATGTAGACCGTCATTTCTCCCGAATTAGGGATATACATTATGTTCAGGTAATTGGAGAAAATAATATTTCCGGATACAAATGTGAATATACCAATCGCTATAACCGAAATCGCAGAAGTTCCCGCCGCTAGACCGTCAATACCGTCGGTAAGATTCGCTCCATTTGATACTGCAGTGATGATAAAAATTACAACCGGGATAAAAATCAACCAGGCATAATCTTTATAATCGTCTCCCGCCCATGAAAGCAATTCTGCGTAATCAAATTCATTGTCTTTGAAAAACGGAATTGTTGTAGCGGTAGATTTTTCTTCCTGTGGAACAGCCGAAATAGTTGTCTGTTCAGTAGCAAAAATGTTAGTATTGCCTGTATCTGTTCTTACGGTAACATTAGGATGGAAATACAAAACAGTTCCAACAATTAATCCCAAGCCTACTTGTCCGATAACTTTAAATCTTCCTTTTAGACCCTCTTTATCTTTCTTGAAAATTTTGATATAATCGTCTATAAATCCGATAGTCCCCATCCAAAGCGTGGTTACAATCAGCAAAAGGATATAAATATTATTTAATTTGGCTAACAATAAAACCGGAACGAGCGTAGCAACAATGATAATCAACCCACCCATTGTAGGCGTTCCAGCTTTTTCATTTTGTCCGGCAAGACCTAGCTCACGAACTGTTTCCCCAACCTGCTGTCTTCTTAAAAAGTTGATAATCTTTTTTCCAAATACAGTTGAAATCAATAGCGAAAGTATGATTGCCAAACCGGAACGGAACGTTATGTATTGGAAAACTCCTGTTCCTGGAATGTCCATCTGGTTTAAGTAGTCAAATAGATAGTATAGCATAGTTTCCTATTTATTCAGTTGTTCTAAAAGTTCTGTTACAATCTTCATGTCGTCAAAATCATGACGCACACCATTAATTTCCTGGTATGTCTCATGTCCTTTACCCGCTATTAGTATAATATCATTTGGCTGTGCCAGCTGACAAGCCGTTTTTATAGCCTGTTTTCTATCTACAATAGCAAGTGTTTTTTTATAGTTCTGAGGCTCAACGCCTTTTTCCATTTCTGAAATAATAGCTTCCGGATCTTCCGTTCTTGGATTATCTGAAGTCAGTATAGCCTTATCGCTCAATGATGAAGCAATGTTTGCCATTATCGGGCGCTTGGTTCTATCTCGGTCACCACCACAACCAACGATCGTAATCAGCTGTTCATTTTTGGTACGGATATCATCAATTGTTTTGAGTACATTTTCCAAAGCATCCGGAGTATGCGCATAATCAACAACAGCAGTGATGTTTCCTTTGGAAATGATGTATTGGAATCTTCCCGAAACGCTTTCCAATTCCGAAAGCAATCTCAATACTTCCATAGAATCCAGCCCCAATTCAATAGCTGTTCCATAAATAGCTAACAGGTTATAGGCGTTAAAAGTTCCTATCAATCGAACCCAAACTTCCTGCTCGTTTATTTTCAGCAAAAGCCCTGTAAGTTGGTTTTCTAAAATCTGTGCTCTGTAATCTGCATATGATTTTAGAGCATAGGTCAGCTTTTTTGCATTGGTATTCTGCAGCATGACCATTCCGTTTTTATCATCGCTATTGACTAGTGCAAAAGCACCTTTTGGCAACTGATCGAAAAAAGTCTTTTTAACATCACGGTATTCTGCAAATGTTTTATGATAATCTAAATGATCGTGTGAAAGATTGGTAAAGACACCTCCTGTAAACTCTAATCCTTCTGTTCTTTTCTGAGCAATTCCGTGCGAGCTTACTTCCATAAAGCAGTATTCTACTCCCACATCATTCATTTCTTTCAAAAACTTATTGATTGTGATGGAGTCTGAAGTCGTAAGCATCGACTTGTATTCTACATCATCCACTACATTTTTTACGGTAGAAAGCAATCCTACCTTATAACCTGCTTTTTTGAATAATTGGTACAACAGGGATGCAATGGTCGTTTTTCCGTTTGTTCCCGTGATTCCAACCAGTTTCAAATTAGCTGATGGATTTCCATAATAATTAGAAGCGACAAAAGCTAAAGCTCTGTTCGTGTCTTTCACCTGCACATAGGTCACGCCTGAAATTATATTTTCCGGAAACGTATCGCATATAACCGCAACAGCTCCTTTGTTTATGGCCGTTTCTATGTATTCGTGTCCGTCAGCAACAGCTCCTCGGATGGCTATAAATACATCATTATTTTCGATTTTTCTTGAATCAAAATTGATGGCATTGATAGCGATTTCCGTTGAACCTTTTACAGCTTCAATTGCAACTTTATATAATATGTCTTTTAGAATGATCACGATAATTCTAATGTTATAGTTCTATTTTTTACTATAGCTTCTCCCGGTGGGATAGACTGTTTTTTTACTTTTCCGATTCCAATAACTTTCACTTTCATTTTCATGTTCTCAAAAAGTGCTACAGCATCCATTCCTGCCATTCCTTGCACATTAGGAATTGTTTCTTTTGAAACTAGATCAGAATATCTCGCATAATCTTTATCCTGATTGATGCTTTTTCTATTCAGGTTCTTAATTTCATTAGTTGACGGAACATCTGTAAAAATCTTCTGTGCGATTCTTTTAAAAACCGGACCGGATACGTCTCCACCATAAAAACCTTTGCTTTTGCTAGGCTTGTGAATGATGACAATGCAAGAGTATTTCGGATTGTCTGCCGGAAAATATCCTGCAAATGACGAAGCATAATACATCGCATCCGTATGTTTTCCTTTGGCATAATCAACCTGTGCCGTTCCTGTTTTTCCAGCCATTGAAAAATCTTTAGAATACAGTTTTGAACCCGTTCCTCTTTTTACCGTATTCTCAAGAACCTTTCTGACTTTTTTCAATGTTTCGTCAGAACATATTTTTGGGTTAATGACTTCTTTGTCAAATTTTTTGATGGTTTTGTTCCATTCTTTGATTTCTTTTACAAAGATTGGCTTTACCATTTCACCATTATTTGCAACTGCATTGTAAACCGTTAGCGACTGCAAAGGCGTCATTGAAACTCCGTAACCAAAAGCCATCCATGGAAGCGACGTCCCATTCCAACGTTTTGTTTTAGGCTGCGGAATAAATGGAACCCCTTCTCCTTTGAAAGGCAAGCCTAATGGCTTGTTAAGTCCCATTTTATTAATCCTGCCGACAAATTCCATCGGATTGTCTTTATAATTTTCGTAGACTGCCTGCACCATAATCGTGTTTGAGGAAAGTTCAAAGCCTCTTGCCAATGAAACTTTTCCGTAGCCGCCTTTTTTGGAATCTCTTACATGTCGGTTATGGTAAGTGATATCACCTCCCCGGCTATCATACACCTTACTTGTATCTACTTTTTTATCGTCTAAAAGAGCAATCAAATCAATCAATTTGAAAGTAGAACCTGGTTCGTGAGACTCTGCAACTGCGTAATTTAAAGTTTCGGAATAGCTACCATCTTCTGCTCTACCAAGATTTGAGATTGCCTTTACTTCTCCAGTCTTTGTTTCCATCACGACAACACATCCGTGTTCTGCCTCATAATATTCCAACTGTTTCAACAGAGCGTGGTGGGCAATATCCTGAATGTAAACATCTATCGTAGAAATGATATCATATCCATCCTGTGGTTCAACCTGGTTGTTATCACTGATTGGTTTCCATTGTCCTTTTGCGATTTTCTGCTTAAGTACTTTTCCGTCTTTTCCTTTGATGTAATCTTTAAAAGCCCATTCAATTCCTTTTCCATCAACTCCGCCATCTACATATTCTCTTTCATATCCGATGGTTCTGTTTGCAATCATGCCAATAGGATGTTCTCTTACCGTTTTTTGTTCAGAAATCAAACCACCTTTATTAGCCCCGAGATTAAAAAGCGGAAAGGTTTTTACCCTCATGTATTCCGTATAACTCAATCCTCTTGCCAGTAACATGTATCTGTTTTTGTTGGCTTTTGCTTTGCGGAACTCATTCAAATAATGAGAGCTTGGCTTGCCCAACAACACTGAAAGCGAATCTGAAAGCGCCTCTACATTTTTATTAAAATCTTCTTTTTTAGGAGCTACAGCATCAAATCGGATGGTGTAATTTGGAATTGACGTTGCCAAAAGGCTGCCGTCTGCAGAATACACGTTTCCTTTATTTGCAGGAATCACAAAATTTTTCACAGTGCGGTCTTTCGCCAGCTTTCTGTAATAATCGCCTTCAACCCACTGAATATTGGTAAGCTTTACGATTATTCCAGTAGCCATTATCACGATTGCAAATGCAACGAGATAAATTCTGTAAGAAATATTTTTTTCTTCTACTGCCATAATTTTTCAAAAAAGCCCTTTTCTTTTTCTTTTAATACCTTAATCTTTTTTGGAGGAACCGATGAAGGAAAAATCCCTTTAACTTCCATTTTTTCAGAAATGGTCGATTCCATTTTCAGTTTCATCAATTCGGAGCGTCTGTCTACGAATTCTGAACGGAGTTCTTTTACTTCTTTATCCAGCTCAGTAATTCTGTATGTTTTTTGCTCGTAGTTGTGGGAATTCGCAATCATTATCAGCGCCAATACAATCAGAAAGATGATGAACTGCCAATTTTTAGCCGCATCATCATTGATGAGAAATTTTGCTTTTAATATGCTGTAAATTCCGCCTTTCATTCCTTAGATTTTTGGTTTCTGATTTTGATTACTGATTTCTGACGGCTTGTCCTCTGAAATCTCAAATCTGAATATTATATCTTTTCTGCAATCCTCAATTTTGCGCTTCTTGCCCTATTGTTTATCCTGATTTCTCCTTCATCCGGAACAATCAGTTTTCCGATTGTCTTAAATGGAACTGAGAAATTCCCAAAAAAATCGCGTTCCGGTTCTCCTTCAAACATGCCATTCTTGATGTATCTTTTTACCAGACGATCTTCCAGAGAGTGGTATGAAATCACGCTCAAACGTCCGCCTGGCTTTAGTATTTCAAGAGACTGCTCTAAAAATTCTTTTAAAACATCCATTTCCTGATTCACTTCGATTCGGATTGCCTGATAAATTTGCGCCAAAATCTTATTGCTTTTGTGAGCCGGTAAAAACCGACTTAAAACAGCTTTTAGTTGCTCCGTATTTCTGATGTCGCCATGCTCTCTGGCTTCTAAAATCACCCTTGCAATTGCAGGAGCATTTTTCAACTCTCCATAGTCATAAAACACACGACGCAGATTTGCCTCGTCATATTCGTTGACTACGCCATAAGCACTCAAATCATTTTTCTGGCTCATCCTCATATCCAACTCCGCATCGAAGCGAGTCGAAAACCCTCTTTCTGCAACATCAAACTGATGAGAAGACACCCCTAAATCAGCCAAAATTCCATCAACGCTTTTCACATTGTGGAATCTTAAAAATCTTTTGATGAATCTGAAATTTTCATTAATCAGCTTAAATCTTTCATCATCAAGAGCATTTGCCAGCGCATCTTCATCCTGGTCGAAGGCAAACAGCTTTCCATTTGGACCCAAGCGCTTCAAAATCTCCCTTGAATGACCACCGCCGCCGAAAGTCACATCCACATACACTCCATCCGGCTTGATATCCAAACCATCAACAGTTTCTTTCAGTAAAACCGGATTATGATATTCCATTGTCGTCATCATTTATATTTCCCATTACATCTTCAGCCAAATCCGCAAAATCCACATCATCGCCTGAAATTGATTTTTCATACAAGTCCTTATCCCAAACCTCAACAATATTCACTGCCGAAGACAACACCAAGTCTTTTGAAATATTACCAAAAGTCATCAGGTCTTTGGGAATCAACAGTCTTCCCAAATTATCAATCTCTACCACTTTTACTCCCGCTGTAAAACGTCTGATAAAATCATTGTTCTTCTTCACAAAGCGGTTCAGTTTGTTAATTTTCTGCATCATCAAATTCCATTCAGCCATAGGATACAGCTCCAAACAAGGCTGAAATACGGAACGTTTCAACACAAAACCATCGTTCAATGAATCCGTAAGCTGCTTTTTCAAAGGAGCAGGCAGAAGCACACGCCCTTTGGCATCTATCTTACATTCATATGTTCCGATAATGGTATTCAATGAGTTACGTTTTTCATTGTTTCATAGCAAATGTAGAAAAATAATTACCACATTTTACCACAATCTACCACTTTGTTGATAAGTTTTACCACTATTCACCCTAAAAAGACAAATAACAGCCATTCAAAACATTAGGTTTTATTGCTAATATTTTAACTAAATTTAATTTTACTGATAAATTCGACAAGGGATTTGTGATTTACATTAGAAATTTTACACATTTTAAAAAAGAAACCCAAAAGGATAAAAAGTCGAAATAATTGATTGATACTATTTTACGCTTCAAAAAGCCAGAGAAAACGTTTTCGCTGGAAATTACTTACAGCTTAAAAGATTCAGCTTAAATTTTAAAAGTAAATTATCATACCAAAAACTCGTTTTTATCTATAAAATCATATATTTGTGTGAATTTGAAATGCCTAAAACAATCAATGGAAGAACACTTAATAAAAGAAGGTAAATACAAATATTTTGAAACCGGCGAAGGAACACCTATCGTTATTCTTCACGGACTTATGGGAGGATTAAGCAATTTTGACGGCGTTGCAGAATATTTCCCAAAACATGGATATAAAGTCGTCATCCCTGAGCTCCCTATTTACACGCAAAGCATACTGAAAACCAATGTAAAAGCTTTTGCCAAATATGTTAAAGATTTTATCACTTTCAAAGGCTTTGAACGCGTAATTCTTTTAGGAAATTCGCTTGGCGGTCATATTGCTTTGTATCATACCAAAATGTATCCTGAAAAAATGCTTGGATTGGTCATCACAGGAAGCTCAGGTCTTTATGAAAGCGCCATGGGCGATAGTTATCCTCGCAGGGGCGACTATGAATACATCCAGAAAAAAGCAGGTGATGTTTTTTACGACCCAAAAATAGCAACTAAAGAAATTGTTGATGAAGTCTACGCTATGGCTAACGACAGAATCAAATTAATCAAGACTTTAACAATAGCCAAAAGCGCCATACGCCACAATATGGCCAAGGATTTACCAAAGATGCACGTTCCTACTTGTATTATCTGGGGAAAAGACGATAAGGTGACACCTCCTGAAGTAGCAGAAGAATTTCACGAATTACTGCCTAACTCAAGTCTTTACTGGATTGACAAATGCGGACATGCCCCGATGATGGAACATCCGGACGAATTCAACAACCTGATGCACGACTGGCTGCAAAAGACACATCTATAATTTGAACACACTATAATAATCAACCGCAGTTTTTACGGATTTTTCCAGAAAACTGCGGTTGTTTTTTTTGATTACCTTTGCAGAAATCGAATAACCGTTATGAAAATCAATACCGCCGAATTTGTTATCAGCAATTCCGAAGTCAGTAAATGCCCTCAGGAACGCCTTCCGGAATATGCATTCATTGGAAGATCGAATGTAGGAAAGTCTTCGCTGATCAATATGCTGACCAATCATAAAAGCCTTGCAAAAACTTCAGGAAGACCTGGAAAAACACAACTTATCAACCATTTTAAAATCAACAATAATTGGTTTTTGGTCGATTTGCCTGGTTATGGTTATGCCCGAGTTTCAAAAAAGACTAAAGAAGTATTTCAACAGTTCATTACGGATTATTTTGAAAAGAGAGAACAACTGGTTTGTGCTTTCGTACTGATCGACATTCGCCTTGAAGCCCAGACTATCGATTTGGAATTCATAACGTATTTGGGAGAAATCGAGGTTCCGTTCTGTATCATTTTTACCAAAGCAGATAAAATCAGCAAAACCAAAGCCGATTCACACGTAGCCGCTTACCGTAAAAAACTTTTAGCAAACAATTGGGAAGAGATGCCACCCTATTTTATCACTTCATCCGAAGACGGAACCGGAAAGGAAAAGCTATTAAGCTATATAGACGAAATCAATACTGAAGTTTTTAAAGACTTGAATAATTTTTAAAAAAAAGCGGACTCAAAATTGAGTCCGCTTTTTTTATCTTTCAGCTTTTTATTCTGCTTTGAGATCCATTTTTTCCGCAAAATAATCGCAGAAGTCTCTCATAGTATCCGCCATTTTCTCATCGTCAGTTGCTCTTTGAAAAGTATCTGCCATAGCAACAAGACTCTGGTGAAAGAATTTCTTCATCTCGTCAACCGGCATATCTTTCGTCCAAAGGTCGATTCTCATAGTTTCCTGCACGTTGCTATCCCAAAACGAAAGCATCATTGCCTTCGATTCTTCCTGAACTACGCCACCATCCTGGGCAGCCCAGAAAAGTTTTTCCGGAACCCTGTTTTCATCTAGTTCAACTGTAATTTTTATTTCTGAAGTTATTTTTTTTGACATTACTTTTTTGGTTTGTATTTGGATTTATCAAAAATTTCTTTTGCATCAGTCTGCAATAATTGTTGCAAAGATACGTCATTGTTTTTCATATAAGAACGAACAATCTGCCATCCTATCCACATTCCTATCTGGCCTGGAGACTCGTTATCGATTTCCAAATAAAACTTGGAGAACGGAGCTGGGTTGATAAATCTTCCCGGTAGTTTAGGGTCAGAATCATATAATAGTTTTTCATCTACAAAATAACGCCATATATAGCCTTCATTTTCCTGGCTCCAAACAATTTGTTCTGGTGTGTATCCAATTTTATCAGCATCTGAAACCTGTGGAATTAACAAATCTTTCATATACAGCTCCTTACCAAAATACACCATCTGTGAAAGTAGTGTTCTGTCTGTTGGTGGTGTAATTTTTCGTAGTGCAAAATTCGAAACAACATCAGAAAGAAGCTGGGATTTTTCAAAGGTTTTTCTTTGGTATTCAGGAAATCCTGCGTAAAATTCATGGTCTTTTCCAAGATACACGTCTAACGAAATCAACAAAAGACTGTCGGCATAGATTACCTTATTATCTGTATCTACTTCCGAAATCAGCGTCACCACCTTTGGCAGGTTTGTTTCGGGAAAATAATATTTTATGTGGCGGAAAAGTTCTTCCAGATCGCCTCTTTCAACCTGGAAATTACCAAATTTTTTCTGTACCTCATCATGAACCTGTCTCAATAATGGGTTTTTCATCTTATTTGTCCAAACCGTATCCTCATTCCCGGCCGGAAAAAAATAAGGATATTGCTGCTTTACTTTTGACAGGTCTTTTGGATCTGATTCGTAAAAAATCTTATCAAAACGTTCTACAGTAAGCTCCACAGGAACTTCTTCTATTGCTTTTTCTACCTTATCTTTTTTATCACATGAGATAAAAAAGGCGGCAGACATCAATAAAAAGGTAAGTTTTCTCATTTATATTTTTGTTAGTATTTTTGTATTAAATCTTAACCTTAAATTATGAATTGTTTTTTTTAACTTTAATAGACAAAATTTAAAGTGCAAATATACACTTCAAGTACCTAATTAATAAAATTGTAATGCAAAAAAACAATAGGCTTCAGGCTGAAAAGGTTACCGTCCACATTATAAATTGGCTAAAGGATTATGCAATAAACGCAAAAGTAAACGGTTTTGTTGTTGGAATTTCAGGAGGTGTCGATTCTGCTGTTACTTCTACACTTTGTGCCGCAACCGGCTTGCCAACTCTTTGTGTTGAAATGCCCATCCATCAGGCGCCAAGTCAAGTTTCGAGAGGACGAGAGCATATTGAACAGCTAAAAAAGAAATATCCTAACGTAACCAGTATTGAAACTAACCTGACTTCCGTTTTTGAGATGTTTAAAAGTGTGGTTCCAACGAGTGAAGATGAAAAAAAACTATATCTGTCATTAGCCAACACCAGGGCCCGCTTGCGGATGACTACTTTATATTATCATGCCGGAATTACCGGAAGTTTGGTTGCCGGAACCGGAAACAAAGTTGAAGATTTTGGAGTAGGTTTTTATACTAAATATGGTGATGGCGGAGTAGACCTGAGCCCTATAGCCGATTTGATGAAATCTGAAGTATACCAGCTTGCCGAATATATGGGAGTTCCAAAATCGATTCTGGTTGCTGCTCCAACCGACGGATTGTTTGGAGACGACCGCAGCGATGAAGACCAGCTTGGCGCAAGTTACGACGAATTAGAGTGGGCCATGACAGCCGTTGAGGAAGGAAAAGACATAACTGATTTTTCTGGAAGAAAAGCAGAAGTTTTTTCAATCTATAAAAGGCTTAATTACGTAAATCAACATAAAATGATTCCAATTCCAATATGTGAAATTCCAAAACATTTGAAATGATTTTCATACAAAACCCATTAATTTCAAAAATTTTAACTAAATTTACTATAGATTTATCAGTTTAAATTTAAAAAAAATGAATTATGATCAAAATATGTTTAGCCGATAATCACCCTATCGTCCACTACGGGATAAAATCCTACTTTAAAGACAATTCAGAAATCAGCATCGTTGGCCATGCTGAAGACTTTAATACTTTGGAGGATATCCTTAATAAAAAGTCTGTTGATATTGTCATTCTGGATCTTGATCTGGAAGGCCTGTCCAGCATCAACCTTATAAAGGGAATGGTTAAAGATTACCCTTCAACAAAGATTGTGATTTTTACAAATCTTTCTGAGCAAATGTATGCCCCGAATGCTCTGAAAGCCGGTGTTTCTGCCTACATCCATAAAACCTCAAAATTAGAGAATCTTGCTTCGGCCTTGATAAAAGTATATGGTGGTGCCGTTGTTTTTAGCGAAACCGTAAAGAAAAACCTTGCTTTGATAGGAAAAAGAAACAAATCCGAACGTTTGTACAGAAAACTTTCTACCCGCGAAATCGAAGTGCTGCGTTATCTTAGCGATGGAAAAAAGAATAAGGAAATTGCCAAAATACTTGACTTAAACGAAAAAACAGTGAGTACTTATAAATTGAGGCTGCTTACCAAATTAAACGTAACCAACTTAGTTGATCTAGTAAACAAGGCAAAAACGCTTGAAATAGTCTAAATTTAGCTGTAACGCGACATTACTCTACCCAGCTTAGACGAAAAAGAATTGATTAATTTATAATAGTCCATAGCCATAGACAAGGTTTCCGTATTATCTGAATCCGGACCTGATGTTATGCTTCCTTTCAACTCCTCTATGATCCTGTCTACAAGATACCACCTCAACGTCAGGATTGTTTCGGAAACATATTGTCCAACGGTCTGGTCTTTCAGCTTTACTATAATATTCTGGCCTTCCCAATTGTGAAGAACTTCTCTTTCTTCATACATTAATATATCTGTTACCTCTTGCGCTAATTCCGGCGCAAGATGCATGAGATAGTGCTCTGTATTGAAAGACTCATTTTGGTGAAAATAATTCACCATATCATTATATATGTTCCGAAATAACGGATTAGCCAATTCGACTTCGTCTTCCTGAAGGCTCAAATAGATCCTTTGGTAGACTTTATATTCTTTTTTTTCTGTGGCTTCTTCGATTTCTCCTTCTGCATTGGCCCGAAGTATTACATCTTCGAATTCTTCAGTCATGTTTCCATAAAGCAAAAGGATTTCTATTATTTTCCTTTCCAGCTCATACAGCACGTCAATTCTTCGTGCCTGTTCCGGATTTTCATTTTTTACAACTTCAAAAGCTTTCTCTTTCTGTTCCTGTTTTTGCTTCTTACCTGTGTCAGCAACATCCTTTTGAATAAGCTGTGCCAGAGTATTGACCAATACCTGTTCAGAAATATCCATGATTCTTGCCGTCTCCTGAAGATAAATTTCGCGTTGAATTCTATCTGGTATTTTTGAAATACTCGTAACCATATCACGAATAAGGCCCGCTTTTTTTACCGGATCATTTTGGGACTCATCCATTAAGAGTGATGCCTTAAACTGGATAAAATCTTTGGCATTTGCATCCAGATAACGCACCAGTTCATCATGAGAATTCTTTCTCGCAAAACTATCAGGATCTTCTCCTTGAGGAAACGTGCAGACCTTGACATTCATTCCTTCTTCCAGAATCAGGTCGATTCCGCGAATGGAAGCTCGTAGTCCGGCCGCATCGCCATCAAAAAGCACCGTGATATTTTTTGTCAGACGGTTAACCAGACGAATCTGATCAGAGGTCAGAGCTGTTCCTGATGATGCCACGACGTTTTCTATACCCGCCTGATGAAACTGGATTACATCTGTATAGCCTTCTACCAAATAACAGTTATCTTGTTTGGCAATAGATTGTTTGGCATAAAAGATTCCGTAAAGGACTTTACTCTTATGGTAAATATCGCTTTCCGGCGAGTTCATATACTTTGCCGCCTTTTTATCATTTCCAAGAATTCGCCCACCAAAACCAAGCGTCCTTCCCGACATGCTGTGTATAGGAAACATTACACGGCCTTTAAAACGGTCAAATTGCTTGTCTTCTTTGACAATGGTCAATCCTGTTTTTTCAAGATAATCGAGGTTGTAGCCTTTCCCTAAAGCTTCTTTTGTTAAGGCATCCCAGGTATCAGGCGAATAGCCCAACTCAAATTTTCTTATCGTTTCATTGGTAAAGCCTCTTTCCTTAAAGTAAGAATAGCCAATTGCCTGTCCTTCGTCATTATTGAGAAGTATATCATGAAAATAGCGTTTCGCAAATTCAGAAACCAAATACATGCTTTCCTTTTCATTAGCTTCTGCTTTTTCTTCCTGTGACTGTTCTGTCTCTTCAATTTCGATGTTGTATTTTTTCGCCAGATACCGAATTGCTTCCGGATAGGTAAAATGCTCATGTTCCATTAAAAAAGCAACGACATTCCCTCCTTTTCCGGAGCTAAAATCTTTCCATATTTGCTTTACCGGAGAAACCATAAATGAGGGAGAACGTTCGTCAGAAAACGGACTTAATCCTTTAAAGTTACTTCCCGCTCTTTTCAATTGGACAAAATCACCAATTACCTCCTCAACTCGGGCGGTTTCAAAAACAGTATCTATAGTTGTTTTGGCTATCAATGGCTGAAAAATTCTGTTAAGAGGTCAAAGATACGAAGATTTTTGGCTTGCAGAATCAAGCTTATAATAAGAAAAGTGCCCATTCCCAAAACCAGGCATGAGCACTTTTCAGCGTATTCACTAACTTCAACTTTTTAATTAAGATCAAATCGAATTCCTAAAGAAATATTGTTTTGGTCAATAACATTATTACGGAAAATAGGGCTCAGGTCGTATTTCATATATAAGCTTATTTCTCCATAACCAACATAGGCACTAAGTCCGTAAATAAAGTCATTGACATTAAAATCGCCTTTAGTTCTTTCTTTTACATTATGATCGTCAATCTCATAGTGCAAAATTTGTTTTGATTTCACATTTATTCCGGCATAACCACCAATTCCCATTCTGAAACTTTCATGAGAACGGAAATAAGTCTTTTTTTCCGTAACACGTTTTTTTGTAAAGTCAAGCTCAAGATGCACCGGGACTACCAAATAAACATTCCTAAAACGTGAGTCTTTTAGATGAATAGGATTTGTTTCAAGGGTTGTCTTATTGCCATTGACAACAAAACTGCGATTGTCCGTTGGCCTCAAATTGTTATACATTAAAGACAGTCCATATTTTGCATGTAAAAGATTATGATTTTTAGCCAATCGGGTATTGAATGCAACTCCCCATTCATAAAAATGCGACCCCCACACTCTGTAATCCGAACCTTCAACAGAACTTAAGTCTCCATCTGTCACCGCATTATTAAGACCTACTGCAAAAACAAACTGGGAAGTTGTTCTGGATTCGCCTCTATCTCTTATAGAATCTCTTTTTGGAGAATCTTTTTCCCAGTAAATACTGAAGGCCGTTCTTCTTCCGTTTGCCGGCAATTTCCCATCGACTTTTTCCCTAACCAGGTCCGTAAGTTTTGCTTCTTCCATCCCTACCCTGTTTTCTATATTTTTAGCTCTTATATCGGCAAATTCGAGTTTGCGCTTATCAGCTTCTTCAGGGCTAATTTCTCCACTATCGAGCAATTTGTTTACTGCTTCAACCTCTTCTTTGAGTGCATCTTTTTCTTCCTTGGTTATTATTTCAATACGTAAGGCTATCGCTTTAGCTCTTTGTTCAAAAGTTTCCTGCGCTATTGCCTTGGATACAAAAAGGCACAGTAGTGTCATTGCATAAAAGATAATTTTTTGCATGCTGTTTGTTTTAAAATTAAATTGGGTTTATTCGTTGTTTCTGTTTGAAAGAGATACTTTGACAGTTTCGTAATTTCTTCCAATTGACTGGATTACTTTATCCCTAAAACTTTCATTCATTTCACCCTCAACGGTAGAAAGAAGGCCTTTGGAATCTACTTTTACATTTGATTTTGCAACATATTTCTTCACAGATTGTGATTGAATTTTGTTTTCAGCTTCAGCTAAAAGCTTTTCTGACTCAATATACTTGTTAGTTCTAACCGCTTCTTTTTGCTCAACAGTAGCTATCGCTTCCGTCTTTTCAGGTACAACCTGAGAAGTTTTATCTTCTTGCGAAACAACAGAAGATTTTGTCTTTTGAATCTTCTTTTGCTCCGGCAATCTTGAAGCGATGGCCCCTGTAGCAGCTGTTGTGATTTGATTTGATGATTGTGTATTGTATTCGTCTGTGGTTATTGCTTTTTCTTGTTGTTCTGTTGTTTTTTCCTGAACAACGACACCTTTTTCTTTAGCTGTCTGGATTTCTACTTCTGGTTGTTTGAAGAAGATTGTCCCGACCAACAAGAATCCCAAAAAACTGGCGGCAATATATAACCATGTACGTTTTTTTGGTTTATTCTTCTTTTCCGCTACTGAAAGCATAGCATCCAACCTGTCCCAAGACATTTCAGAAGGCTGAATAGTCCTTTCATTAAGCTTCTTCTTGAAATCCTGTTCTAATTTATTCGGTTCCATTTTGAAAATTCTTTAGTTTGTTAATTTGTTCCTGCAACATTTTTCTTGCATGTGATAATTGCGATTTAGATGTTCCCTCATTTATCCCCAGCATTTTCGCAATTTCCTGATGCTTGAATCCCTCAATAGCATAAAGGTTAAAAACCATTCTATAACCGTCCGGAAGATTATCAATCAAAAATTGAATATCCTCCACATTAAACTGACTGTCTGTATTATTATATGTTTCTTCGAAATAGGTTTCGTCTTCTATATATTTCACCTTTTTCTGAACTCTTAAGAAAGAGATACATTCATTAATCATAATCCTTCTAATCCATCCTTCAAAGCTTCCTTTGTGTTCAAAATTTTTCAGATTCGCAAAAACCTTCATGAAAGCTGTAATCATTACATCTTCTGCCTGATGTATGTCTTTTATATACTGTCGGCATAGGCTTAACATTTTAGGAGCATGACCGGCATAAATCTTCTGCTGAGCATGCCTGTTGTTTGCTACAGCCTGGCCGATTATGTCTTTTTCCTCTTGATGTAAAGCAATAACTTTCATTTATTATTTTTCGGGCTTTATGATATTTCGAATCTTTCAATTAGTGTTCTATTAGCATAGACGATACTCGTTTGAAAATGGTTGCATGGAGAGTAAAAAAATTTAATTAAATTTTTAAAAAGCAGCAACTCCTTATAAAACAAGAGCTAAATTAAAATATTTTTTGCTTCGCTAGTCTTATCTGTTGTGATTTACCTTCCTTATTTAGCTGTAAAACAATTTCATTTTTACCTTCTATAAGAGCACTATAGCTTTTTTTACATTCGCAAAAATCCTGACAATCTATTTTCTTGCCATTTATTTCTTCAATTATGTCATCTACATTAAGTCCTTCTTTTTCTGCAAGAGAACGTTTTAGCAGTGTTGCTATTTTTGTTTTACCGTTGTCATACTTTAAAGTAAACCCATAGTTTATCCAGCCTTCTTCCGGTGTTTCGATGGGAAGAAAATACATTTCATCATCTTTAAAATTCAGGGTAACTATATAATCTTTTATAATTGGGTTGCCAATCAGGGATTCATTATTTGTTGACGTATAAAGAATTGGCTTGTTGGAATAATAAAGATTTTTAATTTCGACCTTACCCGAATTTAGCACATAAATCGATTCTTTAACAGTGCCATTACCGCCTTCGGTTCCGCCTCCTGTAATCTCAAATGCGTTTTCTGTCCCATGTTTTTTCGCTGATTTCTCTGTTATACTAAACAAGGTAGAACTTCCCAAATCAAACATCATTTTTTCTTTTTTGCCACTTATTTTGACATCAACATAAGGCATCAGTCTATTGTTGAAAGCAACCGGAACTTTTACTGCTTTTTGCAAATTTGTTATTTTGCCAATCTGGTCTGTAACTATTATTTTCTTTCTTGGGTAATCAATCTGCCAAATATAATTCTTAATGATGCTTGCCCCAATCAATCCTCCATCAATCGTGCATTTAATCGTAGGCGATTCATCAAAATTCATTTGCAAAGCTGCAAGATCATGAAAAGCAAGCTGTCCGATATGCAGGCTATCGAGTTTTACAATATTTATTTCCTTTTTGATTTTATTGCTACTTCCAACCGTTTGCTTTGTCAGTATTGGAAAATTGTTTTTTTCCTGGATAGCATCGGTAATATTATTATAGCCTCCTGTATCGAAAATATAATCATATGTCTGATTTCCAATCCGAACCTGAATGACAATTTCGTCATTACGATAGATAAAAGGAATTTCAAAATAAAAATTTTTATTATCCGATTGTGCCGTATTAATCCAATTTAGGACCTCTTTAGGCTTTTGGGCATAGGCAAACATCGTGGTAAAAAAAAGAGTAAAATACAGTAATCGCATAATTAACAGTTTAAGTTATACTGTCTAGACGATATTGCATTTAAAAAGGTTGCATCAGCAATAAAACAATCATTATCAATGAATTATAAAAAGTTATTTTTTTCTTTCTATAACATAATTCACCATCAATGTTAGTGCGTCCTTGTAAGAAGAACTTGGAAAATCTTGGATCAACTGCAGGGCTTCTTTTTGGAATTCCATCATTTTTTGCTCGGCATATACCAAGCCGTTATTGTTTTTCACAAAAGCAATAACCTCTTTTACCCGCTTTTTGTCTTTATTGTGATTTTTAATTGAATTGATAAGCCAGCTTTTTTCTTTTGGAGTGCAATGATTCAGCACGTAGATCAGAGGCAATGTCATTTTTTGCTCTTTAATATCTATTCCGGTAGGCTTTCCTATGGCGTCATCTGTATAGTCAAACAAGTCGTCTTTTATTTGGAATGCCATTCCAATCAGTTCGCCGAATTTGCGCATTCTTTCGATAATTTCGCTATTATCCGGAGCTACAGAACAAGCACCCAGCGAACAACAGGCTGCAATTAGAGTGGCGGTTTTTTGGCGTATAATTTCGTAATATACTTCTTCGGTAATATCCAACCTCCTGGCTTTTTCAATCTGAAGCAATTCTCCTTCACTCATTTCTCTTACAGCCACAGAAATTATTTTCAACAAATCAAAGTCGCCATTATCAATAGAAAGTAATAAGCCTTTGGATAACAAATAGTCTCCAACCAGTACTGCGATTTTATTCTTCCATAAGGCATTGATTGAGAAAAATCCACGACGTCTGTTGCTGTCGTCAACAACATCATCATGCACTAAAGTGGCAGTATGGATTAATTCGATTACAGAAGCACCACGATAGGTCCTTTCGTTGACCGTACTACCAGAGACCATTTTGGCAGTCAAGAAAACAAACATCGGGCGCATCTGTTTTCCCTTACGGTTTACAATGTAGTAGGTAATCCTGTTGAGCAAGGCTACTTTTGAAGACATTGCTTCGTGAAACTTTTTTTCAAAAAGTTCCATTTCGGCAAGAATCGGCTGTTTTATTTGCTCAGTGATTTTCATTGAGGACAAATATACTATTTAAGTGGTAAAGTACAAGTGATGTTGTGAGGTTATAAACGGTATGTATAAACGCTATTTGAACGCTGTCAGGGTTTGAAACCCTGACAGCGTTGCTTTGTTATAATTATTTTCTTTTGTTATAAATTTATTTTTATTTAAAAAATAGCCGTATATTTATAACTTTAGTCTTCCAGCTTTAATCTGACATAAAAGCCTTAATTTATCTGCCATGTTCAAAAAAATAAAAAAAAATGGGTAAAGAAGATATTAGCAAAATAATATCCCATAGCTTTCTTTATACGATCCTGATTATTCAAATTTTCGACACTGATGACTCATTATTAAACCTTCAGTATATCCTTCTGGTTATATCAATAGTTTTACTATTGTTGTATTGTCACGTCGGAGATGGTCTAAAAAGTAAACAACGCTGCCAGGGTTTGACCCTGGCAGCGTTGTTATACGAGTAAGTATTTTTTATTTTAATTAAGCTTCTTTATTAGCCAACTGTCCGCAAGCGGCATCGATATCCTTTCCTCTGCTTCGACGAACTTTTACGACAATATCATTTTTCTCTAAAGCTTTTATGTATTCATTTATCGATTCTTCAGAAGCTTGTTGGAATTCGCCATCATCAATCGGGTTGTATTCAATCAGATTGACTTTACACGGTACATATTTGCAGAATTTTACCAACGCATCTACAGAAGCCTTATTGTCATTAATTCCTTTCCACACTACATATTCATAGGTAACCCTGCTTTTAGTATGGCTGTACCAGTATTCCAAAGCTTCACGCAAATCAGCCAACGGAAAGCTTTTGCTAAAAGGCATGATTTGCGAACGGATTTCATCAATCGCAGAATGCAGGGAAACTGCCAGTCTGAATTTTACTTCATCATCGGCTAGTTTTTTTATCATTTTAGGAACTCCTGAAGTAGAAACCGTAATTCTTTTTGGCGACATTCCAAGCCCTTCAGGCGAAACAATCTTGTCTATCGCCTTCATGACATTGTTATAGTTCATTAGCGGCTCACCCATACCCATAAAAACAATATTTGATAACGGGCGATTGTGATACAGCTTACTTTCATTATCAATCGCTATTACCTGATCATAAATTTCATCAGGATTCAGATTTCGCATTCTTTTCAGCCTGGCGGTAGCACAAAAATTACAATCAAGGCTACAACCTACCTGAGAAGAAACACAAGCTGTTGTTCTGGTTTCTGTAGGAATCAATACCGATTCTACTACCAATCCATCATGGAGACGTACCGCATTTTTTACCGTACCGTCTTCACTTTTCTGCATCTGATCGACGCGGATATGATTAATTACAAAATTTTCTTCCAGCATTTGGCGTGTTGATTTGGCGACATTGGTCATGTCCTCAAAGTTATGCGCCCCTTTATTCCAAAGCCATTCATAGACCTGATTTCCACGGAAAGCTTTGTCTCCGTTTGAAACAAAAAATTCCCTCAATTGGTCTTTTGATAATGCTCTGATGTCTTTCTTCTCGATTTGCATGGCGCAAAGTTATATATTCAAAGTGAGATGTACCTAATGAGTGTTAATATTTTATAATTTTGCAAAAACTTTTTACCATGCATTTTATTTCTCCCGAGCTAGAACTTTACGTCGAAAAACATTCTGAAAACGAGCCTGCACTTTTAGCAGCACTGCATAGAGAGACTTTCCAAAAAATTATGCAGCCGAGAATGCTCAGCGGTCATTTCCAAGGTAGAGTCCTTAGTATGATTTCAAAACTTGTTCATCCTGAGAATATTCTTGAGATTGGAACATATACTGGCTATGCAACTTTGTGCCTTGCCGAGGGAATGAAAGAAAAAGGCTCGATCGATACTATTGATATCAATGAAGAATTGTTCAGCATACAAAAAAAGTATTTCGACCTTTCGCCTTGGAAAAATCAAATTACACAGCATATGGGTGATGCTTTAGAAATTATACCAACTCTTGGTAAAAAATACGACCTGATTTTTATAGACGCTGACAAAGACAATTATCTTAATTATTTTGATTTGATAATGCCTATTATCAATAAAGGAGGCATTATACTTTCAGACAACGTACTGTGGAGTGGTAAAGTATTGGAAGAACCTAATCCGAAAGACCTAAGTACCAACGTACTTTTAGAGTATAATAAAAAACTGAAGGAGGATCCTAGAATTGAGACGGTATTGCTTCCTATCCGAGATGGATTAACAGTGAGTCGGGTTTTATAACCTAATTTCGTATAGGTTCGTCATTAGTTGGATTGTCGACATATTCTTTTTGCGGAAAGTATTTATCTCTTAGATACGCATAGAGTTTCAACATCAGCATTGCCATCAACATTCCCCAGATATATCCGCAAAGAATATCTCCCGGGTAATGCAGTCCAAGATAAATTCTGCTGTAGGCAAAAATCAATGGCCACAAGAAGATAAATCCCATATATTTCAGATAAGGCTTCAATACTTTATAGAGAAAAAAAGCCGCTGCCATTGAGTTGGAAGCATGGCCGGAAATAAAACTAAAGGATTTTCTTGTTTGTACAGCACGAATTAAGCCTGCAAGATCGGGGTCGCTTCCCGGCCGTAACCTTTGGAAGCCATTTTTGAAAAGATTTGTTGTTTGGTCGGTCAATGTAATTAGCAAGGCCATAACCACAATTATCATTAAGGCATGTTTCCAGCCAAGGTTTTTAAAAACCAGATATAGTATAATTGCAAAAATCGGAATCCAGTTTACCTGTTTTGTGATAAACAGCCAAAAGCCATCGAATGTTTCGGACCCGAAGCTATTAAGATAAATAAACAGGTTTCTGTCAAGTTCCAATAACGTCTCCATTATTTATCTTGCCTTTTTATTGGACCTTCCATTGTTTCGATATCTTCTTTTACTTTAGTGATTTCTGAATTGATATCTTGTGTTATCTTATCCAAACCAAAACTGTTGTCGTTGGAATTTTCTATAATCTTGTTGAAGTTTTCTTTTACTTTACTGATTTCTTCAGAAAAGCCACCTGTAAGCGATTGTGTATCCAAACCGTTTTCTGAAGCTGTTTTATGAATTTCGGTTTTGATATCATCTGTTGCATTCTTTAGCTGCTGCATTCCTTTCCCTAGTGTTCTTGCTACTTCTGGAATTTTATCCGCGCCAAAAAGCATAATGGCAATAAATATGATGAATACTAATTCCGATCCTCCGATACCAAACATAATATTGTATTTTAATCTTACAAAGATACAGTAAAAATCTAGCGTCGTTCCAGCTTTATTATTTTACTACTCTTTTTTAATATGATTTTAACTTAATCCCCTAATTCGTCAAACTTGGATTTTACCTTCTCCCTAGGCCATGAATTATTTCCTAAATCGATATCAGCCGTCTGCAATTTCGGGTCAAGTTTTATTTTAGTCACTTTTTTGTCTGTTGCAAAAACACGTGATACGACCTGATTGCCTTTTCTCCATATTTGTACCGGAAAATTATAATCTTCGGTAGTGCCGTCATCAAAGGTTAGCTGTACTAATATCGGCATAAGCATTCCTCCAGGCTTGTCAAAAGCGACTTCATAAAAATATTTTGGAGATTTGAGTTTGCTTCTTTCTTCCTGAGTATATTTTTCCTGAATAAAATCAGACAGTACTTTGATGTTATTGACATCTAAAGGTTTTATGTTGTTTTTATCAGAATCTGCCGAAACCATATAAACAAACGGCCCGTCTTCTTTATTAAAACGTCCCTTTCTTATATTGACATCTTTGGTTTCTTTTGGCGCATCCGCTGAGACAAAGTATTCTTTTACATCCTGAATACCGATATCGACATAGTCTGTGGAATAAAACCATCCTCTCCAGAACCAGTCCAAATCAACTGCCGAAGCATCTTCCATTGTTCTGAAAAAATCTTCAGGTGTTGGGTGCTTAAACTTCCAGCGGTTTGCATAAGTTTTGAAGGCATAGTCAAACAATTCTTTGCCCATGATTGTTTCACGCAGTATGTTTAGTCCTGTAGCAGGCTTGGCATATGCATTGGCTCCAAATTGATGAATCGTTTCGGAATTTGACATAATCGGCTCTAAAAAATCCTGGGGCCCGCTCATGTACGGAACTATCTTTGCCGCCGGTCCTCTTTGCGAAGGATAGGTCGGGCTTAATTCCTGCTCGGCTAAATATTGAAGAAAAGTATTGAGCCCTTCATCCATCCATGTCCATTGGCGTTCATCAGAATTGACAATCATCGGAAAAAAATTATGTCCTACTTCATGAATAATTACACTTTGCATTCCATATTTTAATCTTTCGCTTACGAATCCCTTTTCATCCGGACGCCCATAATTCCAGCAAATCATAGGATATTCCATCCCTTGGTCTTCGGCAGAAATTGAAATCGCTTTTGGATAAGGATAGTCAAACGTATGCGAAGAATAGCTTTTTAATGTATGGGCAACGGTTTTTGTAGAATATTCTCCCCATAACGGATTGGCTTCCGGCGGGTATAATGATATTGCCATTACTGACTTTTCCGAAAGTTTCACGGCCATGGCATCATAGATAAATTTCCTTGAAGTCGAGATTCCAAAATCACGCACATATTTTGCACTAAATTTCCATGTTTTCTTTTTGTCTGAAAACCCTTTTGAGGCCGCTTCTGCTTCTTCCTGAGTAACCACTACTACTGGCTTGTCATAGGTTTTTTCCGCAAGTTGGTATCTTTTAAACTGTTCAGCAGTAAAAACTTCTTTTCTGTTTAGCAAATCTCCTGTTGCCTCCAGAATATGATCAGCAGGAACCGTAATATTTACTTCAAAATTTCCGAATGGAAGAGCAAATTCCCCTGCTCCCCAAAACTGCATGTTCTGCCAGCCTTCTACATCATTGTAGACTGCCATTCTTGGATAAAATTGGGCAAGCACATATAAATTATTCCCATCTTTATCGAAATGCTCATAACCTGAACGTCCGCCTTCTGCTCTATAATTGTTTATATTGAACCACCATTTTATAGAAAATGAGATTTTTTCTTTTGCTTTCAACGGTTTCTCCAAATCAATACGCATCATTGTATGATTGATGGTATATTTCATCGGTTTCCCTTTCGCATCTTTTACATACTCAATTACAAAACCTCTATCCAGCTTTTCTTCCATGAATTTTTTCGAAAAACCGGCAGGAGTCATTGCTTTATCCATTTTTTGATTTTCAACCAAGGGCGATTCTGAATCTTTTGCCCTTTGATTCTGATCGAGTTGCACCCATAAGTATTCCAGGTTATCTGGCGAATTATTATGGTAGGTTATGGTTTCCGTTCCGGAAAGTTTTGCGTTGCGATCATCCAATTCAATATTCATCTTATAATCAGCTTGCTGCTGATAATATGCCGGACCCGGTGCTCCGGAAGCCGTCCTAAACATATTAGGCGTGGCCAGCAGATCATACATCTGGCTAAATTTATTGATATCGTATTTTCCAGGCTCGCGTTTCTTTTCAGCATTTTTTGATTCTTGTGCAAAGAATACCGCAGGCAGCATCGCGAATAGAAAAATTATTTTTTTCATGAAGGAGTTGGGTTATTTTAAGATCGAAATTTAATCAATTTGACGCAATGCCGAAAAAAAACTGCTAATAATTTAATTCACCTCTTATTTTTCCTGAGGTAAGCAGCAGGCTTTGTTTTTTTCCTAAGACATGTGTATGAAAAATGTGCTGCTGGTCATAAAGCTCCATCAGAACATTGTCTTTTATTTCAAGAGAACTTATTTTTTCAACATTCTTAATTGTAAAATAGCAAATTAAGACATCGTTCTCTACTTCTTTCCCTAAAAAAAGGATTTCTTTTTCTTGTTCATTTACCTTAATAGCAAACTTTTCCTGAAAATATTTGCGGAGCAGTTCTTTGCTATCTTTTATTTCTTTGCTTGTTCCCAAATATACCTTTTTACTAAATCTCTTTTCTAAGGCCAGATCTATATCATCAATAAAAATACGGGATGTAATTTCTATTGCTTTTTTTTCAGGAACATAATCCAATTGGTTTACGGAAACATAAAATTTATGAAGTGAGGCTGAAGTAAGCCCCATAAACAGTAATAAAAGAAAAACTATTTTGATTGTTTTTTTCATTTTACAAAAATACTATTCTTTTACAATTTCTTCATTTTGAAGCTCATTGTATTTTCTGGCAAGCTCGATTACTGCCAATTTGATATTATCTTTTATTCTCGAATTGACAGTTTCCATAAAGTCTGGCTGTTCGGAACAATAATATTTGAACGCCATGACATAATCAGGATCAATCTTCAGAACCTTAATAAAATACTCATCGCTATACAGGATTCCGATTCTTTCGATCAGCATCAATTTTTTTTCACCTTCAAGCCTTGCTTTTCGCTCTGCTCGGCTTCCAACCCCAGACCTCATTCTTCTTTCGGCATCTGTATAAACTTTCGGTTTGAAGCTTATGATTCCCAAACCATAGGCTGTTAAGTTGACAAATTTTGTAATTTCTACCTCATCGAGCTGGTTTATTTTCGGCTCCATTTCAATTATAAGGACCTCTTTTTGGAAATCCTCTGCTTCAATAATTTTTCTTTTATAATGCATATTGACAGCCGAAAAAACGAGTAGGTCATCTACCTTGGCCAAAATCAAGAACTCACCATTTGAATCTGTTACGGCTGATTTTTCATTGACTAAATTCACCAAATTTATGCCTTCAACGTTATTCCCGTTTGCAGTAATTTTTCCTTTTATCAATTTTTCTTGCGCTAAGGCAACATAAGAAACAAAAAAAGTAAGGAGTAAGATTTTATTGCTTTTCATCAGACTGCAACTTATTGTATTCTACTGCAAGTTCATTGATCCAAAAAGTTGCCAGTGTTTTGTTTTTTCCCCTAACGGCACTTGCGAATTTAAAATCTTCGATACAGAAGTATTTGAATGCCATGATGTAATCAGGATTGATTTTAAGGATTTGCGTATAAAATTCATCATCGAAAAGGTCATTTACTTTTTCCAGAAGTATTTGTTTTTTCTCTACCGAAATATTCTGCTTAAGTCTTTTGGTCCTGCCCGACATTAAATTAATTAGCGGGTCGAGCAGTCCGGTGGTGGCCGTCCTCAATTTTCTTTCTGCCGGGGTGTAAACTTTTGCAGGCTTTGATAAAATGCCTAAAGAAACAGCATTAATGTTGTTGTATTTTGTGATTTCTACTTCATCCAGCTGATTGGCTTTGGGTATCATCTCAATGATAACTACTTCCGATTTCAGGTCGTCAGCATCAATAATTTTTCGTTTATATTCGAAATTCAAAGCAGACAGAACCAACAAATCGTCTTCTTTTGCCAGAATGCGAAATTCTCCGGCTGCGTTTGTAACGGCTGATTTTTCATTAACCAGATTGACTACGTTAATTCCTTCAACATTGTTGCCACTGCCCGTAACCTTTCCGCGGATTATCTTTTCCTGTGAAAAAGCAAAGTGTACTATAAATAAAAAGGCAAAAAGGAAACTAGTTTTCATCTGAAATCAATTTAAGATATTCCTTTGAAAGCCTTGCCAGTTCAAACTCTGACTTTATCTTATTTTTGTTTTCTAATAACCTCACAAAATTTTCATCACCTATACTGTATAATTTAAAACCTTGTATGTAGTTTTCAGGTATTTTAAGATGTCCTAAAAAATAGTCATCCTGAAACATATCTTCTACCTTTTTCAACAAAAATTCCTGCTGTTCGATTTGTACTTCTTTCTTAAGACGTTTTGTTTTTCCGTTTATTGCATTTAGTACCGGATCCAAAGAAAATTGTCCAAACAGAAGGCCAACCAAATGGACCGGCTTAAAATCACCAGCCGTCCTGAGTCTGCGTTCTGCAGGAGTATATCTTTTTGCAGGAGTTTCCAAAATTCCCAATTCAAAAGCATCAAGATCCTTATACTTTGTAATCTCTACTTCGTCAAGGCTTGTTGTTTTTGGAATCACATTAACAGTAATTGCGCCAGCAAGGATGTCTTCTTTGCTAATGATTTTTCTTTTGTACTCGAAATTTATAGCTGAAAACACCAGTAAATCGTCTTCTTTTGCCGAAATAAAAAACTCCCCCTTTTCATCTGTAACTGCTGATTTTTCATTAACCAGATTAACCACATTAATACCGCCTACATAGTTCCCATCTGCCATTACCTTTATTAGCAGAAGTTTCTCCTGTGATTGTGAAAACAACATTCCTGCCGATAGCAGAAAAAGCAAAAGCGTGTAATTATTTCTTTTCATCGGCAAGCAATCCCCTATATTTTTCTGCCAGTTTTATGATGGATACTTCGAGTGCCGTTTTATTATTCTGGTCCAAAGCCTTACTAAATTCTTCATCGGCTACAATATAATATTTAAACCCATTGACATAATCTTTTGGAATATCAAGACTTTCCGTATAATAAGCCTCATCGAAATAATTGTCTAGTTTTTCAAGCCGTGCTATTTCTCTTTCTACCTGCACTCCTTTTTTCAGCATTCTTGTCCTTCCGGATAAAAAGTTCAGGATTGCATCGTTGCTGATACCCAATCCCTGTATTTGTTCTATAGGCTTTGATGCGGTTCTCAACTTTCTTTCTGCAGGCGTATATTTTTTTGCACCTGAAACAACAGAAAATTCATCATCCTTTTCCACAACAACTTCCTTAAGTTCTGTCACTTCAGGTTTCATGACAATCTCAACAGTCGCTGCGTTGAACTCCTCTTTTGTAATGTTTTTTCTTTTATGTTCGAGATTGGCTCCAGACAAAATCAGTACATCGCTAACCCTTGCATAAATATAGAATTCACCTTTTGAATTTGTTCTGGTTTGGGTAGCATTCGAAAAATTAATCACTTCAACATCTTCAGCCGGAGCCTGTCCAACAGTTATTTTGCCATATATCTTTTTATTCTCCTTACTCTGAGAAAAGACAACTTGAGAAAGCAGTATCAAAATTAAAAAAAGGTAATTATTTTTCATCGGTTATGGTTTGAATGTATTTTTTAGCTATCTCTCCCAATAAAAATGTCGCCATTGTTTTATTCTTACTGTTCAGATTCTTTACCAATCTTTCGTTTTCAACCGCATAATACAAAAATCCCCTGACATTTTCCATAGGAATTTTTAGTTTTTTCGTATAGTATTCTTCATCAAACAAATCTTCCAATTGGCTTATCCATTTCTCTCTCTTTTCTACTTCCAATTCTTTCTTTAACATCGAGGTTCTTCCCGACATCAGATTTAAAAGCGGATCGAGAGTAAACGAATTATTTAATCCTATTTTAGGATCAACACCTGTTGCTGTTCTTAGTTTTCTTTCGGCCGGCGTATATACTTTAGCTGGCTTGGGTATAATTCCCAGATCGTAGGCATTTATATTTTTATATTGGACGACCATTACTTCGTCTAACTGATTTACCATCGTTTCAAGCTTTACAAATAGCAACTCTTTACTAAAATCAGCCTGATTGACTTCTACAATTTTGCCCTTAAATTGAATTGACGAAAACATTAACGAATCTCCTTCTTTTGCCAGAATCGAAAAATATCCTCCTTCTTTAGTCACTGTCTCTTTTTCTGAGGACAGGTTCAACACGTGAATACCATCCAAATTGGATGAATATGCCATAACCTTTCCTTTTAAGGTTTTCCTTTCGGAAGTCTGCGAAAGCAGCGAAGGAGAAACAGCCACCATAAAAGAACATAAAAATATTTTTTTCAGCATAATCAATTGAGGGATAAGTTTGTGAGGTAAAAATATCCCATATGTCCCCAATTTATTGCCAATGGCCTACTAAATTTATGTTAATAATAAAGTTGACATTCAATCATCTAATAATTTCGAAACCTTGCTAACTTTACATCAATAAAATTATACTAAAATGAAAAACCTTATTATAGCCAGTACTTCTACATTACACAGCGGAGGCTATCTCGAATATCTTTTACCAGAACTTTCACTTCATTTCAAAAATGCAGCTTCTATTGTTTTTATTCCTTATGCAAGACCTAGTGGCATATCGCATGACGGGTATACTGAAAAAGTACGCCAAGCTTTTTCTAAAATCAATATCAAAGTAAAAGGATTGCATGAATTTGAAGATCCCAAAGAAGCCATAAAGCAAGCCGAAGGAATTTTTACTGGTGGCGGAAACACTTTTTTATTGGTAGCACAGCTTTATCGCTATGATTTAATGGTCTTGCTTGCCGAAACCTTAAAAAAGGGCACACCTTATCTGGGAACCAGTGCAGGAAGCAATATTACAGGACTGACCATGCAAACCACCAATGATATGCCGATAATTTACCCGCCAAGCTTCCAAACCTTAGGCATGATTCCTTTCAATCTTAATCCACACTATCTTGATCCGGACCTTAATTCCACACACATGGGGGAAACAAGAGAAACAAGAATAAAAGAATTTCACCAATTCAACACCTTGCCTGTTTTGGGGCTTCGTGAAGGAAGTTGGCTGGAAGTAAAAAACGAGACCATCACTTTAAGAGGAAGCCTGAAAGCCCGTCTTTTTAGACAAAATCAGGAACCTGAAGAATTAGAAAGCGGAAGTGATTTGAGTTTTCTTAAATAATACTTTTTTAGGGCTGCCTAGTCAGCCCTAAAAAATATTTTACCATTATTTGAAAATAAAAAAACCTCAAGTTTTCACTTGAGGTTTAATTTTAGAGCGGAAGACGAGGCTCGAACTCGCGACAACCAGCTTGGAAGGCTGGAGCTCTACCAACTGAGCTACTTCCGCATTT
>CAZFGA010000019.1:0-72135 GCA_964518395.1 uncultured Flavobacterium sp.
ATAATTAATTGGAATCCGGACCATCATAGGGTATAAACTTTAACAAACAATTCACGATTTGTTTCTACAAAATGAAAATAGCTATGCGTAAATTTATACTTAGCCATTCTCACACTAAACAATACAATTATGAATTTTACTACACACTGGTTTATTGATCCTGATCATTCCAACATAGAATTTAAAATCAGACATTTGGTAATTTCACATATTACCGGAGCATTCAAGATTTTTAACGGAAAGATGACAACGAAAAATGACGACTTTGAAACAGCCGAAATAGCATTGTCTATTGATGTCTATAGTTTTGATACCAACAATATCGAAAGAGACGAGCATATCAAATCGAAAGACTTTTTGGATGCGGATCAGTTTCCTGAAATTAATTTTAGCTCCACCAGTCTCAAAAAGGTAGAAGGCGACCATTATAAACTAACAGGAAACATAACTATAAAATCCGTAACCAGAGAAATTGTCCTGGATGCTGTCTTTGGCGGTCAGGCAAAAGACGGTTTTGGTAAAATGAAAGCCGGTTTTGAAATCAGCGGAAAGCTTAGTAGAAAGGACTTTGGAATTTTAGCCGATGATGTCACCGAAAGCGGACATTTAATAATTGGCGAAGAATTAAGAATCCATGCCAATATCGAATTTGATAAAGAAGAAGATTAGCTTCTATTTCATATTGCCACGATTTCTCTTATTGTCCGGATGAGACGAAGGATAGCGATTTGGGTCAGTATCTGAATTTTTATCTCGATTTTCCGGATTTTTCTTGTTTTTAAGAGTGTTGTCTGTTTTAACATTCTTGTTTGGGCGAGCTCTTTTTACGACATCGGAGTTGCCGTCTGCATCTTTTTCTATTTCCGTTTTTAATTTTCCTTTGGAAGGATTATAATCAGTCGGAAGGTTTTTTCCGCTAAAACCTTCATTGGTTTCTTGTTTTTGCGTTTCCTGTTCGCCATTCCATTTTTTGTTTCCGAGGTCTTTATCTGAAGTTGCCATAATTTTAATTTTTAGTTCTTCTTGTTAATTTACGGCGATATAAAAACAAAAGCCACATCTTTAACATTGTTTTAATGTGTATGATTTCCGAATGTTAATAGTAAATTTGCGGCAAAAATATCCTATGTCCGCCCACAAGCATTTTTTGTTGCATAAACCTTATGGCTATCTCAGCCAGTTCATTTATGAATTAAAACGAAAGAAAAAGCTATTGGGAGAACTGTATGATTTTCCGGAAGGAACAATGGCAATTGGAAGGCTGGATGAGGATTCTGAAGGATTACTGCTTTTAACAACAGACGGGCAGATGAGCGAATTGGTCAGAAGCAAAAAAGTAACCAAAGAATACTATGCTCAGGTAGATGGAGTAATAACAGAAGAGGCCATTGAAAAACTAAAAAAAGGTGTTGAGATTGGTTTTGACGGAATACGGTATGTCACGAATCCGTGTAATGCATCCAAGATAAATGATCCGGGATTTGAGCCTCGCTCTAAGAAGATAAGAGATGAGCGGCATGGGCCAACCAGTTGGATTTCCATTACACTAAATGAGGGAAAGTTTCGACAGGTCAGGAAAATGACATCAGCAGTAGGATTTCCAACACTTCGATTGGTACGAATACGGGTAGGGAATGTTTACCTTAACGATTTGAAATCGGGAGAAGTCAAAGAAGTAGGCCAGTTCTCGCTATAATATAAATTGAAAATTTCTAAAAAATGCTGAATATTGTTCTTGTAGAACCAGAAATACCTAATAACACGGGTAATATAGGCCGTTTGTGCGTGGGCACAGGTAGCTGCCTTCATCTGATCCATCCTTTTGGCTTTCAGATCACCGATAAAAACCTAAAGCGTTCTGGCCTTGATTATTGGGTACATCTGGATTGGAAAGAATACCAATCTGTTGAAGAATGGGTACAGCAAATACCAGACAGGTCAAGAGTTTTTCTGTTTAGTTCCCATAGCGAAAAGTCGTATCTCCAGCAAACTTTCCAGGATGGCGATTGGCTTGTATTCGGGAAAGAATCGGTTGGGCTGAGTAAGGAAGTCTTGGGTCAATTTGAAAACCATCTGACTATTCCTATTTCGCCTTTGGTACGAAGCTACAACCTGGCAAACTCGGTAGCTTTTGCAATAGGCGAAGCAAAAAGGCAGCTTTCCGTCTAAAAAAATAGTATATTTGAGAGAAGCTTTTTCAAATATCTATGATTGACAAATCCTACCTTCGCAGTTCTATTTTCAGGCACCTGGATGGTCTGGCGGTGGCACCTGTAGCTATTGCATTAAAAAACAAAGGAGTTCTCGAATATATTCAAGAAAACAAACAGGTAAGCCTGTCGGAATTAAAAAACCGATTCAAAGCAAACGAAGGCTATCTTAATGTAGGCCTAAGGGTATTGTGCTCACAAGGTTTTTTGGACTATCATATTGATAATGCTGCTGATCGTATTAGTTTTTCTGTAAACGAGAAGACACCCATAGCATTTTCAATGGTACATCTCTACCAGGATGCGGTTGATCTTTTGCAGTTTTCAACGCAATTCCATCCCAGAATTTTTGAAGATGCGCCTTTTGAAAGATTGGATCAGATTTTTGAAAAGTTTAAGCTTAATTATGGAATCGATTTTTCGGCAGATACCATAGAAAATGAAGTCCAGAAACAAATCCTAAAACATATAGAAGGTTATCTGATAGGGCCTACGATTGTGCGATTGGCAATGAACGGTATGTTCCATAAATATTTTATGGAAACTTCTTTCAAGCCTGAAGAATTTCACAAGAATCCTGAAAGCTTTAAAAAGATATTGAATTTTTTTACTCATTTGGGATGGTTCCAGGAAAAAAACGGGAATTATCAATTTACTGAAACCGGACTGTTCTTTGCCAAAAGAGCCAGCGCTTACGGTGTTACCGTTTCTTATTTACCAACATTTGCTAAGATAGATGAACTGATTTTTGGAGATCCGAATGTACTTAGGATGGTAGCAGACGGCGAAAATGAAATTCATGTTGATAGGGAGATGAATGTTTGGGGAAGTGGCGGTGCACACGATACTTATTTTAAGATTGTAGATGAAATCATCATACAGCTTTTTAATCGTCCGATTGAAGAACAGCCTAAAGGAATTTTGGATATGGGCTGTGGAAATGGTGCTTTTTTACAACATATTTTTGAAGTTATAGACAGGTATACCCTGAGAGGGAAAATGCTTGATGAATATCCGCTGTTTCTTGTTGGAGCTGATTATAATCAGGCAGCTTTGAAAGTTACACGAGCCAATTTGATAAAAGCGGATATCTGGGCTAAAGTAATTTGGGGCGATATTGGAAGGCCTGACCTATTATCGCAAGACCTGATGGAAAATTATGCAATCGATCTGAAAGATTTACTTAATGTCAGGACATTTCTCGATCATAACCGTATTTGGGAAGAACCTAAGTCAATATCGCAAGACAGGATTAGCAATTCTACCGGTGCTTTTGCTTTTAGAGGCGAACGGATTTCCAATAACAAAGTAGAAGACAATCTATTGGAGCACTTGCAAAAATGGGCGCCTTATGTCAAGAAATTTGGGCTTTTGCTGATAGAACTCCATACTATAAATCCTGCTTTGACAGCAGAAAATATAGGGAAAACGGCCGCGACAGCTTATGATGCCACACATGGATTTTCGGATCAGTATATCGTAGAAATAGAGGTGTTTAATAAAATTGCAGCCGAGGCAGGCTTATTTCCGGACAAGGAGGTTTTCAGGAAATTTCCTGACTCCGATATTGCCACTGTAAGTATCAATCTGCTCAAAGGAAATTAAGTCTTGGCGTAATTAGTAATATATCGGTGGTATGAATCCAGTAGTATACCCACTGTTTTTTCAATAGATGGTTTTACGTCTTGAAATCCGTCTTTCATTTTTCCGTCGGGTGTAAAATAATCCGTAATTCCTGATTTCAAGAGTGTTTTTTTTGCATAAATTTCAGTTATCTGAAAAGAGAGCACATATTCATTTCCTTCTTTGGAAAGTTTGATACGGTATTTTACTTTTTGGTAAAACGTATCTCCAAGACTGCTATAATAAAAGGCATTGTCCCTAAAGGCATCAATCGTCAGCGAATTTTCGGTTACTTCTGAAATATCTGCTTCGCCACGGCTAAACTCTCCTATCCAAAGCTTTGTTCCGTCAATAAATTTTTCATTGGTCATGAAAGGAAGATTGCCTCTTATGGGATTCGGGTCAAATCCTTTTGGCGTCAACTCCATCCGAGCCTGAGCGTTGGTAATAATGGATGCGAAAATGAATAAGATAGAAAAGAAAAACTTCATTGTATCGGTTTTTAGTGTCCTATCAAAGATAGGCGATACGGCAATTATTTTATAGGTTTTTAATAATAAATTTAGTTTTTCCGGTATCAAAAAAGATATTCTCGTCTTTGAATAAAGAATTAAGTATGCCCGTCTGAATTAAAGATTCTGGCGTTCCCTGTAGTGTTTTTTCAGGGCTCATGACAATCATTTCATCACTTAATTGCAGCGCCAGATCCAAATCGTGTGTAGAAAATAAAATACACTTTTGAGTTTCTGTAGCCAGTTTTTTGAGCAGTTTAAGTAAGGAGACCTTGTGAAGAAGATCTAAATGTGTTGTAGGTTCGTCTAATATAATCAAAGGGGTGCTTTGTGCCAGTGCTCTTGCAACCAGAACTTTTTGCAATTGGCCATCGCTGATTTCATAATGTTTTTTATCGGCCAAATGACTAATTTGTGTGAGATCCATCGCCTCCTTTATCTTTTCTCTGTCATCAGAGGTAAGCTTCCCGATCCAGTTTGTATAGGGTTGTCTGCCCAAAGCGACCAATTCAAAAACCGTAAGATTACTAGGCGGCAAGCTCTCCGTCAATACAATGCTAAGTTGTTGCGCTAAAGCTGCCGGATTGTAATTCCGAATGTTTTTTTCGTTTAATATGACATCGCCAGAAAGTGCTTTCTGGATTCCGGTTAGTGTTCGGAGCAAAGTCGATTTTCCTATTCCGTTGGCTCCAATTAAAGAAATCAGTTGGCCTGCTTTTAAATCCAAATGAATTTGAGAAGCGATTATGGCTTTCTCTTTTTTTGTGACATATCCAATGCCCAATTCTTCAGCCTTAAGTATGGTTTTGCCTGTGCTCATCAGATCATGAATTTTCGTTTACGGACTAAAAGCCATACCACTATTGGCGCTCCCACGATAGAAGTTATCGCATTGATAGGCAAGGTAAAATCACTGCCTGGCATTTGTGATACCGTATCACAAATCAGTAAGATAATGGCTCCAAAAAGTAGTGTGCCCCAAAATAATATATAATGGCTGCTGGTTTGAAAAACCATTTTTGAAATATGCGGAACAGCGAGTCCTATAAAAGCAATCGGTCCGGCAAAAGCTGTAATACTGCCTGCCAATAAGCTGGTCGCTGTAATAATAATAAGTCGTGTTTTTTTGAAATTGATACCCAGGCTTTTGGCATAACGTTCCCCTAAAAGTAGAGCATTTAGGGGTTTGATGCACATGGCGCTCAATAGTAGTCCAATCAGGCAACAAACAGACAAAATCAGAATGTTTGTCCATGACAAATTACCCAAGCTGCCCAAAGACCAAAAAGTAAATTTTTGTAGCTCTTCTGCCGTACTGAAATAGGAGAGTACCCCAATAATTGCGCTTGTAAAACTTCCAAACATTAAACCAACGATTAGGATAGCCATTGTATCACGAAGTCTTTGTGAAACCACTAAAACCGATAACAATACGACAAGGCTGCCCAGACACGAGGCAAGTACGATTCCGTAGGAAGAAAGAAAAAATACGCTTAAAAAGGAAGGTAAAAGTCCTGATCCTAATATTATAAAAGCAACTCCAAGGCTGGCTCCGGAACTTAATCCTAAAACATAAGGACCGGCAAGCGGATTCCGGAATAAGGTTTGCATCAACAGGCCACTAATTGATAGTCCCATGCCTACCATTATGGCAGTTAAAGCCTTTGGAATCCGATAGTTCCAAATGATGATTTCCCATGAGTTTTTGCTTGCCTGTCCGCCGGAAAGCGAACTGGCGATGTCCTCAATAGGGATATTGACAGAACCTAAGCTGATATTCAGCAAAAAACATGCAGCCAGACAAATAAGCAAGGCTGTAAAAAGAATCCTATTTCGGCTATTTTGCTGCAAATCCTTCGTTTATTTTAATTTTTCAAAAATATACAGTTCATAGTCCGGAAGAAGTTCAGGATGTAAAATCTTGATGAGGTCTTTCAGGATAAGATCCGGACGATTTGATGCCAGCTCATAATACAATATCCCGCCCGTTTTTCCTTTTTTGCTGCTAAAAGAATAGATGTTTTTATTTTTAAAAGCTTTGAAATGGGCATAATTAGGATTGCTTTCTACCATTTCCTTAAAAGTGGTAAATTGAGCCGGACCAACCCAAAAATCTACATTTTCAGCCTTTTCCATAACGGTTTCGAAAGAAAGTGCCAGACTTCCTGTTCCTTCACTGTCGGCCCAAAGATAAGCAGCATTGGCATCTTTCAGAAATGTTGCCGCCCAGCTGTTGCCTCGAGGCATATACCATTGTTCTTTATAAATGGCACCGCTTAAAACGGTCGGTTTTGTTTTTGCCTTTTTAGCTAGTTCTGTGGCTTCTTTATATGCAGTTTCTACTTCAGAAAATAAATGATCCGCTTTTTCATCCAACCCATATAATGCACCGAAAAACTTAATCCATTCTGCTTTACCCAAAGGTGATTCTTCCATCCAGTCTCCGTTAAAAAAAACTTTCAGTCCGCTTTTCTGTAAATTGTCATAGGTCTTGGTATCGCTGCCACTGCTGTAACCTACAAGAGCTTCCGGATCAAGGTCGATCAGCCTTTCTGTATTGAGACTCTGGTTGGCTCCAATTTCCTTAACCTTTCCGGCATCAATAAGCTTTCGGGTCTTTTCAGACGAAACAAGATTGGTGTCCGGAAAACCAAGCAGGGTATTTTCAACACCAAGCATTTCTAAAGACGGAATATGTGTGGTTGAAGTCACCACAATACTCTTGATAGGAACTTGCAGTGAAGTATAGTTTTTTAAACTGTCTGGCAAAGAAACTCCCTTTTTATGAAGTACATAGGTAAAGGTTTTATTCGCCTCCGGCCAAGGGTTTGAAACCTTTACGATAGAATATCCATTATGTTTGTAAATTTCAAATCCTTTTGCGTAATGTATGCTGTTTTGTGGTTTTGCTTCAGGAATACTAGCGCTGACAGGCTCATTTTTTTTGCAGGCTACAGCAAAAAGCAATAACAGAAACAAAGGATATTTTGAAAGAAATGATTTCATAAAAAAAGTTTTTGTGAAGACCGCAAAGATAAAAGTTATTGTATTGAACCGACAGCAGTTTTGCAAATTTTGATTTTTTCACATCTTAATTTGTAGTGAACTGTTTGGCAATTTTAAGAATTGAATAAAAAAAATCGCTACGATTTCTCAGAGCGATTTTTTGATAATCTTCGGTTATTTTTTAAATCTTAATCAGTTTTTGCGTATGGTTTTCATTGTTGTCAAACGTTAGTTTTAAAAAATAGGCACCGTTTGAAAGTAGACCGGATTGATTGTCCAGTCTTGATTTCGAATCAGTAGAAATCAAGAGCTTTCCGGAAATATCATATAATGAATAATTTGAAATAGTAGCGTTAGTTTCAATCTGGAAATTCAAATTGAAAGGGTTAGGATAAATTTTAGGGTTTAGATTTGTAAAATCTTTATTGCTTAACAAATAAGCAGCATTGTTATAGGCTGAATTTAGGACAACATTATTATAATTGTCCAAGGCCATTTTTAGTTGTGTATTATCACAATCGCATCTTAATTGGTAGTAGGTTGGGTCTTGGGTTGAGTCATATGACCTGACATTGAAATTTTGAAAAATTTGGTTTAATCCGGGATCATTTGTAGTTGCAATATTTGCAGTTGTTCCAGTAGAAGTTCCTATAGCAGCGTTTTGTAAAATTACTGACAAAGTATTTATGAAATGGGCTTGATTGGCAGGAGATGCTTTTGCAACGACCGAAGAATAAGCTTCTAAGTCAGTTTTAAGCGCATTGAGATTACAACCTACACATTTAATTTGGACAATTCTTCCCTCAAACTCTGAATAAGGGTTTCCTGTTTTTAATGTATATTCTGAAACAGGATACGATTGTAATATGGCATTTAAGCCCAGATCGTTAGAAGTTGTAGCGCCCCAATAGCTCGATGGAGTTCCTATTTGCTGATTAACCAGCATCATCTCAACTCCGGTGTTCTGCGCCCAGGACGCTATTGGAATTAGCAATAAAAGTATTATTTTTCTCATAAAAATTGACTTTTTGGTATAGTAAAAGTACAAATATTAATGAAACAGCAAAATGTATATAACTTAAATAGTATATTTGCACTCGAACTGAGGTTGTGATTGATTGTTACTAATCACATTAAAAGGGAATTTGGTGTAAAACCAAAGCTGTTCCCGCAACTGTAAGCTATTTAGCTTGCTGTTATCTACAAACCACTGTCTGCATTGCGGATGGGAAGGTAAACAGCAAGACGCAAGCCAGGAGACCTGCCTTTTTTCTTAACAATTATCAAGCCTTCGGGAAAAAGGTTTCGAAAATTATGATTTTTAGAAAGCTATACCTGTTTTTATTTTTATGTATCTGCCAATCTGCATTGGCACAGCATGACAGTATCCATAATTTGAAAGTAGTAGAAATTTCAGATCTGCAACTTAAGGATTATTCGGATTCGCAGTCTGTATTGAAATTATCAGATTCAATTATCAACAAAAACCAATCTTCGCTTACAGCATTGCTAAATTATAATTCCGTAATCTATTTTAAAGAAAACGGTCTTGGTATGGTGTCTTCTCCATCTTTCAGGGGAACAACAGCTCAACAAACCGCCGTTGTCTGGAACGGAATCAATATCAATTCGCAATTGAACGGACAGACAGATTTCAATACTATTACTACAAGAGATTTTAATTCTATTGCGGTTCGCGCAGGAGGTGGAAGCTCCATTTACGGAAGTAGCGCTATTGGCGGAAGCATTCATCTTAATAATACAATTCGTTTTGATGAGCATTTTTCAAATAGTCTTCGGCTAAATTATGGGAGCTTCAATACGTATGGCGGAAATTATAAACTAGATGTTTCTGATGGAAAATTCAGTGTACAGCTAAGTATTTCCAGAAACAGTTCCGATAACGATTACGAATATGTAGATTCCCATGATAAAAACTTAAACGGTCAATACTATAATACCAGCATCAATGCAGCTGTAGGTTATAAGATTGATGAGAATAACTTCTTGAAATTGTACAGTCAGGTTTTTGATGGCGAAAGGCATTTTTCGCTGATCTTTCCTTCGGAAATTAGAACGAAATACCAAGACCTGAATACTCGAAACTTACTGGAATGGGATAGTTTTTTTGGCAAATTTGTTTCAAAGGTAAAATTTGCTGCTCTCAGCGAAAAATATAAGTATTTTGGCAATATCAATTCAAATGTCTATACGTTTGGACAAGTTCGAACCTATATCGGGAAATATGATCTTGCTTTTGATGCCGGTGATGCAATTAAGCTAAATGCGGTTGTTGATTTTACTCAAAATAAAGGAGAAGGTTCCGATATCAAAAACGAGCAAAGGAACATCGGTTCTGCTAGTTTGTTGTTTAAGCACAAGCTGACACAAACCCTACTTTATGAACTAAGTTTCAAAAAAGAATTTACCAATAATTACAAAAGCCCGGTCTTGTTTTCTTTAGGAACAAAATGGGCAGCTACAGATTTTTATACATTAAAACTAAACGGTTCAAAAAATTTCAGGGTGCCAACTTTTAATGATTTATACTGGCAGCCGGGTGGAAATGAAAACCTAAAACCAGAGTCTTCCTATCAGGCAGAAATAGGAAATGAATTCCGTTTTGCAGGATTCAAAATTACGTTGACCGGCTATTATATTGATATAAAAGACATGCTCCGCTGGATTCCGAACGGCTCTGTATGGTCGCCACAAAATACCGATAAAGTCCGTACTTACGGAGGGGAAGCACTGCTCAATTGGTATAAAAACATCGGAAAACACCATTTCACACTCAACGGAACCTATGCTTATACCGTTTCAGAAGACATGGAAAAAAAGAAGCAGTTGATTTATGTTCCCTATCATAAGGCTACTTCCTCATTGAGCTATTCGTGGAACAAGCTTGCAGTGGATTACCAATGTTTGTATAACGGTGAAGTCTTTACCCGATCCGATAACAATTCACGATATAATATTGACGCCTATTTTGTAACTAATGCTTCCATAAGCTATGACTTTGGAAAAAAAGATTCGTGGATTGTTGGTTTTCAGGCCTTAAATCTTCTAAATGAAAAGTATGCCAGTGTAGAAAGCAGATTTCTGCCCGGAAGAAATTTTAATATGTATCTAACCTTAAATTTTTAAAATATGAAAAAGCTAAATAAGTTTTTTTTGATGCTGTTTGCAAGCTCGCTTTTTTTGGCTTCATGTAGCAGCGATGACAGTTCTCCAAACGTATCATTAGGGCAATATGATGACGGAGTGTTTGTAGTAAACGAAGGAAATTCAACCGTTACCACCAGCTCTATCACTTTTATCAGCAATTCGGGTGCAGTAGAACAAGATGTTTTTAGAAATGTCAATCCGGGAGCGGCAGGATTGGGAACCTACCTTCAGCCAATGTTTTTTGATAATACCAGAGCTTTTATCATTTCTGGTTCGGCTAACAAAATTACTGTTGTTAACCGTTATACTTTTGAATTTATTGCAACCATCAGCACTAACTTGAATAATCCGAGATTTGGAGCTGTAGCCAATGGTAAAGCCTATGTAACTAATTCAGCGGGATGGGAAACAGGAGCAGATGATTACTTGACAGTCATTAATCTTTCAGATTATTCTACCAGTACTGCAACCATAGGTGTGTGGTCAGAAAAAATAATGGAAGAAAATGGTAAGATCTATATTGCGAACGGTTCTTACGGTAGTGGTTCTTCGGTAACGGTTTTTAACCCTGCAAGCAATACAGTAGAAGCCACTATTCCATTAGGATTTAGCCCAAACTCTTTTGAAGAAGAAAACGGCATCTTATATGTTTTAGGTTCTGAAAAACTTGCCAAAATCAATCTGGCTACCAATATAATCATAGGAACTCCAATTACTGTGGCGGAATCGACTTCTGCAGGAGCTAAAAACCTGAATATTGAAGACAATAAGATTTATTATACTGTGGATACCGCTGTTTATGCTATGGCAATTAATGCGACTACAGCTCCGACAACTCCATTATTGACCTATCAATCCCAGTCAGAAAATGGAAGAATGTATGGTTTTGCCGTAAACGATGGCAAGATTTATATTGCCGATGGAGGAGATTTTGCTTCAGACGGCAAAGCCTATATCTATTCAACCACAGGCTCCTTATTAAAAACAATTACAGTAGGAGTAGGGCCAAACGGCTTTTATTTCAATTAATAATCAATTTTTTTTAACTCAATTCCATGAAACAACTTTACGGCTTTCTTGCAGCCAGTTTACTATCTTTTACCGCTCTGCCGGTTTTTGGACAAACCTTTAACAATGGCGTTTTTATCCTAAACGAAGGAGGCGCAGGTTCTAACAATGCTTCGGTTTCTTTTCTTTCAAATGAAGGAAACCTTGAAAACAACATTTATGCAACTGTAAACCCAACGGCTGGCGCTCTTGGAGATACGGCTCAAAATATCGTAATCCATGGTGATTATGCTTATATTGTTTTGAATGTATCAAATACAATTAAGATTGTCAATAGCCAAACTTTCCAACTTGTGGCGACAATCAATTCAGGACTTAGTAATCCGAGATATATTGCTTTTAGTAACGGAAAAGCCTATGTGACCAATTGGGGAGACGGAGGAAGTGCAACTGACGATTATGTAGCCGTAATCAATCTTTCTACCAATACAGTTGAAACGAATATTGCCTTGGCTGAAGGTGTTGAAAGAATTCTGGAAATAAACGGAAAACTGTATGTAGCACATCAGGGAGGCTATAGCCACGGAAACACAGTTTCTGTAATCAATCCAATTACAAATACATTAGAACAAACTATTCAGGTAGGCGATGTTCCGAATTCAATGGTTGAAAAAGATGGAATTTTGTATGTGCTTTGTGGCGGAAAACCAAACTGGACACCATCAGAAACATTTGGCGCTTTAGTTAAAATAAATACGGCAACGAACACTGTTATAGGGCAGATTGATTTTCCTCAAAAACATCCTTCAAATTTGAAAATTGATGGCAATAATGTATATTATAGTATTAATGCAGACGTTTTTAAGGCGTCAATTACAGATACAACTGTACCATCAACACCTTTCTTTACGTTGCCTTCACAAAACCAGTACGGAATCTATGGCATGGAAATCATCAATAATAAGTTATATGTAGGTGATGCAGTCAATTATGTAGCTGATGGTAAAGTATATGTGTATTCAACAACAGATGGAACTTTGTCAAATACCTATACAGTAGGAAAGTTGCCAAATGGTTTCATCAAAGCTGTTGATAGCAATCTGGGAACAGGAGGTCATACAAAGTTAGATGTTGTGCTTTATCCTAATCCGGCTACAGATCATTTATATGTAAGTACAGACAAACCGGCTACTATAAAAATGTATGATATGGCAGGAAGATTGATAAAAAATCAAGCCTACGCTACATCTGGAGTTAGTATTTCAGAATTAAATCCGGGTATGTATGTTGTTGAAATTACAATCGATAACGTGAAAAGCGTACAAAAAATAATAAAAAGATAAGACCTAATGAAAAGAATCTTATCCCTGATGTCTCTTGTCGTCCTTTCTCCGGTTTTGGCACAATCCTATGCTCCGGAAGCAGGAGTGGCCGGCTCAACAGCTATAGAACCCAATAGCCCGCTTTTTGTGGCTTGGGCTACAGGCGTTACGGTAGAGAGAGGTTATGTCAACAAGGCAAATCCAAACCTTGTTGTTTCAGGGAGTAACTGGGCTTCGGCAGGTGTTGCTCAAAACGCGTTAGGACCTGCAAACGGGAGCGTCGTGTGTTTAGGCGATGAAGGCAGTGCAATCCTGACATTTGAATTGCCAATCATCAATGGACCGGGATTTGATTTTGCTGTTTTTGAAAATGGAGGTCCTTCTTTTTTAGAACTTGGTTTTGTAGAAGTAAGCTCTGACGGTATCAATTTTTTTAGATTTCCGGCACATAGCCAAACACAGACGACTACCCAACTTGGAACATTTGGAACACCGTCTGCTCCCTATTTGAACAATCTTGCTGGAAAATACGGAAGCAAAGGGACACCTTTTGATTTGACGGATATTCCGGATAATTCGCTGTTGGATAAAAACAAAATCACGCATGTAAAAGTAATCGATGTTGTAGGTTCGATAGATCCGCTGTATGCAACTTATGATAGCTTTGGAAATGCAGTAAATGACTCTTTTCCGACGCCGTTTAATTCGGGAGGATTTGATCTGGATGCGGTAGGGGTAATTCACCAAAGTACATTGAGTGTAGGCCATGCTACTAAAAAAGCAATTGCCTTATACCCAAATCCGGCTTCTGAATTATTCTATATTCGAAATCTGAAAGAAACAGCCAGGATAACAATCTATGATATGTCTGGCAGGATTGTTTTTGAAAAAAACATTCAGGAAGCAGAAGCTATTCCTGTTTCTGAATTAAATACCGGAATGTATATAGTGGAGATTTATACCGCGACAAAAAAGGTTAATGAACGTTTGGTTGTAAAATAATGGTGCAACCTTAATATAATAAAAAAGGCTTCCAAATTTGGAAGCCTTTTTGCTTTTTATATCAATTAAAATTTGAAAAAATCTTTAATTCCATCCGGAACCTTGTCAATATACATTTCAGTTCCAAATCGCTGCATCGACTTACGATCTTTGAAAGGTTGGTATATTTTTTCAGGCTGTTGTGCTCTTCTTCTTCCTACGTTTGTAATTTGTGAAATTGCAATGTTCAAAAAAGGTTCTGTAGGTTCGCCAAGAATTCCAAGGTCGCCCAAGTTCTCTGCTTGTGGTGTAGGAGGAGATATGCCATTCTGATATTCTCCAAATCCGGCAGAGTTTACGATTTTGAAACAGATAGGCTGCATCGCGTATTTATGGCGATTGGAACGCCCTTGCTTTCCAAATGAAGGAGAGTCATACAATGTTACAGAACCTACATTTTTTCCAACGGTGACATCTCCAATCTGAATAACTTCAATATAAGGTTTTAATCCGTTGATGACTAATTCGCTGGCAGAGGCAGTACTTCCGGTTGTCAGCACATATACTTTCGTTAGGTTTAGGCTGTTTATAGCCGTACCGTTAATAGTATTAGAGAATCGGTTAATGAGCTGCTCCGGATCATTGTCATTGAAATAATCTTCAATCTTGGCATTCCATTGTTGTTTTGCAAAAACCTGCCCGTTAAACTGTCCGGTAATCATACTGGCCAGATAGGCCGCTGATTTGACAGAACCACCCGAATTGTATCTTAAGTCTAATACTAAATCGGTTACGCCTTCCGCTCTGAATTGCCCAAAGGTTGTATTTAGATTGTTGTCATATTCTCCGTAAAAACCATTGTACATTAAATAACCTATCTTATGGGTGTCATAAGTAAGAATCTTATTAATCAGGATTGGATTTTCAGCTAAATCTGTTTTGGTCAATGCTACAGAACGCGTGTTTGGAGTAATGTTTCCGCTATCATAGTCCGCTAAATTTAACGTGTAATTCTGTCCGGCAAGCAATTCTCTGTAATTATTGACGTTTAAAGGAGTTCCGTTAACGGCATAAAAAATATCACCACGACGAATATCTTTGGAAGAAGCATCAGAGTTTGGTATAATATAACGTACCCAACCAAAAACTTCGTCTGAGCCTTCAGCCTTTCGTAGCAATTGATAATCGACTCCATTGTTTGTCGTATTTCCGCTAAGAACGCCTTCTAAAACCGTATAATCGCTAAAAATTACGCTAAACCTGTCTGTATTAGGATAGTTGTTTAAAAGACTGTAAAACAAATCTTCCGGTGAAGAAAAACTTTTGAGGTAAGCATTTAATTCTCCTTGGTTGGCAAACCTGCTATCGGAAAGATCCGTGACATCTGCCTGCCAATAATAATATAAATTAAGTCCTTTCCAAATAAAATCGTTAATTTTTAATTCTTTTGGAACTTCAATATCATCAAGGTCATCTTGACAGGCAAAAAAGCTGGAAATCCCAATGAATAAAAGGATTGCGAATATAAAAGTCTTTTTCATAAACAAAATATCTTATAGGTATAGCAATATAATTAACGTAAATTTAGAGGTTTTAGTCTTAATTTCAATTTTTTCTTGTAACAAAAAATAAAGTGGCTCGTCTTGATTATATAACCGACCAATTAAAAGTTAAAAATGAACCAATCTGAGTTTGTAAAACTGATAACTCCTTTTAAGGATAAAGTCTTTAGGCTTGCCAAACGTCTGCTCGTCAGTACGGAGGAAGCAGAAGATGCAACGCAGGAAGTTTTGGTCAAGCTTTGGGATAAAAAAAATGGGTTGGACAAGTATAACAGTGTTGAAGCTTTTGCGATGACAATTACAAAAAACTATTGTCTGGATCAGTTAAAATCAAAAAGAGCCGGAAACCTTCAGATTGTACATAACAATTATACTGATGGACAGGCCGGAATGCAAAAGCAGCTTGAAGACCGGGATAGTTTAGGATGGGTTGAAAAAATGATCAATGAATTACCGGAACAGCAACGAATGATAGTACAGTTTAGAGACATCGAACAATATGAATTTGAGGAAATTGCCAAAATGATGGATATGAATGAAACCGCAGTGCGAGTTGCGCTTTCAAGAGCAAGGAAGACGATTAGAGAATTTATGACAAAAACACACAATTATGGAATTGGATAGAATAGAAATATTATTAGAAAAATACTTTGAGGGAGAAACCTCTATTGCCGAAGAAAACGAGTTAAAAGCTTATTTTTCATCTGCAGATGTTGCGCAGCATTTGGAGCATTACAAGGCAATGTTTGGCTATTTCTCTTCAGCAAAAGAGCAAAAGTTCGAGCAGCAAGTACCACTAAAATCTAAAAAAATACAGGTAGCGTGGTTGTCAGTTGCAGCATCAGTAGTGATTTTGTTGGGCATGTTTACATTTTATAACCGAAACATCAACCAGAGCGAGGATTTAGGTACCTACAACGATCCTGAAAAAGCGTTTGAAGAAACGCAAAAAGCCCTGAATTTGCTGTCAAAGAATGTGAATGTAGGCGTTGAAAGTATGCAATACGTTAAAGAGTACCAAGAATCAAAAAACTTAATATTTAAAAATTAGAAAAAATGACAAAATTTATAGTTACCCTAGCCTTAGCCTTAGTTCCAACTTTCTTTTTCGGACAGTCAGCATTTGATAAATTTGACGGGCAAGATGATATTACCTCTGTTGTGATAAACAAAAAAGCGTTTGAAATGCTTGGAGAAGTCAAGCCGGATGTAAAACAAAAAGAAGCAGCAAAATACATGAAGATGGCCAACAATATTGATAATTTCAAATTGTTCTCTACATCAAGTATCAAAAAAGCAGCAGAAATGAAATCGGCATTCGATTCATATAGAAAAAAAGAAAATCTTGAAGAATTGGTAAGAGTGAATGATGGCGGAAAAAACGTGATGATTTACATGAAATCAGGAAAAAGTTCTTCTAAAGTAAAAGAATTGCTTATGTTTATCGACGGAGGAGATAAAAAAGGAGAAGAAACAGTCCTAATCTCCCTTGTAGGTGACATTGACCTGGCCAACCTGGATGGTTTGTCAAAATAAGAAATGCATACAAAAATCAGTAAATACAACTAAAATGAAGAAGTTTTTAATAACAGCAGTCCTAGCATTAATGCCGTTCACTTTTTTCGCGCAGTCAGCTTTTGACAAGTATGACGGGCTCGATGAAGTAACAGCAGTCATCGTAAACAAAAAAATGTTTGAAATGATGGGAAACATCAAGTCGAATGACAAGGAATCACAGCAATATATGAATCTGGTCAAAAAACTTGATAACTTGAGGGTATTCGTTACATCGAATCCGAAGGTAACGTCTGATATGAAACTGACTTCTGACAAATATCTTAAGTCTGCCGCCCTGGAAGAGCTCATGAGAGTGAATGATGGCGGAAAAAATATCAAGATTTATGTCAAATCAGGAGGCTCTTCAACCAGAGTAAAAGAACTGCTGATGTTTATCGAAGGCGGTGGCAAAGACGAAACAGTTCTGATGTCTTTAAGAGGTGATTTCGACCTTAACGATGTATCGGCATTGACAGACAATCTTCCGGGTGGAGACGCATTGAAAAAAGGATTAAAAGGTTCTAAGGGACCAAAAGGCCCGAAAGGCCCAAAATAAATGAAAGCCATGAAAAAACTTGCAATAGTAGCAGCATTATGCCTTATGTTATGGAGCTGCAATTCAGAACCTACTTTACAGCAATATTTTGTTGAAAACACAGACTCAAAAGATTTTATAGCTCTTGATCTCACGACGGACATATTGAGATTGAACAAGTCTGAGATTTCTGCCGAAGAAAACGCAGCGTTGGAAACCTTAAAAAAGATGAACATCCTGGCGTATCAGATAGATGCAAAAAATCCGGCGAAGTTTGAAACAGAACGTACTAAAGTTAAGAGCATCCTGAAAAATGAAAAATATCAGGAGCTTGTCAAAGTAAATTCAGGAAAAGAAGGCGGCGCTATATACTTTGTAGGCAAAGATGATGCAATTGATGAGTTTGTACTTTTTGCAAATAAAAACGATGCAGGTTTTGCAGTAGTCAGAGTGTTGGGGAAAGATATGACGCCAGCATCAATAATGACAATGCTTTCTGTATTGAAAAAAGCAAATCTGGATATTGAGCAGCTAAGGCCGCTTCAAAAAATGGTACCGAATTAGATTAGGTTGTTATGGTTAGTTATAAAAGCGTCCGATTTTGGGCGCTTTTATTTTTTGTTGAATTCCTGTCTGAAGTATTTGAAAGGAACCAATAGCATTCCGAAACATTCTCCATCTTCTTTGCCGATGTGCTTGTGGTGCATTTTGTGTGCACGTCTTACGGCTCTTGCATACCGATTGTCGGTATTTCGGAATAGCTTAAATCGTTGGTGAATAAAAATATCGTGCACGAGAAAATAAGCACAGCCATAAGCAAAAATCCCTAACCCGATAGCCAGCCCTATTTCAAGTATATCATTCTGCCACAAAAGAAAAAAGATAATACTGATAACCGCATAGATGATAAAAAAAGCATCATTCCGTTCAAACCACGAATCATGATCTTTTTTGTGATGATCGGCATGCAGTTTCCATAAAAAACCATGCATAATATATTTATGGCTAAACCACGCCATGAATTCCATGATGCAGAACGTAAGAATAAAAACAAGCAGATGTAACCACATAATACGAATTATAAAATGTTCAACTTATAGCTGAAATAACACTTGGCAAACAAGCTCAGCTTTTCATAATCAGGAACACGTATGCGAGTAGTTTTTATTTTTGCCGGAGGTGTTTTCTTTAGCTTGTATAATAATTTTTTGTAATAAACGTAAGCTGTATAAACTCCCAGTTTAGCCTCGATAGGCAATTTTAAAATACCTTCGTAACCCTGTTTGAAATCATTTTCAATTTCGTCTATGATTTGTTTTTTTGAAGCTTCATCCAGTTGCTCCAAATTGGCATTTGGGAAATAGGTACGGTTAAGATTTTCAAAATCTTCTTTCAGATCTCTCAAAAAGTTTACCTTTTGAAAAGCAGAGCCTAATTTCATGGCGCTGTCCTTTAATTCTTCATATTTTACTGCATCGCCTTTTACAAATACTTTTAAGCACATTAACCCTACAACATCAGCAGAGCCATAAATGTAATTTTGGTATTCATCCTTGCTACTGCATTCGGATTTGAACAAATCCCATCGCATGCTTTCCAAAAAAGAGGCAATCAGGTCAAGAGGAATATCGTATTTTTTTACGGTATGCTGGAACGAATTTAATATTGGATTCAGGCTAATACCGTCTTCCATTGCGCGGTAAAAATCCTGTTCGAAAGAGTCAAACAGTTTTTTCTTGTCGTATTCATGAAAGCTATCGACAATTTCATCTGCACAGCGTACAAAGCCGTAGATGTTATATATGTCCTGCCGGATAGTTGTGGAAAGCATTTTTACAGCAGAAGAAAAAGAAGTGCTGTACGCCTTAGTCACGCTCTTGCTGGATTCAAAGGAAATATGGTCAAAAATAGCTTTCATAGTGGTGTGGGTTTAGCAATTTTAAGATTTGTTCTTCCGGATCAGTTCTGAAACCAATTTTCCTGAAATCAATGCAGGAGGAACTCCGGGTCCTGGAACCGTCAGCTGGCCTGTAAAATATAAATTCTTGACTTTTTTGCTTTTGAGTTTGGGCCTTAAAAAAGCGGTCTGTAAAAGCGTATTCGCCAATCCGTATGCGTTTCCTTTATAGGAATTGTACTCTTTTGTAAAATCATTGATGCAAAAGGATTCCTTAAATATAATATTATTTTGAATGCTTTGCCCGGTAAGTTTTTCGAAACGTTCCATGATTTTGTCAAAGTAAGTGTTTCTCAATTCTGCCGTATCGGTTATGCCCGGTGCCAGAGGAATTAAAAATATTCCGGCCTCTTTTCCATTTGGAGCAGCATTGTCATCGGTTTTTGATGGAAAGCTGGCATAAAACAAGGGCTCATCCGGCCATTTCGGGTCGTCATATATTGCTTCGGCATGTTTCTCAAAATCGACATCAAAAAATAAGGTATGGTGTTCTACCTCAGTTATTTTTTTGTCAAAACCTACATAAAATAACAGGCTGGATGGCGCAAAAGTTTTTTTATTCCAATATTCTTCTGTGTAGGCACGGTATTTTTGTGGCAAAAGTGTTTCTGTATGGTGATAATCGGCACCGCTCACAATAATATCGGCTTCTATTTTAGTTCCATTAACGATAAGTCCTTCTGCTTTTCCATCTTCAACAATAATCTCATTTATAACAGCATTGGTCTTTATTTCTACACCCATTTCTTCTGCCAGTTTTTGCATTGCCTCAACTACCGCATACATTCCGTTTTTTGGATGCCAGGTACCGAGCCCGAAATCGGCAAAATTCATAAAACTGTAGAACGATGGCGTATCCGAAGGCTTGGCCCCTAAAAACAATACCGGAAATTCCAATATCTGAATAAGCCTCTTGTTCTTGAATCGTTTGCGTACATCTTTTGAAATATTGCCAAAGAATTGCCCAACCTTTGTCATTGTTTCTGGCGTTATCAATTCTAAAGGCGAAACTCCGGGACGATAGACCAAATTTTTTATGGCAATATTGTAATTGCTCTGGGCTTCCGAAATAAATTCTTTTAATTTTTTAGAACTGCCTTTTTCTACATTTTCAAAAGTAGTAGCAATCTCTTCCAGATTATCTGCAATCGTAATACTGTCTTTTTCTCCAAAATATACTTTGTAGGCCGGCGACAATTTCGACAAATCATAATAGTCTGACGGCTTTTTTCCAAAGTCTGCAAAGAACCTTTCAAAAACATCAGGCATCCAATACCATGTAGGACCCATGTCAAAAACAAATCCCTCTTTTTTTAGTTGCCTGGCACGTCCACCGGTAGTTGTATTTTTTTCATAAATCACTACAGAATGGCCCTGTTTTGCCAAATAGCATGATGCTGCTAAAGCAGAAAAGCCGGAACCTATGATTTTGATATTTTTGCTCATATTGTTTAACAAATATAGTAAAATGATAAACAAAATTAAGATTTTAAGAAATAATTATAGTTTGTTTATGGCGTCTTGCAAAGCAGTATATACGGAAATCTTTGGATTGAGGTTTTCCAATTCAATATGGCGAGCCATTTTTCCTAAAACCCAAAATTCAGTGGTGTTGGTATTCAAAATTTCATGCTGTACTTTTTTGAGATATTCAGGTATGGCATCGGTTTCGGGAGCGACTGTCCAATATGTCAGAAATATTATAGTATGAAAATGGGTGGCTAATGCCTTTAAGTTCTCAACAGGTACGGACTGTCCCAGATAAACTGTTTGATATCCATGACAAAGAATCTCGTAGTTCAGATACATTAGTCCCAACTCGTGAATTTCATTTTGAGGCAAGTATAATACAAAGATCTTATCTTTTTTGAGCGGTTCTATAAGTTGCAGCTGCTCGATGTTGTTTATTAATTTTTGACGAATAAGATAACTGATGAAATGTTCATGTGCTGGGGTGATTGTTCCGGTTTGCCAGAGCAATCCGATCTCATTCAACAGCGGAATGAATAATTCCCTAAAAATTTCTTGGAATGATTTTGTGATAAGAAGGTTGTCGTAAGTGGTATGGAACAGCTTTGTGTCAAAATTCATCATTGCTATTTTAAAGGAACTGATAGCCTGATGTTTTATATTCTTATCCGAAACAATTTCGCTTACAAGTTGCGGAATTTTTTCAGGTGGAAATTTTGAGATTTTGGATATTTTATAACCATGACTGTATAACAATGTAATATTAAGCAGTTTTTGTAGATTTTCAGCATCATAAAGCCTGATGTTTGTGGAAGTACGCATCGGCTCGAGTATATTATATCTTTTTTCCCATATCCTAATGGTATGGGCTTTTATGCCGGATAAATTTTCCAGGTCTTTGATGCTGAAAACACTTTTAGTGCTGTTCATTGTTTTTGATGGTTTGTTAAACAAAAATAATAAAATAAATCAGTATTGGGAATAAGGAAAAAATTGGGTAATATAAAAAAACGCAACCTACATAATGAGATTGCGTTTCAGAGTGTTCATCTCACTATTTATCGGTTGCTGTTTACTGAACTTGTGATGTTTGGATTTGCATCAATTTCTTCTTGTGGAATCTTAAGTTCGAATCGTTTGTCATCGGCAGTCAGATTGATTTGAGTCCTATGATTTCCGGTTCTGGTTATTCCACGTAGCAAGCGTTTTGCATCAAACCACTCAATACCGTTTTCGCCATAAAGTTCCTTTCTTCTTTCCGTTAGGATAAGTTCAAAAAGAGCATTGCCTGAAACAGTAGAAGCCTGTGCCTGGCTGTCTCGATTCAAACGAATCGCATCCAGCAGTTCTCTCGCTCTGGTTTCGTTGCCTAAACGATATTCGGCTTCGGCTTCAATCAGAATCAATTCCGGATAGCGGATGATAGGGATATCGGCATCAAACGTAAATTTGAATTTTGAAGTCACAAATTCCTGCCAGTCACCAACGGGAGCATTATAAAGATTTGAAAACAAATTTCTGACATCGGTTGCAGAAAACAAGTTGACAAAATCATCATTGACAAATGTTCCGTGATATGCTACGGCTACGTGATCCATCATGGCATGTGGGTGAGACATGTAATAAGCGCTTTGGTCTGCTGTTTGTGGCAAAGCCCATAACCATTCTCTTGCATTAAAATCATTAAATCCTTTGGAATAGCTGGCCGCATCCAAAACCGAAGCAATGTTACCGCCATAGGCTGCGTTGGCTGTTGTTTTGGCATTCTCCCAATCTCCAATATATTGATATACCTGCGCTAAAAAAGCTTGTCCAACCTGTTTGTTGATATACGATTTGTCAATTCGTTCATCTGACAAGCCTGCAACAGCCGTTTCAAGATCGGATAAAATCTGGGCAAAAAACTCGGCTTTTGTTGACATGCCCTTTCCTTCAGATGTTGGTTCTGTATAAATAGGCGGGAATTGCAAATTTTTAGGTGACTGGTATGCGTCGCCAAATTCCAAAGCCAATTGGAAATAATAAAATCCTCTGAGCGCCAAAGCCTGCGATTTTGTTTCTCGTTTGTCCTGTTCGGAAAGCTGACTGCTGGAATCAATTCCTTGAATCAGGTTGTTCAGCTGGTCAATAATCTTATATGAAAATCTCCATGTAAAATTCGGACGTGTATAAGTCGCTTCCCTATTTTGGAAATCATAATCGTCACCAAACCATATCTGTTTCTGGATTAATGCTTCGCCTTTTACGCTTCTTGCGAAATAAATAGACTGCAAGCCGGCTGCTTCATTATTAAGGAACTGCCCTCGATTCAATCGTAAGATTCCTGCAATAAAGGCATCGACACCCGCACGGTTGCTAAAAATAACATCTGGGGTGACATTATTTGTTGGCTTTGGATCGTCTAGGAAATCTGAAGAACATCCGGTCTGCAAAAGGCTTACGGATAAAAGAGCGAGTAAAATATATGTTTTTTTCATATCTTTAGGTATTAAAAATTAAGGTTGAATCCTAAGGTCACGGTTCTTGAAAGCGGTGACCTAAAATTGGTTGTCCCGCTAATACTTTGTTCCGGATCAATTCCTTTATGCGATTGGAATGTCAGCAGGTTATCCGCCTGAAGGTAAACCCTTGCCTGATTGATTTTCAAATTATGAATGTTCTCAATAGGAAGGCTGTATCCTATCGTTAAGGCTTTTAATCGCAAGTAATCGTTTTTGTATAAGAATCGGGTAGAAGCAGCCGCAAAATTGTTGGTAGAGTTCAGCAGTACCGGAATATTGGTAATGTCTCCGGGTTTTGTCCAACGATTTTCAATGTCGGGAGAGCTTTGTCTACCTCTTGAAATTCCGCCCATCAGTGAAGCATAATCCGAATCATAAACATAAGAACCCAAACTGAAATTGAATAAAGCACTTGCATCAAATCTTTTAAATTGGATAGAATTTGTAATACCTCCAATGATTGTAGGAAGTGCTGATTTGTTATAGTATCTCGTTGCTTCGTCATAATCGTTGGTGGTTTCTTTGCCAACAACAGCACCATTAGCATCTGTTACATCTTTATACCACATGGCATAACCGTCATTTGGATCAACACCGGCATAATCTCTCAAATAAAAATCATAAAGCGAACGGCCAACTTCCCAGCGGTTCAAGCCCGTGATAAAAGAATCCTGCGTTAGTTCTGTAATCTTGTTTCTGTCTAAAGAAAAATTCAGATTTGTATTCCATGAGAAATTGTCGGTTTTGATGTTATGCGATGTGAGGCTTACTTCAAGCCCGTAATTTCTTAGTGAGCCCGCATTGGTCAAAACACTTGTATTTCCGGTTGATGATGGAATTGGCACATTGTACAAAAGGTCAATTGAACTTTTGTTGTAATAATCTACCGAACCTTCCAGGCGGTTGTTGAAAAGACTAAAATCCAATCCGATATTGAATGATGCCGTTTTTTCCCAAGTCAGGTTTTTATCGACACGGTCGCCCAACAATACGCCCGGGTTCTCTAATTGACTGAAGCCTGTTTCGAAACTTTGGATATACGGAAAATAGGAAGACGTCTGATTATTACCCAGTTCACCATAAGAAGTCCTTAATTTTAAAAGACTGATAACGTTGCTGTCTTTTAAGAAATTCTCATCCGAAATTATCCAGGAAGCTCCAACCGAGTAGAAATTACCCCAACGAACATCTTGCGAAAAACGGGAAGAACCGTCTCTTCTGTAGGAAGCTTCAAGGAAATATTTGTTTGAAAAATCATAACTCACTCTTCCAAGGAAACTATTCAAACGGTCTTCCAAAACATAGCCATCAATAGATTCAGGAGTAGTTCCACCGCCAATAACAGTCACACCAGGCAAAAATCCGGTAGAAGAAGCTGCGAACAAGTCATTTTTGGATTGGTATGCTTCGTAAATCACATCAACACCAATGGAATGGTCTCCAAAATTATTGTCATAACGCAATGCATTAATGAAATTTATGGTTTTTGTACTTGTCTTTTCGCGACTCACTCTACCATTAACGCTTGATGCCTGCCCGTAAACCGAATTCATGTATTCTTTAGCGTCATAATTGTAATCTTCATAGGCCAAATTGGTCTTGAAGGAAAGTTTGTCCGTCAGTAAAAACTTAGCATATCCGTTAAGATTTACATTGCTTCTGTTATTTCGGTTCTGGTCGTTATAAAGCGAACCGACAGCATGGTCACCGCTCATTAAAGGACGTACACCATTGACCAATTGGGCAGTATTTCCGTAATCAAAGATATTTCCTGGAACAAGACTACCATCAGGATTTCGTCTGTAAACCGGATAAACGCTTGGCATTGCATAAATCCAGCTCATGGCACTTGTAAAAGAAGTGCCGGATTGTACAGGGAAGTTTTGACGTGAGGCAGAATAGGCAACATTGCTGCCGATTTCAAGCCAATCGTTTACTTTGGTGTCAAGGTTTAGTCGAAATGTGGAACGTTCAAACTTTGAGGTTTTCACCAACCCGTCCTGATTCAGGTAATTACCGGAAAAGAAGTAAGTCGTGTTATCGCTACCGCCGCTTACGTTGAAATTGTATTCATTCCTAAAGCTTTGGTTTCTGAAAAGCTCATCTTTCCAGTTGGTTTCCCAGTTTAATTGGGCATTCGGATTTAACTGTCCGTTTGAGTCAATAATGTTTGGAACGTTATACGGATTGTATCCCAATGCACTGACTAAACCTGAAGCGGCATTATTAGCCGCATTTTCTGGTGTTTGCCCTTGCACATATTGAAAGGTGTTTTTTCGCGCTTCCCATGAATATTTTACATAGTCGTTAGTTCCCAAAACTTCGTGAGTTTTTACAGCATCGCTTGAGATTCCCGAAGAAACCCTGAAGCTTACTTGTGGTAAAGAATTTCTCTTACCCGATTTTGTTTTGATAACAACAACTCCGTTGGCGCCACGAGAACCGTATAAAGCCGTTGATGCTGCATCTTTCAGAACGTTCATGGATTCGATCTGATCTGAACTGATAGAATTGATGTTTCCGTTAAACGGAACGCCATCTACAATAATAAGCGGAGAAGCGGATGCATTAATAGAACCAATTCCTCTGACACGGATTGTTGGGCTTTCGCCCGGTTGTCCGCTTGAATTGATAACACTGATACCCGGAACGGAGCCTTGCAAGGCTGAAATTACAGAAGTAGCCTGCTGTTTTTCTAAAACTTCGCTGCTCACTTTTCCAATAGCGCCAACAACCGCACGTTGTTTTTGGGTTCCGTAAGCAACGATTACAATTTCATCCAATCCAACGCTTTCGTCCAAAAGCTGTACTGTCAGATTGGATTGGCTTCCGATTTTAATTTCCTGGGTTTTATATCCCAAAAAAGTAAGGACAAGAATATCGTCCGGAGCTGCTTTGATAGTGAATTTTCCATCGAAATCGGTTTGGGTTCCCAGCGTAGTGTTTTTTATCGCTACGGTAACACCGGGGAGCGAAAGATTGTTCGCATCAGTAACATAGCCGGAAATTTCCTTTTCTTGCGCTGCTGCTATTAGCGCGTTGAGAAGCAAAAATCCGAATAGAATTTTTGATAGTTTACTCTTCATTTTTAAAAGATTTGATTAATTTTAGCAGCATACACATACACGTATCGTTTTTTAGCTGCTATAAAAAACGGCACAAAAAAAGGAGGCTCGCACAAGCCTCCTTTGTTTTATACAAAGTTGAGGTCTTACGATTTTAAAAGATGTCCATACACCAATAACTCATTGATGCATTGCCATACATTGAAGTAGTATGTGTACAGCAGGTTGTAGCGTTATGCCAACAATTTTTACATAGCATCATACAGTCTAAAGAGCCAAAGAAGGTTTTAGATTTTGAAAAAGTGTTTTCACTGATGTTTGTAAACTGATTCATTTTTTAGATTTTAATATTTGATGTTGTATCAAATTCTTAGTTCCTATTTCTGTGGCAAATTTATTTAATAAAATATTTTAATTCTGTAAAAGATATTAAAATCAGTATATTTTTCTTTTTAAGTTAATTTTTACAGTATATTTATGTAGTTTTGTAGTGAGCATTTTATCCAAAACAGAAAATCATACTATGACAACACTAGACGCAACCGATAGAAAATTGCTGTTAGAGCTTCAAAAAGATGCAAAACAATCCATAAAACAGCTAGCGGAGAAAGTAAACCTATCCATTACGCCGGTTCATGAAAGAATCAAAAAGTTGGAATCAACAGGTGTTATCCAAAATTATGCAGCCGTAATCGCCCCAAAAGCTTTAGGCAAAAAATTGCTTGTGTATTGCCAGGTAACACTAGTCAGGCACCAGGAATCGCTTTTTGAAGAATTTGAAGCTTATGTTTTAGGACTCGATGAGGTTTTGGAAGCCTCTTATATTGCAGGAACCTATGACTTTCTATTAAAACTTTTACTGGATGATATGGAGGATTATCAAAACTTTGCCGTTCACAAAATCTCCAAGCTTGAAATTATTTCCAATATCAAAAGTGCTTTTGTAATCAGGAGTATAAAGGAAAGTTCTGTAATCAACTGCCTGTAAAATAGGAGGGAAGCTACTTTTTTCTTTGCCTTAGTTCTGCAGAATAGAATTTACTGATATTAAAATCAAATTTATCCATGCATATATTTATATGTTTCTATATGTTTTGTAATTTTGCAATGGATTTACCAGATAAATCTTTATCATAATAATGATGATGGATAACAAAAAAATAGAGAAAATATCCAAAGCCTTAAGCGATGTAAACCGGATTGCTATTTTGCAGCAATTCAAGAAAAAGCATGATGGCGTATATTGCGCTGAGGTTAATGATATGCTCGATCTTACGCAGCCTTCTGTTTCCCACCATCTCAAACAATTGGTAGATGCCGATCTTCTTATTCCTGAAAAAGAAGGACGAAACCTTAAATATTCGCTCAACCAAAAAGTGCTTGACGATTATATTGCCTGCCTGAATAATCTGAAAGGCTAGCTTTACCTGAGCACAATTTTTTTAACCTGTATATTATTAATAGAAACATTTAAATATTTAAATTAATGAATAAGTCAATCTATATAATGGCTTTAGGAGCCTTCGGTATCATTACCACAGAATTTGGCGTTATAGGTATTTTGCCTACGTTGGCTAAAGAGTTTCAAGTTTCAATCGATACGGCAGGCTGGCTGTTAAGTGCTTTTGCCTTGACAGTGGCGGCAGCAGGTCCATTTACTACCATGTTGACGGCTAAGATAAACCGTAAGACGATTATGTGTGCTGTTTTGGCAACCTTCGTACTCTCGAATCTGCTTTCGGCTATTTCTCCCAATTTTACGATGCTGATGATTGCTCGTATTGTGCCGGCTTTCTTGCACCCTGTTTTTTGGGCCGTATCTATGTCGGCTGCAGCTAAACAAGCGGGTCCTAAAGATGCCCCAAAGGCAATTTCGGTTGTGATGGCAGGGTTGAGTGTGGCGACCGTTTTAGGTGTGCCTATCACAACCTATATGGCCGACCTTTTTGATTGGAGGGCTTCCTTTATTCTGGCAGGAATTATTAACCTTATCGCTTTTGTTGCCTTGGCTGTTTTTGTGCCTTCAATGCCGGTAGAAGAGAAACCTTCTGCAGAGAATCAGGTAAAAGTATTAGACAAGCCGCAGGTGTGGTTTAAGCTTTTTACATCATTGATTATAGTTGCCGGAATGTTTGCTACTTATGGGTATCTGGCAGAATTTATGGATAAGATTTCACACATGAATGGAACAGAAATTAGTATTATGCTGCTGGTTTTTGGTATTACCGGTATAGTAGGAAACTGGCTTATGGGAATCGCACTTAGCAAAAATGTAATGCTGACTAACCGATTGTTTTTGCTTTCTTTGATAGGAATCCATTTATTGGCCTATCAATTCGGAGGTGCTTTTGTTCCGATGGTTATCATTCTTTCCGTATGGGGATTCATACATACAGGAGGTTTTCTTGCCGCTAATATTCATATCATAAATGGAGTTCCGGAACAGGCACTTGAAAGTGTAAACGGACTGATGCCTTCTTTCTTTAATGCAGGTATCACTTTAGGAACTTTGCTGGGAGGCTTTGTAATAGCGCAATATGGAGTGCATGAAGTTATTTGGTTGAGTGTTCCTCTGTTATTGCTGGCTTTTGGATTTACTTTTATTACGTTGGAAAAGAAACGTAAAGCTATAGAAGAAGAATTAGTAGAAGAAGAAGCTGAACCTGTTAAGGTAGTTTCATGTGAATAATTTTTTCTTTGCGGCTTAGCATCTTTGCGAGCAACTATTTTCTCGCAAAGCCGCAAAGTTTTTAGAATGCATTTTTGTATAAAATTTTTGACAATTATCAATAGAAAAGGCCTCTTGTGAGGCCTTTTTCTGTTTATTGCTTTTCGTAAGTAAATTCCGTTCCGTCTGCTGCGATAATTCCGTTAAAAAGAACCATCGTTTTGTCAGATAAAAGGATGTACGTCTTTTCTTCATTATTGAATTTGATGCTGTAATTGGCTTTTTTGTTGTTGACAGGCACATTTTCTTCCGGAGTAATGGAAAAACTGCCACTTTCGGTTTTTTTGCCATCATTGTATTTTTCAAAATTCTGCCCGTCAAATTTGAAATAATTGCCATTCCCGGCTTTGAAATTAGGATCTGTTCCGGCAACTTGTATTCCTTCAATATGGCGGAGTTCCCATGTTCCATTTAAGTCTGGACCGGTTGTTTTTTTTGAGCAGCTAATGACTGTAAAAAGAACAATCAAGCTTAAGGATAATCTGAAAATGTTTTTCATAGCGTTTTTATTAAAATGTTAGCAAGCAACCAAATTAATAAAATAGTAAGAAAAAAGAAGGTTTTTGTAAGTAATTATTTAATTCTGAGTCTTTTGGTTTTTCTTGCTTTTTAAGAAATCAAAGGAATCAAGCCTTCGGATATAGGACAGCTTAAAACTCCCCGAGAATAAGCTGACATTCGAATGGTCGTTATCTGAGAAGGCGGAAAATACAGTATTGCTGACGTAAGAAAATCCAACTGACCAGTTTTCGGTATCATATCCTAAAGCCGCACGTGGAAAAAATGTTGGGTAGATTTCAATTTTTTCTTTACCGAATGTGTTGAATTTTTCAGAACCAACATTAACGCCTATTGTTGCAGAAATACCGGCAAACCATTTTTTATTGATGGCCCAAAGATAGGCATAGCCTCCGCTAACACCGAATTGAAAATTATGCAGCGAGTTTTTTTTCTCATGTACGAAGGAGCTGTCAGATTCAATTTTTGAAAAATAAACACCACCGCCAATCAGAAAACTTCCTGCTGATTTCAACTGTTTTTCATTTTGGTTAAAGGCTGCCCTGTATGAAAATTTCTTGTTATTGAAAACATATTGTCCAAAGGCACCATATTGCCTGATTTTTAGATCAGGATAAAGAGCAAGCACATTACCCGATTCGTCTTCAGCGTAGAATCCTCGATATCGCTGTATAAAAATATCAAAGATGAATTTCTTTCCGTAATTATGGATCTGGAGATCCAGCGCTTTGGTTTTCCCTTTTTCCTTATCTCTCATAAAATTGAATCCCTGTCCGTAGCTGACATTTACAATCGTATTGTTCAAAGAGAATCCCAATCCAATATTGGGAGGACTATTGGGCATGAATTTCTTGTAATCTTCGGTGCCGGTTTGCTGCTCCATCGATAGGAAATTAAAAGCAAGATAGGTACGTAATGAGAATTTATGTTCGTATGGCTTGATATAGGTGCTGTCGCGTTGTGCCCATAAACAGGACGTCATAAGTATAGAGAAAAGGAGAAAATAAGTTTTCATTGTGGTAGAAAACGCAAATTATCTTTCAGGATTATTCATTGTAGAAAAAATCTTTATAAAAGTAATAAAATAAATGAGCAGGGAAAATACAAGGATATAATAATATGAGATTTTTGATTTTCGATATTAAGAAATTAGACATCCTGTATTGTTTTGTAATACAGTGGTTTAGGGTACTGTCGTAGAACTGTCGTAAAACTGTCGTCCTGTATTTAGCACTAAAATCAAGTTGTATTCCGAATCTTGCACAAAAAACAAATCGGAATGAAAACTTTTAAAAAAATGGTGTTGGGTCTGTTTGTCCTTATTGTAGTATCATTGATTGGAGGCCATTTCTATTTTGAAAAGAAATTCTCTCCGCCTGAAAATTACCTTAGTATTTCGGGTATTTCGAAAGATATGCCAATACAATGGGAAGGCGATGCTGAAAATCCATATGCAGCCCTTCTTCTGCCGATTCAGATTAAAGGAATTGATAAACCGTTTTTCATGCAGCTGGATTTAGGTTCCCCCGTCACTGTATTTTATAAAAATTCTTTGGAATCTGTCAGGGCCTTGTTTCCTGACAAAATTCCTGTAAGTACACAACAAGGACAAATTGCACTGGATTTTTTACTTCAAAACATGAAGATTTCATCAGACATTTTTGAGGTATTGGATTATGGTAGTAAAGTTGATTTTGAAAATCCGGATGCCCGAAATATAATTGGTACTATCGGCACCGATTTATTAGAAAAAAGAATTATCGCGCTGGACTTTAAAAACGGCAGCTGTTCATTTTTCCAAACAATGGAAGAGCGTGATTTTTCAAAATTTGAATTTAAAAAGAGAAGAATATTAATTCCTGCAATGATTGGTGATGAAAACCTTAAGCTGATGTATGATTCAGGAACCAGCGGTTATGAGCTCATTATGACTAAAGATAAATGGGGGGAATACAAGACAAGCGATAAAGTGAAAATTGAAAAAGGAAATTCCTGGGGAAAAGAACTGAAAGTAATTACAGCTCCGTCAAACCAAAAAATAAGTTTTGGAAATACTCTACTCCAACTTTCTGAAGTGACTTACATAGAAGGAACCTCAAAAGCACAAAACTTTTTGATGAAGCTTTCGGGAATGCAGGGAATGATTGGTAATAAGCTATTTCTCAACCGGAAGGTAATTTTGGATTGCAAGAAACAGGTATATAAAATTGAATAATACGAAATAAACCAAGAGAAATGAAAAAGCAAGTTATTATCATCGGTAGAAAATTAACCGGACACAACAGTTTACCTTTTGGATATTCCATTACTGTCTTTACCGTGCTTGCCGTGTTACTGTTTTCGTTTATGCCCAAGAGTTTGAAATATAAAAGCATATGGTATTTAGCAGTTATCGCTGTAGGATTGATACTTGTTTTTACGCGAGTTGCAGTACGAGCCCATTATCCACTTGATGTAATCGCAAGCAGTATAATAGGATATATCTCAGGACTTGCCGGTATCTTTATCAGTAGGAATACAAACTCTGGGCTTGGATTTGCGATAAAAAATACTGTCCTGTTTTTATTTTACTATTTTTAATCTGCTGTGTTTTGCTAGCCTTAAAAAATAATTATCAAAATCTGATAGTGTTTTATCTCGCAACGGTGAGCTTAATTGTTTCACTGTATAAAATTATTGGTATCTATGCTAAAAAATAACATGAAGATATATACTAGCCATAACAGGAAAATTTAAAGCGTTATCCTAAAGTTTTTATCCGTTGCCAGCAAAACAAAAGTAAGTATGCACATGAGTAAGGAATTGTAAAAATGATGGTATTCCTGATGTGCCATATGTGCCGTAAACGCTCCAACTGCAAAAGGAAACAGTAGCAGTATTCCGAAGTTTTTCAATTGGGGTTTAAAAATTCCGATTAGAACGAGAAGCACACCTATCAATTCGCCTATACCAATTAGAATAGTCCAGGTTTTATTGAAACCCAAGGATTGCATACTCTGCATCATCGATTGTTTCTGGAAAACCTTAAACAGTGAAGCATATCCGAATACATAAACATAATAGGCATAACTTAGCCAATGAATGATTGTTATAATAGTTTTCATTTTTATAATTTTTTGTTGTAGCAAATATCTTTATTAACTTTCGTAAAAAATAATACATACAAAATTGTAGGGTACTGATAAAAAAGTAAGTATGGGTAAAAGAAAAGAGAATTCAACCAACAGCATCAATGAAATGTATTGGAATAACAACTGTGGTATTGCATTTACCTTATCTTTAATTGGAGGACGATGGAAAATAAATATCCTGTCTTATCTTTTGAATGAAAAAATACTTAGGTATAGCGAACTAAGAAACAGATTAGTTGGGATTTCAGAACGGATGCTGATTTCACAATTAAAGGAACTGGAAAAAGACGGATTGGTTAACAGGATTGTTCATCAACAAGTGCCTCCAAAGGTTGAATATGAATTGACAGAACGTGGATTTTCACTTCAACCAATATTACATTTGATGGATAAATGGGGTGAGGATCATTTGGAGAACAGATAGTATGGGAAGCACTATTTTCACACAAGGCAATACAATGATAGAAGAATACGATATCGCAATTTTCGGAGGCGGAATTTCAGGATTTTCAAGCGCATTAAGACTTCAAAGTAAAGGATATAGGACAATTGTTTTAGAATCCCATGGGCAATTGGGGGGATGTGCAGGATTTTTTAAAAAAAAGAATTTTTCATTTGATGTTGGGGCTACTACTTTGGTTGATTTCGTAGAAGGTGGAGTTGGTGGAAATTTCTTTAGTGATATCAATTTAGAACTTCCAAAAGGAGAATACATTGAATATGTTGCATGGCTACCTGACAGACAAATTATACTCTATAGAGATATTGAAAAATGGAAAAAGGAGCGTTTAGATAAATTAGGATCAACTGACAAGCACATTAAATTTTGGAAACTCATGGACGAGGTAACTAAAGTTTTTTGGAATGCCAGTAGGAAAAATATCAAATTGCCAATCCGTAGTCCGAAGGATTTGTATGCTGCAATAAAAGCGATTGGAATACAAAATTTGTATTTGTCAAAATATATCAATTCAACAATGCTTGATATATTAAAAAAATACAATTTGGAAGATGATAAACCATTACTAGGTTTACTCTCAATGCTTATAGAAGACACCGTTCATAGTAGCATTGATAAAGCACCATTTATTAATTCGGCATTAGGGACTACCATTCGAGGTGCCGGGCTTATGCGGGCAGACGGTGGGATGAAGGGTTTTTGGGATTATTTATTAAACCATTATTTGAAAATTGGAGGAACATTAAAAAAAGGAAATAAGGTTATAGATTTTAAACATGAAAACGACTATTGGAGTATAACTACAAGCAAAGGAGTTTTTAAGTCTAAAAAGATAATAAGCTCATTGCCAATTGACCTTACGTATAAAATCGGGCCTGATATTGTAAAGAGGAAATTAGAGCCATACATAGAAAGAAACAAGAATCATCAAGGAAGTGCAATAGTCGTTTTTTTGGGTATTCCTGAAGCGGAAATATCTAACCAGACATATACTCATCATCAGATTTTATTAGATTATGAAGTAAAGCTGGGAAATGGAAATAATATGTTTATTTCAATATCCGCAAAAAACGATACTATTTCAGCACCAACAGAATTTCGTTCTGTAATGATTTCAACCCATTGTAAACTTTCCGAATGGCAGAATTTATCTGAAACAGAATATGAGATAAAAAAAAGGGCTGTTGGACAAAAATTAATTGAAAGTGCAAGAAAAGTCTATCCAAGCCTTGGTGAAAATGCAATTATTTATGAAATAGGAACGCCATTAACCTATCAAAAATTCACAAACAGGACTAAAGGAAATGTTGGAGGGTTTAAACAGACTCTTGAAAATTCAAACTTTAATGCAATCCCGCATGACATAGGAATAGAAAATATGTGGCTTACGGGTGACAATACCTGGCCAGGACTTGGAACTGTTGCAGGATTGATTTCGGGTAGGATAGCAAGTGAGTATGCTGAAAAAAAAATATCGACTAAGTAGCTATTAAATAAAAATGAATATTTATACAGCAGATAAAAAGTAGCATAAAAAGCTATATATTACATACGGAATTAGAGTAGTAATTGGTCTTTTTAAAACCTTGAAAATCATGGAAAATAACAAAGCGTCATCGTTTATTTTTGGTATTATAGCAATCATTTTAGGAGGCGTCTTATTCAAGCAGTTCGATTTTAAAACTCTAAAATTTGAGCATACAGGATTAGCTATTGTTTATGGAATCACTTTTATATTCTCAATTTACATTCTGGCGAAAAACTGCAAAAACAAACAAAAAAAATAAAAACAGCCTTTACAAGAATATGCCTACGATGCTGCTTTACAGTTGTGTTAGGCAGATTTATGTAAAAAATAAGGCAATGATTAATTAAACTTATATAAAACACAAAAATTATTTGTTACATAATGAAAAGAAGAATTTTACCCTTTCTACTATTAACTTTTTCAACTTTTAGTTATGCTCAAAATTGCGATTGTGAAAGCAATTTTAATTGGGTAAAGAAAACATTTGAAGAGAATGATGCAGGTTTTGAATACATCATCAGCAAAAAGGGAAGAGATGCTTATGAACTACACAGTAAAATGTATTTAGAAAAAGCAAAACAGCTTCCAAATGATAAAGAATGTGCTATAGTGATAGATAAATGGGTACGATTTTTTCGGGATGGGCATATAGGAATTAAGTATTTAAAAGAGCCTGTTCAGGTAACTAACTTTACTGTTGAAAATCTTCCGGTTAATGAGAAAGATTTTAAAAAATATATAGACAAGAAGAAAACATCAAACAAATATGAAGGTATTTGGAGTTTTGGAAGTTATGTTATTGCAATAAAACAGAGAAATAATGAATATGTTGGAACTATTCTTTCGTCCACAAATAAAAATTGGAAAGTAGGGGATGTAAAAACTGTTTTTACTGAAAATAGCGGAACACTTTATTTAGGAAACAAAGCTCCGCAAAAAGTCAGTAAAATTACAGCTATTGGGAATACCTACCTAAAGCTTGATAATACGATTTTACAAAAAACATATCCGGAACTTAAGGAAGATGCTGTTCTTTTGAAGGAGATTCAGCGATTGAGTACAACAAAACCGGTATTTGAAAAATTAAATGAAAATACGGCCTATTTAAGAATTCCGGATTTCGAAATTTCTGAAAAGAAACATATTGATAGTATAGTTGCAAAAAACAGGGATGTAATTTTAGCCACAAAAAATCTGATTATTGATGTTCGGAATAATCCTGGAGGAAGTGATGCGAGTTATAGTGCATTGATGCCATTTTTATATACAAACCCAATAAGAACAGTAGGCACTTTGTTTTATTCTACACCTCTTAATAATCAAAGAATGTTGGAGCTTTCGCAGAATCCCGATTTTGACAAAGAATCTCAGGAAAGTTTCAAAAAATATTATGAAACATTGACTGCGTCTTTGGGCAAATTTGTAAATATCCTTGGCAAGGACGTTTTTATACTGACACAGAAAGAAATAACAAAATATCCGGAAAACGTTGGCATTATCATTAACGAAAAAAATGGAAGTACGACCGAACAGTTTTTGCTGACTGCAAAACAAAGCAAGAAGGTAAAGCTATACGGAAAGACTACCCATGGAATGCTTGATATTTCGAATGTCAATATTATTGAATCGCCATGCAAAGATTTTGAATTGTATTATGGGTTGTCAAGAAGTTACAGAATTCCCGACTTTGCCATTGATGATATAGGCTTGCAGCCCGATTATTTTATTGATAACTCGATATCTGAATACAATTGGATACAGTTTGTTGATGAAACATTAAACAGTAAATAAAATGATGGCTAACGAAACCCTATTTACAGAAAGACAACGATTCAAACAATGGTGGCTTTGGCTAATCCTGTTAGGTATTAATGGTCTTTTTTTATTTGGGGTGTTTAGGCAGGTTATTGGAGGGCAGCAATTTGGTGATAAGCAAATGAGCAACATAGGACTTTTGATAACAACAGGATTGACTATTCTCCTGACAATTTTATTTCTAAACTTTCGGCTTGATACCCTAATTAAGAAAGACGGGATTTATGTTCGTTTTTTTCCTTTCCATTTGAAGTTTAAGTATTATGCTTGGGAAAAGCTGAAAAAATCCTTTGTTAGGCAGTATTCTCCAATTGCTGAATATGGAGGATGGGGCTTGCGATATGGTTTTTTAGGAAAAGGAAAAGCTTTTAATGTTTCGGGAGATAAAGGGCTACAGCTTGAATTTATGGATAATAAAAAACTGCTTATAGGAACAAGTAAACCCGACGAATTGACCGAAGTATTAAAAAGGATAGGCCAATTAAAACAATAATAACTTAGATAACGATAACAAATAAGAACAACCTACAATGATAAAATTTGCTTACACCATTCTGTACGTTCAGGATGTAACAAAATCAGTTGAATTTTACGAAAACGCATTTGGCTTTACAAGAAAATTTATAGCACCTGGAAATGATTATGGCGAACTTTTAGTTGGTGAAACAACACTTTCGTTTGCCTCAGCAGCATTAGCAACGTCAAATTTGACAGATGGTTTTATAGAAAGCAATTTAGCAGACAAACCATTTGGAATTGAAATTGGTTTTACAACACAAAATGTAGAAGAAACTATTTCAACAGCCATAAAAGCAGGCGCGACTATTGTTGAAAACCCGAAAACAAAACCATGGGGACAAATTGTAGCCTATGTGAGAGACCTTGATGGATTTTTAATTGAAATTTGCACGCCAATGGGCTGATATTTTTTGAGAGCCAATGAGGTTTTCTTTGACTCCTAATACTGCTAATCTATAGCCTTTACTTCCCGGTCATTTTCAATGGTCGACTTGTTATTTCTAAATGCGGTTTTATCTTACCGTAACAACAAAAACTAGATCAACTTATAAGCCGTAGCATAAGCCAGCGCTTTGCTAATAGTGTTGACTTCCATCTTTTGAAGAAGGTTTCTACGGTGAAATTTAATGGTGTCGGCTGACAGATTTAGCACAGAAGCGATTTCATTGATAGTGAGTCCTTGTGCATAGAGCCTAAGAATCTGGATTTCTCTTTCGGAAAGCACTATTTTGCTATGGCGTATCCATTGTTCTGTTTCGATATTATATTTCAAAATGGTAATATCACCATCCTTGCTAAGCGTGATATTTCCAGGCAAATTGCTTGTTGCTAATGAAATCATACCTAAAGTTTTCCAGATTTTACCTTCGTTAGTTAACAATAGAGGTGTAAGCCTATGATTAACAAGCAATGTGTTCTGGTTCTCGTCAATCAGATGAAAATTGTATGCCAATGTATAGCTTTTGCGTTCTGATTCGGGTAATGCAGCATAAAATGCAAAACCGGCTTCATTTGCCTGACTAACGATAGGTTGATCTTCCGCTTTGATGAATGTGGAGAAAAAGGCTTCTCCCATTTCTATAATTTCTTCTGGTCTACGGTTATGTAGGAAAAAGCTATGATTGGATATGTATTCAATTTTTTTTTGAATATAATCAAATATATAAATGCTTTTATAAGTAAGCCTGTCGAAAGCTTTGGCTATTTCAAGATAAGCGGTTACATAGGCTTGTTCTGAATGCAGTGATTCTGTATTGGCGTTTTTCATGGCTAAAAATTAAGTGCGTATAATTCCTTACTGTCTGAGCAAGGAACATTTTTATGGGCTTTTTACAAAAATAAAGAAATAGTTTTAATTGTTTGTTCGTCAATATGCTACACAAAAGGGTAGAATTTATAATCAGACTTAAATTCTACCCTTTTGTGTAGTGGTTGTTATTTGCTTTACAAGTATTTTTATCAAAATCAATCTTTTGCAAAAGAAATCAATGTTTAAAAAAAGAACTTTTATTAGGAGTAGCTCGAAAATCCTTAAAAGAGTAGAGATTCATATTTTAAATTTTTAAGCCATGAAAAATATTGTGTACGGAATCTTAGTAATTTGTTTAATAATAGCGGGCTGTCAACAAGAAGAAAATGCATTGGAAAACATGCAAAACAAAAAAATCCCGATTGATTCTTTTTTTGAGAAAGTTATAGCAGAAAATGTATTACCACTAAAAGTAGACAATGCATTTTATATTGATTATTTATGGGATAAAGAAAATAAGACCGTTGAGATTACTAAGGTAACAGAAAAAGAACTTGATTTCTTCCCTATATCTGAAGGATTGTTAAATAAAGAAAATCCAACAGATCCGGGTTTAATAAAATCTGGGAAAAAATATAAGGTGACTTGTACTAAGGGAGGCAAAGACATTTGGACTAAAGAATGTGACGGTAAGTTCTCATGCGGTTCGTTGATTTACGACTGTCTTGAGGATAGTGGTTGTAGTACTATCTGTAAAAATAGCATGATATACATGCCGGAAAATAATGAGTTTATTTTGATAGGACAATTTTAACTGGATTGAAGTTTATGATTGGGACATGAATGCCATCAGACAGGTCAGTAGAGGTTTAATACCTACAAATAATCCCAATGTAATTGTGAGGAGGATAAAAACAAATGAAAATTTGCAAAGTTCAGCAGAATGCAAAACACATATAAAGAAAATACAATATCACCTGAAAGGTTCTAACAGAATAAAAATAAAATCAAAAGTTATTAATAATGATTCTTGGGGAGCAAAAAAAATTTCTGCCTTAACTGTAGGTTATAAAAAGAAAAATGGCAAATGGAAAAGAGCCAGAACGCGGATTGCAGCCGGAGTAACAGGAAGCGATGTGACAAATAATAGTGTTTTGTATCAAAATTGTGGGATAGCTTTTGAAAAATATAAAGTCAAAGAAAAGAGAAGGAGACGGGTAAAGGCTAAAATTAGAGGACATCAATTTGAGGGAGCTAGTTTGATTATAGGGATAAAACCTCAAAAAGCATATAGCTATCATAAACAAGGTTCTATAAATTTAAAATTAGATTACTATGATATGTACTAGAATTATTGGCATTGTGATTTTTATGTTGTGTATTACTACTAAAATATATTCTCAGACTGCCGAAAAATTATTTGGAGAAAATGTATCTAAATTTAGTCTCGTTTTACAGCCTTCCTTGCTTAAAGGATATGATGTTGGTCCTGGATATGATGAAAGTTCTGATAGCTCTCCAAATATTTCATTTAATACTATTTTTTCAGCTCAATTTGGTTTTTTTTATAACTTTTACCAAAAGAATAACTTTAACTTCAAAGCTGGCGTTATAGTGAAAACATTTAATCCCACCTTCGATATCAAAATTTCAAACGAGGATTTAAATTCAGGATATGATTATTCTGAAAACTTAAGTGGCTTTGAGATAGCAAATCAATTTGTTTTTTCACAAACAGTGAAGACAGAATACTTTATACCCATCAGCAATAATTTAAATCTTGCGGTTGGTTTAGGAATGAGCTTAGATATCAGGACAAGCGGAGGGAATGATGAATTATCCGCTCTTGTATTTGATTACAATCAGCAAAGAGAACGAGTTTTCTTTACTGTAAATTCAAACGAGCAGCAAGTAACAGGCTCGTTGGATGTTTCGTTAGGAGTAAATTATAAAACAAATATCGGTTTGTTTCAGATAGAGTTTTTTAATAATTCTCAACTTCTATCCTATCCTAAAATTGGTGTTTATGAATTTTATTTAAATAATAACCAGACAAAAACAGGAGTATATACAATAAAAGGGAATTACAACGGCTTTGCTTTGATTTTTACTCCACAAAAAGGTTGGTTAAAAGGAAATTCAAAAATCTGATGTGCTTAAAAAGATAATTGTTTTTTCGATTTAAAGATTATTTCAACTAGATGATTAGGTAAATTAGAATCTTAAAATTATCTGCTTTCTAAAAGTCAAAGCAGATAAATACCATTAAAAACAGTTCATCATCAAAAAACAACGGTTCGGTAATTAAAAATTGAGTGTATGTTTTGCCACAGATACATTTGTATCAAAATAAAACATAACCCACAACCATGAAGAAATTTTTAAAAATCATCAAGTTCACATTTGCAGCTATTCTAAGCATTTTTCTACTTCTGTTCTTCTACTTTTTTATAAGCAACAAATTATTTCTGGGATCCAAAAATGAAGACAACATTCGCTATCTGACAAAAAATAAAACTGAAATCACAGATTCAATTAATGGTGAATTGTTTGACGAGGATTTTTACAAATCACAGGTTTTTCTTTTAGGAGAAATTCATGGTTATGCCGACAATCAAAAACTAGACAAAGAGCTATTGTTCTTCCTGAACAAAAAGGCAGGAGTTAAATATTATATTGCAGAGATGGATAGCCTGACAGCCAAAAAGCTAAATGTCTTTTTGAAAGGCAGTTCAAAAGATGAGGCGAAATTAAAAGAAGTTGTAGTGGCTATAAATCAAAGAATTCCGCAACAATCCAGTCAGGAATTATTTGACAAGTGGAATGAAATTTACGATTATAATCAAAAGCTATCTGATTCTTTAAAAATTACTGTAATTGGAGTAGACAAGAATTTTGATGATACTTCAAAAGTATCGAGAGATTCTGCTATGGTTGTGAATTTTAAAAATTCCATCAAAAAAATGAAACTTGAAAATGAGAAATTCTACGGACTTTTTGGATATTTCCATGCACTGCAAAATAAAACCGAAAATGGAAAAGAAACATTTGCCTCAGCATTAAAAAAATCAGGGATTAAAACAACTAGCTTTGTTAGTTATACAATAGACAGTGAAATGTATCTTCCTAAAAATCCTCAATTTCCAACACCTGATGATGAAAAAATTGATTGGGTTAATGCAGATGGTCCTTTGCAGTTAGTAAAGGGAATAAAAGACCTAAGAGAATTGAGTAAACCAAATGCAATTACACTTTTTAAGATTGATTCACCAAATTCTCCCTACTTTAAATCGCAATATCTGATAAATGTCAAGTCTAGAATTTTTGGAGAAAACATTGTCCCAAAAGAAGGTACTTTTACAACAGATTATTTTCAATATGTATTTTTGTTGAGAAACTCTAAACCCCTAACGAAACTAAAATAAAAGCGATAGCGAGTCGGGTAGAAAAACTCTAAAGTGGAAATCTAAAAATATGTATTAAACTATATTGATTGCAGGGAACGCTATATAAATATGTTCTGATAAGTTTATTACTATTTTTGTAACACTGCGTCTTTGTGAGAAAACAATTGAAAGCTAACCTTTTTCATACCAATTAATGAAGAATCAAATCCCCAAAATTTTAATATTCTCCAGATTAGTAATCGGATTTCTAATTGTTATTATAAGCTATATAAATATTGAAAACTATAAGCCAATAGCTGTTTCTTTATTAACAATTGGTCTTTTGACAGATATATTTGATGGAATTATTGCAAGAAAGTTAAATATTTCAACACAACTATTAAGAAGGTTAGACTCAACTATTGACCAAATTTTTTTCATTTGTGTTGCGTTTGCAACCTATATCCAATGTCCGGAGTTTTTTAAAAATAATATGCTATTGGTTTCTATTCTTATTGGAGCCGAAATTCTGACATATGCTGTCAGTTTTTTAAAGTTTAGGAAAGAAATAGCAACACATTCACTTGGTGCAAAATTTTGGACATTATTATTATTTGGAACGCTTATTCAAGTAATAGTTGAATGTCAATCGACTTATCTGTTTCAAATGTGTTTTTGGGTTGGAATCATTACGCGAATTGAAATCATAGGCATTATCCTAACGCTAAAAAAGTGGACAAACGATGTTCCTTCGCTTTATCATGCAATACAGCTCAGAAAAGGGAAAGAAATAAAGCGAAGAAAATTGTTTAACGGTTAATAATAAAGTATCTTAGATATATGTTTTTTGTGAAAGCTGGAAGAATGAAAACTTGAATAAAGGAACAACCGTGAAATAATAAACCGACCTGCTATGAGTAATACTCCTCAAAATGTAACCGATTACCCTAATGAAAATACTTATTTTCTGGTATGGAATTTCAAGGAGCAAATTCCGATAGAAAAAATAAAGGCCGTATTTCAAAGAATATGCGCCTTGGTGATAAATATCAATAATTCTGCCCTTGACAGGTTTCCGGATTCTAAAGCGAGCTGTGTTATGGGAATAGGCTATGAAGCATGGCTAAAACTTGATTTGCAAAAACCACTGCCAAAAGAGTTGAAAGCATTTGAGCCTATTGTAGGCGATAAACATATTGCAGTTGCGACTAAAGGTGACCTTCATTTTCATATCCGCTCTAATCAAAAAAGTTTTGCTTATGACATGTCTTCGATGATTTCGGACTTTATGAAAGATATCGCAGATTGTGTTGTTGAGGTTCAGGGTTTCCGTTATTGGGATAGCCGATCTATTTTGGGTTTTGTGGATGGAACGGAAAATCCACACGGAACAGACCGGGATTATTTTTCAGTAATCAATGAGCAGGATTTAAAATATCAGGGTGGGAGTTACCTTTTTGTTCAGAAGTACATTCACAATCTTGACGCCTGGAAATCACTTTCAGTAGAACAGCAGGAAAAGATAATAGGCAGGTCTAAGGATCGTGATATAGAGATGGATGATGATATAAAACCTAAAAATTCACATATAGCTTTGGCTAATGTGGGTGATGATTTAAAAGTTGTCCGCGACAATATGCCTTTTGGAAATGTCACTACAAATGAAATGGGGACTTATTTTATATGCTATGCAAGTACCTTCAGTACGGTAGAAAAAATGCTGACCAATATGTTTGTAGGCGATCCTTCAGGGAATTATGATCGTATTCTGGATTTTAGTACTGCCAAAACGGGAACATTGTTTTTTGTTCCTTCATTGGATATGCTTGCTGATTTTTCAGATTAAAGATTTTGTCTTGAGTTTTTTATAGTTTTTTTTTACAATTTGTTATACACTCAAACCAGTATTTGTATGAGTCATCGTCTATATAATTGTTCAGTCTTAAACTTTCAAGTCTGTTTAGCATAGTATCTAAAAGTTCCATAGATTCAACAGTATTTTCTTCAAAGAAAAATATGAGCCATTGGTCTAAAAGGCTACTTGCTAATTTATCATCTGCTAATGTAAATATATATCCTAAAAAGAAGTTGTCATTATATACTTCATTAGAATCATCGTGCAAAACAAAAGCAAGAAATTCTAATTCTTTATTACTCCACGTAGGCAGTTTTTCTATTAATTCCTCGCGATCTGTTGTCGTAAATGATTTTAAGTTTTGAAGTGCTGCATGACCCATTCCGTCTATTTCATATAGGGCCTGGAGGCCTACGGAATTTAGTTTTGTTATTTCCTCATGTAAAGTTTCAACCTTAGATTTCTGTGTAATCATTTGATTTGTTTTATAAAAGATTGCAAAAAGTATACTATATAGAATACCTGCAAGAATATCGTCATCTTTTTAAAGAAAGCCACTTTGAAAACTATTGTTTAAATCTTCCATTTTAGCCAAAAAACTTCCGCAAACTATTACTAATTTCCGGAATCCCAATTAAAAAACTAAAAATTATTTTCTGAATATAATCTTCTTGTGGTTTCATCGCCTTAGTCAGAATAAGCACCATTTACAAGACGTTCATAAAAGGTGTAATTCTCATTGTAAGTAAAGGGACAATCTTAATTATGCATGAAAATAGATAGTGGATTAAAAAAAGGGACAAACCAGAATTTTTCTGATTTGTCCCTTTTTGAAGTGACCACGATGGGATTCGAACCCATACGCCTTGCAGCACCACCCCCTCAAGATGGCGAGTCTACCAATTTCTCCACGTGGCCGTAAACAAAAAAAGTTACCCGCCTTGGCGAATAACTTTTGTGACCCGACTGGGGCTCGAACCCAGGACCCCATCATTAAAAGTGATGTGCTCTACCGACTGAGCTATCGAGTCTTAGCATTCAATGAAATTTCAAAATTTTGTAGTGACCCGACTGGGGCTCGAACCCAGGACCCCATCATTAAAAGTGATGTGCTCTACCGACTGAGCTATCGAGTCATTATTAATTTCTTGAATGCGGGTGCAAATATACGTTCTTATTATTTATTTTTCAAAGCAATTTTGTTTTAAATTTGTCTTTTTTTAATAATCTTTTATAATGCCTTAGTTTATAAGGATTTACTTTAATGATAAAAATTGTTTTGTTGGGCTATATGGGTTCGGGGAAGTCGACAATTGCTAATCTGTTGTCTGAAAAAACTCAAATCGAGGCTTTTGATCTGGATAAAATCATCGAGAAAAGGACAGGTTTGTCCATAAAAAATATCTTTGAACAGAAAGGAGAAGTCTTTTTTCGAAAGCTGGAAAACCAGATTTTTAAAGAAATGATCTCGTCTGAAAAAGAGATGGTCTTAAGTTTGGGCGGTGGCACGCCATGCTATGCCAATAACCACGAATTGCTTAATGGGGACGGTGTAGTTTCCTTTTATTTGAAAGCTTCCATAGAAACTCTTTATAGCAGGTTGCTTTCTGTTAAAGGCAATCGCCCGTTGATTGCGGAGCAGGAGGAAGAGGAAATGAAAGAGTATATAGCAAAACATCTTTTCGATCGCAGTTATTACTACAATCAGGCTACGCATAGTGTATCTGTTGATGGTAGGTCTCCAGAAGATGTAACGGCCGAAATAAGCCGTATTCTAGCTTAAGTAGGCATAGTCTTCCTGGTCTTCAAAAACAACCTGTACATGCTCTTGCAATGAAGTAGAAAGTGAAATCCCTTTAAAATCGGCTTTTACAGGGTATTTCTTATGATTTCGGTCTACAAGTACCGCCGTTTTGAATTTCTTCAAAGGAGCGTCTAAAAAATGCTTTACGCCATAGGCTAGTGTAGTGCCGGAGTTCAAAACGTCGTCTACAAGAACGAGTCCCTTGTTTTCGTATTGCGTTTTTTCCAAAGAGGTAGTCACTTCCTTATGCGGATTCTGTTTGTCGATAAAGACTTCGCAAAGTGCTATTTTTAAAGGGGATATTTGGGTGACTTTTTGGGCGATTTTCTCAGCAAAAATATAACCGTTTTTCGCTATTCCGGCAATAACAATTTCTTCTTCATCAACAAAAGTTTCGTATATCTGATAGGCTATTCGAAGGATTTTGTGCTCAATTTCTTGGTTGTTGAGGATGATATTTTTGCTCATTTTGATTTATTTTTTTCAAAGATAAAAAACGCTTTGTTTGTTTGTGCCATGTGTGGGCTTATATTTTTATTGTTCCGTATCGTCTTCCTCATCGTCAAAATCCAGGTTAAAGCCGTCGATATCTCTGCGGTCTTTTTTGGTTGGCCTCCCTTCACCGTGTTTCCTGTAATGCTCTTTTGATAGTTTCAGGAGTTCCAGATGCTGGAATGCCTCGATAGGGGTTTCGTCTTTTCGGTAGATGTCAACAAGTTTCGCCCCTACACGGTTTTGCGGGATGTCCAGTACAATGACTGTATGCGTAATCTGGTCTTTTCTGAAGGTAATCTTGTCAGTAGCAAATACCTCTTTTGAAGGCTTTGCAACTTGTCCGTTTACGGTAATATGGTTCTTTTTGCATGCTTCGGTAACCATGTTGCGTGTTTTGTAATATCGAACACACCAGAGGTATTTATCTACTCTCATTCTAAAACTAAATTCTACGTTAATTTATTTACAAAAATAAATCAAAATTGTATCTTGCGCCTCTAAAATCAATAATAATGACCAGAATTAAGCTTTTTTTAATAGCTATAGTTTCAAGTATGGTGCTTTTTTCATGTAAAAAAGACGATGATTCCTCAAAAGTAGCTCCGCCAAGAGATAGAGCAACACAATATGCTTCTGATATACAGGATATCGAAACCTACTTAAAGACGCATTATCTTACCGTTACTATAGATGCTAATAATAATCCAGTTCCTACGATCATTCAGATTCCGGAAGGAGGCACACAGGTTTCGATCTGGGATCAACAAGACTATCCGTTGAAATTTAAAACGGTTAAGAATGACGGAAGAATTTATACAAATGCGGATCCAATAGTGGGTAAGCCAATTAATGACCCGGTTGAATATAAGTTATATTATATAAAAATAAGAGAAGGCGTAGGGCAGTCCCCAACAAAAGTAGATTCTACTTTGGTAACCTATCGAGGTAATGCTTTAGATGGAACGCAATTTGACTACAGACCAAATCCGGTTTGGTTTTCTCAGGAAAGTGTAGTTTCCGGATGGAGAAACGTCATGACCGAATTTAAATCCGGGAATGCTATTGATGACCCATCTAATCCAGGGGGAACGTTGTTGACAGATTATGGCGTTGGGCTTGTATTTGTGCCTTCAGGGTTGGGCTATTTTAACGGAGCTCCTGCAGGTTCAGGATTGTCATCTTATTCTCCTTTGGTGTTTGCAATTAACCTGCATTCGGTAAAATTTGCAGATAACGATGGAGATGGAATTTTGTCGTATTTAGAAGATCTGAACGGGAATGGCGATTATTATGATGATGATACAGATGGTGACGGTATACCAAACTTTTTAGATGTTGATGATGATGGCGACCGTACAAAAACAAGAACAGAAATTAAAGATGCTTTTGGAAATATTTATCCGTTTGATTTAATACCAAACTGTTCAGGAACAACAGGAGGTTTGAAAAAACATTTAGATCCGAGCTGTCACTAACAAAATAAATAAGCAATAAAAAAATCCCGTTCATCTGAACGGGATTTTTTTTATTTTATGAAAATCTTTTTATTTTCTTTTGATTGCTCTTTCAGCAGCTTCAACAATAGCTTGATTGTTTAGCTTGTATTTCTGCATCAATTGGTCTGGAGTTCCAGATTCACCAAAACTGTCATTCACAGCAACAAATTCCTGTGGTGACGGATTATTCAATGTCAATACTCTTGCTACACTTTCTCCCAAACCACCAAGCATGTTGTGTTCTTCAGCAGTAACAACACATTTTGTTTTTGCAAGTGATTTCAGGATAGCTTCCTCATCAAGAGGCTTAATAGTGTGAATGTTGATTACTTCGGCAGATATGCCTTTTGCTTCCAATGCTTCTGCGGCAACCAATGCTTCCCATACCAAATGTCCCGTCGCAACAATAGTCACGTCAGTTCCTTCGTTAAGCAATACGGCCTTCCCGATTTCAAATGTTCCGTTCTCCGGAGTGAAATTTGGAACTGAAGGACGTCCAAAACGAAGATAAACTGGGCCGTGATGCTCAGCAATGGCAATAGTAGCTGCTTTAGTCTGATTGTAATCGCATGTGTTGATTACGGTCATGCCTGGCAGCATTTTCATCAATCCTATGTCCTCAAGGATTTGGTGTGTAGCCCCATCTTCTCCCAAAGTAAGTCCTGCATGTGAAGCACATATTTTTACATTTTTATCAGAATAAGCAACAGATTGTCGGATCTGGTCATAAACTCTTCCTGTAGAAAAGTTGGCGAATGTTCCTGTAAAAGGAATTTTTCCTCCTACGGTCATACCGGCAGCAATTCCAATCATATTAGCTTCAGCAATTCCAACCTGAAAAAAACGTTCCGGATGATTCTTTTTGAAATCGTCCATTTTTAATGAGCCAATCAAGTCCGCGCAAAGTGCAACAACATTTTCGTTTTTTTGACCTAGTTCGGTCAATCCCGCACCAAAACCGGAGCGAGTATCTTTATTTCCTGTATTGATATATTTTTTCATTTTTCTTAATTGAAAGGATTTTAGAATCAATTGGATAAAACCCGATTCTAAAACAGATTAATAATCGCTTTCGCCTTCACAGTAGTTTTGAGCCAAAGCATTTGCCAGCTGCTCGTCGTTTGGAGCTTTTCCATGCCAAGCGTGGCTATACATCATATAATCTACGCCATTACCCATTTCTGTATGTAGCAATACGCAAACAGGTTTTCCTTTTCCTGTTCTTGATTTTGCATCGGTCATACCAGCGATAACAGCTTCGATGTCATTTCCTTTCTCAATATCTAAAACATCCCATCCAAAAGCTTCAAATTTTGCCCTGATGCTTCCCATGTGCAATACTTCGTCAGTTGGTCCGTCAATTTGTTTTCCGTTTAAATCGATTGTAGCGATATAGTTGTCGACTTTATAAGCCGAAGCATACATCATAGCTTCCCAATTTTGCCCTTCCTGCAATTCGCCGTCACCGTGAAGGCTATAAACCAGGTGAGAATCTTTATTCAATTTTTTTGTAAGTGCCGCACCAATAGCAACAGACATTCCTTGTCCTAATGAACCGGAAGCCATACGAATGCCTGGAAGACCCTCATGTGTTGTTGGGTGACCTTGTAATCTGGAGTTGATGTGGCGGAATGTAGCCAACTCAGATACCGGAAAATAACCGCTTCTGGCTAATACGCTGTAGAAAACAGGTGAAATATGTCCGTTTGATAAGAAGAAGATATCTTCCTCTTTTCCATCCATATCGAAACCTGGTTTGCGATCCATTAAATTTTGATAAAGTGCAACGAGAAATTCCGTACAGCCAAGTGAACCACCTGGATGTCCTGAGTTTACAGCATGAACCATTCTGAGAATATCTCTGCGTACTTGAATAGTTAAGTTGTTTAATTGTTGTGTGTTAGGTTTCATTCTTATAGGATAAATTTAAACTGGCGCAAAGATAATCAGATATTTGGATTTTTAGACATCTGAATTTTCAGAATTTCAGAAGCAGGAGGCATAAATTCTATTAATAGGCTTTCTGACTTAAAGATTTCCGGACTTCCGCTATTAATGTGTCAATATTGTGGGTGTAATTGTCTAAAGACTTGCTTTTAAGAAATAATTCCAGAGCTTTTTGGTATTCTGCTCTTTCCTGATAATAAATCCCAAGATTTCTGAAATAATATGGATTGTTAGGATCTAGCTCAAAAGATTGATTGAGGTCATGGAGCCCTTCTTCGATACGGCCAAGCTTTATTTTTGACAATCCCCTGTTGTTGTAGGAGTAGGCAAATGATTTGTCTATTTCGAGTGCCTTGTCAAAAAAAGTTATGGCTTCTTCGTATTTCTCAAGAATGTTCAGGGTATAGCCTTGATTATTTAAGGAATAACTGTTCATTGGATTCAGTTTCAGAGATATTCCATACAATTTCATCGCTTTTTCATGATTTTCATAATGTGAATAGATAAGACCCAAATTGGAATAGTCTTCAGAATTCATTTGGAATCGTTTTTTAAATTCATCAAAATAGTTTTTGGCCTTGCGGTAGTTTTTAATCAGGAGATGGCAATATATAGCCCAGCGGTATGTGTCCTGATCCTTCAGGCCATTGGAAAGTATGTTGTCAAAAACAGAAGCCGCTTCGGTATATTGCTTGTTATTGTATAGAGCGATGGCATCAAAGTATTGTTTTGGATATTTTTTATGACGAAAAAGCCTCGCAAGGGAAGTACCATCATTATGCCCGATTTTACCATCATGAAGCGTGATCGATTGGTTGTTGGGAATAATATTTTTAAAAAAATCAATAATAGAAAGCAGTAAGAAAATCAGAAAAAGAAACGACAAGAAATCTTTTAGCTTGTAGGCAAAGGCAATGTAGCATGAAATTAATGCAATCAAAAGAGAAGCCAGCGGACCAGTAAGCGTATAAATGATTTTTTTGTTGATGGAGATATTGCTTGCATGAGGAATGCACAAGCCGCCTTTCCATTTGAAAAGATTGTATTTTACCCAGATTTCGAGCTTGCCAATAGCCAATCGGAAACTTTTGTCTGTATCGCCATACGAACCTAGAAAAATAGTCGCGCGTTCGCGTGTCATCAAAATAGCAGGAATAGCATGGCCAAGTTCATGGAAGACCGTAAGCAAGGGTCTGGATATTAATAGTATAGCAAGCAATTCAGCCATCAATTGTGTTTTCATGTCTATCAGGATTTGGCAAGAAAAATGCTTAGGGGTAATTACATTTGGGTCTAAAAATAACAATAAATTTTTTTCTTGGGGCAAATGAGCTTTTATCGACTTAAAAAACTGACAGTAACATTTTTATAGGCTTGAAAAACATAGATACGGCAGGCTTATTGAATTGGATGTTAAATTAAATCATAAATCTAAAATGATAAATCTTAAATAAATTATCTTTGCCTCCCAAAGTTTGGGATAAAGAGAAAAGAATGAAATTTGAACTATTACAGAATGATCCGAATTCTAAGGCAAGAGCCGGAAAAATAACAACGGATCATGGTGTTATCGAAACGCCAATTTTCATGCCTGTCGGAACTGTAGCTTCCGTAAAAGGCGTACACCAAAGAGAATTGAAAAACGATATCAATCCGGATATTATTTTGGGTAATACCTATCACTTGTATTTAAGACCGCAGACTGATATTCTTGAAAAAGCAGGCGGACTCCATAAATTCATGAATTGGGATAGGAACATCCTGACCGATTCAGGTGGCTATCAGGTATATTCGCTTTCTTCAAATAGAAAAATTAAGGAAGAAGGTGTAAAGTTCAAATCACATATTGATGGTTCATATCATGTCTTTACGCCCGAAAATGTAATGGAAATCCAGAGAACCATTGGAGCAGACATTATCATGGCTTTTGATGAATGTACTCCTTATCCGTGTGATTATCGTTATGCGCAGCGTTCGATGCACATGACGCACAGATGGCTTGACAGATGCATCAACCATTTAGAAAAACTGCCATATAAATATGGTTATGAACAGACTTTTTTCCCAATTGTTCAGGGAAGTACTTATAAAGATTTGCGCCAGCAGTCTGCAGAATATATCGCTAATGCCGGTGCGCAAGGAAATGCTATCGGCGGACTTTCGGTTGGTGAACCGGCAGAGGAAATGTATGCAATGACTGAAGTTGTTACGGATATTCTGCCAAAAGACAAACCGAGATATCTTATGGGAGTAGGTACTCCTATCAATATTTTGGAAAATATAGCGCTGGGAATCGATATGTTTGATTGTGTAATGCCAACAAGAAATGCAAGAAACGGAATGCTTTTTACGGCTCATGGTACCATCAACATCAAAAACAAAAAGTGGGAATCTGATTTTTCACCATTAGATGAAATGGGCCACACGTTTGTCGATACCGAATATACTAAAGCCTATTTGCGCCACCTTTTTGCAGCAAATGAATATCTTGGAAAACAAATTGCTACAATTCACAATCTGGGTTTCTATATGTGGTTGGTTCGTGAAGCAAGAAAACATATCTTAGCAGGAGATTTCCGCGTGTGGAAAGAAATGATGGTTAAGCAGATGGATCAAAGATTATAATAAATTCAAAACAAGATTAGAATCTGGTAGAAAAATGAAGATAATCGACAAGTATATTCTGAAAAGATACCTGGCCACATTTTTTGTGATGCTGTTTCTGTTTATTCCGATTGGGATTGTAATTGACGTGTCGGAAAAAGTTAATAAAATCATCCAAAATAAGGTGCCTTTCGGAAAAGTGGCCCTGTATTATGTAGATTTTACGGTTTATTTTGCTAATCTTCTTTTCCCGATTTTCTTATTCCTTTCAGTCATTTGGTTTACTTCTAAACTGGCAAATAATACCGAAATTATTGCAATTTTAAGCTCGGGAATATCCTTTCAGCGTTTCTTGCGACCGTACCTGATTGGAGCTACGATTGTATCTGTCTTTGCTTTGTTGATGGGATTTTTTATTGTTCCAAAGGCCAGCCAGGGTTTTAATGATTTTAGGTATACTTATCTAAAAGGTAATAACAAAACAAGAGAAACCAGTAATGTTTATAGGGAAATCAGTCCGGGTGAATTTATATATGTGAGTAATTTTAATATCAACTCAAAAACGGCATTTGATTTTTCACTTAAAAAATTCAACGACAATAAGCTTGACTTTGCTATAAATGCTTCTCGTATTCGTTTTAACGAGAAAGATAGCACCTACACGATGTATAATTATACAAAAAGAAAAGTTGGCGTGTTGAATGATAGGTTGGAAACAGCCGCAAAGAAAGATACGGTTTTTAAATTTGATCTTGAAGATTTGACACCGGTAATTTATATCGCAGAAACACTGACTTTGGGCGAATTAAACGATTTTATTGACAAAGAAAGGGAACGGGGATCTTCAAATATCAATACTTATCTTGTAGTATTATATAAAAAATACAGCCTTCCTGTTTCGGCTTTTATCCTTACGATTATTGCAGTTGCCGTTTCTTCTATGAAAAGAAGAGGAGGGATGGGGATGAACTTAGCAATAGGAATTGGACTTGCCTTTGCTTTTATCTTTTTTGACAAAATCTTTGGAACACTAGCCGAAAAATCAAGTATACCGCCATTCGTGGCTGTTTGGCTTCCTAATTTTGTTTTTGGAATTTTAGCAATATACCTGCTTCGAAATGCAAAAAGATAACAACCTGAAAAGCTATCTTAATCTCCATCTGATTGTTTTTATTTGGGGATTTACGGCAATCCTTGGTGAACTCATCACCATAAAAGAAGAAAATGTGGTCTGGTACAGGATGCTTCTGGCAGGAATTTTTATGCTTATTTATGTGTTGGTTACCAAAAAACCGTGGCGTATTCCCAGAAAATCGTTTTTTCACCTCATTAGCGTAGGACTGATTATAGCGTTGCATTGGATATTTTTCTTCAAGGCAATTAATGTTTCTAATGTTTCGATTACGCTGGCCGTTTTTTCAACCGGAGCTTTCTTTGCTTCCATCATGGAACCTATCTTTTTTAATAGAAAGATGCTGTGGTATGAAGTGTTTTTTGGATTGATCATCATTGGCGGTCTGTTAATGATTATGCAGGTCGAAACACATTACATTTTAGGAATGGTATATGCGCTGATTTCCGTTTTTCTTGGTGTGACTTTTACGCTTTTCAATGGCAAGCTCATACAAAAATACGATCCGTCTGTGATCACATTATATGAATTTTTTGCCGGAGTATTTTTTGTATCTCTCTATCTTTTATACGGAGGGAAATTTACTGCCGAATTCTTTACTGTTTCTCAACACGATTGGATTTTGCTACTGGTGCTTTCTTCTGTCTGTACTGCCTATGCCTTTACTGCATCGGTTAACGTTATGAAAAAGCTCACGCCATATACGGTTATGCTCACAACAAACATGGAGCCTGTTTATGGTATCATACTGGCTTATATTATTTTAGGTGACAAAGAAAAGATGAGTCCTGCTTTTTATGTGGGAGCAGTCATTATTCTGGCCACCGTAATATTGAATGGAATTTTAAAGAATTATAAGGCTAAAAAATCTCTTTTGGCTGATAAATAAAGCAATTCATGAGTGTATCTGATAGAAATGTTTAAGATAAGAAACCGCTAAATCTTTTCAAAAATTAGCTTTTGTTCTTAAATGAAAAACCTATCTTTGCAGTTCGAACTAAACAAAAAATGCACAAGTCCTATGGAATATTTAGATTTTGAGCTCCCAATAAAAGAACTTGAAGACCAATTAGACAAATGCCAAGTAATTGGTCAAGAATCTGACGTTGACGTATCGAATACTTGCAAGCAGATTGAAAAGAAACTTGAAGAAACTAAGAAAAATATATACAAAAACTTAACCGCTTGGCAACGCGTTCAGTTGTCAAGACATCCTAACCGTCCCTATACTATGGACCACGTGCACGCTCTATGTGGCGACACCTTCCTGGAACTTTTTGGAGACAGAAGTTTCAAGGATGACAAAGCAATGATTGGAGGTTTGGGTAAAATTGGAGGACAGTCGTTTATGATTGTTGGCCAGCAAAAAGGATACAATACAAAAACACGCCAGTACCGAAATTTTGGTATGGCAAATCCGGAAGGATACCGTAAAGCATTGCGTTTGATGAAAATGGCAGAGAAATTCGGTATTCCGGTAATTACTTTAGTTGACACTCCTGGAGCATATCCAGGATTAGAGGCTGAAGAAAGAGGACAAGGAGAAGCAATTGCAAGAAATATTCTTGAAATGATCCGTCTTAAAGTTCCAATCATCACAGTAATTGTTGGTGAAGGAGCTTCAGGAGGAGCGTTAGGAATTGGTGTTGGAGATAAAGTTTACATGTTGGAAAACACATGGTATTCTGTTATTTCTCCTGAGTCTTGTTCTTCTATCTTATGGAGAAGTTGGGAATTTAAAGAGCAGGCAGCTGAAGCTTTAAAACTGACTTCATTTGATATGAAAAAACAAAAGCTGATTGACGATATCATTCCTGAACCGCTAGGCGGAGCTCACTATGACAGAGATACAACATTCAAATCGGTTGAAAAATACATATTGAAAGGATACAACGAATTAAAAGACTTATCAACAGCTGAATTAGTGGCCCAAAGAATGGACAAATACAGCAAAATGGGCGAGTTTAAAGAGTAAACCTTACTAAAATCGAAACTAAATCCGAAGCCCTGTGGTTTCGGATTTTTTTTTGGTTATCAACACAATTTTAATACTTATAAACAAAAGTAGCTAACAAGTCAAAAGGCTATTTCTTTTAATTTTGGCTACATTCGCATTATGGAAAATCTCAGAAATATAAACCCGGTTAGAGTAGATAAAACTACAATAATCAATCTTGAAAAAGGAAAGCTCCCGCCACAGGCTGTCGAACTGGAAGAAGCTGTTTTGGGCGCTATGATGATTGATAAAAAAGGGGTAGATGAGGTTATTGATATTCTTCAACCTGAAGCTTTCTATAAAGAAGCTCATAAGTATATTTTTGAAGCTATCGTACAGCTTTTCAACGATTCACAGCCCATTGACTTATTAACAGTCTCTGCACAGCTTAAAAAGATGGCAAAACTGGATCTTGCCGGAGGCGATTTCTATCTGATTCAGCTAACGCAGAAAATTTCATCTTCGGCACATATCGAGTTCCACTCGAGAATCATCCTTCAAAAGTTTATTCAACGAAGCCTGATTAAAATTTCGTCTGAAATTATAGAAGAATCTTACGATGAGACAACAGATGTTTTTGATTTGTTAGACAAGGCAGAATCCAAGTTATACGAAGTTACTCAGGGAAATATCAAGAGAAGTTCTGAAACAGCACAAAGTTTGGTAATCCAGGCAAAGAAAAGAATTGAAGAAATTGCAAATAAGGAAGGTCTGAGTGGTGTTGCTACCGGTTTTGAAAAGTTAGATAAAGTAACTTCTGGATGGCAGCCAAGTGACTTGATTATCATTGCGGCACGTCCGGGTATGGGTAAGACGGCTTTCGTTTTATCGATGGCCAGAAATATTGCGATAGATTTTAACCATGCCGTAGCCGTTTTTTCATTGGAGATGTCATCTGTACAGTTAATTACACGTCTTATTTCATCTGAAACAGGACTGTCTTCAGAAAAACTGCGTACCGGAAAATTAGAAAAACACGAATGGGAACAGCTTAGTATCAAGGTGAAAAATCTTGAAAAGGCACCCTTATATATTGACGATACCCCGTCGCTTTCCATCTTTGATTTGCGTGCCAAGGCGCGTCGTCTGGCTTCGCAATATGGAATTAAGCTGATAATTATCGATTATCTTCAGTTGATGACAGCTGGAGGTGGTGGAAAAGGAGGTGGAAACCGTGAACAGGAAATCTCTACAATTTCCCGAAACTTAAAAGCTCTGGCTAAAGAATTGAACGTTCCGGTAATTGCACTTTCGCAGCTTTCCCGTGCCGTTGAAACCCGTGGATCGAGTAAAAGACCGTTGCTTTCGGATCTTAGGGAATCGGGAGCGATTGAGCAGGATGCCGATATCGTTTCGTTCATCTACCGTCCGGAATATTATAAAATTGACGAATGGGATGATGATGAGCATTCACCAACAGAAGGTCAGGCAGAATTTATCATTGCGAAACATAGAAATGGTAGCTTGGAAAACGTAAGGCTTAAATTCATTGGAAACTTAGGTAAATTTGATAACCTTGATGAATACGGAACAAGTTTTGACGATCTGCCCTCAAAAATGAACATGCAGGATGCACCGTTCCTAACCAAAAACCTGCCTTCGGCAAATGAGGCTTTTGGTAGTAATATGAACAGTGTTGATGACGACAGCGATGTACCGTTCTAAAATAGAGTTAAATCCGCCCAATGTGGCGGATTTTTTTATAATTTGCTTCCCTAAAAACCGTTATCTTTGAAGTAAAATCTTTGGAATGCTTAAAAAAACTGCCTTTTTATTTCTTTTTTTCCTAATCTCAATTCCATCATGGGCATCATTTATTTTGCTTCCGATGGATGAAGCTTCGCAAAAAAATCACCTGAAAGCTTATGGAATTACCTATTGGTCATTAGATAAGCACTATAAGGCAAGCTGGCTTTTGAATTATAGAGGAGGCTCTTTTTTACTTCCTGATGCTCCTGAAATCAGAAAAGAATGCCAGATTCGCGGCGTTAGTTTTGAATTGCTTTCTGATGGACAGGCCAATCAGATTTTGGATGAAATTAGTAGTCCGTCGCAAAATATGGAAACGGTAGTTTTAGAAAAAGCTCCTAAAATTGCAGTATATACCCCAAAAGGAAAACAACCTTGGGATGATGCCGTGACATTGGTACTGACCTATGCAGAAATTCCGTTTACGGCAGTTTATGATGAAGAAGTCTTAGCGGATGGTTTGCTTTTGTACGACTGGCTTCACCTGCATCATGAGGATTTCACAGGACAGTATGGCAAATTTTTCGGAGCCTACAGAAATGCGCCCTGGTATATCGAACAAAAGAAAGATGCGGAGGAACTGGCAAAAAAATTAGGCTACAGTAAAGTATCCGAAGAAAAACTGGCAGTTGCTAAAAAAATCCGTGATTTTGTAATAGGAGGCGGATTTATGTTTGCCATGTGTTCTGCTACAGATAGTTTTGATATTGCACTTGCTGCTGATGGCGTCGATATTTGCGAACCGATGTTTGACGGAGACGAAAGTGAGGCAAACTATCAGGCAAAGATTAGATATGAGAACAGCTTCGCTTTTAAAGATTATATTCTGGAAAAAAATCCTATTATTTACGAATTCTCCGATATTGATATGACGCTGAAAAGAAACATCATGCCGGAAAAGGATTATTTTACGTTAATGGAATATTCTGCCAAGTGGGACCCAATTCCAAGTATGCTTTGCCAAAATCATACGCAATTGGTTAAAGGCTTTATGGGACAAACAACTTCTTTTGACAGTAATCGGATTAAATCCAGCGTTTTAGTCATGGGTGAGAATAAAGTGAATAATGAAGCAAGATACATTCATGGCACGAAAGGAAAAGGAATGTTCACTTATTTTGGAGGACACGACCCGGAAGATTATCAACATAGAGTAGGTGATGCCCCGACTGTATTAGACCTGCATCCCAATTCTCCGGGATACAGATTGATACTTAACAATGTCCTGTTTCCAGCGGCAAGAAAGAAAAAATTAAAAACATAATCTTTCCAATCTTTCAACGGAATGAATTATCAAAAAATACTACAAGACGTTTATCTTGAAGCCAAATCGTTTCCGCAAATTGGAAATGTTGCTCAAACAATACCGCAACTGTCTACAATAGATCCTAATAAATTTGGTATTCACCTGACTACGATTAAAGGGCAAGACTATGGAGTTGGTGACAATAATGAAAAATTTTCAATCCAGAGTGTATCCAAAGCGCTAACCGTAGCCTTGGCTTTTTCCTTTATGGGTGAAAAAATATGGGAAAGAGTAGGAGTTGAGCCTTCCGGTACAGCTTTCAATTCTCTGGTACAATTGGAATTTGAAAAAGGAATTCCCAGAAATCCGTTTATTAATGCCGGAGCTTTAGTCATAGCCGATATGCTGGTTTCGCATTTGAAACACCCTAAAGAAGATTTTTTGGCTTTTATAAGAGCCATTTCGGGCACTCAGGAAATAGATTTCAATTTAAAAGTAGCCCAGTCTGAAAAGGATACGGGTTATAGAAATGCAGCTTTGGCTAACTTTTTGAAGTCGTTTGGCAATATTGAAAATGATGTAGAAACCGTTTTGGATTTTTATTTCCATCAATGCTCCATTGAAATGACCTGTAAGGAACTGGCACATTCGTTTTATTTTTTCGCCAACGAAGGAAAAACGATGGATGGTAATCAGGTTTTATCAAAAAGCAATGTCAAACGTCTGAATGCTTTGATGCAGACTTGCGGTTTTTATGATGAATCTGGAGAATTTACTTATAAGGTTGGACTTCCCGGCAAAAGCGGAATAGGTGGAGGAATTGCAGCTTTGTTTCCTAAACACTTTACAATAGTGACCTGGAGCCCACGCCTGAATGAAAAAGGAAATTCAGAATTGGGCATGAATGCCTTAGAATTGTTTACAACCAAAACGGGAATGTCTGTATTTTAATAAAAAATCCCAAGCATAACTTGGGACTTTTTATTTCTACTATATAGAACACATTAGCTTTTTACGAATTTGATGCTTTTTTGTAAAGAATCACTTTCAATCTTTAAGACATAAGTGCCCGAGGCTATGTCCTTGACATCAATCGAGATCGTTTCATTATTTGCAGACTCTAAAGATTTTATTCTTTTTCCTGTCATATCAAATACAGTGAAAATTCTTTTTTCTGCAGCATTTAATCCGGAAATATAAATTTGTTCTTGTGAAGGGTTAGGGTAAATGATAAAATCGTTTACGGAATGTTCCTCAATACTGAGTCTTTTATCTCTTTTTGCTATAAATGTAAACGGATTAGTTGTAGGATTGCTAATCGTGGTATTTCCCAAAACAAAATTTGCATCGCTTACTTGTCCGCTATAATAAAAAACATCTCCTGAAATATCAAGAATTACAGGATATCTGGAGATAATCGCCTCTGTTATTTTATAATAATCGCTGGCATTCCCGCTGCTATCATATTTTATAGAAAAAAGATTAGGTGTCCAGTTATTAGTTTGAAAAATTATATTGTTTCCAAAATTTACATAATTAGCGAAAACCCCTGTTACGTATACATTATTGGCACTGTCAATATACATACGATCGAAAAAGTTGTATCCTAATCCCGTACTAGGTTGTGCGTCTGTAGCTAATTTTCCTGATTTTGCCCAAAGAACACTTCCGTTTGTAGCATATTTTACTAGGAATGATCCATAATTACCAGGGAAATTAAGAGATACTCCACCAAAGTTGGTTGCAGAACTGTAGATATATCCTAGAAGATAAATGTTATTATTACTATCGGTAGCAATATCAGAAACGACACTATTGGCTGAAGAGTTTGTCGGGGCAGTATTGGCCCAGGCTACATTGCCTGCATTGTCATATTTGGTGATAAATAAATTTGAATTGTTATTGGTTACTGTTTTCGTAATAGTAATAGAACCAAAAGTTGACGAGCGTGAAAAAATAACTCCCGCAACATATACATTACCTAAATTGTCTATTGCTAATCCTTTTATCTGCGTGCCTAATCTATGAAAGTCGCTAATTGAAGCAGTTCCTGTATAAGTAGACGATTTTAACCAAATTGCATTTCCGGATAAATCGAGTTTGGCAACAAATATTTTGTCCATATTGTTGACTACTGCCGTATATCCAACACTTGGAGTCGTAAGATTATCAATCGAATAGGTATCACCGGAATGGATTCCTGCCATATATAGATTATTGTCTTTGAATTTTAGGAGTGTACTTCCACTAAAATTAAGCGGCTTGCTCCATATGACATTGCCGTCTAAGTCTAATTTCGCGAGAAAACTCTTGGTCATATTGTCTGTGGCTTCGTAAGTACTATTGCCAATCGTTATGTTACCGTTATAATGTCCGGTAACATAAAAACTATTATTATTGTCGTAAGCGATAGAAGTCAGGTTTTCAAATTTTGATCCGCTAAAGTGCTTTACAAATAAAAGATTTCCTTCAGAATCGTGTTTAGAGACATACGCATCCATATATTTCACGGTTGGATTGGCTGGCGCCTCACTGGAATTTGAAATCACTGTTTCTCCGATTGTTAATGAAGCAGAATTGAACGATCCAATCTGGTAGATATTTTTCTGATTGTCCATAAAAGAACCGGTAATAGTACCGGCATTTAGATTTTCATAACTCTTGGCCCAACTCCAATCAGAGTCTTGGGCATAAAGAGAAAAACTCAATAAAAAGAGCAGTAAAGTAGTTTTATTCATAATTATTTTAGGGATTGGTTAGGTATGTGGCTATAAATATACTAATTAATAAAATAATTATAAAAAAGAAAGCTGTTTAATGAGATTGCACTAAACAGCTTTGTGATTTTTAAATTAACCCGTCCTCATTTTCTTTGTCGAGATATTGCTGGACGATTTCAATAGCATTGGTTACAACATCACTGAGTGCTGTGATAAAAGTTCCTTCATCGGCACTATTGATGGCATGTTTGATAGCTTCGGTTTCTTTCGGTATGATTTCGTAGGTAATATCCCTTCCGGATTCCTCGATTCCTTCCAAAATCAGATTAATGATTTCTTCTTCGGTTCTTCCACGAAGATGTTTTTCCTGTCGGATAATGATATGGTCAAACATCCTGCCTGCAATCATTCCACATTCTTTAATATCTTCATCACGCCTGTCGCCTACGCCGGCAATGATTCCTATTTTTCGGGTAGATTCGATATTGTTGAGCAAATCTTCAATGGCCATATATCCTGACGGATTATGCGCAAAGTCAATCATAACCTTGAACTTTTTGAATTCAAAAATGTTCATTCTTCCCGGAGTTTGTGCAACACTTGGAATAAAAGTCTGTAGCGAAAGACTGATATCTTCTGTTTTGAATCCCCATAAATAAGAGGCCAGGGTAGCCGCCAAAACATTTGCAACCATAAATTTTGCTTTTCCACCTAATGTCAGTGGAATGTGAGCCGCTTTTTCAACACGTATTTTCCAATCGCCTTTTTTAATTGTAATGTACCCATTTTCATAAACAGCTACTGTCCTTCCTTCTTTTCCTAATTTTTTAATTAGTGGATTTTCTTCATCCATACTGAAAAAAGCCACATTACATTCCAGTTCCGAAGCGATTTTTACGCATTCGTCATCATCAGCATTTAAGATGGCCCATCCGTCTTTTTTTACACTTCGGACAACAACTTTCTTTACACGGGCTAAATCCGAAAGCGTATCAATATCGTTTAAACCTAAATGATCGGCTGAAATATTAGTAATGATTCCAATGTCACATCGGCTAAAACCTAATCCTGAGCGGAGTATTCCGCCACGGGCAGTTTCTAATACGGCAAATTCTACCGTTGGATCTTTCAGGATATATTCCGTACTGATTGGCCCGGTCGTATCTCCTTTTTCCAACATATGATTTTGAATATAAATACCGTCAGAAGTAGTAAATCCGACTTTATATCCGTTATTTTTTACAATATGGGCAAGAAGTCGTGTAGTGGTGGTTTTTCCATTGGTTCCCGTAACGGCAATAATAGGAATACGGCTCTGTTTTCCAGGAGGGTAAAGCATGTCAATTACTGGCGAAGCAACATTTCTTGGCAATCCTTCAGACGGAGCCAAGTGCATTCTAAAGCCGGGAGCAGCATTAACTTCCAGAATAACACCGCCATTTTCATTTAGCGGTTGCGTCAGGTTTTCTGCCATGATATCAATACCACAAATGTCAAGTCCGATTACTCTTGAAATTCGTTCCGAAAGGAAAATATTTTCTGGGTGCATCATATCGGTAACGTCAACAGAAGTTCCGCCGGTGCTCAGATTTGCAGTAGATTTCAGATAGACAATTTCCCCTTTTCGCGGTACGGTTTCTAAAGTATAATTCATCTTTTCTAAAAGATCTGTTGTGTCTCTGTCAACCGTAATTTCCGTAAGTACATTTTCGTGCCCGTAACCTCTACGGGGATCTTGGTTTTCAATTTCGATTAATTGTTCGATAGTATTCGTTCCGTTTCCTTTCACATGGGCAGGAACCCTTTGGGCTGCAGCAACTACCTTATTATCTATAACCAATACCCTGAAATCAAACCCGGTAATGAATTTTTCTACGATAACCCTGCGGCTATATTTTTGTGCATAAACCAGTCCGGCTTTTGCATCTTCATAATTAGTCACGTTAATAGAAGCTCCTTTTCCATGATTGCCATCCAAAGGTTTTATAACAATAGGATAGCCTATTTTATCAATCGTATTTTGCAAGTCTTCTTCGTCTACACAAATAGAACCTTTGGCTACAGGAATAGAAGCATTGTCTAACATCCTTTTCGTTTCTTCCTTGTTGCAGGCAATATCTACGGCAATACTACTTGTCTTACAGGTAATTGTTGCCTGAAAACGCATCTGGTTAATGCCATAACCAAGCTGTACTAAAGAATTGGTTCCTAAACGAATCCATGGAATATCCCGTGCTACTGCTTCTTCAACAATACTTCCGGTACTTGGACCCAAACGATCACGTTCTCTGATTTCTCGCATTTTCTGAATGTCGGCTTCCAAATCATAATCGGTACCGGCTATCAAGGCTTCAGCAATTGCTACTGCCGATTCTGCTGCAAAAAGCCCAACATTTTCCTCAGTATAGCTAAAAACAACATTATAGATACCGGGAGTTTTTGTTTCGCGGGTTCTGCCGAATCCGGTTTCCATTCCGGCAAGTGTCTGGATTTCTAAGGCAATATGTTCGATAACATGTCCCATCCATGTGCCTCTTTCAATTCTCATGAAAAAACCTCCGGGTACACCTTCCGAACATCGGTGTTCATACATAGTAGGGAACATGGCTTCGATTCTTTCTTTAAATCCGTCAATCTTATTCGTTGGATATTGTTCCATTTCTTCAAGATCCAAACGCATCTGGATTAGTTTTTTTCTGCGAACGCTCCAAATGTTTGGTCCGCGTAAGGCTTGTATTTTGAGTATTTTCATAAATGGATGGGTTAGTTAAGTTAATTAATAAGTGTAATTGCTTACTAGGTAAGTGATTATGGAATTTAGTGTACTGTTTGCTTGCAGATTTGCAGCGATTATTTATAGATTTAGTTAAAAAAATTAAAATAAATTTCTACTAAAATAATTTTTTTAAAATATCAATCAAAATTTTTTTAAATTTTTACTATAAAACTACTATCTAGAGGAAATTGCGGAAAGTTTAAATAAATGTTACGTGTTTAATTGCGTTTTTTAAGTTTTTGGTTATTTTTACGGAATTCACATACCATTTGAAATGAATATAAAAGGAAAATTAATGATCATTGGAGGTGCTGTAGATAAAGGAAGTTTTACAGAAGCCAGTTTTGATACCAATGTTGCCAATAACCTGAATTTCTTTGAAACAGGAATTTTAAAAAGGCTTTTGACCGAATCAAAACATAAAGAAAAATCAAGAATCGAAGTTATAACTACGGCTTCAAAAATACCAAGAGAAGTAGGTCCAGAATATGTAAAGGCTTTGCAATACCTGAATGCAACCAATGTTGATGTGCTGCATATCGAAAAAAGGGAGCAGGCTACAGACCCCGAAATACTGAAAAGACTTAGGGATGCCGATGTTGTAATGTTTACCGGAGGTGACCAATTAAGGTTGACTTCTATTTTAGGGGGAACAGAATTTCACGATATTATATTAGATAAATATAAAAATGAAGATTTCCTGTATGCCGGAACATCTGCGGGTGCTGCTGCGGCTTCTAACAATATGATATATCAGGGAAGTAGTTCTGAAGCATTATTAAAAGGAGAAGTAAAAATCACTAGCGGACTAGGGCTGATTGATGATGTTATTATTGATACGCACTTTGTTCAGAGAGGAAGAATCGGAAGATTATTCCAGGCTGTTGTAGGAAACCCGAAAGTACTTGGCGTAGGACTAGGGGAAGATACCGGACTGCTGATTATAGAAGACAAAATGGAAGCCATTGGCTCCGGATTGGTTATTCTGGTTGACGGTCATCAGATTAAGGACACCAATCTTACCCAAGTGGAGCTTGGACAACCAATCTCAATCAACAATTTGATTGTACACGTGATGAGCAAATACGATACGTATGACCTCAAGACAAACAAGATGCATATCCAATCTTCTCAATACGTTTAGGATGAAAATCATAATTCACGGTGGATTCTTCTCTGAATCTTCTACCAGTCAGGAAACTAAAATAGCCAAGCAAAATGCATTGTTGCGTATTGCTAAAGATTCATATGAATTTTTGAAATCACATTCTGCCTTAGAGTCAGTTGTGCATGCGGTTTCTCTTTTGGAAGATGATGAATTGTTCAATGCCGGAATGGGTTCCCAGATACAAAGTGATGGAAAAATCAGAATGAGTGCTTCATTAATGGATGGTTCGACACATAAGATGAGTGGAGTCATTAACATTGAAGAAGTGAAAAATCCAATCCAGGTTGCTCGAATTTTACAAGATTATGACGACAAGGTTTTGGGTGGAAGCGGCGCTACAAACTTTGCCAGAAAGCACGGTTTTGAAGCATTTTCTACTGAAATTCCTCAAAGAAGAACAGAATATGAAGCCAAATTAAAATCTTTCGGAACCGGAACTGTAGGTTGTGTGGCTATAGACAGTGAGGGAAAAATTGCTGTTGCTACTTCTACCGGAGGAAAGGGTTTTGAAATACCGGGAAGAATATCAGATTCCGCAACCGTTGCCGGAAATTATGCCAATGAATTTTGCGGAGTAAGCTTGACAGGTGTTGGCGAAGATATTGTAAGCGGTGCAGTTGCGGCTAAAATAGTAACCCGTGTAACCGATGGGTTCTCTTTAAAAGATGCTTTTGAAAAGACATTTAAAGAATTAAAGCCTTTTGATGGTTTTGCCGGTGCCATTGCAATAGATAAAGAAGGTAACGTTTTCCATCAAGATTCACATCCGAGTATGGTGTTTGCAAGCTTTGACGGGGTGAATGAGGAAGTTTTTAATTAAAAAAAGAGAAATAGCCAGACAAGCAACATAGGTTTGGCAATAGAATATAGTATATAATACAAAAAAGCATCCGTTTTCGGATGCTTTTTTTGATTGATGTTAAGCGTTTAATGTTCGCTTTTTGATTGATGATTCTCATTGCAATATTCCCTATGGCAGCAATGTCTACCTTGGAATTTTTCGGGAACAAATGCCTTTAGACTTGCAAAAGTGAGTATCGCAATGGCAAAAGTCAGCAAAAATCTGGGTTTTCTTCTCATGATGTTTAATTAAAGTTTTCTCTGTTGCGATTGTGGCATCTTCTATTTTCAAATTTTTTCTTGAAAGCATCGTATTCCTCGTCATTCATCGTCCTGATTTTATCGACAAAAGCAAAACGATAACGTCCAAATTGATGGTCGCCAAAGGCACGTCTGTCAAACCGTCTTCGGCTTAAGAGCATGAAGATTGCTCCAACGATTAGAAAGGTAATGACTAATTGGAATGCAAAAAAGGCCAAAGCTCCAACGAGTATCCCTATTGTGATTGATTTTAAAATTGATTTCATCTTTTTTAATTTTATTGTTATAGTAAGGAAGACGCGGTTGTTTGATTTTTACTTTAATCATCATGAAAAAAATCGTGATTAGTTATCTTTTAAACCGTTCTTTCCATTCATTTCTAAAGTTGATACGTTCTTCCCTCGACATGTTCATGAATTTATCTCTGAACTTTGGATGGGCAAAAGGGCCGTGATTTCTTCTTGGTCCGCATTTAAAACCACCAAAAAGTATTCTTGACAAGACTAAAAGTCCGAGCGCCTGCCAATAGGTGATGGTAGAAACAGATGCAATGTCTGGAAGAATGGCATTCCATAAATACGTCACCACGGCTCCGAGAATAAATAATCCTGCGATTATGAATAGGAAGAAAGGCTTTCTTCTCCTGTATCTTCTGTTTGATCGTTTCATCTTTATAGTTTTAATAATTTAATTCTTGATATAAATAGTTTAGTTTCTTTCGTAAATATTTGACGGCATAGCCTTTTCGGCTGATGACGGTCTTGATGTTTTCGTTTGTTTGATCGGCAATTTCCTGTAGCGTGAGGTCTTCAATTTCATTGAGTATGAAAACCTGCTTTTGGTTTTCGGGCAGTTCGTCCAACGCTTTAAGCAGTTCTGACCAAAAGAGTTCTTTAAAAAGAGCGAGGTCTGGATTTTCGGAATCGTCTAACAGCAGGATTTCTTTAAAAGAAAACTCGCCTTCGTCATTTTCATGAGAATAATTCTCCAGCGGTTCAGGCTTCTTTTTCCGATAAAGATCCGTGATTTTGTTTTTTGCGACTTGAAATAGCCAACCGCTCATGCTTTCGATATCGTCAATGTTTGAAAAATTGCTAAGCTGATACCATATTTCTTGCAGTACGTCTTCGGCATCTTCAGAACTGTTTACCTTTCCGCGAACGAAAGAAGTGAGTCCTTTTCCGAACCTGTTGACGGTACTGGAAATCGTATTTTTAGGTTTTTCCTCCATAGTTAGGTTTGTGTCCCTTTTCATGATAAGGAAGACGCACGAAGTATAAAATTACTTTAAAATAAGCTATGTTTTTTTACGGTAGTGATTTTGTCGATTTCTTTTAAGAAATCGACAAGCATTTACGAAGATAGGCCTGCCAAGGGTTTAAAGCCCTGACAGGCCTTTTTCTATTTAAGCAGATTTCGGTTGTAAATAAAAAGCCTGACGATTACCGTCAGGCTTTTTATTTTTAGTCTAATGCCATTTCCGTGGAAATTGCGATTCGGTTCCAGGCGTTGATTGTGGTAATCATCATAATAATTGCTGCGATATATTCTTCGTCAAACAATCTTCTGGCATTGTCGTATGTTGCTTTCGACAAATGGTTTTGGATTAAGGTAATCTCCTCTGTCATGGCTAAGATGGCTTGCTCTTCTTCGCTATAAAGCTGGGTTTCTCTCCAGGCATTCAAAAGATAGATTCGTTGTTCGGTTTCGCCTATTTTACGAGCGTCTCTCGTATGCATATTAATACAGTAGGCACAACCATTTATTTGGGAAGCGCGAATTTTGATAAGCTCTTTATGAATTGGATTTAATGAAGTTGAAGCAAGGAATTTTTCCAATCCCATCATTGCTTTATAAGCCTCCGGAGCCGTTTTTAGAATATTTACTCTGGTTTCCATTTTGATGTGTTTTAAAGTTCACAACAAAGTTCCGTAAGATAGATTTGAAAAAACTTGAAGTACTTCAAGAAAACAAATTAGACTTTTCCTGCACGGATTTTACTGAGAAATTCAGGGGAGAAATCAAGATAGGAGGCAAGCATATATTGAGGAACACGCTGTATAAATTCAGGAAATCTTGAATTCATATGATGATAGCGTTCTTCGGCAGACATTGTAAAAAGATATTTGATTCGGGTTTGTGAAGCGCCAAAGGATTTTTGGATGATCAAACGGAAGTACCTTTCCAGCTTCGGGAATTCCAATAATAAAGATTCAAACGATTTACGGTCTATAGAAAGCACTTCGATGGCTTCTATGGCTTGTACATAAAAATGGGAAGGTATTTGCTCCTGGAAACTCAAATAATCAGCAATCCACCAATTCTCGATTCCAAATTGCAATGTCTGTTCGACACCTTTGCGGTTATTGATATAAAAGCGTACACAACCTTTGGTAATAAAATATTGCTTGTTGCAGATTTGCCCTTCTTCCAGCATAATCTGTTTTTTCTTGAAGCTCTCGGTTTCAAAATAGGAAAGGACCTTTTCAGCTTCGCGTTCGTCTAAAGCAATAAACTTTCGTATGTGTTGAAGTAGCGGATTCATAAGACAAATATAGTAATAACAAAAAAACCACCTCTTTCGAGATGGTTTCTTTATAAGTAAGTAAGACAAATAGATTTATAAAACGTTTATTTTACTTTGTTAAGTATAGCTTTGAAAGCTTCCGGGTGATTCATCGCTAAATCTGCAAGAACTTTTCTGTTCAATTCGATTCCGTTAGCTTTTACTTTACCCATGAATTGAGAATAAGACATTCCTTCCAATCTAGCTCCAGCGTTAATACGTTGAATCCACAAAGCACGGAAATTTCTCTTATTCTGTTTTCTATCACGGTAAGCATAAGACATAGCTTTCTCAACCGCGTTTTTCGCAACTGTCCAAACGTTTTTACGTCTGCCAAAGAAACCTTTGGCTTGCTTCATTATCTTTTTTCTTCTTGCTCTTTTAGCAACTGAATTTACTGATCTTGGCATAATTTTAATGTTTTTTTGTAGCAGGCGTCCTGAATTTAATCAAAGGATCTTGAGGCCGTACTCCAAGGTTATTTAATTGTTTTAACCTAAAGAATATTTATAGTCAAATGTTGTAAAGTCTAAGGTCAATGACTTTAAGACTTTCTAACTTTCGACGTATTAGATAATTCTTAATTGTTCTTTAACGCTTTTCATATCTGATTGGTGAACCAATGCAGAGTGAGTTAACGCTAGTTTACGCTTTTTAGATTTCTTAGTCAAAATGTGACTTTTGAAAGCGTGCTTTCTTTTGATTTTTCCAGAGCCAGTAACTTTGAAACGTTTTTTGGCGCTAGATTTAGTTTTCATTTTAGGCATCTTTTCCTAGTGTATTTGAATTGTCTTACTTACTATTTTTGCTTTAAGCGCTATGCTTTAAGTTTTAGGCTTTTGCCTATTGCTTACTGCTTATCGCCTAAAATTATTTCTTTTTCTTAGGAGCAATGAACATAATCATTCTCTTTCCTTCTAAAACAGGCAAAGCTTCCACTTTTCCGTATTCCTCTAAATCCTGAGCCAAACGCAATAAAAGAATTTGTCCTTGATCTTTATAGATGATGGAACGGCCCTTGAAGAAAACAAAAGCTTTCAGCTTCGAACCTTCTTTAAGGAACTTCTCGGCATTCTTTCTTTTGAATTCGTAATCGTGTTCATCTGTTTGCGGACCAAAACGAATTTCCTTTACTGTAATTTGAGTAGATTTTGCTTTCAATTCCTTTTCACGCTTTTTCTGCATGTAAAGGAATTTCTTATAATCCATGATTTTACAAACCGGAGGTTCAGCATTTGGAGAAATCTCAACCAAATCAAGTTCCTGCTCTTCTGCCATCCTTAAAGCCTCAGAAGTTTTATAAACTTTCGGCTCTACATTCTCTCCTACAAGGCGTACTTCCGGGACACGAATCAGGTTGTTGATTCTGTGTGCATCTTTCTTTTCTACTCGAGGTTGATGACCTCTGTTGTTTCTTATTGCTATGGCTCTAAAATTTTAAGTTAAACTCCAAATGTTTTTAATGTCTTTTTTATTTCCTCATTGACAATAGCAGCAAATTCTTCAATTGTAACGCTGATATTTCCTTTGCCTTCCTGTCCGTGACGACGTACGGAAACAGTTCCGTTTTTCTCTTCTTCCTCACCAACAATCAGCATGAACGGGTATTTTTGAACTTCAGCCTCTCGGATTTTTTTACCGATTGTCTCGTTTCTGTTGTCAATTAGGGCGCGAATTTCGTGATTTTCTAGCAAATCTAAAACTTTTTTCGCATAATTTTCATATTTCTCGCTCAAAGACAATATAATAGCCTGTTCAGGCATAAGCCAAATTGGGAAATTTCCCGCCGTATGTTCCAGTAAAATAGCAATAAATCGTTCCATTGATCCGAATGGTGCTCTGTGAATCATTACAGGACGGTGCAGTTCGTTATCTGAACCTTTATATGTCAGATCAAAACGCTCCGGAAGATTATAATCTACCTGGATAGTTCCTAATTGCCATTGTCTTCCTAAAGCATCTTTTACCATGAAATCAAGCTTAGGTCCATAGAAAGCCGCTTCGCCATATTCGACAACGGTGTTCAATCCTTTGTCTCTTGCCGCGTTGATGATCGCGTTTTCTGCTTTTTCCCAGTTTTCATCTGTTCCTATATATTTAGCTCTGTTTTCCTGATCTCTTAAGGAAATCTGAGCTGTAAAGTTTTCGAATCCTAAAGAACCGAATACATAAAGTACCAAATCGATTACTTTTTTGAATTCCTCATCCAGTTGCTCCGGAGTACAGAAAATATGGGCATCATCTTGAGTAAACCCACGAACACGAGTCAATCCATGAAGCTCACCTGACTGCTCGTATCTATATACTGTCCCAAACTCTGCATAACGCTTCGGCAAGTCTTTGTATGACCAAGGCCTTGTGTTGAAGATTTCACAGTGATGAGGACAGTTCATCGGTTTTAATAAAAATTCCTCACCTTCGGCAGGAGTATGAATTGGCTGGAAACTATCTGCACCATACTTTTCATAGTGCCCTGAAGTAACATACAGCTCTTTTTGTCCGATATGCGGTGTTACTACTTGTTCGTAACCTGCTTTCTTTTGTGCTTTTTTAAGGAACTGCTCCAATCGATCTCTCAAAGCTGCGCCTTTTGGTAGCCATAGTGGAAGACCTTGTCCTACTTTTTGTGAAAAAGCAAACAATTCCAATTCCTTTCCTAATTTTCTATGGTCACGTCTTTTGGCTTCCTCTAGCAATTCAAGATAATCAGTCAGGTCTTTCTGTTTAGGGAATGAAATTCCGTAAACGCGAGTCAACTGTTTATTCTTTTCGTCTCCTCTCCAATACGCACCGGCAATGCTCATGATTTTCATAGCCTTGATGATTCCTGTATTTGGAATATGTCCACCACGACATAAATCGCTGAAAGTTGCATGGTCGCAGAATGTAATTGTTCCGTCTTCAAGATTCTGGATCAATTCTGTCTTGTATTCGTTGTCTTTATATATAGCCAAAGCTTCTGCTTTTGAAACAGAACGCATTTTGAACTCATGCTTTTCGCGGGAAATCTCAAGAACGCGATCCTCGATTCTTTTGAAATCGGCATCGGTAATCTTTTGGTCTCCAAAATCTACGTCATAATAAAACCCGTTATCAATAGCTGGCCCTAAAGTCAATTTGATTCCTGGGAATAATTCTTCTAAGGCTTGAGCCATAACGTGGGATGTAGAATGCCAGAAAGCTTTTTTACCTTCTGTATCATTCCAAGTATATAATATGAGTGACCCGTCCGTCGTCAGAGATGTCGTCGTTTCAACAGCAGTTCCGTTAAAAGAGGCAGAAATAACATTTCTGGCTAATCCTTCACTGATGCTTTTTGCAACATCCATAGGAGTTACACCTTGTGCAAACTCCTTAACTGACCCATCGGGTAACGTAATCTTTATCATCGTATAAAATTTATGTCCGCAAATATAGAAGATTCTCAAAATACATACAATATATATATGTATATATAAATACATAATAATATGCTTTTTGAATTTGGTCTATAATAAGGTAGTAAGATAAGGCTTTATTCGGTATTGTTTAAATAGGGTAAAAAAAGTTTGGACTCAAAAAATTGTATTGCAGCAAGTTAGGTTTAAAGTTAAGAAAACTTCAAAAAAAAGTCACCATAAAGTTTGCGAAAGCGGAAAAAGGTGCTACTTTTGCACCCGCAATAAAGG
>CAZFGA010000020.1:0-68452 GCA_964518395.1 uncultured Flavobacterium sp.
CAAGCTATTTTTATGATAGAGCTTCCAAATCTCAGAAAAAAGTTCCGGGACAAGACGCTTTTATCATATTGAACAACATTCGCGAAAGCAAAAAAGTATGGAGCAATAGTGGAGCCGTAATACACGATTTGGGTGATGGAATCCTGAATCTGGAATTCCAATCCAAAATGAATACCATTGGAGGCGATGTGCTTCAGGGAATCAATAAGGCTATCGACTTGGCCGAAAAAGAATACAACGGACTGGTTATTGGAAATCAGGGAGCCAATTTCTCTGTGGGTGCCAATATCGGGATGATTTTCATGATGGCTGTAGAACAGGAATATGACGAGCTGAATATGGCAATCAAATTATTCCAGGACACAATGATGCGTGTTCGCTATTCCGGTGTTCCTGTAATTGTTGCACCGCACGGAATGACTTTAGGCGGCGGCTGCGAAATGAGCATGCACGCTGATAAAGTTGTAGCTGCGGCAGAAACCTATATCGGCCTGGTAGAGTTTGGAGTCGGTGTTATTCCTGGCGGTGGTGGTTCTAAAGAAATGGCATTGAGAGCTTCTGACCTTTTCCGAAAAAATGACGTAGAATTAAATGTCCTTCAGGAATACTTCCTAACGGTTGCTATGGCTAAAGTGTCTACTTCGGCTTATGAAGCTTATGACTTAGGCATCTTACAGCACGGAAAAGACGTGGTAGTCGTAAATAAAGACCGTCAGATTGCGGAAGCCAAGAAACATGCTTTGATTATGGCCGAAGCCGGTTATACTCAGCCAGTAAAGCGCAAAGATGTAAAAGTTTTAGGGAAACAGGCATTAGGAATGTTCTTAGTTGGAACAGACAGCATGGAAGCAGGGCATTACATCTCCGAACACGATAAGAAAATTGCCAACAAACTGGCGTATGTTATGGCCGGAGGCGATTTGTCTGAACCTACATTGGTTACTGAACAATATCTTTTGGATATTGAAAGGGAAGCCTTTTTATCATTATGTACCGAAAGAAAAACTTTGGAAAGAATCCAGTACATGCTGACCAAAGGGAAACCATTGAGAAACTAATCGAGATTAAAGAGACTAGAAAATGAAAACAGCATATATCGTAAAAGCATACCGCACAGCCGTTGGAAAAGCACCAAAAGGAGTATTCCGATTCAAGCGCCCTGACGAGCTTGCCGCAGAAACCATTCAGTATATGATGAATGAACTGCCTGATTTTGACAAAAAAAGAATCGACGACGTTATGGTTGGAAACGCCATGCCAGAAGCCGAACAAGGATTAAATGTTGCCCGTCTGATTTCTCTTATGGGATTAAAAATAGACGACGTTCCCGGAGTAACCGTAAATCGTTACTGTGCTTCCGGTTTGGAAACTATTGGAATGGCAACGGCTAAAATCCAATCCGGGATGGCAGACTGTATCATTGCAGGTGGTGCCGAAAGTATGAGCTTTATCCCAATGGGAGGCTATAAACCAACACCTGATTACGCCGTGGCCAAAGAAGGTCATGAAGATTATTATTGGGGAATGGGACTCACAGCAGAAGCTGTTGCAAAACAATTTAAGGTTTCTCGTGAAGACCAGGATTTATTTGGCTACAATTCACACCAAAAAGCATTAAAAGCACAAGCAGAAGGTAAATTTGACAAACAGATAGTGCCAATTACCGTTGATCAGACCTATATTGATGAAAACGGAAAAAAAGCAACCAAATCCTATACTGTTACGAAAGACGAAGGTCCAAGAGCCGATACTTCATTGGAAGCTTTAGGCAAATTGAAGCCTGTCTTTGCGGCGGACGGAAGCGTTACTGCCGGTACTTCTTCGCAAATGAGTGATGGTGCCGCTTTTGTAATGGTCATGTCTGAAGAACTTGTAAAAGAGTTGAATCTTCAGCCTATTGCAAGATTGGTAAGTTATGCAGCTGCCGGTGTTGAGCCAAGAATCATGGGAATTGGTCCTGTTAAGGCTATTCCAAAAGCATTAAAGCAAGCCGGAATGTCATTAAAAGACATCGAATTGATTGAATTGAACGAGGCATTCGCATCGCAATCATTAGCCGTTATCCGTGAATTGGGAATCAATCCGGATATCGTAAACGTAAATGGTGGTGCTATTGCATTAGGCCACCCGCTAGGTTGTACCGGAGCTAAACTTTCCGTTCAATTATTTGATGAAATGAAACGCAGAGGCAATAAATACGGTATCGTAACTATGTGTGTGGGAACCGGGCAAGGTGCTGCTGGAATTTATGAAATACTATAATAGTTGAAAGTTGATAGAGTATAGTTGATAAGAAACATCATTTTCACTATAAACTATCCTCTATATAAACTACTCTCTATTATCTAAAAGTCTAATATTTAACCACAAAAAACAAAAAACAAAAAACAAAATGGCAGATACTATCGAAAAAGACGTTACCCGTGGCGGGCAGTTTTTGGTAAAAGAAACAAAATGTGAGGACATTTTTACTCCGGAAGATTTTTCGGAAGAACAATTAATGATGAAGCAGACGGTAAAAGAATTCGTAGATAAAGAAATCTGGCCGAACAAAAACCGTTTTGAAAATAAAGATTATGCCTTTACGGAAGAATGCATGCGTAAAGCAGGAGAATTAGGCCTTTTAGGTGTTGCCGTTCCAGAAGAATATGGCGGATTGGGAATGGGATTCGTTTCTACCATGTTGGTGTGTGACTATATTTCCGGAGCAACCGGATCGTTCTCCACCGCTTTTGGTGCCCATACCGGAATCGGAACTATGCCTATTACATTATACGGTACAGAAGAACAAAAGAAAAAATACGTCCCAAAACTGGCTTCAGGCGAATGGTTTGGTGCCTATTGCTTGACTGAGCCAGGTGCTGGTTCTGATGCCAATTCAGGCAAGACAAAAGCAGTATTGTCAGATGATGGTACGCATTACAAAATCACAGGACAAAAAATGTGGATTTCCAATGCCGGATTCTGTAGTCTTTTTATCGTGTTTGCGAGAATTGGCGACGACAAAAATATCACAGGATTCATTGTTGAAAATGACCCATCTAATGGAATTTCAATGAATGAGGAAGAGCACAAATTAGGAATTCGTGCCTCCTCTACCCGTCAGGTATTTTTCAGCGATACAAAAGTTCCTGTTGAAAATATGCTTTCCGAAAGAGGAAATGGCTTTAAGATTGCCATGAATGCTCTTAACGTTGGTCGTATCAAACTAGGTGCTGCTTGTCTTGATGCTCAAAGAAGAGTTTCGTCTGGTGCTATAAAATATGCCAACGAAAGAATACAATTCAATACACCTATCGCAAATTTTGGCGCTATCCGTTCTAAAATTGCCGAAATGGCAACTTCATGCTATGCAGGGGAAAGCGCTTCCTATCGTGCAGCAAAATCAATTGAAGACCGAATTAACGCACGTGTGGCAGAAGGCTCTTCACATCAGGAAGCAGAACTAAAAGGGGTAGAAGAATTTGCAATAGAATGCTCTATCCTAAAAGTGGCTATTTCAGAAGATATACAAAACTGTTCCGATGAGGGAATTCAGATTTTAGGAGGAATGGGATTCTCTGAAGACACACCAATGGAAAGTGCCTGGAGAGATGCCAGAATCGCTAGAATCTATGAAGGAACAAACGAAATCAACAGAATGCTTTCGGTTGGAATGCTCGTTAAAAAAGCCATGAAAGGTCACGTAGATTTATTAGGTCCGGCTATGAAAGTAGCTGAAGAACTGATGGGAATTCCAGATTTTAATACTCCTGATTATTCTGAATTATTCGCAGAAGAAAAAGAATTGATTGGCAAACTGAAAAAAGCATTCCTTATGGTAGCCGGAAGTGCTGTACAAAAATACGGTCCGGATTTAGATGCACACCAGCAATTGCTGATGGCTGCTGCTGATATTCTTATCGAAATCTATATGGCAGAATCTACAATCTTAAGAACAGAAAAACTGGCAAAATCAAAAGGAGCTGAAAATGTAAAAGAGCAGATTGCCATGGCGCAGTTGTACTTATACAAGGCCGTTGATATTGTGAATGCTAAGGGAAAAGAAGGTATTGCTTCCTTTGCTGAAGGCGACGAACAGCGAATGATGATGATGGGACTGAAACGTTTTACAAAATACACTAACCTTCCTAATGTAGTAGCGCTGCGAGAGACTATCGCTTCCAAACTAATACAGGAAAACCAGTATTGTTTTTAGTTATGTTTTAATATAGTTGGTAAATGGAAAAAGCCCGAGTTTTTATCCGGGCTTTTTTGTTTTTGGCGGGTTCAAAACTATAGAGGCTTCTTTCCTTGGATAATTCTAAGCAGTACAATGATAACCGCAATCACTAACAAAATATGTATCAATCCATTAGTTGCGATTCCTTGTCCAAGGATTCCAAAAAATCCCAATGCCCAGATAATTACTAAAATAACTGCAATTGTATAAAGTAAATTTCCCATAATAATGTTTTTTATTGGTTAGACTATTTGTTTATAAAGAGGTTATTCTAAAGGCTTTCTTCCTTGTATCACTCTCAAAAGCACTACGATGATGGCTATAACCAGCAAGACGTGAATAAGGCTACTGGTAACCATTCCTCCGAAAAAACCGATGGCCCAGACGATGACAAGAATTACGGCAATTGTATAAAGTAAATTTCCCATGATGGTATGTATTTAGTTGGATTATTATTTTTTGATTAATGTGGTTTGCAATTTTTCTACTTCATCATGATGGTTTTTTAAAGTAGTGAGCATACTTTCCAGATAGGCTTTGATTTCAACACTTTTAGTTGCTTGTGCATCTTGTGTGAAATCTTCTATGGCATCATGATGTTCTTTATAAACACGGTCCAGATAGTCCCTATCAAAGTTTTTTGCATCGGTTTTATTAAGCCTGGCATATTCTTTTTGTCCGTCTTCCGTAAGTGCTGTAGGAATAGATATTTGTTTTTCTTTGGCCAAAGCAGAAAGTTTCGCGAAAGATTCATTGTGATGGTTTTCCATCATCTTACCTAAATTTTTAACGTCAGTCGAAACAGCTTTAGACTGTGCCAACTTGCCCAGTTCTCTTTGCTCCAAATCAAATTCAGCAGCATCAACAAGAATTTCAGCATCTTTTTCTGCTTCTTTAGTATTGTCAAATTTGGCTTCGTTTTCGTCTTCTGCTATTTCTTTAGTATCTTCCGCTTTAGGTTCGTTCTTACAGGAAATTGTTCCTAAAGACAAGGCCAAAACACCCAGACTTAGGATCGCTTTTCCAAAAATTGTTGGTTTTTTCATACAATATAAATTTTTAGTTGGTTGGTAATTTTTTCTACTTTATCTAAATTACCCAATAAAAATTTATCCTGTTTACAGAATTAACCTATAATGTTATACGATTCAGATAAGGCAAATTGCCGTGTGAATTATACCCTATCGAAAGAAAAAATAGCCGCATCCTTATTTTCTTTACCCAGTAAAAGGTCTCTAATGATTTCTGCCGCAATCAAGCTAAAAGTAATTCCATTGCCTCCAAAACCCAGGGCAAAATAACTATCAGGCAGTCTGTCATAAGTGCCTATAAAAGGGAGCCCATCTTTAGTGGTTCCAAAGGTTCCTGTCCAGCTAAACTCAGGCTTAAAATCCAAATACGGAAATAATGTATTGATGTCTTTCGTGAGCTGTTTGGTCTTTTTAGAAATCAGCTTATTTCTTTTATCAGGATTATGAAAGTCTTCATCCCTACCTCCTACAAGCACTCTACCGTCTGGCGTGGTTCTGACATACAGGTAAGGATTGGCCGTATTCCAGATAAGGACTTCGTCTTTCCAAAACTTCTTTTCGTTATACTGCTCACTTACGACTGCATAGGTAGATTGCAGGTCTACAATTTTTTTGTCAATGAATTCTACAACTTCATAACCTGTGGCATACACAACTTTTTTTGCCCTGATAGTAAAACCTGACTCGGTTTTGAGGACAGCACCATTTTTTTTTGTATCAATCTTCACAATAGGACTCCTATCATAAATATCGAGATGTTTGCCTTTTTTGACTTGTAATAATTTATGAGTAAAAGCATAGGCATTCGTTTGAGCAGCATGTGCAGAAAGAATGGCTAATGGAGCCTTAAATCCAAATTGCTCATAAATCTGCTTTTCATCAAGAAGTTTCACATCAAAACCGGCATCTTTTCTCGCCTGAAACTCTTTTTCTAACAAAGGCACGTCTTTTTTATAGGCTGCATACAAAAGACTTTTTTTTCTTTCAAATTCCTCAACCTTTAGTTTCTTTGCTATTTTCTCCAATTGATCGATAGCATAATTACATAAATGGTAGGCTCTCTCAGCTTTTTCTTTCCCAATCATTTCGATTAATTCATAAAGCGGCGTATCAATTTCATATTGCAAAAGTGAAGTACTGGCAGAAGTGCTTCCCAAACCTATCGTCCTGGCATCAATTATCACGCATTGGATTCCTGCATTGATTAGATAATAACGTACCAATGCACCGGAAATACCGGCTCCAATAATAACAACATCCGTCTCTATATCTTTGTCCAGTTTTGGAAAAGTATAGGGTAATCCATCTTTGATAAGCCAGAAAGGCATTCCTGATTTTAGGTTCATAAAGCGCTATTTAGTCTATTAAAAATAAGTATAAAGCAGCAAAAAACCTTTAGTGTTATAAATAATTTAAGTTTTATGTACCATTTTCAGATAGGAAATACATCTAAAAGCAGTCATTAATTATTTTTTGACTTCATAATAAAAAACATAGCTTTGCAGCAGAAATTTAAATCATGATTAACCCTTCGGCACACGGCTGGATCGACAAGTTTTTTGCAGAACAAAAGTACCTGCAGTTTCCTGTTGTGGGTTATCCGCTGGAATTCTATAAAGACACGCGTGACACCGGTTTTATCTATGGACATGTGGTTTCGTTTGATACACCACAGCCTATCGATTCCAAAGGCTGGATTTCTGAAGAGTTTTCAAAAGTAGCCTTATTGAATACGTTATATCGTGTATATGGGCTGGTAACTCATGATCCTGATCCAAAAAGTTTTATTACAAAAGTGATTGCTTTTTATAAGGAAATGCACCCGAAAGGCTTTAACCTTTTGGATAAAATGCTGCCTGAAAGTACGCCTTCCCATAATCTCGAAAAGATTATAGCTGAACGAATACAGACGAACGAGGATATCATCAGCAAAAACTTTTCTCATATCCTGACCAATGCTTTGCTGTTTGTAGATGTGCTGGCTTTTCAGCAATATCTTATGAACCATTCTATTCCGGATAATTATTTAAAAAAACTGGAAGAAACCATCGTAAGTATTATTTCTTTGGCCCTGAATACAAAGCTTAAAAAGTCAAAATATGATGATCTGCTCATCAAATTGTTTGAAGCTTCTGTACGCTACACCAAATTTTCTAAAGTCAACGTGCAGGATATGGAAGCACTAGGACTGGACATTTTTACGCAGAAATTGGAAAAACTATATCTGATTGATATGGCAGGAATGGCGCTTTGGAGCGATCTGGAAATGGAAAGCAATGAAGCTTATTTTTTATATGAGCTGGCAAAAATCATGAATGTCCCGGATAATTTTGTCACTGAAAGCATTGCCTCTACTGATACTTTTATCAATAAATACAAAAAACAGATTCCATATTTCAATTATTCCAATCCGGTCAAGCATTTTTATGACCAGGCAACGCAGAATGTAAAAATTCTGATTACAAGAAACAAAACCCGATTGGCGAAGGAACTGTCCAACAATGGCGATTTGATGCTTCTTCTCACCCAATCCACACATCGCAGCCTGGATGCCAAAGAAAAGAAAAAGGTAAAGAAGCAACTTTTGGAAATCTGCAAGACTATCCCGTCACTAACTATTTTCCTTCTGCCTGGCGGCAGCCTATTATTGCCGATATTGATAAAATTCATTCCCCAGTTATTACCTTCCACATTCAATGAAAATCTGGAATCTGAAGAATAAAAAAAGCCTCTTTTTCAAGAGGCCTCTTATTTAGAATTTCAATTGGTATACCTGATCCAAATCTTCGTTTCCGCATAGATTTACTTCAAGGTCTTTTACGATTCCAGAATTTAGCCTGTACACCCATCCGTGAAGGCATAAATCCTGTCCATTTCTCCACGCTCCCTGAACGATTGAAGTCTTCGCCAGATCATAAACCTGTTCTTTAACGTTCAATTCTACAAAAGCATCAAAACGATCTTTTTCATCAAGTATTGAATCCAAATAATGATGGTGGTGTCTGTAAACATCCTTGATGTGGCGAATCCAGTTATCAATCAAACCGATAGAATCATTACCCATAGCCGCTTTTACACCTCCACATCCGTAATGCCCGCATACAATAACGTGCTTCACTTTCAAAACGTTTACAGCATAATCCAAAACGCTAAGCATGTTCATATCAGAATGTACTACCATATTGGCAATGTTTCTGTGTACGAAAACCTCACCCGGCTGTGCTCCGATAACTTCGTTCGCAGGAACACGGCTATCAGAACATCCAATCCACAATAAAGGTGGTGATTGGCCTTCTGCTAGTTTCTCAAAATATTTTGGGTCTTGGTTAATTTTAGATTCAACCCATTTCTTGTTTCCGTCTAATATTTTTTTATAAAAATCGCTCATTGTTTTTTTATTAATAGTTTTTAAATTTTCGTCAGTTCTACTGACATTTTTTGTTTTTTCTTAATTCTCTTTTGGTTTTCCGACTAATGCCATGCATCGGTCATAATCAGCTTTGGCTTGCTTTCTGGCCCTGGCTTCTTCATAGTTTTCAAAGAAAACATGATTTGCCTTGTCATCAATATCATTCAGTTCATATGCCTTTTTAAAACCTTTCAGTTTTACCTTAATATTTTCATCAGCTGCCCTGATAGTGGCAAACTCATGAATCAAATCTAATACATCATGGGCAATATAAACCGTATCAGATGCATTGATTACTACTTTAGAATTTTCAGGTATTTCAGCTAAAGTCGTCTTTATTGCTGCCTTATTCAGGAATGATACTTCTTGTGCCAGGTCGATACGGATAACATCACCATCTTCAAATTTTTCTTTTCTAAAACGGTAAGCCCTTTTAAGGTTACCTCTCAAGATAAAGACAACGCTGATAGCGATACCCAAAGCAACACCTTTTAACAAATCCAGGAAAACAACTCCCAGTAATGTTACAATAAAAGGAACAAACTGATATTTCCCCTTATGCCAGAAATGCATGATTACTGTTGGTTTTGCTAATTTGTAACCTACCAATAAAAGAACGGCAGCCAAGGTTGCCAAAGGAATTTTGTTTAGAAGAAACGGAATCGATAGTACGCTGATTAGCAACAAAACACCGTGAATTATCGTTGACATTTTTGACTTTGCACCTGCATTTGCGTTTGCTGATGATCGTACTACAACAGAAGTCATAGGCAAACCTCCAATGAATGAACTCAACATGTTTCCAATTCCTTGGGCTTTTAGCTCAATGTTCGTATCAGTATATCTTTTTTGGGAATCCATCCTGTCTGATGCTTCTATACATAAAAGCGTTTCAATCGAGGCTACGATTGCGATTGTGGCACCTACGACCCAAACTTTCGGATTCATGAATCCGGCAAAGTCAGGAGTAACAATGATATTTTTGAAATCATCTAAGGATTGCGGAACCGGCAAAGAAACCAAGTGCTCTTTAGAAATAGCCAGTGAACTGCCCGAAGCTGTAAAAACTTCATTTAGTACTACTCCTAAGACTACAGCTACTAAAGCTCCCGGAACCAATTTTAGTCTTTTTAAGAAAGCTATTTTATCCCATGAAATCAAAATAGTCAACGATATCAAGGTAATCAGGATTGCACCAAAATGCAGATGACCTAACGAATCCATCAAAGATCCGAGGGCATTCCCACCATTTTCAGCGAAAGTTTCATCACCTTCAAAATCACTGTCATATCCAACAGCATGTGGAATCTGCTTTAAAATAATGATAACCCCGATACCTGCAAGCATTCCTTCAATAACATTAGTAGGGAAATAATTCGAAATACTTCCCGCTTTGATAAAACCTAATATCAATTGGAGCAACCCGGCGATTAATCCTGCAGTCAGGAATATATTGAAAGCACCCAAATCAGTGATAGCTGTCAAAACAATTGCAGTCAGGCCGGCTGCAGGACCAGAAACGCTGATGTGAGATCGGCTTAAAAAGCCGACAACAATACCTCCAACAATTCCAGCAATAATACCCGATAAGGGCGGCGCTCCAGAAGCTAAGGCTATACCTAAACATAATGGCAATGCTACCAAGAAAACCACTAAACCAGAAGCAAAATCTGATTTAAGGTTAGCAAAAAGATTGATTTTTTTTGTCATACCTAAAAAAATTTAATACAAGGATTTTAGCCGCATTAAAAAACACGACTTCAGGTTTTGAAGTTTTCAAAACCCTAAATTGTATTAAACCTGTTCAGGTGGAGGAGAAAATATAGCCGAAGCCGCATTATCATGTTTCAGGCTATGCTGTGAAATGATAAGGCTTGAAGAACTTTCCGTATAGTGGGAGAAAGTAAGATAATCAGCAACTTTAAGGTCCGCTTTTAATTCTTTACAGCTATTGTGGTTGTGCTGCTCTTCTTCTGACATGCTGTAAACCATAGAGGTGTCAACGTCTTTCTTTATCAGACCTACAATGGTAGGAGTGACAATAAAAGTCATAAACATTAACAATACTAATTTAACAGCTAGTTTCATAGGTGCGAAAATAGAAATTTCAATCCTTATTTTAAAGCATGGCAAATTAATTTAATCAAATTTTAACAGCATAAAAAAATGCAGCAGCCAAAGTCACTTCGCTACTGCATTTTTCATAGAAATCATGGAATTAATTTTCCATAATCTAACTAACTTATATTTTTTCTTCCAACCATGCTTTCATCATCCAGATGGTTTTTTCCTGTTCTTTAATAAAGTCACTCATCATTGAGTTGGTACCTTCGTCATTAGCATCAGCTGATTTTGTTAAAAGATCTCTTTCTATTTTTAAAAGATCAGACAAAGAAGTAACGATTAAATGTACGGCTTCTTCATCTACAGAAATATTTTTACCAACTTTCAGCTTGTTGTTTTTTATATAGTCTTCAAAAGTGTGCAACGGCCTTCCTCCAATTGTAAGCACTCTTTCTGCAATCATATCGATTTTTAGCTGGGCATCATTATATAATTCCTCAAACTTCACGTGAAGGTCAAAAAAACGCTTTCCTCGAATGTTCCAATGTATCCCTCTAAGGTTTTGGTAATATACCTGAAAGCTGGATAACAATATGTTTAAATCGTTTGATATTTCTTCGGTTTCTTTAACTGGCAGTCCTAAAATATTAGTTTTCATTTCTTTTGTTTTTAATGGTTCTTAAAATTATCTACTATAAAGTTACAAAAAATAAGACAATTCAAATCATAAATAAATATTATAGTTTTTTATATTTGCATCACAAAATATTATAACAATGACTATCACACAATTATATTATGTCCTGGCAGTTGCCGAGAATAAAAACTTTACGCTTGCTGCCGAAAAATGCTTTGTAACTCAGCCCACGTTAAGTATGCAAATCCAAAAACTGGAAGATGAACTTGGCGTTTTGATCTTTGACAGAAGCAAAAAACCGATACAGCTTACCGAAATAGGGCAAAAAATAGTAACACAGGCTAAAAACATAGTTAATGAATCCGATAGGATTCAAGATATTGTTGACCAGCAAAAAGGATTTATTGGTGGTGAATTTAAATTAGGAATCATTCCAACCATTATGCCCACACTATTGCCCATGTTCCTGAATAATTTTATTAAGAAATACCCAAAAATAAAACTCATTATTGAAGAGCACAATACGGAGGAAATAATCACGCGTCTTAAAAACGGCCATTTGGATGCTGCCATTGCTGCTACTCCTCTGGAAGATGAAAAGATTAAAGAAATCGTTTTGTATTATGAGCCTTTCGTAGCTTATTTCCCGGAAAGCCACCATAGCTTCCACAAAGAAGAAATAGAAGTTGAAGATATTGATGTCGATTCGCTATTGCTTTTGCAAGACGGACATTGTTTCCGGGATGGCATCCTTAACTTGTGCAAAAACGTAAACAATTCCGAATCGTCAACATTTCAGATTGAAAGCGGAAGTTTTGAAACCTTGATTAAACTAGCTGATGAAGGATTAGGCACTACACTTCTTCCCTATTTACATACTTTGGATTTAAAAGAAAAAGACAAATTGAAATTACGCCATTTTAAGGAACCAAAACCAGCGCGTGAAGTCAGTCTTATATTTCCGAAAAGCGAGCTAAAAATACACATTATTGACGCTTTGCGTCAGGTTATAGCAGGTGTCGTAAAAGGAGCGATCGTTTTTCAGAATGTACAGATCATAAGTCCACTATCAAAAAAGAATTAATAAAAAAGGAGCCGATTTAGATTGGCTCCTTTTTTTATTTGTTAACAATTAATAGACATTGTTTCAATTCCGGTTTTTCGACTGTGTAGCTTAAAAGCCATTCCGTTAATTGCTCTATTTCATATGGAAGTAACGATCTTATTGCCTTTTCAAGCTCTTTGCAGAACAACAAGGGATCGAAACTAACTCTTTCAAGAATAGATTTCGTATAAGCAAACATAGGTCTTGTCATAGTCAAAATTTAATTTGGAGGTTAATGCTTTTGTAAGAACGTTTGGTAAATTTACAGAAATTAAACACTCAATTCCCTAAAAAAACGTTAATTCACAAAAAGTATTGTATTAATTAACATTTAATTTCCAGTTTGGAAACAGTCACATCAACGTAGCTTCTTGGCTCTCAGCATTTCTCTTTTTCCCGGTGGTCCAGGCAATTTTTCAGTTGAAAACCCTGCTCCAATCATTGCGTTTTTTATAGGTCCACGACAGGCATAGGTAACCAAAACACCATCAGGCTTTAATGCAGCATACATCTTTTGGAAAATTTCCAAACTCCATAATTCAGGTTGTACCCTAAACCCGAAAGCATCGAAATAAATCAAGTCATATTGTTCGGTATCGGTTATTTCCTGAAACTTGATGTTCTGTTTCTCTAACGAAAAATCAGGAGACAGGATTTCCCTTTGGTTCCAATCCGATTCGTGCATCTTTAAAAAAATGTCTCTTTCGCTTACGGCATCTAATTCGGCTACATAATTCATTTTAAGCACGTCTTCGGCTGCAACCGGATAAGCTTCAATTCCTGTGTATTCAATCTTTTGCTGAAGTTTTTGTGCTTCCAGATACGTTATAAAAGCATTGAGGCCGGTACCAAAACCTATTTCTAAAATGGAAACGGACTGACCTTGAAATAAGGAAAGTCCGTTTTGTATGAACACATGCTTAGCTTCTTGTATGGCTCCGTGTTTTGAATGGTAGGTTTCGTTCCATTCAGGAAGCAGAATTGATGTCGAACCATCCGAAGTCTGGATAATTTCTCTTTTCATTATAGCCGCATGAATTTGTTATTCTATAAATAATTTTTTGATTCTCGGAATCGGTCCGCTGCATTTTACCTCATGACAGGTAACACAAGCTGAGACGGCTTTGTTGAAATGAGCTTTGGCATTTTCAGGATCTTTATAAATCTGTTCCTGGGCTTTAATGAAAACGGCAGCCTGTTCTTTAAAAAAAGCATCGTTTTCAGCCTCATCCGTCATGGCTCTTTTATGAATCTCTAAAAAATGAGAAGGAAACTTGCCAATGGTATCGCCATTTTTGATACGCTCTTTCAAACGCTGGTTATCCACATACATTTGTTCCATAAGAGCGGCCATTTCAGACATCTCATACATCTCGAACTCTTTTGCTCCTGCCGTTTTTTGAGGAACTTCTTCTTTTACAACGGGCTGTGCTTCTTCTTTTTTATTACAGCTTGAAAACGCTATAATAATTCCGAAAATCAAAAGGTATTTCTTCATTATTTGCTGATTAAAACACCGTCAGCCTGGAAAGCATAAGTAATCTTAGGCTGAGTAATTTTATCTATTTCTTCTTGCGATTTTCCACCGTCTTTTGCATAGTGCTTCAATTCAGCTACAGAAATTTCGTCAACAAAAGCTCTTCCGCTTACGATTGCTTCCTGGTTGTCTGCATTTAACGGAACAAAGAATCCATAATCTTTAAAACGTATAAAAGATTCTGCCTGACCCGGCAATTCCATTTTCATCCAGCATCCTTTTTTCTTACAGACAGAGTTAATTTTCGATTTGAATTTCACTGCTATAGTGTCTCCTTTTTTCATAGACTTGTATTTCTGGAACATTTGTTCTTTACTTAAAGCCTTATCAGCCAAAATCTTACTCCCAAATGACGCATACTCTACTTTTACTTCTTTAGCCGGAGTTACTTCAATTACTTCTTCTGTTTTACCAGCAGTTTTAGCTTCAACTTCAGGAGTTTGTGTGGCTTCTACAGGTGCTACAGCAACTGAATCTGTCTTAGGCAGACTATCAACTGGTGCTTGAATCGTTTCTTCTGTTTTTTCTGTTTCCTTATTTTTATCGGCACAGCTTGCAAAAATTGCCAGCGAACAAGCCAAAACAAATATATTTTTCATGATTGATATTGGTTTTTTAATTCGTTACAAAAATAGAGAGTTTCATTAAAAGTAGCGTCCTCCTGATTAATAAATTTTATGTTTCATTGCTAATTATACAAGATTTTGAACCTTAGGCAATCAATTAAGAAAAAGCAGCGGCTAATAGGAATATAATTGTCTTTTTGTCCAAAAACTTTCCAATTTTTATTAATTTAGCATTGATAAAAGTTATTGAAAATCGGCATCAAACCATTAAGCATTACAACTGATTTTCAATCATTTAAAACCTAAACCAACCTCAACCAATGAATTTAAAAAATAATCCCGAAATTGACATTATTAGGGCATCATCAAGCAAAATTAATGATGTCGATTTTGAAAATCTTGTCTTCGGAAACATCTTTACCGACCATATGCTGGTTTGCGATTTCAAGGATGGAAAATGGCAAAAGCCTGTTATCAGACCTTATGAGCCTTTCCTTCTTGATCCTTCGGCAAAAGTTTTCCACTATGGACAGGCCATATTTGAAGGCATGAAAGCCTACAAAGACAACCATGATGATGTATGGCTTTTCAGACCGGATGAAAATTTTGACCGATTTAACAAGTCGGCTGTACGAATGGCCATGCCGGAAGTTCCTGAAGAAGTATTCTTAGGTGGTCTCCATGAAATTTTAAAAATAGAAAAAGACTGGGTTAAAAAAGGAAAAGGCAATACGCTATACATCCGTCCGTTTATGATTGCTACGGGCACGGGTGTCGTAGCCGCACCATCCTCACAATATCGCTTTATGATTATCCTTTCTCCTGCAAAAGCCTATTATTCAGGAGAAGTCAAAGTAATCATTGCAGAACATTTTAGCCGTGCAGCGAATGGCGGTATTGGCGCAGCGAAAGCGGCCGGAAACTATTCTGCCCAATTCTATCCTACACAATTGGCAAACAAAGACGGTTTCCAGCAGATTATATGGACAGACGATGCTACGCATACAAAACTGGAAGAAGCGGGAACCATGAACGTTTTTTTCCGAATTAACGATACCTTGTTTACGGCACCGGCAAGCGAAAGAATTTTAGACGGCGTAACCCGAAAAAGTCTTATTACTCTTGCTGAAAAAGAGGGTATCGACATACAGGTACGTTCCGTTTTGGTTTGGGAGCTTGTAGAAGCAGCTAAAAATGGAACTTTAAAAGAAATATTTGGAGCGGGAACTGCTGCTGTAGTTAATCCGATTGTAGGATTCTCCTATAAAGGCGAATATTTTGAGCTTCCAAAAGTAGAGAACTCCATTGCTTTGCAATTGAAAGAAAAACTGACAAACATTCAATATAAACTGGCCGAAGATCCTTTTGGCTGGACGGTTAAGATTTAGAAACTTTTAAAAATATAAGAATATGCTATATCCATTTATGACCATTGGGCTTTTAATTGCGTTTATTGTTTATGTTTTATATTTAGCCATAACGAAAAAATTAAAGCAGAACATCAGTACAGTTGTTTATCCGGGATTGTTTTTTATCTCAGTTTGGGCAGGCTTGTATTTTTTGGTTTTTAGATAATTTCATAAAAAATCCCGAAATAGTTTCGGGATTTTTTTTATTTCAATATCAGAGAAAAATCAGGCTTGAAATAATTCGGACCTTTCATTACTTTCCCGTCTTCACGGTAAATTGGTTTTCCGTCCTCTCCTAGCTTGCTCATATTGCTGCGTTGGATTTCATCGAAAACTTCTTCAATTTTATGCTGTAATCCGTGTTCAATAATAGTTCCGCATAAAATGTATAACATATCGCCTAAAGCATCTGCGATTTCAATTTTATCATCATTCTGAACGGCTTCAAGATATTCCTCGTTTTCTTCTTTCATCAAATTGTAGCGTAGCATATTTTTGCTTTCGCCTAAATCTCCTTTTGGGGTTTCACTTACGCCAAGACCAAATGCCTGGTGGAATTCTTTTACTGCGTTGAGTTGTTTTTGCATGACTTTTAAAAATTAAATGGTACTGCAAAATACTGACTTTTGGATACAAATAATTACTTTTGCATAAAAACTTATCCACTATGTTTACTCAAGGTCAATGGACTTTTGCCGGCTTCTTTGTAGTTGCTTTTATTATAGCCATGATTTATGCCTATCGAAAAGATCTGAAGCTCCACAAACTATTTTATAAAAGAAGTTATTTGGTTCTATTAGGCTTTTTAGCTTTTATCGGACTGCTTTTTGTGATAAAGGTTTATTTGAAGCATTAAAAATACATCAAAAATCTTAGTTCTTTTTTTCAAACTATTTACGGCTGTTTTATCAGTATATATTCTCCATAAGGCAAAAGATAAGATGCAATATCTGTTCGTTGCCCGTCTGTTGTAAATCCGAATGAACTGGAAGTTCCATAAAACCAAACCTTTAGTTTGGTAATGCCATTTTCTGTAAACCTGCGAAAAACCATTTGTGAATCAAGTCCCTCAACATTTCTCCTACTAGGTTCTGTGTAAAATGTTAATAGCCTCAACTCACCAGGTTGGCATTCAGGACATGCCGAAGGAGATTTGACTTTTTTGGTAGGAATATTTCCATAAATATTATATTTGAATATCTCCGAATAATTGATGTTTAGGTTGCTCAGGGTATTTTGTATTTCAACACCGTCCTTTATATATTGATACTCACCGACTATATAATCAGTATAAAAATTTCTAATATTTCCATTTACATAAAACATTTCTTTTCTCTTTAAAATAATTTTTAAGATTGTCTCATTGCTTGAATAGAGCCACGTTCACTCAAATTGGTTTAAGAAATTCTCGGTATCCTTATAATATGCTCCTCTTACATCCCCATAACCACTATTATTTAATGGAATTATTGGGCTTTGCGCCTTAAAAACTATAATAGTAAATAATAACATACTTGTTTGGATTATTCTTTTCATAGCGTCTTAATTATAGTTTTTACTGCTTTGTCAGCACATATTCTCCATAAGGTAAAAGATGCGTTTCAATATCTGTTGGTTGCCCGTCCCATGTAACTCTATATGACCCTGAAACCCTATAAAACCAAATCTTTAGTTTGGTAACACCATTTTCTGTAAACCTGCGAAAAACCATTTCGGTATCAAGACCTACTACATTTCTTGTTCCAGGTTCTGTATAATAAGTCAGTAGTCTCTTTTCTCCATGCTGGCACTCCGGGCAAGCGGCAGGCACTAATGTTCCTCGAATTTGGGTGTTTCCAGTAATATTGTATTGACTTATCTCTTCGTGATTAATGTTTAAGTTACGAAGCGTATTTAGTATTTCGATACCGTCTTTTATATATTGATATTCGCCAATAATGTAGTCCGTGTAAAAATTTATTCCAATTCCATCTTCGTAAAACATGTCTTTGTTTTTTAAAACAATTTTTAAGATTGTCCCATTATTAGAATAGACCCAGGTTCCCTCAAACTGCCCAAAAAAATTCTCAGTATCTTTATAATATGCCCCACTAATTGCCCCGTAGCTGAATCCTCCATTTAATGGAATTACTGGCGTTTGTGCTTTACAATATACCTTTAAGCACAATAGAATAATAATTGTAAAAATATGTTTCATCTTTTTGTATTTAATTGACTAATTGCATGGTGTCTTTTTAATTTCACTCAATATATCATTAGGATTAGATAACGTAAGTTCTTTCCAATTGCTAAAATCAGCTTCCGCTTCATATAGTCCTACACCTATATCAAATTCACTCATTGTTACTAACAATGCCTTTATTAGTTTATCAGTATTTAATTTTCCAGCATCCTTGAACCTGTTTTCAATTTTTCTTTTCATCTTAATATATCTGCTAGAGTCACCCATGACAGCCGCAAGCTTGAGATAGTTTTTTATTTTTATTGCATATGTACCATCCGGTGTTGTCAGGGTCAACACAAAAAGAGCATAGTTTCGAGAACGAGGTGTTAACCCATCCCAGTTATACAGTGCTGCTACCTTAAACAGAAAAAGAAGATCAGGAGCAGGAAACATAGGGAATGTTTCTGTATTAACAGGATTAGAATGGATATGGTTCGCTCCAAAGTATTTACCTCCTACAAAAGCATCCATATTAAGTACGTTTGGTCTATAATAATCCGGTGGTATTGGTTCTACATCATCATATCCCGGAGTCCGTTTGAAAGCAAAACCGTATTCTATATTCTCGTTAACCTTTGACTTTAATCCGTTTATACCAACATATGAGTCTTTGATTTTCGTGTTCTCCATCATTTTATTAAGCTCTTTGCAGGGGTCATTATCTCTGGGATGAGGCAGTAATGGTAATTCAACAATCACTTCTGCATCAGGATCGGGGTTTGTTTCCGGATCAGGATTTGGATTGGTTCCTCCGCCACCTCCCCCGCCACTATTCTCACCGGGTTTGGTAAACCCTCCATCATAGTAATCTTTTTTATCTGTTGGCGGACAAATCCTGTCTGCAAATCCTCGTAGACAAATAGAACATTTGTCGCACACGCCACCAGAACACTCACCCCTGCGGTTGCATTTAAGTATCCACGAAAAGACAGTAGTACAACCTGTTCCTCTGGCTTTACTGGAATAGATTTCTTTAAAACCGCTTTGGACAGGATCTCCATCCTTGTCAATAAAATAATCTGACCGGATAATCATTTCCAACCAGCTTCCATTTTTATTATACACTACGAGATAGAATCTGTTGTTTTCCGTTTCGCCTTTTTGGGGAGTTATTGAAAAAGAATAGGAAATCTTACTGTCTGCTACCGTTTGGATAATCGGGTCGGTGTTGATGATAAAATCTTCAGGGACATAACGGTCTCCGGAATGTTTTGCTCTAAGATCGTTACTGTTTTCAGGAATTTTAAAAGTGGTCTTGAAATTGGCTAGTCCCGTTTGTTTTTTGAAAGTTGAAAAGGAGACTTTTGTTACCTGTCGGGTTCGTTTTTGCCTGTCTTCAGCAACAGGGATTTCTTCGGTCTGGCAACTTAGGAACAGGAATATTCCGGACACGAGAAAATAAGGCGTGCGTTTAAGCTTTTTCACATTATGGCTTTTAGATACTTATTTTGGCGTGGGAGATGTTCAAATATAAACAAAAAAGTTTAAATAAAACAGCCCCAAATAGTTAAATCCTATTTGGGGCTGTTTTTATGCTTTTAAAGCCTGTTAGTTTTCTTCAGGAAGGAAACCATACGTTTTGGAATAGTATAGCATCTGTTCTGCAAAAGTTTTAGGCTGTGTGATTTCAAAAGAAATGATTTCTCCTTTGTCATCTGTCTTAGGAACCAAAACCGGATTTACAAATCCGCTATAAGGTGCTGATTTGAATTTCTTGTTTCTCTCCAAAACTTCTTTATGTATTTTCTGGTCTACTTTTACACCATAGTTTTCTACCAAAGCTTTTCCAGCTGCAAAATCACCTTCTGATTTAATGCGTTGCGTTTCTCTCAAAAGCTGTCCAAAAAGTTCGTGAAGTTTCTCGTAATTTGTAATATTAAAATACGTTTTACCGTCACGGGTAATTTTCTCGATTACGTTATCTTTTTTACCTTTTTCAAAAACCCAGGCACTCACCCATTGGCGGTTTCTCATGTGCGCTTCTTCAATATTAGCTCCCGGCTCCAAACGAATCAACTGTGTCATTAATCCATTTCTGATATAACCATCATAAGCCGCCATACCTACTTTTTTCCAATCGTCTACCAAACCTAATTCTTGCAATTTAGGGCTATACAGATAAAACAATCCTACAAGGTCAGCTCTTCCTTCTTCTAAAGTTGAAGCATAACTTTTTAAAGTTTCTTTTGGCGTTCCAACACCGGGATTGATTTGTCCCGAAGCGTGGCCTACTACTTCGTGCAGTGCGGTATGCAATTTGTCTGCAACTTCACCGTATTTTTCTTCCAGTTCGATTTCTTCCTTGTCGTTTGCGAATTCTTTCAAACGGTCAGAACCACCTGCATGGTTATAAGCATCTACGATATTTCCTAATGAAACCGATTTTGAGCCGTGTTCAGCACGAATCCAGTCCGCATTTGGAAGGTTTACCCCAATTGGAGTACTCGGTGAAGAATCGCCCGACTCGCCAGCGACAACAACAACCTTGTATGACACCCCAACAACATTTTTCTTTTTATGCTCCGGCATTAAAGACGAATTGTCTTCAAACCATTGTGCATTAGAAGAGATTACTTCCATTTTTTTAGACATATCAAAGTCTTTGATCTGTACAACTGATTCGTAAGATCCTCTGTATCCTAACGGATCGTTATATACTTCAATAAATCCATTGATATAGTCAATATTTCCTTCCGTAGCTTCTGTCCATGCGATGTTATAATCGTCCCATGTTTTTAAATCTCCGGTTTTATAATATTTAATCAATAGGCCAATCGCATCACCTTGTTTTTTATTTTCAGCAACTCCTTGCGCTTTTTCTAACCAGTAAACAATCTTATCGATAGCCGGCCCATACATACCGCCGCTTTTCCATACTTTTTCTTCAATCTGGCCATTGGCATTACGTACCAATTTAGAGTTCAATCCAAAAGAATAAGGTCTCTTAGCATCCGGACTTTTCTTTGTCTTATAATATTCCTCAGCTTCTTTATCTGTAATTCCCTTATCGTAAAAGTTTACTGCTGAACCGGCAAGTAATCCTTTTGACTCATCAAGGTTTACTTTTTTAGCATCCTGATCATTAAACAAGATTTCCACTACTTCCGGAGCCAGAGTAGTTTTTGTTTCAGAAAGCAACGTCTGAAAGTACTCTTTAGTGAAAGCCGGCTTGATTTTATCGCTGGAATAATGGTGGTGGATTCCGTTAGAAAACCAAACTCTTTTCAGATAAATCTCAAAGTTTTTCCAATCCTCCGAAGCCTTATCTCCCTTATAATTCTGATAGATGTTCTCTAAAGCTTTTCTGATTTTTAAATTGTGCTTGTAGTTTTGATCCCAATGAATATCACGGCCTGCCATACCAGCCTGCGTCAGGTAATAAACCAGTTTTTGCTCCTTCAGGGTAAGTTTTTCCCAACCCGGAACCTGATAACGCAATACTTTTATATCTGCAAACTGCTCGACTTCATATTGAAAATCTCCTGTGTTTGCCGCAACTTCTTTCGACTCTTCTTTATCTTTTCCGCAAGAGACAAGAAATGCCGATGCAAGAAACATTCCTGCAATGGTTTTTAATTTCATATGCTTAGTTTTAGTTACTAAAAAAACAAATATAATGATTTCTTGACGGAACTGATGCGAGATATTCTTCCAATCGATATCAAACTATTTTCTTACTTTTGTAGTACGAAAACACGCCTAAAAAAAGATTTTATGAAAATACTGAAATACATCTTGCTTCTTATCCTTCTTGCCGTTATTGGAATGATTGTTTATGTGGCAACACAGCCCGGTGAATACGAATCCGAACAAAGCAGAGTCATCAAGGCGCAAAAATCGGTTGTCTTCAGTTATGTCAATGATTATAAGAATTGGGAAGATTTCGGTTCCTGGAAAGACGACGATCCTGGTATGCAGTTTGCCTATTCCGACACAACTATTGGGAAAGGTGCTTTTTATACCTGGAAAGGCAGTTCTGGTGAAGGAAAGACCGAAACAGTATTTGAAAAGGAAAACGACAGTATTGTCCAAAAAGTTACTTTTTCAGGCAACGAAGGCAAGGCTTACCTTACTTTTAAGGATACGGTTGGCGGAACTAAAGTCACATGGCATTCTAAAGGAGAACTCGGTTTTATGGATAAAGCCTATGCCGTGTTCAAAGGAGGCGCTAAAAAAATGATTGGCGACATGCAGGAACGTACTCTTGCAAAACTTGACAAAGTAATTTCCTTTGAAATCAACACCTATTCAATACAAGTGGATGGTGTTGTTCAAAAATCAGGAGGTTATTATTTCCAGCAAAAAGTGACCTGCAAGATTTCGGAAGTCCAAAAAAATGTCGGGTTGATATTGCCAAGCATGCTTCGCTTTTTTAAAGACAATACTATAGCGCTAACAGGTAGTCCTTTTATCTTATACGATGTTTATGATGTTCCGAACAACAAGGCAAGTTTTTCTGTATGCCTTCCAATGCGTGAGGAAATTTTTACTGCAGAAGGAAGCGATTATACCAGCGGAAAGCTTGAACCTTTCCAAGCCTTAAAAACAACATTAAAAGGCGATTATTCGCACGGAAAAGAAGCATGGGACAAAGCTTTGGCTCATATCAAAAAGAATAACCTGACACAAAATAAATCCGGAAGCTATATTGAAGTTTATGTAACTTCTGCCGCACAGGTCAAAAATCCATCGAAATGGGTAACTGAAATTTATGTTCCGGTTGGGCAATCTGCCCCTGCAGAAGTACTTCCAAGTACTGCTAACAGTGAAGCTTCTACAACTACAAGCACCACTACTCCTGCAGCAACCACTAAAAAACCAGCAACTCCTGCCAAGCCTGTTGTCAGAGAAGCTCAAGTCATAGAATAGACAAATTATCAAATATCAAAAAGCCAGGCAATTGCCTGGCTTTTTTTATGATATGCTTATCCGTTTTATGATGCCAATTTTCTAAAATCATCCTGTAGATTAAACCTTTTCGCTTACCTTTAGTCTTATCTATAAAAGAAATTGCTTTTGCTGAACGAACAGGCTTTCATAAAAGATCTTTTGGATCCTAAAACGCAGAATAAGGCGTTTCAAGAACTGTTGTCTTCTTATCAGAAGCCTTTGTATAGCCATATCCGTAATATTGTCCTAAATCATGATGATGCTGATGATGTATTGCAAAATACCTTTTTGAAAGTATTCCAGCATCTGAAAAATTTTAAAGGAGAAAGTAAATTATTTTCCTGGATGTATCGAATAGCAACCAACGAGGCAATAACCTTTCTGAATGCGAAAGCAAAGCGGAATGGGATGACCAGCGAAAATTTCCAGCAAAAACAAATCGAAAATCTAAAAGCAGACGACTATTTTGAAGGTGATGAAATTCAGCTAAAACTTCAAAAAGCCATTGCAACGCTGCCCGAAAAACAGCAACTGGTTTTTAAGATGCGTTATTTTGAAGAATTAAAATATGAAGAACTATCAGAAGTTTTAGATACTTCGGTAGGTGCGTTAAAGTCCTCCTACCATTATGCTGTAAAGAAAGTGGAAGAATATATGCTCAAACATTAAACCTTTTCGGTTTTATAAAGTCAAAAGAATATGAACTCATTTAATTTAGAAAACGGACCAAAAATAAAGTCTGGATTTAAAACTCCGGAAGGTTATTTTGAAAATTTTTCGGAACAGTTGCTTGCCAAGATCGACGCCGATGAAAAACCGGTACGTTCTATTTTTCAAAGAAGAAGCAACTGGTTTGTAGCCGCTGCCGCTGTGCTGATTGTAGGAATTTCAATTCCATTCCTAAACAAATCCGGCAAGACTACATCAATTGATGGAGAAACCTTAGAAAACTATCTGGCTTACCAATCCAATATAAGCCAATACGATCTGGTAAATCTTCTGGACGAGCAAGATATTGAAGCCCTGGAGTCTGACCTGAAAATTGATGACGCTGTTGTTGAAAGCGCCTTATCTGACAATACTAATTTAGAAAACTACTTAACTGAATAATTATGAAAAATTTATTTCTTATTTTGCTCGTTTTTGGATTGACTGCATCTGCCCAAGACGATAAAAGAGAACAAATCAAGGCATTAAAAACGGGTTTTTTAACTACGGAACTTTCGCTTACTGCTGATGAAGCTGCAAAATTTTGGCCTGTATACAATGCTTTTGATGAAAAACAGTTTGAATTAAAGCATCAAAAAATGCGCGCTTTGAATAAAAAAATGGATGGAATTGATTCCATGACCGACAAAGAAGCGTTGGCAGTTATCAACCAGATGGAAGATTACGAACAGGAATTATTCCAAAACAGAAGAAAATTGGTCAGCAGCCTGAAATCAATACTCTCGCCTGTAAAAATTTTAAAGTTGAAAAAGGCAGAAGACGATTTTAACCGAAAATTATTACGTCAATATAAAGATAAAGGTCCTAAAAAATAGGACCTTATTTTTTGAAGTGTATGCGGATAATTTTATTCTTTCCCGCTGCAATTGCGGTATGATTATCAATAAAACGAATCGTAAACAAGTCTTTGTCTTTAGAAAACTGTTTCCATGTAGCACCATTATCTGAAGAATATTGCAATCCAGAAAACCCTACGGTTACAAGCTGCTTCCCACCTGATTCCGGAACAAATTGCACACAGGAAGCATAACCAAAACCTGTATTGTCACCAATTAATGTCCAGGTTTTACCTCCATTTATGGTCAGCGCTTTATTTTTTGAATTCTGTTCTGGCTTTTCATAATTCCCTCCGACGATGAATCCAATATTTTCATCATAAAAATCGGCTGAAAATATACCCGTCATTGTTTCGCCCTGAACAATAGGAGTTGTAGCAACTTCCCATGAATTTCCTTTATCTGAAGTATAAAAAATTCTCGCTTTCTTCCCTCCAGAAACAATCCAGGCCATATTGTTTTTTACGATAAGGTTAGTATTACTAGCGGCAAAAGCAGCTTCTCCTTCCGCTATTTTTGGAAGTTTTTCACATGGTATTTTCTGCCATGTATTACCGGAATCTTTAGTAATAATTACAGAAAAACAGTCACTGGTAGGATCTCCAACTGCTATGCCTTCCTTATCATTCCAAAATTGCATGGAATCAAAAAATGTCTTTTCGTGATCGTCTTTATAAACCAATTTTGTTTCAGAACCATCTTTCGCTACCTTATAAAGCAATCCGGGAGTACCTACGCTCATCACAAAAATAGCGCTACTATTTTTTGCAATACTCCTAAATTCAGGATTGATTGTGTCTCTGGAAATCGTTTTTTGAAATTTTTCTTTTGAGGCTAAATCATAATATCCATATTTTCCTTTATCTGCGGCATACCATATCCTATCATTTTCAATCAGAATTGCCCTGATGCTAAAGTTGTCCTGCCATAGCGTATCAATAATAACATCTGAAAAATAATTATTTTTTTCAGGCTTTATTTCATGCTTGCATTGGGTAAATACAAGGGGCAATAAAAAAATACGAAGTATTTTTTTCATAGTTATTTTTGGTTAGAGGTACAAAGAAACAAAAGAACTCATAAGAATCTTAAAATCACCGCTGCCAACCAGCAAAAAGCATAAAAATTCGTTGAAATGCATTTATTATCTAAAACGTAATATTAACCTTAAATCCATGTAATCAAAACTTAAAAAAACATTTTTTTATCAAAGCAACACAATTGCTAAACATAATGCAGGATATAAAGGATAAAAAAACAATTAACACAATTATACTCTTTATATTTTACATAAACTATAAATCTTTATTTTTATTTTTAATTGTTCTAAATAAATCTTGCCTGCTTATTATTTGAGAATTACTTTTGCATCGAATTTTTAATCTCAAACAAATTTAACATACAATGAATAAGTTTTTAATGACATTGTTTGCCATTGCTCTATTTAGCATTAGCTCATTTGCACAAAATGGAACATTAAATGGACTAGTTGTTTCCACAGACAATACACCCCTTGAATCAGTAACGGTTACTGTAAACGGTACAAGATTCGGAACCCAGACCGGCACTGATGGCAAGTTTGAAATACAAAACATAAAACCTGGTGATTATGTCTTAAAGATTGCTTTTGTAGGCTATACCTCAAAAGAAGTGATTTTCTCTATCACAGAAGACACAACAACAACTTTAGAAAACATTTCTTTGAACAGCAAAAATGAAACATTGGCTGAAGTTGTCATTACGGGCAACATCAATAGGTATACTAAAGCCGAAAGCAATTATGTTTCAAAAATGCCTATCAAAAACCTTGAAAACTCACAGGTTTATAGTGTGGTTACAAAAGAATTAATGAAAGACCAATTGGTTGTCAATCAAGATGAAGCATTAAAAAATATCCCTGGGCTGTATCAATTATGGGCTTCAACCGGTCGTGTTGGCGATGGAGGTTCTTACTTTTCGTCTCGCGGATTCATTACGCAAAGTTTATTAAGGAATGGTATTGCCGGAAAAATTACAAACAACGTCGATGCTTCTAACTTAGAAAGAGTAGAAAGCATTAAAGGTCCGTCAGCAACTCTTTTTGGTAGTTTGCTTACTTCTTATGGTGGTTTGATTAACCGTGTAACGAAAAAACCTTTCGATAACTTCGGAGGGGAAATTTCATATCAGGCAGGAAGTTTTGGATTAAACCGAATCACTGCCGATATTAATACGCCAATCAATGACGATAATACGGCTTTGTTACGAGTAAATGCGGCTTACAATAACGCAAATACTTTTCAGGATTATGGACATACAAGAAGTTATTTCTTTGCACCTTCATTTTCTTATCAGGTAAATGAGAAACTTTCGATTTCTATTGATGCAGAACTATCCAATGTCGATGCTTCTTCTATGCCATTGATTTACATTCCTTTTGACAAAACGCCAAACAGCCTTGGTCTTCATAGTGCCAATGATATCAAAATGAATTGGAAAAGGTCATTTGTAGGCGATGAATTTATGATGAACACAAAAACAGCTAATATTTTTGCACAGGCAAACTACCAAATGTCTGAAAATTGGAAATCACAGACTGTTTTTAGTACAAGTTCTAACCAATCTGTAGGGCCACAAACCTGGTTTTACTTGCTAGGAAATAATGAAATGTCAAGAAACGTATGGAATATTGACGGAAGAGATAATATCATTGAATTCCAGCAAAACTTCAACGGGGAATTTGACCTTTTCGGAATGAAACACAGATTCCTTCTAGGTGGTGATATCTACCGTATGGAAAGCAAAGTTGGTTATGGATACTTACCTACTTTCTTCTATTTCGATACAGTAAACTATGCAGGTGCCAACCCAAATTATTATAATTTCACACCACAAGCCGCAGAAGCTTTATTTGCACAGGGAACACACTATAAGACACAAAATTCATTAACTACTTATAGTGCTTATATTTCTGATGTAATTAATGTAACGGATAGGTTAATCCTTTCTGCTGCCTTGCGTTTTGACCATTACAATAACGATGGAAATTTTGACCCGGCTGCAAATACAACTTCAGGTGCATTTTCTCAAAATGCATTATCTCCAAAATTCGGTGCGGTATACCAAATCATAAAAGATCAGGTTTCTGTTTTTGGAAACTACCAGAACAGCTTTAAAAATATCGGCTACCAATTGGCTGATGTAAACGGAACGCCACAATTAAAAGCTTTTGACCCGGAACAGGCAAATCAGTTTGAAGCCGGAGTAAAAATCAATGCATTCCAAAATAAGCTAAGCGCAACTTTCAGCTATTATAACATTGAAGTTAAAGACATCCTGAGAGCCGGACAATTAGCCAATACCAGCGTACAGGATGGAAACCAGACTAGCAAAGGTTTTGAGGCAGAAATTACTGCCAACCCAATTCCTGGATTAAACTTTATCATTGGTTATGCTTTCAACAACAGTAAAATCAACAATGCTTCTGCCGATGTAAACGGCCTTAGACCAGAAACAGCAGGTCCTGAAAATATGATCAACTACTGGATTAGCTATAGTTTGCAGGATACAAAATTGAAAGGATTAGGTTTTGGTTTTGGAGGTAATTATGCTGACAAGACATTTATTTACAATAGAAATCCTACCGGTTCCGGTAATAGTGCTGATGTACAGACATTCTCTTTGCCATCGTACGCAGTTATCAATGCCGCTTTGTATTATGATCAGCCAAAATACAGGCTTTCGCTTAAAGTAAACAACTTGACAGATGAATTGTATTTTAACGGTTATACTACAATCAACGTACAGGCCCCAAGAACTTTCATGGGAAGCGTATCGTATAAATTCTAAATGAGTTTTAAAAAAAATATAAGATTCTTACACAAATGGCTCGGACTAACCTCCGGGCTTATTGTGTTTATAGTGAGTATTACCGGTTCTATTTTCTGCTTTCATGATGAAATCAAAGATTTTACGAGAGAGTATCGAAAAGTAAACATAGAGAACAAGTCTTATATTTTAGCTTCAGAACTACAAGCTAAGGCCAAAGAATTATTTCCAAAAGCAACCGCAGATATGGTTGTTTTTCATGGAAAAGACAGGCCGGCCATTGTTTATTCAACTATAAACGAAAAACCTTATAATTTATATTTCAACCCCTATTCCGGAGCTTTTTTAAAGCAGGAAAGTATCGAAGATGATTTCTTTGTCATTATAGAAGACCTGCATATGCATCTATGGCTGCCTCCTGAAATCGGGAAGCATGTTGTTGGAATTGCAACGATTATCTTTATTGTAATGCTTATTTCCGGAATCATCCTATGGTGGCCAAAAAAGCGTAAGGATTTAAAAAATAGGATCAAAATCAAATGGGATGCTAAATGGAGACGAGTGAATTATGACTGGCACAATGTTACCGGATTCTATATTTCGCTGTTTTTGCTCATTATTGCACTGACAGGACTGACTTTTTCTTATGAATGGATGCACAAGACAATGTATTTTGTTGGAAATCTTGGACAAGAATATCCTAAAGATAATTTTACGCCAGCTATTGATTCTACACTAGTAGCGACGTCAAAAGCAAATCCGATGGATATTGCACTTTCACAAGCCTTTAAAGCCAAACCAGACGATGAAATGTTTTTTGTATGGTATCAGGGTGAAAAAGATGCAATTATAACCGGTTCTTATCCGGATGCCCTGGATTTTGACCATCAGTCTAATTTGTATTTTCATCCTAAAACCGGACAGCTTGTAAACTCTGATTTATATGAGAACAAAAGTCCGGGAATGCAACTTCAGGAAATGAATTACGGATTGCATACAGGACAGTTTTTTGGCCTGACCGGAAAAATAATTGCTTTTGTATTGAGTCTGCTGGCTGCTGCCCTGCCTGTAACAGGATTTATTATTTTCTGGGGAAGAAGAAATAAAAAATCAAAAAAATAATTTACTTGGTGAAGAAGAAAAGCAGATACGGTTTTAAGCACTGGGCAGGTAAAATACACCTTTGGCTTGGGATGGCTTCAGGTCTTGTTGTTTTAATGCTTTCTGTTACCGGCTGCATTTATGTTTTTAGTGTCGAGATTACCGAAGCACTTCGCAAAGACGCTATGTATGTTTCAAAAGTTGAATCTACTGCTATTCCAATTTCAAAACTTTGGGATGATACTCAGCAAAAAATTGGAAATCACATTAAAATTTCAAAGGTAAAGGTTTCTAATAACCCTCAAAAAGCATGGATTTTTGGATGCTATAAAGGAAACGAAAATGCAATTACCTATTTTGGAGCGATAGATTATTATAAATCGATTTATGTAAATCCATATTCAGGAGAAATCTTAGCCGTTTATGATGAAGAAATGGACTTTTTCAACATCGTGAAATACATCCATTGGAGTCTTTTATTGGAAATAGGCCTCGGACAGCAAATTGTTGGCTGGTCGACATTTATTTTTGTCATCATGCTTATTACCGGAATTATTTTATGGTGGCCAAAAAACAAAGCAGCACGGAAACAGCGTTTCCGATTCCAATGGAAAGAAACCACAAATTGGAAAAGAAAAAACTATGATATCCATAATATTTTTGGATTCTACATCGCCACAATTGCTTTAATCATTGCCTTTACAGGAATGGTTTGGACATTTTCATGGTTTCAGACCGCCGTTTATGTAGCAGGATCCGGCACTACCGAACGACCTGAAGTCATAGCAAAAGAAGCGGACAAAAACCTTCCAAAAATTTCTGATGTTATGGAAGCCGCTTTAGAAAAAACAAAACTGGCCTATCCGGATGCCAATGCTTTTAGCTTGGGAAAACCTACCGATTCTTTAGCAACAGTAGATATTTATGTGCAACAGAACGAAAATACCTATTATGTTTCACACGAAATGCGCTTTGCACAAAAATCCGGAGAGGTTCTTTTGAACAGAAACCATTCGGAGAAAAATTTCGGAGAAAAATTAATCACCGCTAATTATGACCTCCACGTGGGAGCTATTTTAGGAATTCCCGGAAAAATAATCGCTTTCATTGCAAGCTTTATCTGCGGAATGCTTCCTGTAACGGGATTTTTAATCTGGTATGGCAGGAAATTCAAGAAAAAAACTGCTAAAGCTAGTTAGAATAATTTCAAAATAGTTAATCTGTTAATATAATGCCACAGATTAAATGATTCATGTCGAAAAAATCAGTGGAAATATCCATAATCTGTGGCAAAAATTAAATCAGCTCTCTAGTATTTATAAGCTTAATTAGGATTAGCCTTGCTATCGAACATATAAATCCATAATAATCTGGAATACCTGAAATTAATTGTGCAAAGCAGGAATGCTGCCGCAACGATAAACAAAAGGCTGTGTACCAAACTCGTAACAAACAATCTGGAAATAAAAAAGGTAGCTACCATTTCTGCAACGGCCAGTCCATAACTAACATACATCGCTCCAAAGAAATAGCCAGGTTCTTTTACAAATTTATGGCCGCATTCGGAACATTCGGGATGCATTTCGGGCATCTGGAATAAAAATGGATTACCATTTGTCTTGAACACTTTTCCTTTTCCGCAATTGGGACATTTATTCTGAATTACATTTTTTAAGAATGACATAACTCTATTGTTTTATTAGGACAAAGTTCCGAAATGAAGCGGCTCCCTACAATAGGTTAATTACGCTAAAATTTGTACTATTCGGACATTTTAAATTTTTATTTGTATTTTTATGCTATGGAAATGATCAGCGTTTTAGACATCAGTCAATTACAACTAGGCGAAGGCCAGAAGGATTTTTATGTCAATAAGATTCCACCTCATATTTTAGAGAACCACAGCAAAATTACAAGACCACACAAACACAATTCCTATCTGACCATATTATTTACAAAAGGCTCAGGAAGGCATGAAATCGATTTTAATTCGTATGAAATCAAACCCGGAAGCCTGTTTCTGCTTGCTCCCGGCAAAACGCACCATTGGGAACTTTCTGAAGATATTGACGGTTATATTTTTTCACATACTGCTAATTTTTACGATTTGCACTATTCACACAACCGGCTACATCAATTCCCGTTTTTTTATTCCATACAGAATACGCCACACATAGCGCTAGACAAAAAACACGAAGAAGAGGCAGAATTTTTATTCCAAAAACTTTTGGAAGAATACCAAAGTGATAAGCCTTTTCAGCAGCAGCTTATTCTTAGCTATATTGATATTATTTATATTGAGCTCTCGCGATTATATCTGGCAGAAAATGCTCCAAAAACTATAAAGTCAAGCGCCTATTCTGAAAAATTCCAGCAATTTGAGGATTTGATTGAAAAAAATTACATTATCGAAAAATCGCCTTCACAATATGCGGATTGGATGAACATTAGTCCGAAACACTTAAATAGGATTACAAAAACCATAATTGGAAAAACAGCTTCTGAAGTTATTGCAGATAGAGTTATCCTCGAAGCGAAAAGACGATTTCTACATACAAAAAACAGTTTTTCGGCCATAGCTGAATCCTTGGGTTATGAAGATTATGCTTACTTTTCAAAATTATTTAAGAAGAGCTCAGGCCTTGCTCCTTCTGGGTTTCTTAAACTCTACTAAGCTAGATATAAAATCTTGGCACGGATATTGGTTATTTCATAGAAAGAAAAAAATTATCAGTCAAGAACACTTAAAATAAGTAGAAATCATGAAAGCAAAATTTATAACATCAGCCCTGTTCGCCTTTTTATTTGCAACACAAATCCAGGCACAAGACAGGACGACCGTTACTGCCAATAGCCGTGACATTAGCGACAACCTCGATCTTAGAGCCGTGGCTTCTATCTTTGGAGATTCACAGGATTTGGAAGACTTTGAAAGAAGGTTGAATGATCCAAAGGCACAGATTTCTAATCTTGATTTGAATGGTGATAATAAAGTAGATTATTTGCGAGTTATCGAAACTGTAGAAAATAATACCCACTTAATTATTGTCCAATCCGTTTTAGATCGTGATGTCTATCAGGATGTCGCAACCATTGAAGTGGAAAGGGACAGTAACAACAACGTACAAGTTCAGGTAGTAGGTGATGTCTACATGTATGGAACGAACTATATCTATGAACCCGTATATGTTACAAGACCTGTAATATTTAATGTATTTTGGACAAATTATTACAGACCCTACTATTCTCCGTGGTACTGGAGTTATTATCCGACCTATTACCATACTTGGAGCCCATATCCTATATACAGATACCAAAAACATGTACACAATCACATCAACATACAGAACAACTATTATTATGTAAACAACCGAAGAAGTTCAAGAGCCGAATCTATGTATAATGGCCGACGTTCAAACGGATATGAAAGACAGTATCCTAACAGGTCTTTTGCGCAAAGAAATAACAATGTGAGCAACCGTTATGAATTGATGCAGTCAAGAGGCGGATCAACACGAAATACAGCCACAACAGGCACGCGAAATTCAAACATAACACGTAATACGACAACAGGAACACGAAATTCGGTTACAACGACAAACAGAAGCAATCCTACTCTGACTAGAACAAATGAAGTTAGAACCGATCGTAGCCTGAATTCATCTACAAGAAGTACAACACGCTCTGAAGGTACAACGGTTAATGCAAATTCTACAAGAACTACAAGTAGCCGTATTGAAACTCCTACGAGAGTAGATAATACACGAAACACGCCAACAAGAAGTTATGAAACGTCAAACAGAACAAGTACTCCAAGAATGGAATCGTCAACAAGAAACAGCGCTCCTTCAAATACAAATGTGAGCAGAGGAAATTCAACTCCAAGACAAAGTGCCCCACAACAGTCAAGAAGCAATGATGGTGGTGGATCAAGAGGTAATTCAAGCTCAAGAGGCGGAGGTTCCAGAGGTTAAACAAAACAAATCTTTTTAAAAGGCGGTCATTTTCAGATCGCCTTTTTCATTGTAGCCGCGACCATTGGTAAACAAGCAAAAAATGTGATACCTTTGCCCCTCAATTACATAAAATGAGATTACACAGAAATTTAGTTTATACGACCATTGATTCATTGCATGCGATTTTCAATGAAGGAGAATATGCAGACAAGGTTGTAGCAAGAGCCTTAAAGAAAGATAAGCGTTGGGGAAGCAGTGACAGAAAATTTGTAGCGGAAACTATCTACGATATTGTTCGCTGGAAAAGATTATACATGGAAATTGCAGAAGTAAAAGAACCTTTTGACAGAGATGATCTTTGGAGAGTTTTTGCAGTTTGGGCAGTTTTAAGAGGCTATCCCATTCCAGATTGGAGACAGTTGGAAGGAACACCTGAAAGAAAAATAAAGGGCCGTTTTGACGAACTTTCAAAAATCAGGAAATTCAAGGAATCCATACCGGATTGGATGGACGAATTAGGCGTAAAAGAACTTGGCGAAGAACTTTGGTCAAAAGAAATTATTGCCCAAAACCAACCTGCAAAAGTTATTTTAAGAGTGAACACTCTGAAAATTACCAAAGAAAAACTTCGTGCGATTTTGATGGATCAGGATATTGAAACCGAGTTTTTGAAAGACCAGCCTGATGCCTTGGTACTAAAAGAAAGAGCTAATGTATTTTTGACAGATGCTTTTAAAGAAGGTTTTTTTGAAGTTCAGGATGCCAGCTCTCAATTAGTAGCTCCGTTTTTGGATGTTAAGCCGGGAATGAGAGTTGTGGACACCTGTGCCGGGGCCGGCGGAAAAACACTGCACTTAGCTTCCTTGATGGAAAACAAAGGACAACTAATTGCAATGGATTTGTACGAAAGCAAACTAAAACAGCTAAAACTTAGAGCCAAAAGAAATAGTGCTTTCAATATCGAATATAGAATTATCGATACTACTAAAGTCATTAAAAAATTACACGAAAAGGCAGACAGGGTATTAATTGATGCACCTTGCAGCGGTTTGGGTGTACTCAAAAGAAATCCAGATGCCAAATGGAAACTGCAACCTGAATTTATTGACAATATCCGAAAAGTACAGGCTGAAGTTTTAGAGAACTATTCCAAAATTGTAAAGCCCGGTGGAAAATTGGTATATGCTACCTGCTCTATCCTTCCTTCTGAGAATCAGGAGCAAGTTAAACGTTTCTTAACAACAGATACTGGGAAAAGCTTTACCTTTGTAAAAGATGTGAAGATCTTGGCCTCAGAATCAGGATTTGACGGATTTTATATGGCGTTGTTTGAACGAAAAGAAAAAAAAGAATCGTAAAATGAAAAAAAACTACTCTTTCCTATTATTGTTTTTAGTAACGATAGGATATGCGCAAGCCCCTGCAGGTTATTATAATTCTGCGACAGGAACGGGCTATGCCTTAAAAACACAATTAAAAGCTATTATCACAAGTGGTCATATCGATCGAGGATATGGAAGTGGAAGCAGCACTTCAAACAATGGCCTATGGACTGCCTATGGAACGACCGATAGAGATATGGGCATTGGATTTGAGAATGACAATAGTCTTGTAGATATGTATTCTGAAAATCCAACAGGAGCTGATCCGTATACTTTTCTATATAATTCTTCTCAATGTGGATCCTATTCCAATGAAGGAGATTGCTACAACAGAGAACATCTGGTTCCTCAAGCCTATTTTGAGAATGTGGCCGTAAATCCTATGAAAAATGATCCTCATCATGTCATCCCAACTGATGGAAAAGTAAATGGGATTAGAGACAATTATCCGTTTGGAAAAGTAAATGTAGCTACATACACTTCTGCTAACGGATCTAAATTAGGACCAAACCTTAATTCAGGTTATTCTGCTGGTTATACTTCAACCGTTTTTGAGCCAATAGATGAATTTAAAGGAGACATTGCGAGATGCCTTTTATATTTTGCTACTCGATACGAAGACCAAATGGCTAATTTTTATACTTCAGCAACTGTTCAATCTAAGAATATGTTTGACGGAAGTAATGGAAGAGTTTTTTCTCCGACATTTTTAAATATCTTGTTGACTTGGAATGCTCAAGATCCGGTAAGCCAAAAAGAAATTAAACGAAATAATGCTATTTATGCTTTCCAAGGAAACAGAAATCCTTACATTGACAATAATGATTATGTAACAATGGTTTGGGGACTTCCATTAGATGTTCCTGCTTACGAAGCTTTGGCAACTATCGCAGTTTATCCTAACCCTTCCAATAACCACAGGATTAATATCGATACAGAATTACAATTGGACGAAATACAGCTGATCAATATCAACGGTCAAATCATGCAGCAAATCAAAAATCCATCATCACAAGGTAAGACCTATACTTTAGAAAATCTTCCTTCTGGTTTTTACTTCTTAAAACTGACTTCTGACAGTCAATCGGCTACAAAAAAAGTAATAGTAAACTAACGTTACATTTACATATAATTCTTACAAAAAATGCCTGATTTTTAAAAATCAGGCATTTTTTATTGATTTAATACGTTAAATTTTAAAATTCTATTGGTAAAACCAATTACATTTGCCTTCCCTTAATTATAATTTAATGAAGAAATTTTACACTCTGGCAATGGTGTTCACTGCATCACTTGCCTTTGCTCAAGCTGGCGCGCCTGCTCCTTACTACAACGGATTTGATTTCAATCAAACAGGAACAGCTTTAAAAACAGCCCTTGCGCAAAAAATTACATCGACACACACAAAAACGTTAAGCTATGATGGTGCAGAACAAGCCATCAAAATTATCGATCTTGACCCTGCCGATGCCACAAACACGAATGTCCTTCTTTTGTATGGCTTCAGCAGTTCAATTTGTCCATCATCTCAGGCTGATGATAATGACCACAGACGCAGAAGTAAAAACAGTGATGGTGGTGGCGCTACCTGCCAATGGAACAGAGAGCATACCTATGCAAAATCGTTGGGAACTCCAGACTTAGGAACTTCAGGCCCTGGTGCTGATGCACATCACCTGAGAGCTGCCGATGTTCAAAGAAATGGCGACAGAGGAAGTGAGAAATTCACAGCCGGCTCTGGAAATTCACGCGATATTACTTCTTCAACATGGTATCCTGGTGATGAGTGGAAAGGCGATGTTGCCCGAATGATGATGTATATGTACCTTAGATACGGTAACAGATGTCTTCCAAAAAATGTTGGCGTTGGAACTCCTGTAGCATCAGATACGAACATGATTGAATTGTTTCTTCAATGGAATGCGGAAGATCCTGTATCACAATACGAAGACAATAGAAATACTTATTTAGGCAATGCAAACAATCAATATGGACAAGGAAATAGAAATCCTTTTATTGATAACCCATATTTGGCAACAATGATCTGGGGAGGTCCGGTAGCGGAAAACCGTTGGCCATCGCTTTCAACGCACGAATTCAATCCGCTTACTGCAGTTTCAGTTTATCCAAACCCGGCAAGCAATCATAAAATCAATATTGACTCAGATATCGTTTTGGATGAAATCCAGTTGATTAACATCAACGGACAAATTGTACAGGAAATCAAAAACCCTGCTTCACAAAACAATACATACACATTGGAGAATCTTCCTTCAGGTTTTTATTTCTTGAAATTAGCTTCTCAAAACCAAACGGCTACTAAAAAAGTAATCGTAAACTAACCTTTACCAATAACAATTGGAGAAAGCCTTTCTGTTTTTCAGAAAGGCTTTTTTTTATTTCTATTACTACCTAATAAACTGGAAATCTTAAGAATAGTTTTAAATCAACTTCTTCCTATTGTCGAACTTTCTTGCAAATTATTTATATTTACTCAGAAAGAATCAGAACTTTTTAAGGATAAATCATGGATAAACTCAAGCACCTATCCTTTGCATTAAAAGATTTTGCCGGATTAACAGAAGAAGATTTTCAGCTGTCGGAATCATTATGGCAGGAAATGAGCTATAAAAAATGGGATTTCTTTAATGAGTACAAAAATGTTTGCCGGTATCTTGGCTTTGTAACAGAAGGTGTCTTCAGATCGTATATCGTTGATTCCAAAACAGGCGATGAAAAAAATGTTTTCTTATATTCAGGCAATCAGTTTGTTGTTTCTTTTAAAAGTTTTATCAATCAGATGCCTTGCGATTACCACACACAATCCATGACAGATTCGCTAGTCTTATGCATCCATATTAATGATCTACAAGCATTGTACCGGAAGTCACACGCCTGGGAACGATTTGGCAGGTTACTGGCACAGGAAGCTTTCAACATAACCATTACCCGCACTGAAAGTTTTCTCTTCCAAACTCCTGAAGAACGCTATTTGGATTTAATCAAACACCATCCCGATATTTTTAATACCGTTCCTTTGTACCAGATTTCATCTTATCTCGGCATTCAAGGACCATCACTTAGCCGGATCCGAAAAAGAATTTCTGGCAAATAATTACGATTTTAACTCAGGTTAAAGTTTTTGGCATTACGATGATAGAACTTTGTCCTATCATTTAACAACTAAATAATCAAATTATGAATAAGTCAAAAACAATCGTGCTCATACACGGAAATTTCGTAAACAACCAAACCTGGTCATCCTGGAAAAACTATTATGAACAAAAAGGCTATACAGTTTATACTCCTGTCAACCCCGGACATGAAGGCAATCCTTCTGAGTTGAGAAAAACAGAACATCCTGATTTGGCCAAAACCAATTTCAAGGCTGTAGTAAATACTATTGCCAAACTGATTGATTCTCTACCTGAAAAACCTTTGGTAATTGGTCATTCAATGGCAGGAATGGCTGCACTAAAATTGACAGATTTAAACAAAGTCACTGCAGCTGTAAGCATTGACGGAGCTCCTCCTAAAAATGTATTTCCTCCCTTCCAAACACTGAAAACTGTATTACCTGCCTTTGGTTTTTTCTCAGGAAAGAAAAATTATATGGGTTCTCGTAAATGGTATGATTATGCTTTTTTCAACACTCTGCCTGAAAAAGAAAAGGAAAAAATGTTTGATTTATATGCGGTTCCTGAAAGCTTTGCCGTGAGCAGACAATTGGTTCTGGATTCCTATTCTAATATTAATTTCAAGAAAGCCCACACACCGCTTTTATTTATTGGCGGTGGAAACGATCATATTTTTCCTGCCTCATTGACAAAAACGATTGCCAGAAAATACAAAGACGAAAGCAGCGTAGTCGATCTGAAAATCTACGATAAAAAAAGCCATTTTATAGCTGGTGAACCTGGCTGGGAAAAAGTTGCAGATGATATTCTGGATTGGTATGAAAAATTATAACTCCAAGTAATTAATAAAGTCGATTAACCTATCGTTTTAGGTATTGTTCCTATCTTCCATAGATAGCAACTTAATCCTATATTGCTTCCCAAGATATCAATCGTATGATTTTTATCCGTAGTTTTACTAAACGTTACCTATGAAAAAAAATACAAATCAGGTAGCATTACTAATTCATTACTAAAGCTATGGAAGATAATTACTTAGAAATAAACCGAGAAACCTGGAATAAAAAAACGGAATTCCATGTAGATTCTGAATTTTATAACCAAAAAAGTTTTCTTGAAGGAAATAATACCCTAAAACAAATTGAATTGGATTTGCTTGGCGACATTAAGGACAAAAAAATCCTTCATTTACAATGTCATTTCGGGCAAGATACCATGTCATTGTCCCGATTGGGAGCAAAAGCTACCGGTGTGGATTTGTCTGATAAAGCTATTGATAAAGCAAAGGAAATAGCACAGGAATTACATTTGGATACCCGTTTTATTAATTGTGACGTATACAGCTTACCGGAACATCTCAACGAAGAATTTGATATTGTGTTTACCAGCTACGGAACTATCGGCTGGCTGCCGGATTTGGATAAATGGGCAAAGGTCATTCAACGATTCTTAAAACCGGGCGGGAAATTTATCATGGCCGATTTTCATCCGGTAGTCTGGATGTTTGATGATAATTTTGAGGGAATAGGTTATAATTATTTCAAAGAAGCTCCTATCATTGAAACTATAGAAGGCACCTATGCTGATAAAGAAGCTCCTATTTCTTCAAAAACAATCAGCTGGAATCACGCTACCAGCGAAACTCTTAACAACCTTATTACAAACGGCTTGGAACTGAACTCATTTGGTGAGTATGATTATTCGCCTTATGATTGCTTTAGCAAGACAGAAGAATTTGAACCAGGCAAATACCGCATCAAACATTTAGAAAATAAGATCCCGATGGTATATTCTATTGTTGCGACAAAAAAATAAAGGCATAAAAAACTCCAATTACTAAATTGGAGTTTTTTGTTGAATTTTATTCTGATTAGTCGTTCATCGAAATCAGGAATTCTTCATTATTTCTTGTCTTTTTGAAACGGTCGTTGATGAAATCCATCGCTTCAACTGGGTTCATATCAGCCAAATATTTTCTCATAATCCACATCCTCTGGATAGTTCCTTCGTCTAAAAGCAAGTCGTCTCTTCTGGTACTTGATGAAGTAAGGTCGATAGCCGGAAAAATACGTTTGTTGGCAATCTTTCTGTCCAACTGCAATTCCATGTTGCCGGTTCCTTTGAATTCTTCAAAAATAACTTCATCCATTTTAGAACCTGTCTCAGTCAGGGCCGTTGCAATGATACTTAGCGATCCGCCATTTTCTATATTTCTTGCTGCTCCAAAGAAACGTTTCGGTTTTTGCAATGCATTTGCATCCACACCACCACTCAATACTTTTCCTGAAGCAGGTTGAACAGTATTGTAAGCTCTTGCTAAACGTGTAATCGAATCCAAAAGGATAACTACATCATGCCCGCATTCTACCAATCTTTTCGCTTTTTCCAAAACAATATTGGCAACCTTAACGTGTCTGTCCGCTGGTTCATCAAAGGTTGAAGCGATTACTTCTCCTCTAACGCTACGCTGCATATCTGTTACCTCTTCAGGTCTTTCATCAATTAGCAATACAATAAGATATACTTCCGGGTGGTTCGCAGCTATTGTATTTGCAATGTCTTTTAAAAGCATTGTCTTACCTGTTTTTGGCTGTGCCACAATCATCCCTCTCTGTCCTTTTCCTATAGGAGAAAACAAATCGATAATTCGTGTAGAAATAGAACTTTGTTTCCCTGCCAGATTAAATTTTTCATCTGGGAAAAGTGGCGTCAAATGCTCGAAAGAAACTCTGTCTCTTACAACCTGCGGATCATGTCCGTTGATTTTTAAAACTCTTACCAGAGGAAAATATTTCTCACCTTCTTTTGGCGGACGTACAACACCTTTTACCGTGTCACCAGTCTTTAATCCGAAAAGTCGTATTTGAGAAGTAGAAAGATAAATATCGTCAGGAGACGCTAAATAGTTATAATCAGATGAACGCAGGAATCCGTAGCCGTCAGGCATCATTTCCAAAACACCTTCACTTTCAATTATGCCGTCAAATTCAAAATCAGCATCTCTGAAATTAGTCTTTTTGTTGTTCTTGAAATTAGGATTGGCGTTAGGATTGGAATTCTGGTTTTGGTTTTGGTTTGGATTTCCGTTTCCGTTTTGATTTTGATTTTGCCTTTGGTTAGGATTCTGCTTTTGATTTTGCTGTGGTTGTTGTTTTGCAATCTTTTCCAAACCTTTTTGAGAAGAAACAGATGGATCTTCTGCTGGCTGTGGAACTACCTCATTTACCGTTTTTTCAGTTGCTTCTTCTTTAGTAGCTTGAGGTTTCTCAAAATTATTTTTATTGAATCGGGGCTGTTTTTTGTCTTTTTGCGCAGGAGCTGCAATTATATCCTGACTTTTTGTTTCTGCCGTTTTAACAGCATTCACAGGCTTTGCAACAGGCTTCTTTTTTTCTTGTATTGGCTGTTCTTTTACAGCAGCCGGTTCAGGTTCAGAAAAAAGGGTAGTAGTATTTTCTATAGCAGCTTTAGGACTCTTTTCTGGGATTATCCTTGCTCTCTTAGGCTTAGCTTCTGTTTCAGCAGCAGGAGTTGGAATAACTTCAGGATTTGCTGCCTGATAATCTAGTATTTGATAAATCAGGGCTTCTTTTTTTACTCCGTTAATCTTTATTTTTTTTGTTGCTTTAGCAATATCCTGAAGCTCAGACAGCTTCATTTCTTTTAATACAGAAATATCAAACATGCATGTTTTGAATTAATTGTTGGAATCTTTGAAAGAGTAGTTGTGATTCTATTTTTTTTGAAAATGGATAATCCGCTAAATGAAGTGCTTACGGATTTCTTATGCAATAATACGAATAAATTTTAATCATGCAATAGTATTTATGAAAAAGAAAATATATTTTTGTGGGACAAATCAATGAATAATGATTCAGAGAATACAGACTATCTATCTACTGATTGCTTTTATTATTATGGGCATACTGCCCTATGTCTTTCCATTGGAAACTACTTCAACGGGGCAAAAAATTTTTACGGCAGATCATATGACAGACATGCTTCTGTTTAGTATGAGTGCTATTCTTTCACTGATTGCCATTTTTTTGTTTAAGAATAGAAAATTGCAATTTGTCCTTGGCAGATTGAACATCATATTAAATTTAATTTTATTAGGATTATTTGTATATCATTCGCTAAGCTTATCCGGAGAGGTGGCGACCTCAGAGAAGGGTATTGGGATGTTTCTACCTATTTTTTCTATCGTTTTTTTAGTGCTTGCAAACAAAGCCATAAAAAAGGATGAAGATCTCGTAAAATCTGTGGATCGATTGAGATAAACCTATAAACTTAGTTTTATTTAGTGCGTCAGAAAGCCCGAACAAGAGTTCGGGCTTTTTTTGTATTTCATCGATTTTTATGGCATTTTGTAAGGTAAATCAATTTGCTATGGGATTACTTCAAAAAAAAAGGTTAAATTTGGTTAAGCCAATTTCCCCATAAATGGACACAAAAATTAGAATATATCTCGCTGACGATCACCAAGTTCTCATTGACGGCATGCTCTCAATGCTGAAGACTAATCCAAAATTTGAAGTCGCCGGATACTCGCTAAATGGCGAAAATCTGGTCGAAGATGTCCAAAAAAACAATGTCGATGTGCTTGTAATGGATATTAATATGCCGAAAAAAGACGGCATTGAGGTACTTCGTGAGTTCGCAATAAAAGGTTTTAGCTGTAAAGTAATCATTCTTTCAAGTTATGATGATGTAAAAATCATAAAAGAAGTGCTAAAACTGGGTGCAAATGGCTATCTTAGCAAACAAAGCGCGGGAGAAAATATTATTGAAGCCATAAATGCAGTCGCAAATGGCGAAGAATATTTTTCGCAATCCATACGCGACAGGATTTTCGAATCTTTTTCCAAAATACCACAGCAAAGTTATATTAATGAGGCCATGCCGCTTTCCTCAATCACGGAAAGAGAATTGGAGATACTCAAACTCATTACGATGGAATATAGTGGTACGCAAATTGGCGAAGAGCTAAATATCAGCACCAATACTGTAGAAACACATCGTAAAAACCTAATCAAAAAATTAAATGTAAAAACAACCATCGGGTTGGTAAAATATGCCTTAAAACATAACTTAATTAATTAATCTATAAATCAGAAACTATGTCATTATTCTTAAAAAACTATGCAATTGGAAAAGAAGACGACACTTTTAAAGTATCTTTTCAAATCCCAGACAACTGCGAGTACACCACCTTTGTAGATCCTTATGAGGTTAATATCATTGCCGTTACCTTAAAGCCTTACGAGAAAGACCCTTCAACAAGTTTCGTAGAATACTACGAATACTTTTCTTGTATAGAGAATGTTATAAACGTAGATTTTGAACTTCCTGACGGAGAAAGCGGCGGAATTGGCGATGGTGATCCAGTAACAAAAAAACCAAGATTGAGAATAGATGACCTTAAAATGGCTTAATTTCAAATCGTCATTTTGGACAATACTACTATTCGTTTCATTTTCCGGATTTGCAACTACTCAAGATAAAACCGTAGATTCTTTATCCTTCTACATGGAGAATAAAGACTATCTGAAGGGTTTGAAATATTCAAGAGAAAAGGCCAAATTTTATCTGGAAAACAAGGATTATAAAAAGTATTGCGATGTCAGCCTCAAAAAGGCTGACATCTATTTTTTGCTTAATGATAGTCAAAAATCCTTCGAAACCTTATTCAAGGCCCTTAAAATTGCCGAGAATCACGATATTGTGGCCTCTCGGATGGAAATTCTGGAAGATATCGGGCATAGATATGCTTCTATCCGAAATTATGACAGGGCAAAAAATTATTATTACCGTTCGCTTTCTCTGGGAAGAAAGCACAAACTTCTAAATTCAACTTCGTTTATTTACCAGCGACTTTTTAAAGTCCATATTCTGACCAAATCTGACAGCGCCTTCTTTTACATGGAAAAAATCATGAAAGGTGCCAAGGAATTGAACGATCCTAGTGAATTGGCTTTCAGCCACAACAACTATTACAGTTATTATATTTCAAACGAAAAGCCTACATTGGCTAGAAAACATCTGGATTCTTCAATGCTTTATGCAGAAAAGGCCAACAATGTCAGGCAGATTTGTACGGCATTGAGCAATCTGGGATATTATTACCTTGTAATTGAAAAAAATTATAAAAAGGGAGTTGAACAATATCAAAAATCTCTAAAAATAAATCCAAAAGACACCATTTCTCAGGAAGTTGGAGATACCTATCTTAACCTCTCTTACGGTTATGAAATGATGGGAGATTATAAAAATGCCATCGAGTACATGAACAAATATTTTCATGTCAACGAAACGATTTATGAAGATAATATCAAGCGAGCTATCTCTGATGTAGAAACAAAATATAAGATTGAAAAAATTGAGAATGAAAATAAAGAAAAACAGCGACTACTAGAGGAAAAGCAAAAAAACAACCAAAAAATAATCCTGATTTTTATTGCGCTTTTCGCTTTCAGTACCATTTTATTTTATTTCTTCTACCAAAACTTAAGGCTGAAACAGAAAAACAAGTTTATTGATTTGGACAGGCAAATCAAGCAGAATATCATCAACGCGACTATTGACGGTCAGGAAATTGAACGAAAAAACATCGCTACCATACTTCACGATAGTATTAGCGCATTGTTGTCTTCAGCGGGGCTTCATCTTTCTGCTTATACCGCTAAAAATCCAACAGAAAATTCCGAAGAAATCCAAAAAACAAGGGCTATCCTAAAAGAAGCACACGACAACGTAAGGGATTTGTCTCACGAGCTGATTCCGCCTTTATTGGCTAAGTTTGGATTATTTCATGCCTTGCAGGATCTGTGCGAAAAAAATTCAAATTCTATTCTTCAATTTGAATATTCAAGTTATGTTCCTCAGGGAAGGCGCTATAACGAAGAGTTTGAGATGCGGGTATATTTTATTACTGCCGAGCTTTTCAACAATATCATAAAACACAGCAAGGCTTCCAAAGCTTACATCACGCTGGAAGAGAATAACAATCAGCTTTTGCTTACAATTGAAGACGATGGTAAAGGTTTTGATACCAGCAAGGAACTGTTGAGCGATGGTTTTGGACTTACACAGATAAAATCAAGGATCAAGCACTTAAAAGGTTCTATAACTATTAATTCAAAAATTAATGCCGGAACTTTGATTTATATCAAACTTCAAATTCCCAAATAATTGCAAGCCTGTAGAATTAGGGCTTCTTCCCTATTTCGATTACTTCCAAATCTTTAATCTTATCTCCTTCGATAACAAAACGAAGCATTGTTCTTATTTGGTGGAAACCAGAAATGCCGCAAGCTCCAGGATTCATATGAAGTAGGTTCAATTTTTTATCGAACATTACCTTTAGAATATGCGAATGTCCTGTGATGAAAAGCTTTGGAGGATTTGATTCGATTTCATTTTTTACCGCCGGGCTGTATTTACCCGGATAACCTCCAATATGGGTAATCCAGACATCAACACCTTCACACATGAATCGGTTATTAAGTGGAAATTCCATTCTTGCCTTATCGCCGTCAATATTACCAAAAACAGCCCGTAACGGCTTATGCTTTTTTAAAGTATCTGTTACAATAAGATCGCCTATATCGCCAGCATGCCATACTTCATCCGCCTGATCGACATATTTTAAAATAGTATCGTCAATATGGCCATGAGTATCGGAAAGTAAAAGAATTTTTTTCATTGGTCATTCAAATTAGGCAGGTAAAATTACAAAGTTTCCCGGGTCTTAAATCTAAAAAAGAAAACTCTTTTGGTTCATAACTTTAAGAAAAATTTGAAACCTTGCATTCTCTCACCTATAAAACTTATGACTATCTTTGTTTTTCAAAACTTTGGATTTACTTCACCTTGAGATATTTCATCGAATTTGCTTACAACGGCAAAAACTATCACGGCTGGCAACAACAACCTAACGCTCCTTCTGTACAAGAAACGCTGGGCAAGGCTATTTCTGTCCTGCTTCGAAGTACTATTGAAATTACAGGTGCCGGAAGGACAGATACAGGCGTCCACGCCAAACAAATGTTCGCACATTTTGATACCGATATTTCTTTTGAATCCGATAGTTTAAAAAACAAGCTGAATTCTTACCTTCCAAAAGATATTGCCATCCTCAAAATCCATACAGTGGCTGATGATTCGCATGCCCGATTTGATGCAGTGAAAAGAACCTATGAATACCATATCACTAACGTAAAAGACGTTTTTGAAGGACCTTTGAGCTGGTATTGCCACCATAATCTTGATGTGGAAAAAATGAACCAGGCTGCAAAAATCCTTTTCGAATACAACGATTTCCAGTGTTTTTCAAAGGTAAATACGGATGTAAAGACTTTCCTCTGCAAAATCATGGAAGCGAACTGGATACGAACAGGAAATAAGCTGGTATTTACTATTGCTGCCGACCGTTTTCTTCGGAATATGGTACGTGCCATTGTAGGAACGCTGGTAGAAGTAGGTATGGGTAAGGCCAATCTGGAAGATTTCAGAAAAATCATCGAAAGTAAAAACCGAAATGAAGCCGGAGCTTCTGCCCCAGCCCACGGTTTATATTTAACCCAAGTAGAATATCCTTATATTTGTGGCAATAAGCCAATTGACAAAAATTAGCCTCGAAAAAAGAAATGAAAGCATCAGATACCAAAATATTTAAGCGAATAATGGAGTACACCAAACCGTACAAAACCCGGTATTACTGGGTTATTTTCTTTGCGGTTACTTTGTCGGTTTTCGCTGCACTCCGCCCTTTTTTGCTAAAACGTACCGTTGACAGTTATATACAGCCGGAAGACGCTACCGGACTGTTGTATTTTATTTTATTAATGGGTGGTGCCTTGATTATCGAGGTCATCTCTCAATTTTATTTCGTTTTTCTTGCCAACTGGCTCGGACAAGACATCATCAGGGATATCCGGGTAAAACTCTTCGGACATATGATGAGTTTTAAGATGAAATATTTTGATAATGAACCGGTCGGAAAATTAGTAACCCGTTCCGTTTTCGATATCGAATCCATTTCCAAAATTTTCAGCCAGGGACTATTTATGATTATAAGCGACCTGTTGAAAATGGTAGTCGTTTTGCTTTTTATGTTCTATATGAACTGGAAACTTACGATTATCGTAATGTGTGCTATGCCAATTCTGGTCTACGCTACACGGGTTTTCCAGAAAAAAATGCAGGTGGCTTTTGAAGAAGTAAGAACTCAGATTGCCAATTTGAACACTTTTGTTCAGGAACGCGTTACCGGAATGAAAATCGTACAGCTTTTTTCAAGAGAAGATATCGAATACGAGAAGTTTAAGGTAATCAACGACAAACATAAAAAAGCGTGGGTCAAAAACGTTTGGTACAACTCCATATTCTTCCCTATTGCCGATATTGTTTCTTCTATCTCTTTGGGCTTAGTGGTTTGGTATGGCGGAATGAATATTCTGGCAGGTAACGGAACGACAACTTTTGGAGATTTGTTTTCTTACACCATGTTTATCGGAATGCTTTATAACCCTTTGCGTCAGATTGCAGATAAGTTCAATGAGATGCAGATGGGAATGATTGCTGCAAATCGTGTTTTTGAAGTTTTGGATATGGAAGGTCATATTCAGGACAAAGGAAAAGTTACGGCACCTACATTTAAGGGCAATATCGATTTCAACAACGTACATTTTAGCTATACCAGCAAAGAAGAAGTTTTAAAAGGTATCAATATTCATGTCAAGGAAGGTGAAACTATTGCAATAGTTGGAGCCACCGGAGCAGGGAAATCGACAATTATAAACCTTCTCAACCGTTTTTATGAAATCAACGGAGGTGAAATCCTTATTGACGGTACGAATATAAAAGACTTTACACTGAAAAGCCTTCGTAACCAGATTGCCGTGGTACTTCAGGACGTGTTCCTTTTTGCCGATACTATTCATAACAACATCACGCTTGAGCATCCTGATATTTCGAGAGAAGATGTTATCAGGGCTGCAAAAGAAATTGGCGTGCATGATTTTATAATGACATTGCCACATGGTTATGACTATAACGTAAAAGAACGCGGGGTTATGCTTTCTTCGGGACAACGACAGCTTATTGCTTTCTTAAGAGCTTTTGTCAGCAATCCGAGTATATTGATTCTTGACGAAGCGACTTCATCTATCGACTCCTATTCAGAAGATTTGATTCAGAAAGCTACAGAAACCATTACCAAAGGCCGAACTTCAATCGTAATCGCACACCGATTGGCAACTATTGTCAATGCCGACAAGATTATTGTTATGGAAAAAGGAAATGTCGTAGAGCAAGGAACGCATTATGAACTGATCAATAAGGCAGAAGGTTATTATAAAAACCTATACTATTCTCAATTTGCTGTTGAGAGCTAATACATAACTCATGAAACTATTCTTCAAGCTGCTATTTGTCGTAATTATTCTAGAAATAATTATTGCTATTTCGTGCACCTACATTATTGAAGAATCCTCAAGTAGGTTTTTGGTCAATTTGTGCAATCTGATTATGATTTTCCTGAGTTTTCCAGCCTATATGTTTGACAAAAGCTATCCGTTTTATGCTGATGCTTCAGCCAATTTCGGCTTTATGCTCGTACTGATAAACGTTTTGCTACAGACTTTGATCCTGTATGCATTTATAAGGATTACCACAAAAAAGAAAAATTGATACTAACAGCAGTTGTGGAAACTTTGCAAGAGCGAAACTTTTCCATAACCAAATAATTAGTTATTTTCGTACTCTCAAATAACAAGAAAAAATACATTCTAATGAAATACGATATCATTGTTTTAGGAAGCGGCCCTGGAGGTTATGTAACAGCCATCAGAGCATCACAATTAGGCTTTAAAGTTGCCATTATCGAAAAAGAAAATCTAGGCGGTATCTGCTTGAACTGGGGATGTATCCCAACGAAAGCATTATTAAAATCAGCTCAGGTTTTTGATTACCTAAAACATGCTTCTGACTACGGTTTGACAGTTGAAAAATTCGACAAGGATTTTAATGCTGTTATTTCCCGTTCACGTGGTGTTGCTGACGGAATGAGCAAAGGCATCCAGTTCTTGATGAAGAAAAACAAAATTGATGTTATTGAAGGTACCGGAAAAGTAAAACCAGGAAAAAAGATTGATGTTGTTGGTAAAGATGGAAAAACAGCAGAGTATTCTGCAGACCATATTATCATTGCAACCGGTGCACGTTCACGCGAATTGCCAAACCTGCCGCAAGATGGTAAAAAAGTAATTGGATACCGTCAGGCTATGTCATTGTCTGAACAGCCAAAATCAATGATTGTTGTTGGTTCTGGAGCTATTGGAGTTGAGTTTGCACATTTCTACAATGCTATGGGAACTGAGGTTACCATTGTTGAATTTATGCCAAACATCGTTCCTGTTGAAGACGAAGATATCTCAAAACAATTTGAGCGTTCTTTGAAAAAAGCAGGTATCAAAATAATGACTAATGCTTCTGTTGAAAAAGTTGACACTTCAGGAAATGGCGTAAAAGCTACTGTAAAGACTTCAAAAGGAGAAGAAATCCTTGAGGCCGAAATCGTACTTTCTGCCGTTGGGATCAAATCGAATATTGAAAATATCGGACTTGAAGAAGTTGGAATTGCAACAGACAGAGATAAAATTGTAGTTAATTCATACTACCAAACGAACATTCCTGGTTATTATGCTATTGGTGATGTGGTTCCTGGACAAGCATTGGCTCACGTTGCTTCTGCAGAAGGAATCCTTTGTGTTGAAAAAATCGCTGGCCTACACGTAGAGCCAATCGATTACGGAAACGTTCCGGGTTGTACGTACGCTACTCCAGAAATTGCTTCTGTAGGTTTGACAGAAAAACAAGCTCGTGAAAAAGGTTACGAATTGAAAATTGGTAAGTTTCCTTTCTCTGCTTCAGGTAAGGCAAAAGCTGCCGGAACTCCTGATGGTTTCGTAAAGGTTATTTTTGATGCCAAATATGGCGAATGGTTAGGCTGCCACATGATTGGTTCTGGTGTAACCGATATGATTGCTGAAGCAGTTGTAGCAAGAAAATTAGAAACTACAGGACATGAAATCATCAAGTCAATCCACCCTCACCCAACAATGAGCGAGGCTATCATGGAAGCTGCTGCCGATGCTTATGGCGAGGTAATCCATTTATAAGATTGCAGATTTAGATTTTAGATCGCAGACTTAAGATTGCAGATTTATTGAACATAAAAAAACCGTTTTGAAATCCAAAACGGTTTTTTTATGAATCTATTTTTTGATTTGAGATTTGGGTTTTTAAATTTTGGATTTGAGATTTGAGATTTCAGCATTCTGCCTATTGCTTCCTGCCTACTGCTAACATTATTAATACAGTAAAAAGTTTATCCCTACGTTTAACGAGCTTCTTACATTCACAATAGTGTCATCATAATCATTATATTTAAAAACCTCAGCCATACCGCCCTGTCCTTCATATTCAATAAAGACTTTAAACTTGTCTGATACCGGAATTTTTACACCAATTCCAAAGGCAATACCACCATCTACTGAATTAAAGCTTTCCTTGATGTCAGTATCAAACCTTGTTTCTTTCGCATTCATCAAAAAACCTATATAAGGTCCAAAATTTAAATACCAGTTTTTCTTGTTTCCAAAGTGCCAGCCTGCCATTACAGGAATAGTAAGATAATTTAAATTGATATCTGTTCTTGCAAATCGTACAACAGGATCAAATCCGTCAGAAACCGGAATAAGATCGTTATCCCATCCTTTTCTGTCGTAAATCAATTTTGCTTTAAGACTCCAGCTATCAGAAAAATAATAATCGGCTGATGCTCCAAAATTAAAACCTATGCTCGGATCTGCCGAATCATATGATGTACTGGCATTAGAAGAATTCAACCCGGCATTAAGTCCGATTTCTATTTTGCCTTTATTTTGTGCAGAGGAAGTAACGATAAAACCCAAAATGGCCATCGAAGTGATTAGTACTCTTTTCATAAAGTTTGTTTTTACACAAACTTAGAAAATTAATTAGAATTTGGTGTTAAAGATTTGAGATTTTGGGTTTTGGGTTTTGGGTTTATGATTTTGGATTTGTTAGACAAAAAAATTGTGTGATTTAGGTAATTAATAAAGTAAAAAGTTTATTCCAGCGTTTACAGCATGTCTTACGCTAATATATCGATTTTCGTTTCTAAACATCCCTGTTAGTCCGAGTTGTACATCATATTCAACAAAAAACTTAAATTTATTTGATACCGGAAATTTTCCACCAAATCCATAAGAAATACCACCATCTACTTTATCAAAATTATCTTTTATGTCAGTATTAAATCTTGTTTCTTTTGCATTCTTCAAAAAACCAATATAAGGACCTGCATTAACATATCCGTTTGTCCTATTCTCATAAATATGAAAAGCAATCATTACCGGAATAGTAATATAATTTAAACGGATGTTGGTGCTTTCATATCGAACGACAGGGTCGGATTCGTCGGAAATCTGTATAAGGTCATTATCCCATCCTTTTGTTTCGTACATACACTTAGCTTTAATACTCCAGTCATCTGAAAAATAATAATCAGCAGAAACTCCAAAATTAAAGCCATGGCGTGAATCAGATAAACCATATATTTTAAAGTCATGAGTAATATTAGTAGCATTATAACCTCCACTAAAACCCATTTCTACTTTGCCTTTATGCTGTGCAAAGGAAATAGCAATACAACCAAAAACAGTTATTAATGTAATTAGTACTTGTTTCATAAAGTTTGTTTTGCCACAAACATAAATAAATAATACAAATATTTGTGCTAAATAAAACAAATAGTGTCGATTTTTAACAAAACTAAACTGCTTTCAAAGCTTCAATTAGCAAGTCAATATCTTCTGATGTATTAAAGTGGCTGAAGGAAATTCTTAAACTAGGTTTTTTCAGGTCTTCGTCTGAAAGCATTTCTTTTAGTACGTGTGATGGTTTGATGCTTCCCGATTGGCAGGCACTTCCTCTGGAAACCGCTATTCCTTTCATATCAAGGCTAAAAAGAATCATAGCTGTCTTTTCATCAGAAAAAGGGAATAAGACATTGATAATATTGTAAAATCCTTCCGGATTGCCATTTATTTTAAAATTCGGGAAATCGATTTTCAGTTTTCCGACAAAATAATCTTTTAGGTTTTGGATGTATTTTCTTTCGACTTCTAAATTTTCATAAGAAACCTCCAGAGCTTTTGCCATACCCGCAATATTATGAACGGCTTCTGTTCCGGCACGAAGTCCTTTTTCCTGTTCGCCACCAAAAATCATCGGGTTTATACCCGGATTTTTTCTTATAAAAGCAAAGCCTATACCTTTTGGCCCATGAAATTTATGCGCACTGGCTACAATAAAATCTACTTCTGCTTTTTGAAGATCTATTTCTGTCTTTCCAACAGACTGTACCGTATCCGAATGGAAATAGGCTTTATATTGCTTACACAACCTGGCTACTTTTTCTATATCTAAAACAGTTCCCGTTTCATTATTCACATGCATTAAAGCCACTAATGTAGGTTTATCCTGAGAAAGCAGTTCTACCAAATGATTGACAGCAACTTCGCCATTGGAATTAAGATTTAAAAAATCTACTTCAATACCATATTCTGCCTGTAAGGCCAAAACAGTATTGAGTACTGCATGGTGCTCAATCTTGCTTGTAATAATTCTTTTTACTTTTAAATCTTTTACAGCCGAGCGAAGAATCCAGTTGTTCGCTTCGGTTCCGCCCGAAGTAAAGATGATTTCCTGTGCTGATACGTTTAGTTGCTTGGCAATCGATTTTCTTGAAGATTCCAGTATGTTCTTAGCTGACCGACCAAAACTGTGTGTTGAAGACGGGTTTCCATAGTCTTCCTGTAAAACACGAGCTATTTCCTGAATGACTTCAGGTCGTAACGCAGTTGTGGAAGCATTGTCTAGATACACTTTTTTCATGATGCAAAAATCGGGATATAAAATGAATTACACATCTTTCGCCTGCAGTTCTTTTATTTTCGGTTTAAAGATGTGCTTGCTGTTAAAAATAATAATCGACAGCAGAATTAAAGAATACGCAATAATCTGAAAAGAAGTAATCTCTTCCTTATAATAAAAAATGGCAAGGAAAAAATTAATCAGCGGATTGATGTAAAGCAATATCCCAACTGTTGACGAATTGACTCCTTTTAGCGCATATAAATTCAGGAATAGCGGAATTATGGTAAACAGTACCACAATGATCACCAGATAAAAATAGAAGTTAAAAGCTGTTGGAACATCCGAGCTATAAAAAGGATAGAAAGGCAATAAGATAATTGCCGTGGTTGTCAACTGCAAGGTAAGCAACAGAAACTTGTCAATTGCCGTGTTTTTTCTTTGTGAAACCAGATACAATGCATACGTAGCAGCCACGATCAGGCTGTAGAAAATATCCATGAAATGGTTAAACGACAATAAAATACAGCTAAAAACGCTCAATCCTACGGCTGTCCATTGCCATTTATTTAATTTTTCTTTCAGTATAAAATAAGCAAAAACGGTTGTGAGTATCGGGCAGACCAAGTAAGCAAAGGAAGCTGCCTTCACACTAACATGGTTCATTACATAAATAAAGAAAAACCAGTTGGCAGATAATAGCAAAGAACCACCCAAAGTGAGGAGGACGACATTTCTTTTTTGAGTGGCCGACATCAGCCTGAAGTTTTCCTTCGTTTCTTTTAAGGTCTTTCTTCTGAAAAGAAGATTAATTCCCATCATGAGAACGACACATAGGAATACCCTGTAAAATAAAATGTCCAATGACGGATACAGATGCAAAGGCTTTAAAGCCAAACTAAAGAATCCCCAGATTACAAAAGCTGTAATGGCTGCCAGATAGTATTTTGAAAGTCTCATGAGAAGTAAAAAATCCGAAGCAAATGTAGGGAATACTATCTGCTTCGGATTCGTTATTATGAATTCATTAAGAATAAATTAATGGGCTCCTTCGGCTTCAATTGCGTCAACGTCAATATTCTGCCTTTTCAGTATTCCTTTAACTGCAATTGCAAAGAAAGTAAGGTATGAGAAACAGATTACCGGTATCACGTACGAAGCGTGGATTCCGATAATATCTGACAATTTTCCTTGTATTGGCGGGATAATACCTCCACCCAAAATCATCATTACCAAAAAGGCAGAACCTTGTGCCGTGTATTTTCCAAGACCAGTAATTGACAATGTAAAGATAGATGGCCACATGATACTACATGCCAATCCTCCGGCAAGGAAAGCATAGATTGCAACCGTACCTGTAGAGAATAATCCGATTAGCATGGCAACAACGCCCATCAGTCCAAATAAGATTAATGTTCTTGCTGGTTTGTTTTTACTTAGGAAGAAAACCAAAACCTGCAATAATACACAGATTACATAATAGTATAGTGATGTCATATCCTGCTGTGCCAATGTGTTTACGCCAATGATAACCGAAAAGGCAATCAACGGAACGATAATCAAGGCTAATTTTCTTTTGCTTTCAGTCAGGTTAAAAACGCTGATGGCTCCTGCCCAACGCCCAATCATCAAACTTCCCCAATACATAGAAATATAAGGAGCGATTTCCGACGATTGGAAACTTCCAAATTCCGGCAGTTTTAATAGTTCTCCCAAGTTACTTCCAACGGCAACCTCAACTCCTACATAAGTAAAGATGGCCAGCATTCCTAAAACCAATTGTGGGTATTTCATAGCACCCCAACCATCATTTTTCTTTTGTGCACTGCGATTAGCAAATAAAAGCCCACCCACAATTACCAATAAGGCTCCAGACAACCAATACATTCTGTATTTTTCAAGCGGATGTCTGATTTCCTGAATTTCTTTGTGCTGTGGTTCTACGCTTAATTCCAGTACTTTGATTTCGCTTTTTATATCTTCAGAAGCCACATTTTTTTCTTCTTCAGTAAGCACCTTGTCTTTTTTAATCTTTACCAGATTATCGCTTAATTTTTTAATGTCTTTCGTTATCGGTTCGATTGACTTTTCAATTTCAACTATCTTCTTTGCCTCAGGCGAATTATAGCTATTGAAAACAGGCGCAAACATTACTGCCAAAAGACCAGTCATAATAATCAAAGTGGTCATCGCTTTGTTTGCTTTTTCCATTGGCTCGTCCGAAATTCCGGATGGAAGTTTTTTCGAGAAAAAGAAAACGCTGGCTGCAATTAAAAACAAGATACCTACTCCAACATATAACAGGATTACTTTATCTAAACCTAATCCTTTAATCTGATCATCGCTAACTGCTGCCGCTGTTCCAAATAATGCGAAACCAACAACGATTGGCCCAATTGTAGTTCCAAAAGAGTTGATCCCTCCCGCCAGGTTCTGACGGCTGGTTCCCGTTTTTGGATCACCCAACAAAACCGCAAAAGGATTCGCTGCCGTTTGCTGTAATGAAAAACCTAAGGCAACTATAAACAATCCTACCAACATTCCGGCATATACATTAGCTTCAACTGCAACAATCATGGCTCCGGCTCCTAATGCTGAAAACAGCAATCCGTAAACTATACTTCTCTTGTATCCCCATTTACCAACAAGGTCTTTTCCGTTTATGGCTCCAAAAATAAAAAGCAGAAGCGCTCCCAGATAATAAGCAGTATAAAAGGCAAAGTCAATCAGCTGTGATTGAAACTGGTCTAATGAGAAATAGTTTTTACAGAATGGGATGAAAATGCTGTTTCCGGCAGCAATAAATCCCCAGAAGAAAAACACTGTAATTAAGGTATACAGCGCAGGATAATTTGTTTTAGTTTCTGAACTCATTTATATAAGATAGTTTAGTTAAAGCAATAAAAAATAGGATTCTATTTAATAAAAACAATTAATTTTTGATAAATATACATTTATATGAAAACATCAGGTAATGGATTACAATTTAGTTATTAACGAAAACGATTTCTTAAGTCGTTTTTTAATCAAAATACAACGTTTGCGTAATCTTTTTCACAAAGTTTTTCTTATTCTGATTTTTTTATTTCAGATCGGGGACCAATCCCATTATTATTGAAAGCTTCGATCTGGAAATAGTAGGCATCTGAGCGGTCCAATCCGCTAAAATAGTATTCATTCTTGCCATATACCATTATGGAACCATATAACTTTTCAGGAGATTTCCCGAAATAGATGACATATCCGTCTGCATTAGGTTCTTGTTGCCATTTGAACCAAACGCTTCTTCTCTCTCCTTTTTTCCTTGCTTCGGCTCGTAAAGGAGCAAAATTCTGCACTGCATTTGGCTTTTGCCCTGTTCCTTTTCCAAAAACCCTAAAGCCGCTTATTGCAAATTTTCCTGTTGGCATCTGGATATTTTCTAATTTCAGATAGCGGGCTGTCACAGGTTTTTCTAATTCGATATAATCGTGAGGAACGTCTTTGGTGTTTTTGCTTTTATCAATAGCTATTCTCCAATTTTTGCCATCGTTTGAGGAATAAATAATATACTTATGTCCGGTTGTGGTTTCCGGCTTGCCCATCAATTCCACATCCTGGTCAGCATAATTGATTTGTATGGCATTGATTGTGGATGTTTCTCCTAAATCAGAAATCAGGTATTCGCCTTTAGCCGCAGTTTTAGCCGACCAATACGTCTTTATGTCTTCATCATTGCTAAAATTAGGCTGAAATCCTCCTAAGGTAGAAGAAACCTGAACCGGCTTGTTGTAATTTAAAAGCATCCATCCTGAGAAATTTGCATCCAAATGATTCTTTTTCTGTGAAGGAAGAAAAGTCGGGTAATCGCCATAAGCCGTATTGGAATAAAGTACTCCATCTTCATCAAAACCGGCAGGCCAGATTCCTATTCTTCTTTCAAAATTATTCTTTGTCGAAATTACGATTGTAGATACATGCCAATAGTCATTATTGGTATCCTGATAAGTTGCTCCATGTCCGGCTCCTCTTGCAAATCCTCCAGGTTTATACGAAAACGGATTATGCGATTGATATTCAAAAGGTCCTAACGGATTTGACCCGACATAAACGCCATCTGCATAACCGCTAAATTCTGTTCCGGGCGCTCCGTATTGCAGATAGTATTTGTTTTTGTATTTAGTCATAAAAGCACCTTCGGTAAACGGTTGCAGAAAAGTATTGTCGTTGTGTTCGCCAAACCGTTCCCAACCATGCTCATCGTCATTAAGCGCCAAAACCGGAATCCTTTCGCCTTCAGGTTGGAAAGTTTTTCGGTTTAGTTTCACGCCATAAAGCGGATACAGATTGCTCGATCCATAATACATATAAACCTCATCTTTCTCTTTATCCCAAAAAATTTGCGGGTCCCATGCTCCTGCTTCTGATTTATGTACGAGTTCTTTCCAATCATCTGTTTTTGGATTTTTGCTCATCCATAGCGGAAATTCTTTAGTATGCGTCGAACCGATTACGAGTAGCGTATCATTTACAAATGACAGCGATGGCGCACAGAGTTCGTCATAAACCTTATGTTCCGGACGGAGAAATTTTCTGGATATGAATTTCCAATCGAGCATATCAGAACTGTGCCAATAGCCCCATTGGTTGGTTGAAAACAGGTAGTATTCGCCTTTAAAGTTGGTGATTACCGGATCGGCTGTTGCCCGATGTTTTCCTTGTGTAACAAAATTTGGAATCGGGCAATATCCATAATCAATATTGATAGGGTTGCAATATGTTTTTTGTTGCGAGAAACCTTGCCCCGAAACGAGCAAGATTCCCACAAGACTTAATGCTTTAGTTACTTTCTTTAAATTTTGTCTTTTAAAAAAAATCATTTTATAGTTTACTTTACCGGAAAGATGCTGATTGCTGTTCCGCCGCCAGCTGCCATAGTTAGCTTCAATTTGCTTTTTGAAGTCACATCAATCGTTTTGATTTCGTAATTGATTGGATTTTTCTCCCAATGTGCTGTCTTTCCGTCTTGATAAATAATCGCTTTATATTTTTTTCCCGGAGTTAGGAAGTCAAGTGAAATTGTAGTGTTTCTAGGGTTTTCGTCTGTAATGGCACCAACAAACCAATTCTCGTTTCCTTTCGCTTTTCTGGCAACCGTTACATAATCGCCCGGTTCTGCTTCCAGATAGTTACTTTCGTCCCAGTCTGCCGCAACATCTTTGATAAATTGGAAAGCATCTGGATATTTTTCATAATTCTCAGGCAGGTCACAAGCCATCTGCAAAGGCGAATACATCGTTACATACAAAGCCAATTGTTTGGCAAGTGTTGTATGTACTTGTTCTGTCTTACTAGGATCATAATGGCTCATCTTAATTTCGAAAACTCCAGGCGTATAATCCATTGGTCCACCCAAAAGTCGTGTAAAAGGAAGAATGGTTTCGTGTGTTGGCGGATTCCCGTTACTCCAGCCGTTGAATTCGTTTCCTCGGGCAGCTTCGGCAGCAATATAGTTTGGCCATGTTCTGCTTACCCCTGTTGGACGTGATGATTCGTGAGAATTGACCATAATTTTATATTCTGCAGCTCTTTGCGGAACATAATTGAAATGGTTGACCATAGCTTGTCCGTCATGGAATTCACCTCTTGGAATAATTTTCCCAACATAGCCTGTTTTTACAGCCGGATAGCCGTATTTTTTCATTACGTTCAATGCTCTGTCCAAACGTCTTTCATAATTGGCAACAGAACCCGAAGTTTCGTGATGCATTATCATCTTTACATTTTTTGACTTGGCATAGTCGCTGATTTGCTGTATATCAAAATCCGGATAAGGCGTTGTGAAGTCAAAAACTTCTTCTTTCCAGTTCCCGAACCAATCTTCCCAACCTACATTCCATCCTTCAACCAATACGCCATCAAAACCATGCTTTGCGGCAAAATCGATATAGCGTTTTGTATTTTCTGTAGTAGCACCATGTGGCTTCTTGCCCACACTTTTTTGAGATGCATCTTGCGTACCGCTCAGGTCCCATGTTGAAACGCCAACATGCATTTCCCACCAAACGCCTACATATTTCATAGGCCTAATCCATGAAGTATCCTCTATTTTAGACGGCTCGTTTAGGTTTAAAATCATTTTTGAGCCGACAATGTCTCTTGCATCATCGCTGACCATAATCGTACGCCATGGAGAAACTGCCGGTGTCTGTAGATAGGCTTTATCGCCAATTGCGTTTGGCACCAAATGTGATTTTATTTTATAGTCAGCAGTAGTGACATCCAGATGCATTACCGGATAATTTACTACAGCTGCTTCAAAAATGTTAAGATAAAGACCATCAGCCGATTTCATCATCAATGGCGATTGAACGACATAACGTCCCCCGATAGATTTTACGGCAATACCATTGTTCAGGTTTAATTTGTCGTTATCAATTTCTGATAATTTTGTTTCGTTATATACATATTCCTGGCTGTCATAGTCGCCCGGAATCCAAAAAGTCTTATGATTTCCTGTCAGATTAAATTCTGTTTTTTCATCAGAAATGATAAAATAATTCAGCTTGTCCTGCTTTGGAAACTCATATCTAAAGGCAACACCTTCGTCATATACTTTGAAAACAATATCCAGCCTCCTCCCGGTTGCTTTCTGTAGGAGTGAAAATACAGCCTGATTGTATTTATTATGAATCACTGACTGTTCACCAAGTACAGGTTTCCAGCTTTCATCAATGCTTTTATTTTGGGTATTTGCTATTTCAAACCCTGAATCTAGTGCCTCCATATCTTTTAATGCAATTCCTAACAGGCTCTCTTTTACGACAGACTTGTTTTTATAGGTTACTGAATAAGAAGGTTTGCCATCGGCTAATTTAAAAGCAACAGTAATTTCTCTGGATGGAGATTGAACTGTTTGTGCATTTAAAAATCCTGCCAATACTAGAAGACATAGGGTAAAGATATTTTTCATAATATATAAATTTCGCTAAAGGTAGTTAATCAGCTTTAGAAAAAAGCCCTTTAGAGAAACCTAAAGGGCCTTTTAAAACTCACAAAAAAAATTATTTAACTAACTCAAACTCCAATTTCATGTCTGTCGCCGATGTACCACCGACAAAGATTTCAAAATCTCCAGGCTCCGCAGCAAACTGCATGTCTATTCCGTAGAATTTCAAGTCTTCGGAAGATATTTCGAATTCAACGGTCTTCTTTTCTCCTTTTTTCAGGAAGATTTTCTGGAAGCCTTTTAATTCTTTTACCGGTCTGGTTACAGATCCTACTTTATCACGAATATATAGTTGAACTACTTCTTCTCCATCATAATTCCCTGTATTACTCACCTCAACCGTAGCTTTTAATTTTTGATTAAAATTGATTTTAGCAGCAGAAATCTTAAAATTAGAATAGGTGAATTTTGTATAGCTTAATCCATAACCAAATTCATACAAAGGCGAATTATCAACGTCGATATAGCGTGATTTATATTTTTGCTCATTGTCAGCTTTTCCTAGATAGGGGCGTCCGGTGTTTTTATGATTGTAATACAATGGAATCTGTCCTACGTTTCGAGGAAAAGTCATTGGCAATTTTCCGCTTGGGTTACTGATACCATACAGTGTTTGTGCAATAGCATCACCACCTCTTGTTCCTGGCCACCATGCTTCGAGAATGGCATCCATGTTTTCGTTTTCCCATTCTAGTGTCAGCGGTCGCCCGTTTAGCAATACCAAAACAATTGGCTTGCCCAGTTTTTTTAGTTCTGCTAAAAATTCTTTCTGGATTCCTGGCAGGTCGATATTGGTACGTGAAGCTGCTTCACCTGTCATATTTTCAAATTCGCCCATTACAGCAACAATAACATCTGCTTTTTTAGCATTGTCGATAGCTGCCTGCATCATGTCTCTCTTCTTATCAAGAATTTCAACACCTTTCGCAAAACTAATCTTGCTTTTGTCTGTGATAATCTTGTTTATTCCTTCTTCAACACTAACAGCAAATCCGTGTCTGTCACCTGATGCCGCCCATGAACCAATAATATTGAATTCGTCACTGATTAGCGGTCCAACAAATGCTACTTTCTGTTCTTTTTTTAACGGTAGCGTATTATTACTGTTTTTGAGCAGTACCAATGATTTGTTTGCCACATCTAAAGCGGCATCCAAATATTCTTTTTTATAGGTAACTTCTTTTTCTCTTTTGGCATCATTATATCGGTAAGGATCTTCAAACAAGCCCAAATCGTATTTTGCTTCTAATATTCTTCGGCAAGCATCATTAATCTGAGCCTCAGTAACTTTTCCTTCTGATAATGATTTTTTAAGGTTTTTCATGTAGATCCCACCAACCATGTCCATATCAACACCTGCGTTTAGCGCTAATTCGCCTGCATGTTTTTCATCTTTCGCATAGCCATGAGGTATCATTTCGTTCATTCCGGTATAATCGGTTACCACAAAACCGTCAAATTTCCATTCGTCCTTTAGGATTCCATTAACCAGGAATTTATTTCCGGTGGCCGGAACTCCTGATATTTCATTGAAAGAAGTCATAAAAGTTCTTACTCCTGCATCTACCGTAGCTTTGAATGGTGGCAGATAAACTTCTCTCAACATTCTTTCAGACATATCAACCGTATTGTAATCGCGTCCGGCTTCTGCAGCGCCATAAGCGGCAAAGTGTTTCGTACAGGCCAAAATAGTATTGATTGCTGAAAGATCTGTTCCTTGATAACCATGAACACGGGCAATTGCTAGTTTAGAGCCCAGATAGGTATCTTCTCCGGCACCTTCCGATACTCTTCCCCAACGAGGATCACGGGAAATATCGACCATTGGAGAGAAAGTCCAGTGAACACCTCCGGCAGCCGCTTCTGCTGCAGAAATTTTTGCTGCAAGCTCAACGGCATTCAAGTCCCATGTAGCCGATTCGCCTAAGGTAATCGGGAAAATAGTTTTATAACCGTGAATAACATCATAACCAAAAAGCAATGGTATTTTGAGCCTTGAATTGTCAAGATTCATCTTTTGGAGTTCGGCTGTATATTTTACTGTAGTCGCATTCAGTATTGAACCAACGTTTCCTTTTTTGATTTGCTCGATAAAATTATCTCCGGCCGCTGGTCCTGTTATGGTTCCATCTGCCGTAAATTGCACCAGCTGTCCAATTTTTTCGTCAATTGTCATCTTAGCCATCAGTTCAGAAATGAATTCTTTCCTTGGCTTGATTTGGCTCTTCTTTTTGTCTTTCTGGGCATTAGCAGAAAGCGAAACCGCTAATAATAGTAATATTGTTTTAAATTTCATTATGATATTTATTTAGGGAAATTTGTTTTATTGTTTGTACTGTTTCATCATCCAGTCATAAATTTCTTTGTTGTCATATACCCCGCTCCAACTATCGTGATTGGCATCATCAAAAATGGTCAGTTGAATATCTTTACTACATGTTTTTAGTTTCTTGTAGATGGCTATGGAATAGTTGACATCTACAACATCATCAACGAGTCCGTGGAAAATGCGCGTCGGAATATCTTTAATTTTACAATTTTCCATCATGGGCACTCGGTCTACAAATCCTGCAATAGGCACTAATGCGGCAAATAGTTCAGGATGTGCAAAGGCCAGATTCCATGCTCCCCATGCTCCCATACTTAAGCCAGTGAGGTAAATCCTGTCTGAATCGACATTATTTTCTTTTTGAATTTTTTGTATCAGTTTATATAAAACTTCCGCATTCCAATATTCATTTTCAGGACATTGTGGTGCCAGAACGTAACTATCTAATTCATTATTTTTTAAATATTTGAAAGGGCCGTGTATTTTTACCTTTTCTATATCTGAGCCTCTTTCTCCAGAACCGTGAAGAAAGACAATCAGCGGTTTCTTTCCTTTTGTATTTTTTGGAATGTGCAAGGCATAATTCAATTCACTTTTTGTAATAATCTCGGCAGTAATGTTTCCGGTAATATCTTTTTGTGCAAAAGAGATACCAGATACCAATAAGCCCAATAAAGCCAGCTTTATTTTCATTTTTTAAAATCCATGTTTTCCGGAGTGAAATCCAAGATTTACCAAACCTTGGCGTACTTCCGGAGCATTCATAAATAAATTCCAAAGCAATCCCGAACGGTAGTTTTCCAACATCACCACCATAGGTCCCTGATCAATTGCCAGGTATCTTTTCGCTGTCCATCCATAATGCTTACTGTGGGCATCATAAAAGCCGGCAGGACCCCACATTTGTCCGCTATAGTTTTCATAAAAATTACGCATTGCCGCCAACGACTCTTCCGGAGTGTACACTATAGAGCTTATAGCAGCTGTAGGCGATATAATTCCTAAGTCATTGCCAGGCATGTGGGCATTGTAACCAATACTTCCATCGGCATTTCTGGAATAAGAAGCCGTCAGTCCCCAATAATTTGGACCGTATCCGGCAAAATTCACAGGATTTTCGACGCAGTATTTGTAATTGATTTTTGTATGATTGACATTAACATCCCAGTAATTGGCATACTGGTCTGTTAATTGTGTAGGATCTAATCCTAAATAAGAATAATGTGCCCAAAAGAGCGGTCCTCCTGCCTGTTCGGCACCGTTATGTTTCAACAGTAAAGGAATTCCGTATTTTGTTGCAGCAGAAACGATTCCTCCATTTCTTGCCCAGCCTTTATGATAGGCAGCCGGTGGTATTGAATGTGTTGGCGAGGCGCTGGCAAGGACATAAGTAATCAGGCATTCGTTATAACCCTCCAAAGGGAAGTTCATTTCCCATGCATAATTAGGCGACCAGTGCCAATATAAGACATCCTGGTTGTTTCTGTACCAATTCCAATCTACGCCTTTCCATAAATTGTCAAATTTTTGAGCCAAAGCTTTTTCTTCGGCAGTACCATCTTTGAAAAATTCCCGAACACAAATCATTCCCTGGCATAGGAAAGCGGTTTCTACCAGGTCGCCACCATTGTCTTTTTGTCCAAAAGGCTTTACGCGGCCTGTGGTTCCGTCCATCCAATGGGGCCAAGCACCGTGAAAACGGTCGGCATTGGCAAGAAAATCTGCAATTGTATTCAATCGGGATACAGCTTCGCTTCTGGAAACATAATTCCTGGAAGTTGCTGCAATTATTGACATCAGTCCAAAACCGGAACCTCCGGTCGTAACGATGTTAGCATCATTTTCGGGATAAATACCATCAGGATGGTATCTTTCTCGTGCCAGCTTTGAATTTGGCTCGGCAAAATCCCAGAAATATTTAAATGTTTGTTTTTCGACCACATCTACTAATTGGTCATCAGTCAACGGCGTTGGGGTTGAAGGTGTGGATGAATCGTCTCCTTTTGGAGACGATTCATTTGAACCACAACTTGCAAATATTAAAAATATGAAAAATAGGTATTTCATCAATAGTGTTTATTACCAGTGCAGGTTTTGACCCATTCCTGGTGTTTGTATTAATTGTGCATTTGGGATTGGGAACAGTTCGTGTTTACCCACTTCAAAAGGTTTTCCATTGGCTTGCATGGCTTGTGCTGCTTGTCCGGTTCTAACCAGATCAAACCATCTGTCATGTTCGAAAGCTAATTCTAATCTTCTTTCTTTCCAGATCAGGTTTCTTAATAAAGTCTGGTCTGTTGTCGTTATTTCGCCAAGGTTTACTCTATCGCGAACTTCTTTCAATGAAGCCAATGCCGTGTCTGAATTGCCCAACTCGTTAGCCGCTTCTGCATGAATCAGATAGATTTCTCCAAGTCGTAAGACTCTGATGTTTTTATCACCATCTCCTGCACCTGCGTTCGCACTAGAATAGGCTTTCTCATTATACATTGGATTTTCTACCGCAGTACTTACAATACGTCCATCATACATAGTCTCGCCTCTGAAGATAATTGTAGCATCTCTTCTGATGACATCTCCCTCCGCATTAAAAGCATCCAAAAGATTCTGAGATGGCGTATTGAATCCCCATCCCCAACCGCTAGGTCCTCTGGCACCTTGCGTTTCTGAATACTGTTGTACTCCGTGAGCAATTGACTCTCCACGGGCCTGAACTTCAAAAATAGATTCTCTTCCATTTTCTGTATTGACTCTCCATATTTGAGCGTAATCTGGTTCAAGACTGTATTCTCCTGAGGTAAGTACCTGATCAGCATAATTATAAGCATTCTGCCAATCTTTCTGATAGAGATATACCTTAGCCAATAAAGCTTGCGCAGCTCCTTTTGTAGCTCTTCCTAAATCAGCAGATGCATACTCGCTTTTTTTAGGTAATACTTGAATAGCATCCAACAAATCCTGCTCAATAAAATCATAAACCTGATCTTTTGGAGCTCTCACAGTTAAATCAACATGCTGTAAAGGCACATCTCCAAAAGCTCTCACTAAGAAAAAGTAGTGATAGGCTCTAAGAAATTTGGCTTCTCCAATTAATCTGTTTTTATAAGCCACATCCGTAAGTCCATAGTTTTCTGTATAATTTATGGAATAGGTAGCACGTCCGATTGCCTTATACCAGTTTGTCCACATTGCTTCAACAGAACCCGCTGTAGCTGTAAATGTCAATCCGTCAAGTAATCCTTTATCACCTCCAGGATCACCGGGCGAACTGCCCTTATCTGCATTATCAGAAATAATTTCAGTAATTCCAAGATACGAGAAGGCATAATCCCACTCTGTCATCATTCCGTAGATTCCATTGACAAAAGCAACTGGTTCCAGATTCTCCCCGCTATCTTCTTCTGTAATCTTTTCTCTTGCATCTACATCAAGGAAATCGTCACATCCAACTAATACGCCAAGAGCGAATGAAAGACAAACAATTTTTTTATAATTTATTTTCATACTATTTTTTTTTAAAATTCAATGTTTACACCAAAAATGAAAGTTTTGATATTTGGATAGGCGGCCAATTCAATACCGGCCGTTTCGTTTGGTGCTCCACTATTATTCAACTCTGGAGTAAATCCTGAATATTTAGTGAACAAGAAAGGATTTTGTGCCGTTCCATAAATTCTAAGCCTGGAAATATTGAACATATCTTTAAAAGTATATCCTAAAGTAATGTTGTTGATTCTGAAATAGTCACCATCTTCCAAGTAATAGCTTGAAGACAGGGCATCTCTATTGGCTCCCGGATTTGTATTTGAAGTTCCTGGTCCGGTCCAACGGTTATTGAATGTTTCTGCAGCAATATTTTCGCCTGCATCTACACGGGTTCCTTTAAGTCCGTTATAGACTTTGTTACCGCCTGCTCCAAATCCATCAACCGATAAATCGAAGTTTTTGTAGGCCAAGCTTACATTGATTCCATAAGAGAATTTTGGTATGTATGAGCCAAAGAATTTCTTATCTCTGTCATCAATTACACCATCCCCATTCTGATCTTTATAACGCAATTGACCTGGCTGAGGCGTTCCAATATGCGGATTGGAATCAATTTCTGCCTGAGTCTGCCAAACACCATCTGCTTCTAACAGCCACCATGAATAGATTGGCTGACCTTCTTGCAGTCTTTTTGTAATTTGCCCATCACCAAGACTACCACCTGTCATTCCATCGTAAGCAGGTTTTACATTTTCTAAGGTGTTTGTATTATGGGCATAATTAACACCTATACTATATGAAAAATCTTCTGTAATATTATCTCTCCAATTCAAAGAAACCTCATATCCTTTGTTTCTTACCTCACCTCCATGGTCAAAGTAATTTTGAGACGCAGGTGAATTTAGAATTGGTTTAACATTTAATATTGCATTTGTGTTTACTCTATCGTAGTAATCAAAACTACCTGATAATCTTCTGTTAAGCAATTCAAAATCAACACCCGCATTAATTTCTTTAGTAACTTCCCATGACAAATTTGTCGCTGGTGATCCAACTGCTCCTCCAAATACCAAATCCTGATTTGGTCCAAAAACATAATTTGTATTGGCACTTCCCGGATTTGTAATAATTGAAGTTGCGTTAAAAGGAATATTCGCATTTCCTACTTCTCCATAACCGGCTCTTAGCTTAAGAAAATCTAAGTTATTGATGTCACTTAGGAAACTTTCGTTGGTCAGTACCCAACCTACACTAACGGAAGGGAATGTTCCCCAATACTCCGCATTCTTTTTAAAATTACTGTTTCCATCACGTCTGATCGTTCCAGAAATATAGTACTTCTCGTCAAAATTATACTGAAGCCTTCCGAAATAAGAAAGAACATTTGTAGGAGTCTGAAAGAATTGCTTGACAACTTTAGTATATCGTAATGATGCCATATCCAGGTTCCAATAATTTTCTTGTTCCGGAACACCATAACCCTCTATAAAAGACTCATACACATCATTTCTTCTTTCTTTTGTAATACCGGCAGTAGCATTAAAATTATGCTTGCCAAATGATTTGCTTGCCGTTAAATACGTATCCCAATTGTATCTGAAACTTTCCACATCTTTATACGAAAGAGAGTTGTTGGCAAATTCTGTAGAAGTAGGCGCTCCATTTTGAGCATTTTGAAAATCTGTAAGCGTTCTGAGGGGATCTGCCGCAAGATAACGACTGCGAATATTATTAAAAATTCTAGTTTTAGAATAGGATTTTGTAGCTCCAAATCGAGTTGTAGCTGTTAGCCAATCTGTAACTGTATAGTCTGCCTGCAGCAATCCCTGAAGTTCCATCATCTTATTCTTCTCGTTCTGGAAATTCACATTGGCTACCGGGTTACCAATAGAATTCAATCGACCTCCTTGTTGTCCGGCTCCAATAATGTAATCCGGCAATCCGGTAGTTTTATTCCAAAATGACATTCCGTATCTTCCATCAGGATAGTAAGCCGGAATTATAGGAGCCTGTTTGTAAGCTTCCGTAAATGAACTGTATGGTTTTGGAGTAGATTTTGTAAACGCAGCGCTTACATTTTGTGTAATTTTTAATTTTCCGTCAAAAGCTTTAAATGTGTTGTTAGATCTTAAAACGTTTCTGGCTACTTTATGACCTTCCAAAAGTCCATCTTCTTCATAGTTGTTAAAACTAAAATAATAGGTCACATTTTCTGAACCTCCAGACATGGAAATGTCATTACCCTGAGAGAAACTCGTTCCCGTCAATGCATCATACCAATCTGTATTATAAGGCTGGTTAAGTGATAGTCTGTCCGGGTTTCCAATTGCCGCACGGCTTTCATTAAAATAAGTAACAAACTGGCTGGAATTAGCCATTTTAACAGGATTCAGCATTGATTTTGCTCCATAAAAAGAATTAATCTTAATGCTGGTTTTTCCCAGTTTCCCTTTTTTTGTTGTAATAAATACAACTCCATTAGCAGCATTCGAACCATAAATAGCCGCTGAAGCCGCATCTTTCATGACGTCAAAAGACTCGATGTCATTTGGGTTCAGGTTAGCAATGCTACCTGTAATAACACCATCTACTACATACATAGGAGATCTTCCTGATTCAGCCGTTCCCAAACCTCTGATAATA
>CAZFGA010000021.1:0-32390 GCA_964518395.1 uncultured Flavobacterium sp.
GAAGATGACAGCCCGATTGAAGAGTATAAGACTATTTTTGAAATGCTCCGAAAAGTAGCGCAAAACCTGAATGATTCGCTAAACCAACTTATGGAAGTTCTGCATATCAAAAAGAACAGGGCTGAAAAAGAGTTATTGTCCTTCCAGCTGATCTATTCTAAAACAATCGAATCATTACAAGGTGAAATCCTAAAGTCTGGCGCAATTATAAAAGCCGATTTTAAGGAAGTCGCAGAAATAGCCTATTCTAAGATATACCTGGAAAGCATCTTCCATAACCTTATCAGCAATGCTTTAAAATATAGAGCACTGGAAAGAACACCGGAAATTACAATTCGCTCTGAAAGAAAAAATAATATTGTTTACCTTTATGTTATTGATAACGGACTCGGAATCGATCTGACAAAAAATGGCCATAAGATTTTCGGCATGAACCAGATTTTCCATAATCACCCCGAAGCCAAAGGTATCGGGCTTTTTATGACGAAGACACAAATTGAAAGTATGAAAGGAAAAATCTCTGTAGCCAGCGAAGTCAATATCGGAACCACGTTTACGGTCATGTTTGGAACATAAACTAAAATCGCAGGAATATGAATGATATTGTCAATTATTTCTCAACCATTCCTTCATTGCACAGAGGCCTTATACTCGCAGGAGGCATTGCAATCTTTTGGATAATTGAAAACGCATTTCCCTTATTTCGGTTCAAGTATAAAAAATGGAACCATGCCGGAATCAATATTTTCTTTACCCTGACGACCGTAGTTGTAAATTTCATCCTGGCTTTTATCCTGCTTATGGCTTCGGAATGGGCAATAAAAAATAACTTTGGAGTCCTTGAATGGCTGCCAAAACTTCCGCTATGGCTTTACACCTTAATTGGATTATTGCTTCTTGACCTTGTCGGGGCTTATTTAGCACATCTTGTGCAGCACAAAACCCGATGGCTTTGGCATTTCCACCTGATTCATCATACAGATACCTGGGTTGACACGACAACAGCCAACAGGCATCATCCGGGCGAAAGTGTGGTACGCTTCGTGTTTACCGCCGTAGCTGTCCTTATAACCGGTGCACCGATGTGGCTTGCCTTTTTATATCAATCTTTATCGGTTGTCTTTTCTCAATTCAACCACGCCAATCTTTCGCTTCCTGAAAAGCTCGATAAGTACATCAGCTATATTATCGTTTCTCCAAACATGCACAAAGTACACCATCATTATGTTTTGCCTTATACAGATTCTAATTACGGTAATATTTTTTCTATATGGGATAGGCTTTTTGGTACGTTTTTGACACTTCCGACAGAAAAAATTGTCTATGGTGTTGATACCCACATGCAGGCATCCGAAAATAATCGTCTCTCTAATCTCGTTGCAATTCCCTTTCAGAAACACAGATCGCCTCAGAATCTTCCCAAAGAAAAAATTTAAGACCGCTTGAAAAAGTAATTATTTTTTTTATTAATATTGAGTAACAATTAAAAAACGTACAATTACTATTTATCTGAATTAATTTTCATGTAATGAAAAAAGGCAAAAACATTGAGCTGACTCGAGAGGAAAATGAAAAGCTTGTTACATTGGCTTTAGAGGAAAAAAATCCTTTTGAGATTATTAAAAAAGAGTTAGGATTAGCCGAAAAGGATGTAATCGAAATAATGAAGAAAAGACTTACCGCAGATAAATTTGAGCTGTGGAAGAAAAAAGCAATGGCCAGCAAGCCAAAGCCAAAACCGCCAAAGATTGATGATTTTGATGAAGATTTGGACGGGAAATACTACATCAAGAATAAATTTGATTAACATAAATTGCTTTAAAATATCCCCTTAGGGGATATTTTTTTTGCCTTTATTCAAAATAAAACACAAACTAAAATTAATTTTATTTATTTTTACATAAACTTTATTAATATACAATTTAATTAATTTTAGTTTATGATACCAAAACTCCCTATCCATTGCCCCAGTTGCAGCGACTCTCTTTCTGTTTCACAGTTGAAGTGCGAGAACTGCCAGACCACAGTTTCAGGCAATTATTCACTTCCCTACTATCTTCAACTTTCCGAAGAAGAACAAAATTTTATTCTCCAATTTTTTCTTACCAGCGGCAGTCTTAAAGAAATGGCCGTGCAGATGGGCAATAGCTATCCTACTGTCAGAAATAAACTGGACGATATAATAGAGAAAATTAAAAAACTTAAATCTGGAAACCAATGAAAAAACTCTTTTTTAACCCGTTTGAAAAAAACTCTGAAAACAAACTTCTGCTTTTCGGATTAGTTATTACTGCATTCGGAAGCTATCTTGGTTATCTTTTTAATGCCAGATTTGATGGTATTTTTGATTTGCATTTTATAAAAAACACAACTCTTGACCAACCTTTTATCGACAACCTGATTAATATTGTATCCTTATTTGCCACTCTTTTTCTTACCGGAAAGATTATCAATACCAAAACCAGGATAATCGACATTTTAAATCCAATCCTTATCTCAAGGGTCCCTTTTTACCTGCTGACTTTTTTCAATTTCAGGAATTGCATTTCAGATGTCACGGCCAGTATTGTTGAAAATCTCAACCTAAAAGCAATGCCTACCCATATAGACATAACGCCATCTAGTATGATTCTACTAATGCTATTTGCCATGATATCCATTCTATTTTTAATATGGTTTATAATCCTTCTCTACAACGGATTTAAAATAGCAACCAACTGTAAGACAAGCATGCACAAATTGTATTTTGCACTTTCTATTGTGGCAGCAGAAATTATCTCCAAAATCATTATCTCACTTCTAAACTCGTAACATCATGATCAAAAAAATAATCTCCCTTAGTTTTGTATTGTTTTCAGCAATAGCCTCGTTTTCGCAAGAAAGCAAATTTTCTACAGAAGAAATAAACGTTAATCCCATTATTCCGGGAACTCTTTACACACCTGAAAAAGTTTCTAAAAAAACCGATTTGGTTATACTGATTGCAGGTTCAGGTCCAACAGACAGAAACGGCAACCAGCCAGGGGCCAGCAGCAACTGTTTAAAATTTTTAGCCGAAGGATTGGCAAAAAACAATTATGCTGTCTACAATTACGATAAAAGACCTGTTGTTGAAATGCGTTCCGGAAAAATAGATGAATCTAAATTAAGTTTTGATATGTTAATTCAGGATGTAAAAGACATTGTAAGTTACTTCAAAGCAAAAAAACAGTTTAATAAAATCATCATCGCCGGACACAGTGAAGGATCTCTAATTGGAATGAATGCGGCTATCGAAAATACAGATGGATTTATTTCATTGGCTGGCGCCGGCAGACCTATTGACGAAGTTTTGGTAGAGCAGATTGGCAACAGGGCTCCTATGCTAAAAGAAGAAACTGCCAAAGGCCTTGAGCTACTTAAAAAGGGACAAACCTTTGAGGCTAAAAATCCAATGCTGGCAGGACTTTTCAGAACAAGTGTCCAACCTTATATGATTTCATGGCTGAAACACAATCCGCAGGAAGAAATCAAAAAACTACAAATTCCTATTCTTATTATTAATGGTACAAAGGACATACAGGTTTCCATACAGGATGCCGAATTGCTTCACAAAGCCAATCCAAAATCGGAATTAGTCCTTATTGAAAACATGAACCACATATTCAAAGAAATCAAAGGAGACGAGACCGAAAACATGGGAAGTTATGCGAATCCGAACCTTCCGGTAATGCCACAACTAATAGAAAAAATTAGTACCTTTCTCAAAAAAATATAATTCTTTCTTAAATAAAACAGGAAGCTGTAACAAAAAATTAGTTCAGCGCACCAATTGAGAATAAAACAAAAAAATAATGAGAAAAATAGTTTATTCACTGGCTGTTGCTGCATTACTATGGAGCTGCAAACCTTCTGAAAATGTGGTTTCAAATGTCACAAAAAATGAAGTTGAGGTACAAATCGACCTTAATGGCATCAAAGATGACAAAGTAATGGTTACAGTCGTACCGCCAGCGATTAAATCCGAGAAGATTACTTACCATATTCCTAAAATAATACCGGGTACTTATTCCGAAGACGATTATGGAAAGTTTTTAGAAAACGTAAAGGCCTATGATTCCAAAGGCAATTCGCTAAGCGTAGCCAAAGCGGATGATAATTCATGGACTATTAGTGATGCCAAAAAACTCGCAAAACTGACTTATTGGGTAAATGACACTTATGATATTGAAGGAACACACGATATTTTTTCACCGGCTGGCAGTAATATCGAGGCCGGAAAAAACATCATGTTGAATACTCATGCTTTTGTGGGTTATTTTAAAGAATTTCTTGACGTTCCCTATCAGGTAAGCATTACGCATCCTGCCACACTTTGGGGCGCAACATCTATGACCGATACTGATGCTTCAGATACAAACGACATTTTTAATGTTTCCAAATATTCTGAATTGGTAGAAAATCCAATCATGTATTCCAAACCGGATTATACAACTTTTACCGTAAACGGAATGGAAATCCTGATAGCTGTTTATTCTCCAAATGGCGTAGTTACGGCAGAAAGTATCACTCCGGAAATGAAAATAATGATGACTGCCCAAAAGAATTTCCTGGGCAAATTCAATTCTACAAAAAAATACAGTGTCCTTATTTATCTGTCAGACACTTCCCGAAATGATGCTCATGGTTTTGGAGCTTTAGAACATCCTACAGCCACAACTGTAGTAATGCCGGAAGCAATGCCAAAAGAACAATTAGCGGAACAACTGAAAGATGTTGTTTCACATGAATTTTTCCATATCGTGACACCACTTACGATTCATTCCAAAGAAATCCAATCCTTTGACTATAACAAGCCAAAGATGTCAGAACACTTATGGATGTATGAAGGCGTAACCGAATATTTTGCAAATCTTTTCCAGGTTAATCAAGGTTTAATCAGCGAAGATGAATTTTATGAAAGAATGGCTACCAAAATTGCCAATGCTTCAACTATGGATGACACAATGCCGTTTACCAAAATGAGTTCAATGGTGTTGCAGAAACCGTATAAAGACCAATACCAAAACGTATACGAAAAAGGAGCCCTTATAGCCATGTGCCTTGACATACAGATTCGCGAAGACAGCAACGGACAAAGAGGTATCCTTGACCTAATGCAGAAGCTTTCTAACGAATACGGCACTCAAAAAGCATTTGACGATTCAGAACTTTTTTCCAAAATCGAATCTTTGACTTCACCAACAGTAAGAAAGTTCCTCGACACTTATGTTGCCGGTCCAACGCCAATTCCTTATGATGTTTACTTTGCTAAAATGGGTGTTACAAAAGGAAAAGCTAAGGTTACAGGCAATGCATTTCTTAAAGGCATGGAACCGAACTTCTCAATCAATCCGGCAACAAAAGAAATTTTTGTGCTTCCAGGCAGCGGAAACATTGATTTTTACAAAAGTCTGGGGGTAAAAGATAATGATATACTTCTTGAAATCAATGGTACAAAATACAATCTTGACAACGTTTATGACATGATTATGGGCAGCCTGACATGGAAAGAAAATGATCCAATTACAGTAAAAGTAAAACGCGGTGGCAAGGAAATTCAACTGAAAGGAAACATAAAACTTCCAAGCGAAGAAGTTGAAGGATTCCAGGCATCCGATGCAACTAAAGCCAAACTAAGAGAAGCCTGGTTGAAAGGATAATCAGCATTCCATAAAACTAATCCCTAATTTAAAATTTAAATTGGGGATTTTTTTATTATTTTGCCGCAAATTAAAAATCAGGGGCTGCCGTAAGAAAACCGCCCGTAAAAAATACCAGCAACAATTATGAGAAAAATAGTGTTCGCTTTTGCAGCATTAGCAATGATTTCCTGTAAGGAAGAAAAGAAAGAAGGAAATCTTCATATCAAAGGAAATGTAGTAGGCTTAAAACAAGGAACGCTTTACATACAGAGAATTGCCGATACGGTCCTGGTTCCTATTGATACTATTGTTATTAAAGGAAACTCTAATTTTGAAAGTCATCTGACTATTGATTCTCCTGAAATGCTCTACCTATTTCTGGATCGAGGCGAAACGAACAGTGTCGACAACAATCTAATGTTTTTTGCTGAGCCTGGGAATATGACAATCGACACAAGACTGGATTCCTTTTTTGCAGCAGCAAAAATAACAGGTTCTGAAAATCAAAAGCTGTTTGAAGAGTATCGAAAAATTATGTCACGATACAAAAACACACAATTAAGCCTGACAGAAGAAAAGTTAAGAGCACTGCAATTCAACAGAGAGGTTTCGTCAGATTTTGACAAGAAAAATAGCGATAATCTAAAAAGAAAGTATCTGATGGCTATCAACTTTGCCCTAAACAACAAAGACCACGATATAGCGCCTTATATCGCCCTAGCTGACATTTATAATGCCAATATTAAATACCTGGATACTATTGACAAGTCGATGGCTCCAAAAATAGCACAATCCAAGTATGGAAAAATGCTTACGAAGTTTGTAGCTGACAGAAAAAAAGCAGAGCAGCAATAATAGTAAAAAAAAACGCCTTGAAAATTCAAGGCGTTTTTTTTTATAAGACAACATAAGGATTCAAAATCTCTTAAAAACAAAAAACCATCCTTTCGGATGGTTTTTCTTATTGAGCCGATAGAGGGACTCGAACCCACGACCTGCTGATTACAAATCAGCTGCTCTAGCCAGCTGAGCTACACCGGCATCTCAATACGGGTGCAAATATAGTTCTGAATTTTAATTTTCCAAAAAAAATCTGCACTTTTTTTATCTTTTTTTAGACTATAAAGCGTTTATTTTAGCAACCAATTGATTAGCAGTTTGTTCTAATTCTGCATTGATTTGCTTGAAATGCGCTTTTTTATTTTCTACATTTTTTGCATTCACTTTTGCTATCAAAGAATCAAAAGTAACAATTGCCTCATCAATCAAAGCTTCTGAAGCTTCAGTTGGTTTTCCTGTTGTTGACATTTCCCAGATATATACTGCTTCAATAATATCTCCTAATACGTAATTAATGTCTTTCTTTAAATTCCTAACGTTTGCCATTTTTTTAAATTTTAATTTGCGTCTGCAAAATTAAGCATAATCTTTCTATTTGAGGCTATTAAATATAAATTTCTAAAAGTACAGCCTGTCCTTCTAAACCATAGTCTTGCATGGCAGCCGGTAACAATACCGTATCTCCTTTTTTATAATTCCATACCGTTTCGTTGTATTTTACCTTAAAATTACCTTCCATACACATATAGACCGTAAACGACTCATGCTGTTTTTTTATTTCGACCTTTCCGTCAAGCGGAAAATAATTGGTAGTAAAATAAGGGCATATTACTACCGGATTGCTTTTATTTTCTTCCTGTGCGTAGGTTCTTTTTGTATCTGTCGTATTATAATTAATAGCATCCAGCGCCAAATCAACATGGAGTTCTCTCGATTTTCCTTCTGCATCAACCCTATCCCAGTCATAAACTCTATACGTAATATCTGAAGTTTGCTGGATTTCAGCAATCACAATTCCTGCTCCAATGGCATGAATGGTTCCCGTTTCTAAAAAAAAGACATCTCCTTTTTTTATCGGGATTTCCTGCAATATAGACAATAGCGTCTTGTTTTCAAGGTGTTTTAAATACTCTTCTCTGCTTGACTTTTCTTTAAAACCTACAACAATCCGGGCATTTTCATCTGCCTGCATCACGTACCACATTTCTGTTTTTCCAAAGGAATTATGACGCTTTTTTGCAAGCTCATCATTTGGATGTACCTGAATTGACAAATCATCTTTAGCATCAATAAACTTAAACAACAATGGAAATTCTGTCCCGATTTTTTTATGCACTGTCTCTCCAAGAATTTCTTCCGGAAACTCCGAAATTAATTCCAAGAGCAACTTCCCTTTATATTTACCTTCTGCAACACGGCTAATATCGCCCGGAACTGTAGATAGTTCCCAGCTTTCACCTGTCGTTTCCGACTGAATTGGCTTATTGAAAACGGTTTTGAGCTTCGTTCCTCCCCAGATACGTTCTTTTAGTATCGGTTCAAAAACCAGCGGATATATATGTAGACTCATAATTTTTTTGGAAACAAATTACAGAAATTCCTAATCTTGCTTGTACTACTATTCCTGAAATAGCTTACATGATTCTTAGCTGATGCTATTCTCCTTTATAGCTCACAAAATTTCGTGGAGTTTCATAAAGAATGACCTCCAGATCTTTATCGGCTTCTATCCTTTTTCTGATCTTATTCCAAATGACAACAGCAATATTTTCGGCCGTTGGGTTCAGATCAGAGAATTCAGGCACATCTAAGTTCAGATTTTTATGATCAAAAGGTTTTTCCACTTCATCCAGAATAATATCGGCCAAATCCTTGATATCGATTACATAACCTGTATCGGGATTTATTTTTCCGGTCACGCTGACAATCAATTCATAATTATGCCCATGGAAATTGGGATTGTTACACTTCCCAAAAACAGAATCGTTTTTTTCATCCGACCAATCTTTGCGGTATAGTCGATGTGCGGCATTAAAATGGGCTTTTCTGCTAATAGTTACTCTCATCTTGGAAGCATTATATTATCTGTGATTTTCGATTTTTGGCTTTATAATTTATGCTCTTCTAAAAAGTGATAAAATTCATCAAAAATAATCTTGAACCATACCGTATATTTTTCCGGATGTACCCGCATATCATCTCTGATTGCATCAATATCCATCCATTTCCAGTTTTCCACTTCTTCGGGATTAATTTCAGGTTCGCCATCAAAATAGCCAACCATCACATGATCCAATTCATGCTCTGTAAGGCCGTTATCAAAAGGCGCTTTATAGATAAAATGAAATAGCTCCTTCAATTCTGTTGAAAAACCCATTTCCTCCATAAGTCGGCGGTTTCCTGCCTGGATATTGCTTTCACCTTCACGCTGATGACTGCAACAGGTGTTCGTCCACAACAATGGCGAATGGTATTTCTGTGAAGCACGCTGCTGGAGCATTACTTCGTTTTTTGAATTCAGTATAAAAATCGAAAATGCCCTATGAAGCTCTGCTTTTTCATGAGCTTCCAGCTTTGGCATTAATCCAATTTGTTCATCATGCTCATTAACCAATATTACTTTCTCTTCTATCATAACTTTGTATACCTGACAAAAATACGAAAAAGAAACGGCTTGTTGAAATCAATATGGATCGTTATTTATGCTCACTATCAAGCATGCTGATCCAACAAAATCACATTACCATCAGGATCTGCAATCATCAAACTGGCCAGACCGGTTGTTGCTTCATCCGCTTCGCTTATGAAAGATAAGCCAGATGCCTTAAGGCTTTTCTGTATTTCTCTTACATCTTCAAAATCATTGAGCTTTTGCGCATTCTGATCCCAACCCGGATTAAAACTCATCAGATTTCCTTCAAACATTCCCTGGAACAATCCGATGATTGTATCTCCGTTTTTCAGGATAAGCCAATTGTGTGAAATATCACCTCCATAAGAAGTAAAGCCAAGAGTCTCGTAAAACTTTTTAGAAGCATGGATATCCTTAACACTCAAGCTGATTGAAAATGCAACTAGTTTCATTTGTTATTTTTTTATTAATAGATCAAACTGATTTTTTTTATAAACATATACATTTCATCGAATATTTCGATAAACCAAACGAACCTCACAGTAAGGCTTTATTTCTTTTTTATTCCTAATTTTATGCCATGAAACGAATTTTTTCTATACTTCTTATTACTGTAACGGCTATCTGTTCAGCTCAAAAAAACCGAAATATATATAATAGGCAACATACATGACAGTGTCCCCAACTACCATCCAAAGATTCTTTTGACCCTACTAGACAGAATAGGACCCGACATTATACTACATGAAGTTGACAAACAGGGAATGGAAGACTACACCAAGGGCAATGATCTTACAGGAAACGAGATTAAAGCCAGCAATCTTTATTCAAAAAAAAATCCCAATACCTTAAGACTTCCTTTTGAATTTGAAGGAAGAAACCAATATCGCAAAGACCATGGCATGGTTCCAACAGATAACCTTTCGGTCAAACTAATTGATAGTCTATACAAAACCAAGGAATTAACTACCAAGGAATCAAAAATATATGAAACCTTCAACGCGCTAACACAAGATCTGATAAAGATAGCAGAAGGAACACCCGAAAAATTCAACAATTCGTCAACAGACCGCATTGCGGAAAAAAGACAATATTCTCAATACCATGAGCTCTTGAAGATAACTGACAGCAGACCTGAATTTTCAAAGAGATATGTCACAAAACCCAACGGAGAAAAAATAAGCTATAAAGATGGCTTCAAGAAGATGTCTGATTTTTGGGACCTTAGAAACAAAACCATGGCCCGGAATATCTACAACATAGCCCAGCAATATCCCGGCACAAAAATAGTTGTTCTAACAGGCTTTCTCCATCGCTATTACCTTATTAAAGAATTAAAAAAGCTAAACAAGCAAGATTATATTCTCAAAGAGTTTTATGAATAAAAACTTGTCGATGTAGCTGTATGAAATCGTATAAATTTGAAATTTTCACTTCGCTTTTAGAAAAAAACATACGTGAAGGTATTTATAAACCGGGTCACAAACTGCCATCGGTACGTGAATTAAAAGATAAATACCAGCTAAGTACCAGTTCGGTACAAAACGGCTACGAATACCTCATCATTCAGGGATTAGTAGAAAGCCATCCAAAATCAGGATATTATGTCAGCACACTTTTTGGACAATCACATGAATCTATTAAATCAAACCGCATTCCTATAATCAGGGATGCTTTTTTTGAGAATAACCTTGCCTCTATCACTTCGCTGCGAAAAGGACGAAAACTTTCGGAATTTAATGTTGCAGCTCCAGGCGACCTACTGGTTCCTCAAAAACTAATATTGCGTACTATGCAACAGGTAATTCGGGAACAAGGAGCAAGCTTATTACGTTATTATCCATCAAACGGATTACCCGACCTAAAAGAAAATATTACCAGACGTGCCGCCAGCTATCATACCATTTTCAACCCTGACGAACTGCTTATTACAGATGGCGCTCTACAGGCACTCTATATAGCATTGGCTTCAGTATGCACAACCGGAGATGTGGTTGCTGTTGAAAGTCCTTGTGTTTTTTCTATGCTGGAAGTAATTCGGGTACTCAACCTAAAAGTTATAGAAATTCCAACAGATGGAAAAAATGGCTTTGATGTTGACTTTCTAAAAAAAGCATGTGCGAAAAACAAGATAAGTGTCATTCTATTAACACCTAATTTTCATAATCCTACCGGTATTTTGCTGACTGACGAGAAAAAAAAGGAAGTACTTACCCTTGCGCAGAACAATGGAATCGCCCTTATCGAAAATGATATTTATGGTGACCTTAACTTTAATGGAACCCGGCCAACTACAATTAAAAGTTATGATGACAGCGGACTTGTTATGACCTATTCTTCCTATGCCAAGACTCTTGCTCCCGGTATCAGGCTCGGATGGCTGTCGGCAGGAAAATTTACCCAAAAAGCAGAACAGATCAAATTTTCTCTGGGCAGCACCGTATCTCCAGTCTATCAGGAAACAGTCAACCGTTTGCTGTCTACAAGCAGTTACGAAAGACATCTTAAGGCATTCCGGAAGCAATTGGCAAAAAATGCCAATCTTACTTTACACCTGCTTAATGAAAACTTCCCGAGAGGCACTTCTATCACAGTTCCTGACGGCGGTTACTCTATTTGGGTAAAAATGCCGGACACTACAAACATGGATTCTTTTTATGCCCAATGCGAAAAAATCGGTGTGCGATTTACATCCGGTGCTACTTTTTCGTTTTCAGATACTTTTTCCAGATATTTCAGAGTAGTATTTACGGATGCTTATACGCCTAAAAGAATTGAAGCTATCAGACAGGCCGGACAGCTTACCCGCTAATCTGTACCGACAATTGTTTCCTGTTGTGTACTGACACAAACATTAAATCTTCTCTAATTTTGCCTATTTACCAACAGAGAAAAAGATGGAAATCACAACAAAATTCACAATCGGTACAGAACAAGGCAGGGGTATACTGGCAAGTTTAGCCAAAGAAATAGCAACAGAAAAATTCAAATCATTAGTAGAACCGCAACAGTTCGAAGACTATATCTCAAAAAAATTCAATGACAAAAACCTGATTGCCGAAATGAACAGCATGTCTAACCAATGGCTTGTGGTTTATGTAGCAGATGCGCCGGCTGGATATGCCTGTATCACTTCAAATGGAAGAAAGCCAAAAAATCAGGAAGAGATGAGAATGATGAGAATAGCAGATTTTGGAATACTGGAAAAGTATAACGATATGACTACCAGGCTTTCATTGCTCAAAAAATGCACGGACATCAGCAAATCTTATGATGGGCTTTGGATACATGAATATAAAGAAAACCCTTTAATCTCCTTTTTTGAATCTGAAGGATTTGTGATGCAAAATGAGACATACGAGCATGAGGAACTTCCTTTGCCTTCTGTATTTCTAATCAAAAATAATTTTACGGGGTAAATTGGCAGCTTATAAATACTCTAATTTATTTTGCTTCTATCGCATCATTGTAAATTACCGGCATCTGCCCTTTCCATCTTTCCCATATACTATCATCAAGCAGTAATTGGCACATAAAATGGGCTACGTTACTACGGCTTGTCTGTCCGGCATTAAACAAAGCACTCCTTGTTGGAGAAGTATGTACCGAATACGCAGTTACATTTTCAACATCAATCAGGCTGTCAGGACGCACTGCTGCCCACGCAATAAAAGAATTTTTCTGTCCTATTTTTATTCTCAGATAATCAGCCGCTTTTTCGTTATCAACGTGCGGAGGCAAAAGCAATCGCAGCATACCTATCACTAATTTTTGTCCAACAGAAATACGCTCATTCAAGTTTCTGTTACTATTCCCTGCTGTATTCATCAAAACCAACCTGACTGGTTCCTCCGGAGCATTTTTAACAATGGCCTGACAAAGCAATTCTACCATGTCCGTAACCAGCCTTCTTGGCTTTCCATAAATTCCTTTAAGGCTTAAATTATGCCCAAGACAAGAAGCTACCGATTGACAATCTTTGAGATATACCATCATCTCATCACTGCTGATAGCCTCAATCGCATCTACCTTGATTACTGTAATCTTGTCATTATTTTTCCATGTTTTAGGAACAAAACTGGAAAAACGCACGAGTACTTTTACATTTTGACCGGCTTTTAACAATTGCTCTACCAATAATTTCCCTGTTGCTCCGCTGGCACCCACCACTAATGTTTTCATATTTAATGAATTATATTTCATTAACAGCTTTAATATTATTGAATCGACTTACTAAACCTTGAATCAAAATTTTAAAGAATGATTTTAAACCAAAACCAATTGACAATTTTTCAATGATAATATTTAAGCATATGCTAAGAAAAAAAATGAAGATTTTTCAAACAGCAAATTATTAATTATAAACTTTATTATTTTTCTAAAAACATTGAAGAAACATCTAGTTTTTAAATGTTAATTAGCACTAGTCTTTTTTCTAGTGTAGTGAATCAATTCTATTATTTCCGCAGCTTCTTCTTTATAATCTTTTGAGGTTAAAAATAACTTGTCTTGCTTAAATGTGAGTTTGTAAGTCCTAACTAATTTTGGATAATTTAAGGTTATGCTATCGGCCTTGACTTTATAATCAAAAGATTTTTTTTCAAACGGATTTGAATAAGTCACATATCCTTTATTCTTGGGTTGAAATTCTAACTCTACCGAAATATCATCCCATTTTCCTTCCCACTTTCCTATAAGAACATTTCCGTCATTCTTTTTAGGCAATGAAGAAGAACACGAAATCGCTGTCATAAGTAGTACAGCAATACTAATCAACCTGAAAAGTCCTTTGAACATCATCTCTTTTTTCTACATTAATATTAATATTTGTTCCTGCATCAGCAGCCTCATTTATTTCCAATCTGTCATTCACATCCTTACCAAACTGATTGATAGCAGTTTCTCCACCAACAACTGTAAAGCAACCTAAAGAACCTGTTGATGCACGCTCTCCAGCACTATTTGTATAGTTTCCTCCAACATGGACTGAGACACCATTGGCTTCATTTGGATTGGCTCTTGTAGACCCTGGCATTGGCTCCGCCTCTAGACCAGTCCCTCCTTTTTCATTTCTAAACGCTATCGCAGGAAGATTTGTTCCTCTTGGATAATCAGAATCCATTACTCCTTTATAAGTACCATTATTTTGTACAGGCTCAAATGCAGAATTGTTAATATTAAACGATCCATCGTTAGCAACCGGATTTGAAGAATTCATAACTGGTGCATCACGAGTTACCTGATATGTTGTAGATAACCCCGTTACATCATCTGTAACAGTCATTGTATATGTACTAACCGTCATCTGTGATGGTTGTCCTTCTTTTGCCCCAACTATACGTATTTGTGTACTTCCTGTTGCTTCTTTTGAAATATTTATATGAACATCGTCTGGAGCCTTACCATCTGAATCTGTAAACCTTAACGGATTATTAAAGGCATAGTTATATGGTGTGAATCTCGTCATTTTTTCTGCCAACGGATCAATATTCATCCATCTGCCAATCGCAGGATCATAATTTCTTGCCCCATAATCATACCAATTAAGCCCTCTTTCATTCTGAAGCTCTTTGCCGTTGTATTTATAATTATATACAATCTGCGGTACGGGAGAAACCGGAGCCGCCATTGCTTTAAAAGTAATTTGCCCCGATTTCTCTTGGGCAGCCAAAATATCAGTATTATAATTCGTATGTTTTAATCCAAAAGGGTAATAATGATTCTCTTCCAGAATCTTTACTGTTCCCAAGGCCTGATCAAAAGCATAACTAAGTCTCACATTACCCAGATGGTCAGTATAATTGTACACATAGGAATAGGTATTTCTTGTTTTGAGGACATAACCTTCAGTTGTAGAAAAGAATTTCAGTATCCCATCCTGATATTGGAAACCGTCAAAATAATCTATATATGTAGCGCCTATTCCTCCTTGTGCAATATTTGACGGGTAAGGTGTATTTTTACGCATCTTTTTCCCATTTCCATCATAAAGATACTCAATTTTATCGTTCCCCATATCAAAAGCAACTTTTACCGGCAGATTCAAATGATTATAACTAATCGAGAGAATGTTCTTATTTGCATCGCTTGTCATGTTCCCATAATCATCATAAGTGAAATCATCTCCTGAATTTGTCCCGTCTTTAAATCCATTTGGATCAAGGGAATCATCGGTTACTTTCATAAGTCGGTTTGGGTATTGCGGATGATATGTATAACTAAGGAAATCTATCTCAAGTCCCATTGTACCATCGTTATTTCCATTTCTCCAAAGTTGAGTTATATTTCCATTCTTATCATATTGTAATCCTTCATTATAAGCTTCAGTTTCCTGATAATTCTGATCGGCTTTGGAATAGATAGCATCTCTGAACCTGTTTAACGCATCATAACCGTATACATACTTCCTTCTAACCATATCAGAAGTGCTTCTCCAGAAACTTTCAGAAATATTTCCGTTAAAACGAGCAATAGCCGATTCTGGATTGTTATATCTGAGTTCAAAGACAAATAGATCTGTTGGATCAGAAGGTGCCGGATTAGGTTGAGTTGTGTTAATCCCTGTCAGCCATCCTTTAATATTGTATCGGTAATCCACTTTTTGTAAAGCACCTGCACCCGTGAGGTCACTTCCTCCCACATTTTTTCTGATGAGTTGTCCCAATGGGTCATATTCATTTTTTGAAAGTAACTCTATTGTTCCCCCGTTGATCTGATGAGTATGTGTCAATAACTTGTCTTGAGCTGTATACGTATAATCTTCTCTTATTCTAATAGGCATATCAGAATCTGCTCTCTTATGTTCAGTTATCGTATAAAGAGTCTTGCCTGAGAAATCAATCTTAGCATCTGTCTGAGTATTGCCTCCAAGGTAATTTAGCTGGTAATTCCGGATAGGTCTAGATTTTAAATCATAAAATATTACCACTTTGTTTCCTAAATATTCTGTCTCACTGGTTAGTACCCTCGTCCATGAACCCGTAGTCAAGCCTTTTGCATTTGCTAACACAGGAGTACTTAATATTGAAGATGGTACTGCCCCAGCATTTGGAAAGTCATAATTATCATAATAACTTACACTTAAAAGCACATAGCCGGAAGTAGGGAATACAGTATTAGTATAGCCTACAACAATATTATCTATTGTATTTGATGTTGTGCGCGATTCAAAAAGAGCTGTCGCAGTATTGGCATATTGCTGCAAGAGTTGCCTGCCATTTGAAGTGGACTGCTGCCCGCTATACCAACCTGTATAAGCAACCCTTCCAAATGTGTCATATTTAGTTATAACCCATCCCAAAGTGCCATTCCCAAATGGCGAATAGGAAGGTCCTGTAGCAATTGGCCTGTCTAGCTTGTCATAGACAATAAATTCCCACTCTTTTCCAGGTAATTTTTTTTCAACTAACCTGTTACGATAATCATAACGATACTGATAACACAGTCCATTAAGATCTGAAGGAGAACCACTCCCGTTAGAAAGGGGTGGCATAACTACTGAAAGATTGCCGAACTGATCATAAACATAATATGTATCATGTGCCCTTGGAATTGGACCACCTCTATTCGGCACCATATCATACATACGTTTAAGTACGAGTTGCCCTTCTTTGTTTTTAAACTCTTCAGTAGTATTCCCTTTGCCTGACACCCAATTCTCATCTTTCGTCACTGTCTTGTATAGTTGACCATCTGCGTAAATACCCTCCTGCGTTAGCAAAACAGGATAATAACCTCCATTTGGGGTACTGGCTGTAGCTTTATAAAGTTTTACCCCATCAGTACTGGAATTGACCAGATAGTCAGTTCGTATTTCATGACCATTTCCCATCGCCCAGTCGTTTCCGGGTGATGATTGTTTAACCACCCTGTTAAGAGGAGATGGCTCAAAGGACTTTTCAGTGAAAGGATTTGAATCCCCATAGGCTGATTGGTAATGTATAACTGCAGCTTGGGAGGCCGTTGTTGCAGAAGTAAATTCAAGTGCCGTATTTGTCGATGGATAGGGCAAGTATTCTTTTGACTGACGTCCAAAAACATCATACTCAATATGTGTAACAATATCCTTACCATCTGAAGACTGTTTTCCATTTACCTGTTGAATCGGGCGTCCCAAACCGTCATAATATATGATAGATTGAGCTGCCTGTAACAAATTAGGTGTAGCTATAGAAGTATTTGTAGGTTCTTTATAAGTGGTTGTTTTTATATAGTTCTGGTTTACATCTTGAGCTGTAGCAATAATTGGAACCAGTAGTATTGAAAATAGTATCTTTTTCATCTGCTATCAGTTTATCTGTAGTTATATTCGTTTTCAGAAAGTAGCTTCCCATCATGATCACGCACTGCTTTTAGCCTACCCAAAGTATCATACTCATAGGTTGTCTTTATACCTTTAGGATCTGTAATGGAAGTGACACCTACCAACGGCTTATAGGTATAGGTAGTGACCATCGAATTTTGCAATATAGGATTGTTCCGTAAAGCGGACAAAGCTAATTGTAAACTCACTTCATCACCTGTGTCTGATGTATTTTGCAGATTTAATGCCAGGCTGGATATTTGTGAGTACTCAATATTCTCTATTTTGGCTATAGGATATTTTTTTCCATATCCCCATATATAACAAATCCTGACATTATCCTCCATTGAAATATCAAGTGGATTTCCAAGATTATCATATTGATGATAATTAATTTTATTTTCAATTCCATTTATTCCTTTGGAATTGCCATACTTTGATAATGAATATATATCAGGACGCCAATAGGCATTGTTAGATCCCAATCTCATGTAATACGAAAATGATTCTGTTGAGATGATATCTCCATTGGTTTTAAGTTGCATTTTTAGTATGGGCGACAGAACATTGCTGGCCAACATTTGTGTTGCTACCGGATAACTAGGATCACTGGCAAGTTCTTTTGGATAGTAATAATATGTTTCAATAATATCATTATTACTACCTGTATTTTTAGAATAAATTTTTTGATTAAGTGAATTATATTCAAAATCTATTTTATAAACTATGGAATCATTATTAAAATATTTAGTATTACTGCTATGTTTTAAATACGTTCTGCTTGAAACGAGCGGATAAACCCCGACTTGCCATTTAGTATAAATAGAGATAACATTGGCTTCAACATGCTTATATTTTGAATAGAGATCCTGTCTTATTCCATAAAAACAATCTAACTTATCAAAACCATAAAGGTTTGTATTTTTTTCTATACGGCGATTTGAATTATCAAAAATTTCCTGCTTGAGTAAGAGTCCGTTTTCTACTATTTTCTTGGATCCCGGAAAATAGAGTCGCGCAACAGCTCCCGTATCATAATTATTTGTATATGTTTCAATCGTCTTGCCTATGTTAGACACAGGTGCAGCCGGTTGGCTGGAAACAAAAATTTCTTCTACCTGATCATAACCTATATATTTTCCTGCAGCACTACTTGAAAGAGGAGTAAAAGTGTTGGAATTGAGTACATTTTTGTATCCAATAGCCTGTTTGTAACTACCATCTCCTATATAGGCATAGTCAGGAATATAAGTACTCAAATAAAAGTTTAAAGGAGACATTTTTTTCCCGCCTTTATATACAAATTCCTTTTTCAATGATGAAGCTCCGGAATCAGTATATGATTGTATGGTTTTTACCCTAAGTCCACAACCATTGTAAATAGGTTCTATAGGCTTATATTCTTGATAGGTAATAACGGAGTGTGCTTGACTAGAATTGACCGTACCATTATAGTTTCCACATCCCCCTGAAGCGCTTATCAAAACGACTCCCTTATTAAAAAAGTATTCAAGGTCACTAAAGATTTTTTCAGTTTCGCTATCCAGTTTTCGTATGTAAATGACTTCGTCAATATATTGATTATAAACAGTTGGATTTGTGTAAATACCTATACTCACAAGCGCATATTCAAGCGAAGATCCTACATTTTCAACTAAAGGTATAATTTCCTTTTTGAATCTTTCGATCTTGACATAAGTATTTGCATTTGCTCCACCAGCCAAGTCTGCAGTTGTACAACCACGCGTACTCAATTGTGCATTGATCAAAAACCTCATGTTGTCATGTTTCACAAGCACCGCTTTTCTTTGCAGCAATCCACTTGCCGGTCTACTATTAATACTATTTACTACTTGCGTATACGGAGCGAAAGGTGGAATTTCAGAATTTGAGAATGAATTAAGCTCGTAATCAAAAGTGCTAAAGCCCCCTGTTGGATAAATTATTTTTTCCAATATAGCAGCTTTTGTAAATTCAAGCCTACTGCCTTTTTCATTATTCTCATGTGCAGCAAAAAGCTGGTTTTTTCTGTCAACTCCAAAAGCATACACGTTTATAAATGGTGTCGCGTTAGTTAATACGCCATTATAGTATCCCCAATAATCAGTGGCAAGAGAGGTCTTTTTGGGCAATAATCCTTCGTTATATTCAAACCGATAAGGTTTATTTCCCGTTTCATTTACAGACAACAATTTAAGTCTATGCGTTAGCTCTTGAGGTGTCTTATTAAGACTATTACCGTAAGAAACAAGATCTGCATCACTGTTGGTTCCATTAGTATGACCAATAAAATAAGAATATTGAAAATCAAAATTTTTAAGAACTTGCGTTGGTGTGATTGCCGTTTTTACTTCAATCCTGTCGAGTTTTTTAGCTCCTACTATGTCAATCCTATCAGAAGTAATAAAATCAACCGTTCCTCCTGTAAAACTAATTTTTTTGATATACGAATAAGACTGTCTTGTATTACTAAAAGATAAATAATCCTCATCCATTTCTGGAGGAAACGGAAAAGTCGGATTCCCTACATATCTGACAATCGATTTAGAAATGGTAGTATAATTTCGCAGTGGGTCGGTCATTAGATATTCATATTCAATAAGATCAGATTGGTTAGTAATAATCTTAGATAACTGATAAGACCTTGAACTGGTTTTGCTCTGCATATCGGGAGCCATACTAGGCACATTCGGTCGCGTTAAGCTTCTTGTCCCATTGTTCACTACTGTAGTTACCTCTTTCAGGGTAAATGTAAAAGCATGTCCTTCCGGTACGATAATCGTAAATTCATTTGGTATTGTCCCGGGACCTGTATAATTACTGGAAGGTAAAATTTTCATCTTATTGTCAGTTATGCAGACAAATTTTTCATTTTTCCAGTCAAGTAAGAATTCACCTGAGTAACCCGCCATACTGAATTTAAATAAATCGGGTTCGTAATCCTTTGTTCCATGTATAAATTCATTTGGGATAACATAATATCCAGGGACTCCTGCAAGATAGAATGGCTCATGATTCAACCGTAAATCATTACCCAACAAAAAAGTCTCGCAATTATTAACAATAGTAGATCCGCTTGGACACCCCCCTGCACATTGAATGTCCACAAGTTCACCAAAATCAGGCATACTTCTATTACTAAAAGGATTCTCGAAATCATCAAATGAATTAACAATTTGAACAATTGCTCCTCCTCCATTTAATGACCAACCTAATCCTGTCCAACCTGCTTCTTCATTAACTTTAAAACCATTAGAATGATAATTCAGACTGATTGGTATATCCAATCCTTTTGAACTTATGGTATATATTGGAACCGATATATTTGATACACCTGTATATTTACCCACAGGAATCTCTCCAAATTTTAAAAACTCATATGATTTTGGACTAGCGGGTGCAAATATTGGCAGTTTATTATTCTCATTAATCTGTGCCACAGCAATAGCCGTAACGAATAACATCAACAAGTTTATATATATTTTCTTCATTTTCGAATTGTTATTGTTTGTTCAGGGTCTTCATTACTTTTATCCCGTCTTCTTGTACTTCTGTCTTAATTTTAATCAAATAAATCCCTTCTGGATAGCTCCCTAAATCTACTGGTACCGTTCTATTTTTTACTTTGAAAGTTTGTAGCTGTCTACCAGAAAGATCATATACATATCCTGTACCGCCCATAAAATCATATCCAATAACGACATTAGTATATTGCGTGGCAGGATTTGGGAAGGCTTCAATAGATTTTCTTTCCTCCTTTTTCTTATCCTTGTCCTTCAGTTTTACTACCCAAAAATCATTTTTCCCTTTTCCTGTATAGCGATCCCTGGAAATACTTCCTTTTGAGGTACCTGCCAGAAGGTAGCCTCCATCTCTTGTTTCAATCGCTTTTCTTAGAATATCTTCACCATTGCTTCCAACAGATTGCCTCCACTTTTCCTCACCATCCGCATTAGTCTTTATCACTACATAATCATCGACTCCCTCATTATCTTTTTTGTTAGTCCCTTTCGTTTCACTTTGTGCATAACCTCCCAGTAATAATGAATGATCCTTATTTTCTACAAGAGAAGTAAGCAGGTCTACATTTCCTATATCATAAGTATTTTGCCATATTATTTCTCCCAAAGAGTCGATCTTAAGTATCCAGAAGTCAGTTCCTCTTTTATTTGAACTAGTTTTATTTCCTGTAGGTCCTGAATTGGAATTCCCTGCAATAACAAAATTCCCATCATAAGATTCCATTAACGCATAAGGCTGATCATCTCCATCTCCTCCGTAAGATTTCTGCCACTCGGTATTCCCGTCTTTGTCAAGTTTTACCACTAAGTAGTCACCGAGACCATAACATTTTTCTGTTTTGTTCCCCGATTCAGGAGAATTTGAATAACCCGCAAGCAGATAGCCGCCGTCTCGCGTCTGCAAAATACTCCGGAGTTGGTCTACATATTCTCCACCAATCGTTCGTTGCCATTCTATCTTACCTTTATTATCGAGCTTAACGGCCCAGAAATCCAGGTTTCCAAATCCATCCTCCCACTTGCCAAACGGATCCTTCCCTGCCTTTACCTCAGGACTTTTTTCAGAATTCGAAGAACCTCCAAGTATATAACCTCCATCTAATGTGGAAAAGGCGGCGCATACCTGTTCCTGTCCACTTCCTCCAATAGTACATTGCCATTGCTCATTACCCTTTGCATCGAGCTTTACAACCCAAATATCTTCATTTCCTTTGCAAGCATCTTTCTTTTGAAGACCTTCTCCTGAATCAGAAGTACCAACAAGCAGAAATCCCGCATCTTTTGTCAACTTCACAGTTTGAAGCAAGTCGGTTCCGGGCCCACCAATAGCCTTTTCCCAATCGAGCTCTCCATGTTCATCCATCTTCCACAGCCAATAATCAAGTCCTCCTTGAGCATCTGTAGCCTTATTACCAGTTTTTCTGGAAAGCGAACTTCCGGCTAATAAGAAACCATAATCAGGGGTAGAAAGGGCATCAAAGAGATAATCGGCATGTTGACCTCCATAAGATTTTTCCCAAAGTATGTCCTGAGCCTGCATAGTGGTGCAAGCGATAATAAAAAATGATAAAAGTGATAGGCTCTTTATTTGCATATTTATGAATATTTTTTATGCTTAATTTAGCAAAATTGCTTTATAAGCTTCTTTTGACTTTTAGCTAATATTAAGAAAAATTTGCATAACTTTTCTGATGGCGAAATATAAAGATTTTTTTTACACGATGTTTCTTAATAAATCTGTATTATTTTATTTTAGGAACAATGTGATAATTAATTCCTTTTTGTATTTTCTATGTATCTGGAAGGTTGATACATAAAAATTTTGAAAAATTTTAATTTAAAGACGAACCATGAAAAAGATACTTAAGACAATAATTATTATAACCGTAGTTTTACTAACATGCGGCTTCTTTTTACGGGGGGGGGAAGATTCCCCATGAAAAATTTGATTCTGATAAATGGAAAAACTCAAATCTTAATTCAGAAGACAATTGGAGTTTACGCTGGGATATGATGAATAGTCTAAGAAACAACCACAACTTGGTCGGAATGCAAAAAAAACGAGATCATCAGCTTGCTTGGAGAACCAGATGATAGTACCTCTGAGAAAGAAAATCACATGTATTATTATTTGGGTTTTAGCCATCAAGGAATTAATACGGGTAACCTATACCTAAATTTAAACTACAAAGGAATCGTAACAAAAATTAGTGTTATACAAGGATAAATTCTTATGCTATTAAACCTTATACTCCAACGAAAACTTTACCTTTTAGTTGCTATTATCTTAGTAGCTTTCAGTCTTACTATCGATTTTAATTCATTGGGATTATCCAAAACTGTCGGAATTGCTTATGATGTGGATGGTATTGCAAAAATTATATGCCTCGTTTCACTGATACTATCTTTTATTGGATATTCTATTTTGTCATTATTAGGCTATCAAACCCATAAAGTTTTGTCATTAATTTATCTAAGTGATATCTTACCGGCTGTTATCTTAAACTATACAAAAACACACGAAATTTCGATTGTATTTGGTGGGATGTCGATAGTAGTTTTTTGTGTCAATATAATTTGTTCGTTAAAAACTAAAAAACATCTGTCCACTAGAGTTTCATAAAACTTTTTACATTGAGAAGTTAGTCAGCAAAGTTTTAAAAATTTCAATTTATAATTAATTATGAAAAAATTATTCTTTCTTCTTATTATCATCAGCAGTTCCATCTCTTATTCTCAAGACAAACCTTCCTATCCTGAACCCCAAAAAGGATTCAAAAGAGTGGAACTAGTCCTTCCAAAGATTGAGAATGAAAAAAATTATAAGGTTGAAGTAAAATTTGGCATGGAAACTTCGGTTATTGAGTGTGCTGATGCAAGTTTCTCTTTCCCTCAAAAAAACCTAAAAACAGAATATGGAATCTCTTACTCAGAAAGATTTCCTTATTATATATTGATCAATGATATTGCAGAGGTTTTGGAAACACGAGATTCCAATTGCAAGAGTAAAACTAATGTCAATAAAAAAATATTCAGTGGCAATACAATCATGGTCGAGTACCAAAGTTATTATGCAAGACCTTTTTACATTCCAGAATCATGGACATTAGAATATCGCATTTGGAAAGCACCTGATAATTTTACTACTGTCAAAAAATAACATATTAAATCCAAAAAGTTTTTTTGAGCATTTTGTTTTTTAAATATTTCCTATAAAAATTTGCGTAGCCAAATGACTTCATATATATTTGTAGTCAAATAACTTCATATGAATCTAAGACGAGACGTTTTCCAGGCAATAGCAGATCCAACCCGCAGGGCAATACTACTATTATTATCCACTCAATCCATGACCGCCGGGGCAATAGCATCTAATTTTGATACGGCACGCCCTACGGTATCAAAACATTTGCAGATACTTACGGAATGCGAACTGCTTCAACAAGAACAGAATGGCAGAGAAATGTATTACCACCTCAATCCGAACAAACTAAAAGAAATAGCCGACTTTATCGAGCCTTTCCAAAAAATGTGGGACGAACGATTCAATAAATTGGAAGACATCATGAAAACATACCAATCAAAAAAATAAACCAATGGAACGAAAAACAAAAGTCAATGCCGAAGAAGGCAAACAGGAAATACTGATTACGAGAGAGTTTGAATTACCTCTTGAATTGCTTTTTAAAGCTTATGAAGAACCTGAAATTGTGGCACAATGGATGGGAACCAAAGTAGTAAAGCTGGAAAATAAAAAACACGGCAGCTATCAGTTTGAGACATCAGATGCCCAGGGAAATGTAGTATTCCGGTCAAACGGAACCATCCATGAATTCATTCCAAACCAAAAAATTACCCGCACATTTGAAATGGAAAACACTCCTTTTCCAGTACAACTCGAATACCTGGAATTTGAAAAACTAACCGACACCAACAGCAGGCTAACCATGCATGTCGTTTACAAATCGGTCGCTGTAAGAAATCAGATATTACAGCTTCCTTTCATACAAGGCATCAACATGGCGCACGACCGACTACAAAACGTAGCAGCCAATTTAAAATAACAGAAAATGGAAAAGAGAAACAAAATTATTTATTGGATTTCAACACTCTGGTTGGCGTTAGGAATGGCTTCAACCGGAATCGTACAATTATTAGGTGTAAAGGAAGAAACGGAAATGATGGCTCATTTAGGTTATCCATCTTATTTCCTGACCATCATAGGAATTTGGAAAATTCTGGGAGTCATTGCGATACTTATTCCTAAATTTACATTACTAAAGGAATGGACGTATGCAGGCTTCTTTTTCGCCATGTCGGGAGCAATACTTTCACATATTGCAGTACATGATGCTGTAAAGGAAATATTCCCTGCCCTATTATTGCTGATACTGACTTTAGTATCCTGGTGTTTCAGACCGGCCAATCGAAAAATGAATACCGCCAAATCCTAAAAAACGAGATATGGATAAAAAGAAATTATCAGAATCACAAAGCGAAACGCTAATCGGTATCTTAAGAACCCGATTTGAGAAAAATGCCAACCGCCACAAAGGCATGAAATGGACCGACATACAGGCTAAATTAGAGGCCAATCCAGAAAAACTTTGGTCACTAGACGAAATGGAAGAAACAGGTGGTGAACCGGATGTTGTAGGCTTTGATAAAAAAACAGGCGAATACATATTTTATGACTGCGCTCCGGAAAGTCCAAAAGGCCGCCGAAGTATCTGCTTTGACCCACAAGCGTTAGAATCCAGAAAAGAACACAAACCAAAAGACAGCGCCATCGCTATGGCTGATGCTATGGGAATTGAAATCCTTACGGAAGAACAATACCGTGAATTACAGAAATTGGGCGAATTCGATATCAAAACATCAAGCTGGGTTCAGACTCCGGCAGATATCCGAAAACGCGGCGGTGCCCTTTTTTGTGACCGACGCTATGACACCGTATTCCTTTATCATAATGGTGCTGAGTCTTATTATGCGGCAAGAGGATTCAGGGGATCACTAAGAGTGTAAAAGAATCTGTTGCTGTGATTGAAGCAGACTGCAATTTTTTCCATAAATTCGTGTCAATGCCAAACGGCTAATCAATCAAAAGTAAAGACAATGACAACATCAGAACTTATTGCACTTTTCCGCAGCAACCACCTGGAATTGGCAGATTATATAAATGCCTTACCAGACGACAAGTTTCTCTTCAGTAAAAAAGAGAAATGGACAGCCGGACAACAGCTCAGTCATGTGTATCTCTGCCTAGTGCCTATTTCCAAAGCACTGGCTTCAAAAGAATTTCTGATCCAAAAATTCGGAAAAATTGAACGTCCGCTTTGGGATTATGACACCGTAATCGCTAATTACAAAGACGCTCTGGCTAAAGGCGGAAAAGCACCGGAAAAGTTTCTACCGGAAGCTGTACAACCCGAAGATAAAATCGGATTGACAGCCGATTTGCGTCAAACTTTGGACATTATACAACAACTTCTTGGAAATTATACCGAAGAAGAATTGGACACGATTGTCATGCCGCATCCGTTGTTGGGCATTATGACCGTTCGTGAAATGTTTTTCCTGATGGCCTATCATGCGATACATCATTTGAGACAAACAGAACAAAACTTAGCTTAATTATGTTTACCGAAACACAAATCAAAGAAGCCCACGGCAAAGTAAAGTCAGGTGCCGACTTTCCTGCTTATATCAGAGAAATAAAAGCCTTAGGCGTAACCCATTATATTGCCTATGTCGCTGATGGCCATACTGAATATTACGGAGCAGACAATTACCAAGTTACAACTGCCCCAAAGTATGACACTTTGCCCATAGCAGCCATTTGCCATATCGAAGCCTTCAAGGCAGATTTGAAAGCGCACCAACAAGGACTAACCGATTATCCTACTTTTATTTCCATGTGCGCAAAATTTGGTATTGAAAAATGGGTCGTCAGTATGAAGCAAGGAACCTGTACCTATTATGACAAGACAGACAATGAAGTATTGACAGAACAGATTCCTCAATAGAAAAACAATATTCTTAAAAAAGCTGAAACCAACATTTCAGCTTTTTTATTGTCTGTAAACCGGACGTTTAAACAAAGTAAATCCGGACGTTTAAACAAAGTCCTACTTTGCAATCCATCCTAATTTTGTCTCAACATAAATAACTAAAAATTTATAAAAATGAGACAGAACAATTATCAGGGAGCATTGCAACAGCCAACAAATTCAGGATTTGGCGCCACCTCAACAGCAACCGAAGTTATCAAAGGAATTGATCTTACAGGAAAGATTGCAATCGTAACAGGTGGCAATACCGGCATAGGTCTGGAAACTGCCAAAGTACTTGCCGGTGCAGGAGCTACCGTAATCATCCCGGCCAGAGACATTGAAAAGGCGAAAAGAAATCTGGAAGGAATAGCAAATATCGAATTGGAAACTATGGATTTGATGGACGCCAATTCAATTGATACATTTGCCCAAAAATTCCTGACGTCCAAAAGACCGTTGCATTTGCTAATCCACAATGCAGGAATCATGTGGGTGCCATTGCGTTGGGACAATCGCGGCTACGAATCCCAACTGGCTACAAATTATCTGGCACAATTTCAATTAACTGCAAGATTATGGCCGGCTCTTAAAAAAGCCACCGGGGCTCGCGTAGTGAATGTTTCTTCACAAGGGCATCAGTTTGGGACTTTTGATTTTGATGACCCTAATTTTTTAAACCGTGAGTATGAAACCTTAATAAGCTACGGACAATCCAAAACAGCCAGTAATTTGTTTGCATTGGAACTCGACTCTCGTGGCAAAAACTTTGGTGTAAGGGCCTATTCACTTCATCCGGGAGCCATAAACGGAACTGAACTCGCCAGAGAAGCACCTTTGGAACTATTTCAAAAACTAGGGTATTGTGATGCACAAGGCAATATACTTCCCGAAGTAGCTGCAGCCTTAAAAACCATTCCGCAAGGAGCCGCTACAACCGTTTGGTGTGCCACAAGTCCTAAGCTTGATACTATTGGCGGCGTATATTGCGAAGATTGTGATATTGCCGGTTTAGCTGTCGAAGCAGAAATAACCAAAGGCGTCAGAGCCTATTCTCTTGATGAAACCTATGCCAAACAATTGTGGGTTTTAAGCGAAACCATGACTGGTATTACTTTTAATACGGCCGGGTAACTTTTGCTATTACATTATAAAATGCACAATTCTTTCTATTTTTGTAAAGAGCCACTTTTACAACGCTCAATCCAATCCCGTATGGAATATCAGGCTAAATATATTACAGATGACATCAAGCTTTCCTGTTATGAGGACAAGTTTTTCAAATCGGATATTATGTTCGACCACCATATGCTGGTATGGTTTATCTCTGGCGAAACCAAGATTGTTCAGGCTGATGCTACTTACTATTTCAAAAAAGGCGATATCTTTTTGATTCCACGAAATCAGCTGGCTACTATTATCAACTATCCGAAAGATGGACAGCCGCATAAAACAGTCGTAATGCATTTGTCTACCGAAAAATTGCGTGACTTTTATGCCGGACTCAACAGCAAACCAAAAGCTTCAGGACCGCAAAAAATACTCAGCTATAAAAATCATCCGTTGCTTGAAAGCTGCCTGTCTTCCCTACTTCCGTATTTTGATATGGATACATTGCCGGAAAACATCGCTTCCCTAAAAATTACGGAGGCCATCAGTATATTACGCACAATAGACAACGAAATAGATGACGTATTAGCCAATTTTGAAGAACCCGGAAAAATAGACCTGGCTGGTTATATGGAAAAGAATTTCATGTTTAATCTTACTTTGGAAAAATTCGGTTATCTCACGGGGCGCAGCCTAACGACTTTCAAACGGGATTTCAGCAAAGCATTCCATACTACGCCCCAACGATGGCTTACGCAAAAACGATTGGAACTCGCGCATTACCAATTCATCGAAAAGAAAAAAAAACCTATCGATGTTTGTTATGAAGTCGGGTTTGAAAACCTGTCGCATTTTTCGCATGCCTTCAAAAAACAGTTTGGCTATACGCCTACCGAACTATCGAAACGTCAAAACACCTGAAATTCTTTACAGAGCCTCTAAAAAGCTCCTATAATCAGGTATGCTCTTTTCAATCCATTCGCTGGAAGCGTTGAGTTCAATTCCATAGTAGGCAAAAAAGGAGCGGTAATCTGATTTAATATATTCAAAAGTAAGTTCAAAAGGAGCCGTCAGCTCATGCATGGTATACTTGTATTTTCCGTCGGCTCTATATTCATCTTCATCAATTCCTACAGATAGCGCCATTGCTATTTTTTTGCCCGCCATTTTATAACCGCTTTGGCTTCCGTAGGCCCAACCATACGTCAGTACTTCATCCAGCCATTTTTTAAACAACGGTGGACAGTTAAACCAATAAAAGGGAAACTGGAATATGATTTTGTCATACGACTCTATCAGCTTTTGCTCTTTGGCAACATCAATTTTTTCATCAGGATAGGCTTCATATAAACGATGGATAAAATAGCGGTCCGGATTTTTTTCCAATTCCTCTATCCATCGCTTATTGATTACTGATTCCTGTAAATTTGGGTGTATTACTATTACTAATGTTTTCATTTTTATATGCTCTTAATTTGTAAAACCGGAACAAAGGTAAAGGGCTACACTTAATTCTGTATATTAGCAACCAATTGTATGATACTATCAAAAAGGTAAGTAATGACTAAAATAAAGGAAACTTCAACCAATTTCGAAAATAAAAAGCTGTTGGAAGACGAATGTCTGGAAGTATATGCTTCCGGCATTATTGGAGGACAATGGACGTTAGCGATATGTTGTTACCTCATTAACGGAAAGCTAAGATTTGGAGAATTAAAAAAATGCATGCCAACAATCACAGAACGTATGTTGACTTTGCAGTTGCGTAAACTGGAAAAGAATAAAATCATAACACGCACCGTTTATGCAGAAGTTCCGCCACGAGTTGAATATGAGCTTACCGCTATTGGCTATCAGCTAAGCACTATAATCGGTGAACTTGAAAATTGGGGAAGGAAACACAAAGAGCTGATGAAATAATAAACAACTTTTCTATTTTTATTTTATAAAACCTATGAAATCCCTTTTTCTTATTTTCTTTTGCTTTCTCCTGCATCCCGTTTGTAACGGACAGCAAACGTACACCGTTTCTGAAGGCGAATTGCAGTTTATTCATCCGGAGAAAGGAATTGTTATCAAAAAAAATGATTCCTTTTTCAGATTAGATATCAAAGTTGATTTTGTTGGTACTACGCAAAAGATAAGTTCGGTTGTAAGTCCTGTTAAGAACGAAGATGTCAAAATTCTTTCTAAAAAACAAAAGGTTATTACTTATGCCGAAATTGATGGCAGCTATGATTTCAAAAAACTCCAAAACTTGCAATTTATATATGAGGAAGACACGAGTCACTTCTATAAATTCTTCCAATTCAATCCGAACTATTTTGCCATTTTTCGCAATGAACAGCAAGATGGAGAAACCTATTCTTCCTTAGATGAATTCATGCCTTACATTTTCATCCAATTTGGAAAGAAAAAAATAATCTACACTTACGATAATGAGCAGATATATCTGGTTCCTACTAAAAATAAAATAAATCTATTGGAACAGTACAGCAATTCTAATGCCGAATGGAAAATGGAAAAGTTGGTCCTCACCAATAAAGAAGTACATAATTTTTCTGTTCATACCTTTTCAGATCTTAAGGAAACTTTTTTTAAAATTGATACGCTACCCAATAAGAAAGTAGTACTAAAAAACAGCCATAATGAAACGCTTATCTCAAAAAGCTATGATTCGATAACACTCGGCTACATAATCCGATGCTACGATAATGGAACAATTGACTTATACAACCTTACTTTTAAAAAGCTAAACAAAACCAAGGTTAAAGCAGTAAAACTATACAGAGGAAGTATGCAGGTAATTGAAAACAACCGTTTAAAATTAATTGACTTCACCGGAGCTGAAATCAAAAAGACAATTGACTTTGGAATCGTTTTACTCGATGCTCCCGAAAGAAATTATTTCTATGAAGTTTCAATTAAAAAACAACCTCATTTTATGTTAAAAGTGAGAAACTTCGATGATTTTGGGAAAGAAAACTCAAACACCACTAGTGACAGTATTTCGTTACGCAACACAGAAAACATAAAAGAATTTTATTTTAAAAACCAATCAACCGATACTATAAACCGGCCTACTAATTTTACAGAAAGTTACCTGTTTGACAAGAAAGCGCGGATTACCGAACAGGTAAATTTTGATTATGAAATCATATGGTTCTTACACAATGACGGAACCCTTGGAATGAACTATCTGGGTTATTTCCTAAATCCAAATTTTGATTCTCACGATTTCAGCAATTATCAGAAACTCCAATCCGTAAGTTATAAGTATCCTTATTACAAAATCAGGAAAAACGATTTATATCAATTCTATCCATTGCAAAAAGAATTTCGTTATAAAAAACTAGACGATTTCCAAGGCAACTTTGCCCGTTTCGAATTGCCAAACGGACAAAAAGGCTGGCTTAGCCTGGACGGCAAAGAATATAAAGATTGATGTTTTTTATAATTTTGTTTCCAACATCATAAAATACCGTAATCAGTTAAAATTAAAGACCAACAATGGCAGCAACCTTTTTTGCAACAGAGGCTGAATTTAGAAAATGGCTCGAAAAGCACCATAAAAAAGAACCCGAACTTTTGGTGGGTTATTATAAAATAGACAGCGGAAAGCCATCCATGACCTGGTCGCAATCTGTTGACCAGGCGCTTTGTTTTGGCTGGATTGACGGAGTACGCAGGTCTATCGACAAAGAAAGTTATTCTATCCGCTTTACGCCGCGAAAAAAGACAAGTAACTGGAGTGCCATAAACATCAAAAAGATGGAAGATCTTACCAAGGCCGGACTGATGACCGAAGCCGGGCAAACCGCTTTCATCGAAAGAAAAGAAAGCAGGTCAAAGATTTATTCGTACGAAAATGAACCCGTACTTCTTGATGCCGAATATGAAAGTCAATTTAGAAAGAACACTGCAGCTTGGGACTTTTTCATGAAGCAAGCCCCATCCTATAAAAAGCTAACGATTCATTGGATTATGGATGCCAAGCAGGAAAAAACCAGACAATCACGACTTGAAAAAGCGATCCGCGAAAGCGAACAGCAAAAAAGAGTCTGATAAATACGAAATACCGCTACTTTTTCTATAATTCCCTTTCCTAGCAAAAACAAGCCCTCACAACCTTTTTCCCTATTTCTCATAATTTTTTCTGATTAATTTTTTGCACAGTTCTAAAATATGTATTTACTTTGAATTACAAAGTACTTTTAGAAAGTCGAAAGTCGAAAGTCGAAAGTCGAAAGTCGAAAGTCGAAAGTCGAAAGT
>CAZFGA010000021.1:32490-65842 GCA_964518395.1 uncultured Flavobacterium sp.
AAGTCGAAAGTCGAAAGTCGAAAGTCGAAAGTCGAAAGTCGAAAGTCGAAAGTCGAAAGTCGAAAATCGAAAGTCGAAAATCGAAAGTCGAAAATCGAAAGTCGAAAGTCGAAAGTCGAAAGTCGAAAGTCGAAAGTCGAAAGTCGAAAGTCGCAAATCTTAAATCTTAAATCTTCAATATCATGAACGCAACATCACACACAGATTCTTCGGCTTTAAAAAGAAGAATAGTAATTGGCGGAGGAATAGCTACAGCCTTGATCCTTTTCTTTCTCATAACCGCTGGCGAGCCTAATCCGGAATGGGGAAAATTCTGGAGGATTAAACCACTTATAATTGTTCCATTGGCCGGAGCTTTTGGTGGCGGACTATTCCATTATATCAATCAATTCATTGGCGGACAGAAAACAGGAACAAGAATAGCAGCTTTCCTGATTGGTGCTATTGTCTTTATTATTGCACTTTGGATGGGTACCGTATTGGGTTTAAATGGCACGTATTGGAATTAATTCCACAATTCGGCCAATTCAAGTAACCTCAAAATCACTATCAAAATGGCAACGAAATCATTTAATAGTATTACTACCCTTTCCGTGATAGTAACTTTCATGGCAGTAGTGCTTGGCTTTATTGGTGTTGTAATTTCCGAAATTTATCCCAGATTTATTATCTTATTTCTTTTGATGCTGATTGCAATTGGCTCAAAATTTTATGCTGGGAAAAACAGCAACAGCCCTAATAACTTTCAGGGAAATTATTACACTTTCCTCACTATTCTTAACCTGCTAATAATTCTTGTGACCTTTATAAACTTTGCGGCTCTGCGCCTTTGTGTGAAATAGTTGCTCGCAAAGGCGCAAAGTTTTAAAATAATTGTTTTCATGAATCCCTAAATACTTGTTTTATAAGAATTTTACTTTAGTTTCAAACATTTTAATATATTTGATTTCAATCCATTATATATTTCGAATATAAAAGCTATCAATCAATTATATGAAAATTACAGTCCGGATACTTCTTTTCTTCCTGTTGTTCATAACATCTTGTAAACCAAAAGACTTGACGATAAACTATGAAACAATTGAAATAGATATTCCCGGAACACCTGATCGCTGGCTAAAACACAATGGAAAATTTTATTGCTATTTTACGACAGACAATGACAAATACAGCTCGGCAGACAATCTTAATTTTTATATCCTTGATGAAAAAGGGAAAATCACTACAGAGATAAGCGTTCCAAAAAAATTACAGTCCTATTACAATGATTTATATGTAAAAAATGACACTGTTTTTACAACAACATATTATGACAAAAGTACCTTTTACCTCGATGAAAGCAGTAAAATTTGGGTTGAAACAAAAAAAGGAATAGACCTGTTTTATGAAGACAGGGATTATATTATTTATTCATTAGATTTTGGAGAATGGGGTGGCACAACCTGGTTCAAAAATAACAAAACAAACAAGCAATATGAGGTTGCTGCCTCAAGTCCGGTTATCAATAAATTAGAGAGCACCTATTACCTGACACTAGAAGAAAAGATTTTAAAAATCTCTGATCCTCAAAAAATGGAAGTAAGCGGCGAACCTTATGACTATAAAAAAGCCGTTTTGAGCGAACGTTATTTCAGACATGGAAGCGGTTCCCTTCAAGGCGTAGAAACCATTTACGAAAACAAGGAAAATGACCTTTTCAATCAAAGATTCTTACTTGGCACTTCCTTCATTGCCAACAATAGGCTTTACAATATTTACAGAGATAGCATTTCTATGAAAATTGGGACAGTTGAAAACCACAAATTAGTTCCGGTATATGAATTCAAAAGCGACATTACTCCATCACTATATCACAATGATTGGAGAAATCGCATTCAAAACAATAACTATCAAACGATACAGTTTTCGACTAAAAACAAAAATGAATACGGAATCATAGCAATTAACGGAAGTCATTTGACCGTAACCACTTTTAAAAATGCCTATAAAGAACCCGTATTTGGAGAAGCCAAAATAAAAGATTGGTTTGAAAAAACTTTTGATTTTTATTACAACAATTTTGACAAACTATATATTAACGAAATTGATTCCTTAGAACAAAAAGAAAAAGCAACGGATATAACCCAGCTTCATAAAATCAGCCATTATTTATTAGAAGGAAAAAATATACAAACCCCAAGAATTTACAGAAAGAAAGAGAGCAACTCCCTAAAATTAAACACCTCATATTATTACACCGCCAAGGAAAAATCTCTCAAATTAATTAAGTTTGAGTGGGAAGAAAATGACATTGAAATTAAATCCTCATTGAAGCAAAAGCTGGATTGGATTTCTGGTTTGCTTACAAATAAGCTTGGAAAAGAAAATAGTAAAAAACAAGACGGAATAAGTACAACGCAAACATGGAAAAGTAAAGACCTTACAATTGAATTGCGTTATGAGGCACAACTTGTTTCACTGACAATGCATAAGAAATAAGCCAAAAAACGTTTAATAATCATCAAATAACAATTAATGAAAAAAACACTATTCCCAATCCTTATCCTTATTTCATTTCTATCCAACGCGCAAACCCTGGAAGAAAAAATTGCCGAAAAGGCATGCGAATGTGAAGAACAAAAACCTAAAATTAGCGTTGATGCTTATAGGAACTGTATTGCCACTATAGTAAAGGAATCTATTGCTACAGAAGAAGATGCCAAAACCCGGGATAAATTAAATACGGTTGAAGAACTTATGGAATTGCTCCCAAAAGTCAAGCGTCTTTTACCTGAAATCTGCGATAAGATAAAAGGACAAAAAACAGACGAAAAAAGAAAGCTGTTCTATTCTGATTCAAAAATTGAAAGCGCACAAAACGCTTATATAATTGCTAAAGATTTTATGCGCAGTGGTCAGCATAAATTAGCCATTGAGAACTTTCTTATGGCTATTAAAAGAGACGAAAACTTTGTCCTGGCTTATGATGATTTGGCTGTTTGTTACAGGAAGTTGGAAAAGTATAACGACGCTATAAAGTATTATAAAAAGTCACTCGAAATTTATCCCGAAGGCGATTTTGCCCTGATGAATATTGCCGTTGTCTATTCTTTAAAATCCGATTTTAAAACGGCCATTTCTTATTACGAAAAACTCATCCAATATCATCCCGAAAATGCCGAAGGTTATTTTGGTGCCGGAAAAAGCTATTTCTTGCTAAAAAATTACGAAAAAGCGCTGAACAATATATTCACAGCGCACCGAATTTATATTGATGAAAATTCCAAATATGCAAAAGACTCTGAAGTGGTTATAGGCGCGATTTACCAAAAATTGCAGGAAGAAAACAAAGAAGATTTGTTTAAGAAAATTGCTAAGGAGCATAATATTCAGTTGGATTAATATTTATGAAGAAAATATATCTACTACTTTTAGTATTGGTTTCAATTTCAGCCTTTTCGCAACGAAAAAGTGAAAAAGAAATTCTGGGGTATGCTTGCGGATATTCAGGTGAGCCAACCTCAGTAATTATAAAGTTTGGCGGCCTTCTATATGAAAAAAAATACAAATCAATTAAGGCATTATTATACTCTAAAATTCCTGTAGAAAATTTTCTCGCAGTAGTTATCAGTAAAAAATTAGCCGATAAAAAGAATATCACGTTAACGAAATCCGAAATGGAAAGAATTGACGAATTACACAAATCAACAGAAAAAGTTCCAATATGTGGTGGCTGTACCTACTATAAAGAAATAGAACTAAATAAATTACTGAAATCAAAAGAAGATGTACATGAAGCTACAGATTATTTTTTTGATTAATAAAACTTAAACTAGAACAATGACAGAACAAACAACAACATTACTTAAATCAAGCCGAAAAAGACGATTTGCAGCATTTATAATCGACCATTTCGTATTAAGTTTCTTAATAGTTTCCATTTGCTTTCTCGCACTTGGCCCGGATTTTATAGATAAAGCAAGTACAGGTAAAATAATATCCCTGCCGCTAATTATGTCTTTAGGATTTCTTATATACTTATTAAAAGACAGTATAAAAGGAATAAGTATTGGAAAATGGGCAATGGGAATTATGGTTCGTGACGAAAATAACCCAACCCAAATACCGTCAATGGGTCGTTTATTTTTGCGGAATTTGCCGTTTATAATTTGGCCTGTTGAATTTATCGTATTGGCAACAAGCGATCAAAAGAAAAGATTAGGAGATAAGATTGCCAAAACAATTGTAGTTAAAAACCCTGATAAACCCGGACAGCTTCCTCGAATTTTAATGCTTATTGGCGTTGGAATTGTCTTTTTTATATTCTTTATCGTTTTTATAGGTAGTATGATGAAGAATTCTGATGCCTATAAAACTGCAATAACCGAAATCGAAAAAAGTGAAGAAATACGAGTCCAAACCGGAGGTATTAAAGGCTACGGAATAATGCCAACAGGAAACATTAGTGTATCTAACAATGAAGGACAAGCACAACTTGAAATCAAAGTGTTAGGAAACACAAATGATATGCATGTGAATGTCTACTTAGTGAAAGAAAACGGACAATGGAAAGTAATAGAAATGCAATAGGAAAATAGCTATTAATTGTACTTTTCAAAAAACAGCTAGGCCGCCTCAATAGGCGGCCTAGCTGTTTCTACTAAATTGATAAAAAACATTTTATCGATAAAAATTACTCTTTATCAAATGTTTTAGTAAGAATTTACTTTGAATATGATATTTTAATATATTTGATTTCAATCAATTGTGATTTGACTTAATTGAAATTATACTTCTTAAAAAATTTAATATATGACAGCTAATCGAATAAAAGATAAAATCAATGAAATTTTAAATTATATCAGTTCGGATAATATTGACAAACCAATTTTTGAAGTTGATGAGAATCATATTGTTGAAGAAATAGATCGGATTTTAGGGAAAAACAAATTCATTTACTATGATAATGAAAATGCTCGTATTTGTTTAATTTTTAAAAAAAGGAATAAGTATACTATTAAAATGTATTGGATAAATCACTTTTTAGGGATAAATAATTAGGCCTCTAAAAATGTAAAAAGTAAATTCAACATAGATAGAGGTAATAATATATCATCTCTAGATTTATTTCATAAAACTATCTTTTAAATTCAATTTACTCGAAAATTATGTTTGACGAAAAAACCCAACAACAATTAAATAGTTATGTATATATGCTTGTCGATCCGAACGACAAGAAGCCATTTTATATTGGTAAAGGAACACACAACAGAGTTTTCGACCATATAAATTGCACCATAAATGATATTCCGATTCAGAATTTAAAATATGACAAAATACGTGAAATCACAAGTAACAATAAAAGTGTAGAACATGTTATATTGAGACACAATCTAACACCAGAAGAAGCTTTTAACATTGAAGCGACTCTAATAGATACTTTTAATTATTGCGGGTATTCGCTTTCAAATAAAGTCGGAGGCCACAATTCGATTGAAAAAGGCCTTATGACAGCAGATGAGATAAAACGTTTATACAATGCTAAACCTTTAGATTTTATAGAAAAAGACTGTGTATTAATTAATATCAATAGAAAATACAAGAGAGGAAAAGGTGGAGAAACAATTTACGAAGCGACCAAAGAAATATGGACAATCGGAAAAAAAAGACTTCCGCATTTAAAATACGTTCTGAGTGAATATCGAGGATTGGTAGTAGAAGTTTACAAAGTAAAAGAATGGTATGAAAAGGAAAGAGGGTATCAACCAGGGGCCAAAAAATTTGGACAAACAAAAATTGGATATGGTTTTAATGGTGAGGTTGCCTCAGAAGAAATAAGAGACAAATACCTTAATAAATCAGTTGCTCATAAAAAGAAAAAAGGAGCTGCTTCCGCAATTAGATATAATCTATAATTAGATTTTTAGGATAAATCAGTAATTAAATTATATGGCTAAGAGTAACACCTTTCGACACAATGCAGGATTTGGCAAAAGGATGGAGTTTTTTGTCATAAGTAAAATGCTTGAACAAGGACTTGATGTTTATATTCCATTAGTTGATGATTTTGGAATTGATGCAGTAATTAGAAAAAGCGATGGGACATTTGTTGAAGTACAAATAAAAGCGAGATCAAGCGATGTGAAATTTGGTGATGCTGCATTATTTGCTGCATTAACTCATGAATTAAGGAGCAATTATTACTTTGTATTTTATTCACATAGAATGAAAAAAACTTGGATTATGTCTTCTCAAGAATTTATAGAAAATTCTGTTCAAAACAAAAGTGGTAAAAACATCGGTAAACGATCTATTTGGTTTAATGGGAAAAGCACTAAAAATTTACTTGAGCATCCAAAGCCACAGTTTGATAAATTCATTCATGAAAACTTTGATATTTTTAAATAAAAACCGTCTATATTTTAGAAACCATGAACATAACAATTTCCAATTTCATAAAAGCTTTAGAGCAAATTGAAGAAAGTGACTACATCATTGCCAATGCAGTCTTAAAAGATAATCTTTTGAATATTTATGATGATAATTATTCCACCTATGAAAATAACTTTGTAACAAAGCTAAATGAGAAATACGCTATACTTAGTCATCTGAAAAAAATTGATGAACCAATAAATCTTACAAGACAATTTCAAATTCCAAAAAGATTCGCATACTCTAGTTTCGGCGACGAAAATATTTCACAAGCTTTTATAAAGATTCAGAGAGTCCTTGGAAAAAACTCTGAGATAGATTGTGAATGGATGACAATCCCAGATTTCATAATACACAAAGATCAAACTGACATGGATCCAAACAATCAACGGCTAATCGCTGAAGTTAAGACTGAAAAAAATCTATCTTATAAAAAATTTGTTTGGGATTTTTTTAAACTTAATTTATATATGGAGAAATTATCATTTCAAAATGGGATATTCTTGTCTGTTAACTGTAATGAATCAATTATTCGCTCACATCTTAAAACCTATCTACAACAAAAAATATACTTAACCAATAACTCGACAAATCTTTTCTTAATTATCAAAGAAAATGCTAAATCTAAAACATCTATTACCAAATTAAATGACTATCTAAAAGACATTTAAGTTTCAGAAATATAACCGTAAAGGACAATTAATGATGATAAATTAAACTGACATTTATTTATCATTTAGTTCTTATAAAGAATTTGAAAATATGACTTAAATCGAAAAACACATGAAAAATGATAATAAAAATGTAGCATATTTTTTTATTGGGTTATCACTGCTTATAACACTCATTTTAATAATAAGAATATTTGCTGACGGTTATATTTTTTGGAGCACGTCTGTAAAATACGATATTACTGGACAAATTGGAGACTTTATCGGAGGAGTAATAGGAACCATAATATCTGCCGCAGGTTTCTATTTTCTTTATTTAACTTTCAACGATCAACGCCGCTCATTTGAAAAAGAAAGGTTAGAAAGTAAATTCTTTGATTTAATTAAACTACACAGAGATAACGTAAATGAATTAAATTTTGATGGAAAAGAACTTGCCGAACACTACGATTCACTTTTCATTGACAAATCTCTATATGAAGGAAAATCTGTTTTTAAAGTAATTTTCAATCAATTCGTCATATGCAAGAATGAATTAAATCCATTTTTCAAACGAACTAAAGTGTTTCTTCCTGAATATGAGAAACAACTCCTAAAAAATCAATATATTATTGAAAATAAAATAGATATAAAAATTCTTGCTAAAGTTGATATATGTTATAGTATCGTATTCTACGGAGTTAGTTCAGAAGGTCTAATAATTTTAGAAAATCTGTTCAAGCAAAAATATAAACCAACATTCATTAATGACATATTACGATTTATTAGCCTTAAACCTGCATATGATAAAGAAATATTTCAGAAATGGGATGTTGTTTCAAATAGAAACACAAGAGCTAAAAGAACTGAAATAGTTTCACAGATTTACGAATGGAGAAAAACTAAAAATTTATATAATAATTATCCCTTTGTTGAGACTATTAGAGATTATCATAATCGATATATCAAATATTATGGAGGTCACCAATTTAGATTAGGTCATTATTTTCGACATTTGTATCAAACCATAAACTATATCAACAGTCAAGAAAATATAGATTACCAAACAAAATATGAATATATAAAAATTTTAAGAAGTCAATTATCTACTTATGAGCAAGGAATTTTATTCATTAATTGTTTGTCTGAGATGGGAAAATCCTGGGAACTAGAGCCTAAAATAAATGAAAAGTTAAAAAAATATAAAAAATGCGATTTTGAATTAATAACGAAATATAATTTAATAAAAAATCTCCCTGGAGAAACTATTTATGGGATTCCTTTTAAAGAATTTTTTAGGAATATAGAATATGAAAATGACAACTTAAAAAAGAGCAGGAAATTATATCATTAAGGTATTCAAAATAAAGTAAAAAACCGCTTCCCAGCGGTTTTTTCTATATTTCCTCAACTCCTTCCCACAAACACTTCACACTAAAAAGCGCACGCTTTTCATCAGCATTTATAGAAATATCAGAATGATACAAAGCCATATCATGTACCAATTTTAGCGACTTCGACAATTCCGAAGCGCCATAAAACAAAACAAATTCAATAAATTCAGATTGAGACGGTGTAAGCCACACCTTTACCTTTGATACGTTTCGTGTATTACCCGCTGTGTCAGCTGAAGGACTCAGCTCGTCACCTTGACCTTTAGAAGTTTGCATTTTGTATGGATTATAAGTTCATAAAAAAAAGGAGAGGTCACTGCAAACTCTATTAATTTTTACATTAATCGGTCTCGGGACTTTCACCCGTTTGCCTCTCCCAAGGTACATTTCAAAATGGATTTGTGAATAATGTGTCATAATTAATAAAGTTTGCATTACAAACATACATCTTATTTAAACACATATCCATTTGTAATCATTTATATACGGATAATTACAAAACGAATAAAGCTATCCATTATTTTCCTCATATACGGAAATCCGTAAACTTTCTAAAAATCAATACATTATATTTGATTATTGCGCTTTATTATTAACCATTTACACATTTACATTATGAAAAAATTACTTTTATTAGCAATCCCTTTATTGTTGTTTGGGTTTACATCACTCAGCAGTAGCCCTAAAAAAGAAGAAGCCACTACTCACAAAAAAATGCTTGCCAATTCTTTGTGTGTTGCATCCTGTACATCAACGCATATCAGGGTAAAAATTGCAGGAGACCCGCTTCCTCCGGGAGATATCAATTGGTATGTGAACGGGATTCATGCCGGAGCCGGCGGACGTATCTTTAATGTTCCAAAAACGGCTATAAACGTATATGTTACAGTAGGCGGAGTTTTGCTAACAGGAGATACCGTAGCAGCTTTGAATTTACAATGTGCCGCACCTCCTTGTCCATAATATTGCAAATTAGCTATAAACAAAAAGCCTCTATTTGATAGAGGTTTTTTATTGTAGGGTTAATTCGTCCTGCTGTTAGTTTGTAGTTATCAGGTCGTAGCAATCCCCAAACTCTCGCCAATCTTTAACGCGCATTTCTCGCCATCAATTGCAGCCGAAATAATTCCTCCTGCATAACCTGCGCCTTCTCCGCACGGATAGAGTCCTTTGATTTGCACATGCTCTAACGAAAAGTTATCTCTTGGAATACGCACCGGCGAGGATGTTCTGGATTCCGGTGCATGCAATATGGCTTCGTTGGTCATATAACCTCGCATGGATTTGCCAAACTGCACAAATCCTTCACGCATAATCTGCGTTAAAAAGCCCGGAAAAACCTGTCCCAGTTCTACCGGAGTGGTTCCCGGAACATAGGATGTTTTTGGAATATCGGCAGAAACCTTGCTTTGTGTAAAATCAACCATACGCTGTGCCGGAACCCGTTGGGTTTCACCCGCCAAATGCCAGGCACGCTGTTCAATGCTTTTTTGGAATTCCATTCCCGCCAAAGCACCAAATTTGGCAAAGGGTTTAAAATCTTCCAGTTTTAGTTCGACTACAATTCCTGAATTGGCCGTTTCCTGGTCGCGTTTGGATGGCGACCAACCGTTGGTTACTACTTCACCCGGACTTGTAGCGCAAGGGGCAATTACACCACCCGGACACATACAAAACGAATACATTCCTCTGCCGTTGACCTGTTTCACGATAGAGTATGGCGCTGGCGGAAGATAATCGCCACGGAAATCGCAACTGTACTGTATGCTGTCAATCAGCGTTTGCGGATGTTCTGCACGAACGCCCAAAGCAAAAGGCTTGGCTTCGATAAAAATTTTCTTTCGGTCAAGCAATTCAAAAATATCCCTTGCCGAATGGCCAGTAGCCAATATAATTTTTGAAGCTTTTATAATGTCGCCCTTTTGGGTTTCTACTCCTTCTACTTCGTTGTTTTTTACTAAAATATCGGTCACTCGTGTATCAAACAAGACTACGCCGCCAAACTCAATAATCTTTTCACGCATTGACTTGATGATTTTCGGCAATTTGTTTGTCCCGATATGCGGATGCGCTTCTACCAGAATTTCTTCCGAAGCTCCAAAGCCAACAAACAATTCCAAAATACGGTCTACATCGCCACGCTTTTTAGAACGGGTGTACAATTTACCATCAGAATAAGTTCCGGCTCCGCCTTCGCCATAACAATAGTTGGAATTCTCGTTTACGATATGATCTCTGTTGATGGCTTTTAAATCACGGCGTCTTTCCTGCACGTCTTTGCCACGTTCCAACACAATAGGCTTTAGTCCTAATTCAATCAATTGCAAGGCCGCAAAAAGCCCCGCAGGACCTGCACCAATAACAATTACTTCCTGTTTACCGGATACGTCTTTATACTCCGGAAGTCCGATTTTGGTTTCCTGATACTCTTCTTTCCAATAGGCCTGAATCTTCAGATTAATCTTGATTGCTTTTTGTCGGGCGTCAATAGAACGTTTGAGTATGGCAATATGCCTGATTTCGGCAGGATTTACCTGCATCAGTTTGGCAACATGTTCGGTCAATAATTGCGAATTGGCAGCCACTTCGGGCGCTACTTGTATTTGAAATTCTCTTGGCATGGGGCAAAGGTAGAAAAAGGATTATTTTTTACCATAATTTAATGGTTTTTCATAAATCAGAGATTACAAAGTAAAAAAGGTTCAGCTTTCGCCAAACCTTTTTAAAAGATTAAAATACCATTTTATTTCTTGATAAACTTGTAGTTCATTACCTGATTGCCTACTTCCATTTTCACAAAATACATTCCTGTTTGCAGTTCTGAAACCGGAATAGAAGTCGTATTTGTCGCATTTGGAACCTGCTTCACCAACATTCCGTTAATCGAATATATTGCAATGTTCGAAATCACTTCATTGGTTCTGTTATCAATGTTTAAACTGTTTGAAACCGGGTTTGGATATAATGAAATCAGGTTATTAAGATTATGTCCATCAACACCTAAAGCAACTTCTCTTTCCAAGAAGTCAGGCAGACCGTTATTGTTAGTATCATCGTCGGCCGGGTTATTGTTTCTGTTATAATCTTCGTTGATTGTCAGAACGCCATCACCATCATCATCATTATCTAAATAATTTGGAATACCATCATTATCTGTATCTAAAGCAGAATTGGCAGCATCTGAATTTCTTCCTGAAGCAAATACATATTCAAAAGAAGTCAGGACCATATCGCCATCATCATCATTATCAAGGAAATTTGGAATACCGTCTCCATCCGTATCATCATTTTCAAGATTTCCGTCACCGTTCAGATCTTCTAAAGCTGTTGCGACTGTATCCAAATCATAATCCACGCTACAATCGATGGCTCTAAGAATTATTTTTGTAACCTGTCCGTTATTATTACCATAAATAAGTTGGTTAGGAGTAAGATTGCTGTAGGTTAACATTATCGGACTAACTTGATTATACAAATCTGCTAAAGTTTCATAAAACTCCATATTAGGAGCCGACAAATCATCTTTAACTACCTGAAGATTGAACGTTTCAAGACCGTCAGAGTTAGCGTCACATTTTGTGTATTTATACGTATTCATTTCAGACGGAAGACTGAATCTCCATCCTTCCTGTGTCGCTGTCCACGAACCTGTGTTTCTTCCGGGAGGCGTCAGTGCTATAGTTCCTGTTTCATTGATAATACCTGTTATAGCATTTCCGCTATTCCATGCAGTACATGAAGGCTTGCTTACTATCTGCACATCTATAGTGTTTAATGTTTCATAAAGCACTGTCTGAAATGTACTCTTCTGAGTTGAGCAAGGCCCATATTGAGGTTGGTTAATAAACATCAATATGAATTTTCTATAAGGAGCGGCACCTACGACAGAATAGGAAATGGTTCCTGTTCCGCCATTATTATTCAAATCGTGATAACAGGCCAGAATTGCGTTTTTAATCTGAAAACCTGCATTTGGAATTGTAGTCGTAATCTGCCACGGCCCGTTTTGATTGGCCAGGCTTGTCCTAAAATCGATGTACCCATTGGAAGATACCACCAATTGATTATAAGTATTGCCATAAAAAGTAAAGTTAAAGGGTAATGTTACAACCGGCGAATTACGATCATCCACATTAAACAATGGTGTTGGCGATGTTAAAGTATAAGCCTGATGCGGAATTGCAGACACTGTATATTGCGCATTCCCTTTTATAGAAAGGAAAAGCAGGGGAAGCAATACGCAAAATAATTTTTTAGTTAAGTAGTTGTTTTCCATATGATTGTTTTATTCAAATATATAAAAAATCTTACACGCGATTATCTTTTTTCTTCATAAGCCCGCAAGGCAAAAGAAGCCAGCCAATGCTCGCCTTCGTAATTTCCATCGACTACAGAAGGAAGCGAAAAATCCAGATGTTTGTTGGCTAAATCTTTTAAATGTGAAAACTCTTTAGGGTATTGGTTGATTAGGTAATACAAGTTCCAGGCACGGCTAAAGTTTAATCCGTCCAAATGTACCAAATGTCCGTCAGTTCGGTCGGAAACCTTGGCAACATCCCACGCAAACTTTTTATTAAATAATGGCGGAGCAAAGCTTTTCATCCATTTCAGGAATTCCGTTTTAGGCAAAATACGCTGCATAATTCCCATTTCTTCCAGACAAGGCGAAAGAAAATCTGTTCCGCTGGGTTCCCAGGAAAAAGGACAGTCTTTATCATTTTGGAACAATCGTATCGCATTCTCCCGAATACTTTTTTGCAAGGCCTGATTGTTGGAATATACGGCATAATCCCACGCAAAATTCAATCCGAAAGCCGTGTTGGAATGGGTTCCTGCGCGTACCGGATACAATAATTTTGGAAGGAACTCCATGTATCGGTTAATGATGATGTCTGACAACGGTTTCAGGTTGTCTGCCAGTTCTTTTGCAAACGGTTCTTTTGAAGTTTCCAATTCCAATTGCAGTTTCAACAGCCATGTCCAGCCATAAGTGCGTTCAAATGATTTTTCATGCGCTTTGGACAGATAGGCTACTTCCTGCTGTATGTTTTCTTTGGAAAGGTTAACTTTTAGTTTCTGTATGATTTCATCACGCTTGTCAAGATTTGGAAATCGTTTTAGGAGATAGACCAAACTCCAATGTCCGTGAACGGACGAATGCCAGTCAAAACAGCCGTAAAATGCCGGATGTAGTGTTTTTGGTGATTGCAGTTCTGTAGCGTCCTGCAAAAGCTGTCCTAATTTGTTTGGATATTCCTGTTGCAGACATTTTATAGGCAAGGTGGCAAGATGGTTTGCTTTTTCTAAAGTCAGTTCCTGCGAAAAACTGAATTGAAAACAAAAAAGAAAGAGATAGTGCGATAATTTCATGGTACATCTTTTACCAAAAATAAACTTTTACGACTAATTGTGTATAAAAAAAGAACAGGCCACGATAAGTTTGTAAATTTGTATTCCAAAAAAGCACAAATAATGTCCAGAAGAATAAAGCTAATTTGGGATTTCAGAGGCCCGGCCGGCACCAAAACCGCAGAGCATCACGAAATCCACCTCAAAGAATTTATCGAAGCAGAAAAACTGCCACTCAACATCACCGGATTCGAAACCTTACACGAAATGCACGCCATTGCTTTTATGGTCGTGGAAGAAGAAAATATGATTGCGGTTAGGGATGCGTTGAAACCGCATAGAGGGGAAATCTGGGAGAGTTGATAGTTGAAAGTGGATAGAGAATAGTTGAAAATAGTTGATAGTTTTTAGTGGATAGAGGATAGTTGAAAAGGGATAGCGGATAGTTTTTAGTTTTTAGTTGTATCAAAAAAATAAGATTTGAGAAAACAATTACTTCCTCCTAAAATCTTAAATCTAATATCTTAAATCAAAAAGTCGATAGTTGGGAGTGAGTGCAAAAAAAATAAGATTTCAGAAAACATTTACTGCCCTCTGAAATCTTAAATCTAATATCTCAAATCAAAAAGTGGATAGTTTTTAGTGGATAGTCGATAGTTGGGAGTGAGTGTAAAAAAAATAAGATTCCAGAAAACACATACTACTGCCTTCTGAAATCTTAAATCTAATATCTCAAATCTAATGTCTGAAATCAAAAAGTGGATAATCGATAGTTGGGTGTGGTGTATAAAAAATAAGATTTCATAAAACACATATTACTGCCTTCTAAAATCTTAAATCTAATATCACAAATCTAAAGTCTGAAATCAAAAAGTGGATAGTTATGTGGGCGTAAAAAAAATAAGATTTCAGAAAACACATACTGCCTTCTGAAATCTTAAATCTAAAGTCCTAAATCAAGAATTCGAAATTCCTAATTAATTCGCCACTTCGCTGATAAACTTAATTCGCATTAAACGAAGTTCTTCGATGTCGTAATCGCCATCAAATTCTTTAAGGGCGTCTTTTATATTGTCGGAATGTGATTCCATAAAATAGTCATGGATTTCTTCCTGTTGGTCTTCGTCTAAAATATCGTCTATCCAGTATTTAATATTCAGTTTGGTACCGGAATAGACAATCTGCTCCATTTCCTTTAGTAGCAAGTCCATCTCAAGTCCTTTGGCTTTTGCAATATCGTTTAAGGAAAGTTTTCTGTCTACGTTTTGGATGATGTACAATTTCAAAGCCGAATTAGCGCCTGTAGATTTTACAACCAAATCATCCGGACGGATAATATCGTTGTCTTCAACATAACGTCCAATCAGCTCGACAAAATCCTTACCATATTTCTTGGCTTTTCCTTCGCCAACACCGTGAACGCTACCCAATTCTTCAATAGAAACCGGATATTTCAAGGCCATATCTTCCAATGACGGATCCTGGAATACCACAAATGGCGGCACACCTAGTTTTTTCGCCACTTTTTTACGCAAATCACGCAACATGCCCATTAAAGCCTCATCGGCAGTACCCGAAGATTTGGCTGCCGTAACGATAGCTTCGTCTTCCGCTTCGTTATAGTCGTGGTCTTCAGACATCATGAAAGAAGTCGGGTTTTTGATAAAATCAGCGCCTTTTTCCGTAAGCTTCAATATACCGTAGGTTTCGATATCTTTTGACAGATAGCCATCAACCAGAACCTGACGAATCAGAGCCATCCAATAACGCTCGTCAAAATCAGAACCGCTGCCAAAGAAACTCTGCGCATCGGTTTTATGAGCCTTGATAGTAGCATTGATTTTACCAATCAGGGTAAAAATAATCTCTTTTGATTTGTATAGATGTTTGGTATCACGAACAATCTTTAGCAATTTGACCACCTGATCTTTTGCCTCCACTTTTTTCTTCGGATTCCTTACGTTATCATCCATATCGGCTCCTTCGCCTGTTTCGCTGTCGAATTCCTCACCAAAATAGTGCAGTAAAAATTTCCTTCTCGACATGGAAGTTTCCGCATAGGCAACCACTTCCTGCAAAAGTGCAAAACCAATTTCCTGTTCGGCAACCGGTTTTCCTGCCATAAATTTCTCCAGCTTTTCTACGTCTTTATACGAATAATAGGCTAAACAATGCCCTTCACCGCCGTCACGTCCTGCCCTACCCGTTTCCTGATAATAGCTTTCCAACGATTTTGGAATATCGTGATGGATTACAAAACGAACGTCCGGCTTGTCGATTCCCATTCCAAAAGCAATTGTTGCTACCACCACGTCAACATCTTCCATCAGAAACATATCCTGATGTTTGGCACGTGTCTTGGCATCCAGACCCGCATGATACGGAACCGCACTGATTCCGTTTACCTGCAAAACCTGTGCAATTTCCTCTACCTTTTTACGGCTAAGGCAATAGATAATTCCGGATTTTCCTTTATGCTGCTTGATAAATCGGATAATATCCGATTCAATATTTTTAGTTTTTGTACGTACTTCATAAAACAAATTCGGACGGTTGAACGATGCCTTGAATGTTTTGGCATTGACCATATCCAAATTTTTCAGAATGTCTTCCTGAACTTTTGGCGTAGCCGTAGCCGTTAATCCGATTACCGGAATATCACCAAGCTGTTTTATAATAGCCCGAAGGTTTCGATATTCAGGACGGAAGTCATGTCCCCATTCTGAAATACAGTGTGCTTCATCAATAGCCACAAAAGAAAGCGGCACGCTTTTCAGAAACTGTATGTATTCTTCTTTGGTAAGCGATTCCGGCGCTACGTATAATAATTTCGTAATTCCGGAAACAATATCCTTTTTTACCTGAGCGATTTCGGTTTTTGTAAGTGATGAATTTAAAACGTGGGCGATTCCATTTTCAGAAGAAAGGCTTCGAATGGCATCCACCTGATTTTTCATGAGGGCAATCAGTGGAGAAACTACAATTGCCGTACCTTCCTGTGTTAGGGCCGGAAGTTGGTAGCAGAGGGATTTTCCGCCACCGGTAGGCATAATAACGAATGTATTATTTCTGTGTATGATACTCTTGACAACTTGTTCCTGCAATCCCTTAAATTGGCTAAAGCCAAAATATTTTTTTAATTCGTAGTGGATGTCAATTTCGTTTGAATTCATTCTTTTTTAATGGTATTTTACATAAATTTGCACAACATAAAGATACAACTTTCTTTTATAACCACAAATTTTATAATAAATCTGTTTTGATAGAAAAAGAAGCAATATTGGCCTCTGCCAAAAAAACAATAATAGCTGAAAGTAAAGCAATTGCAAATCTTTCAGAACTCCTCACCAACGATTTTGCCGAAGCCGTAGAAATCATTTTCAAGTCAAAAGGACGCCTGATTGTTACCGGAATAGGAAAAAGCGCCATCATTGCTCAAAAAATCGTAGCAACGCTTAATTCTACCGGAACTCCGTCGATGTTCCTGCACGCTTCTGAAGCCATTCATGGCGATTTGGGAATGGTACAGAAAGACGACGTTGTTATCTGTATTTCAAAAAGCGGCAACAGCCCGGAAATCAAGGTTTTGGTTCCGTTATTAAAACGTTTCGGAAACATTTTAATTGCCATTACAGGAAATTTAACTTCTTTTCTTGGAAAAGAATCCGATTATGTCTTAAATGCGTATGTTGATTCAGAATGCGACCCAATTAACCTTGCTCCAACCAACAGCACAACAGCACAGCTTGTTATTGGTGATGCTTTGGCGGTGGCTTTGATGGAACTCCGTGATTTTAAAAGCGAGGATTTTGCCAAATACCATCCGGGTGGCGCATTAGGAAAAAAACTATTGCTTCGCGTTAAAGATATGTTGGATACTACACACAGACCTATCGTTGCTCCGGATTCGAGCATCAAGAAAGTTATCGTTGAGATTTCAGAAAAAAGGCTGGGTGTTACAGCCGTAGTAGAAAACGACAAAGTCATAGGCATCATTACCGATGGAGACATCAGAAGAATGCTTAACGACCGCGACACTTTCAACGACCTGACAGCAAAAGACATCATGACCAAAAACCCAAAGATGATCAAATCCAACGATATGGTTGTTGATGCATTGAATATCCTGGAAGATTTTTCAATAACGCAGCTGGTTGTTGTGGACGAAGGCAATTATTTGGGAGTTATCCACCTCCATGATATTTTAAAAGAAGGGATTGTATAATTATGGCTAGAAAGAAAAACGCAAACGAAATGTCATTTCTCGACCATCTGGAAGAACTCCGATGGTTGTTAATACGAAGCACATTGGCCATAGTAATCGCTTCAGCCGTAGCATTCTTCTTCAGTGATTTTATTTTTGATAAGATTATATTCGGACCTAAAGACCCTAACTTTATTACCTACCGTTGGTTCTGCGAAGTCAGTAAGTTCTTCGGGAGCACGGGAGAAGGTTTTTGCGATTATAAAATTAATTTTGACGTACAGAGCCGGGTAATGTCCGGACAGTTCAATGCACACATCTGGACCTCTATAACCGCCGGTTTTATTCTTGCCTTTCCCTTTATTTTATGGGAATGTTGGAAATTTATCAGTCCGGCCTTATACGACAAAGAAAAAAAGAATGCCAAAGTATTTTTAGCAATAGCTTCCTTTTTGTTTTTCCTTGGCGTGTTGTTTGGTTATTTTATCATCACGCCACTGTCTATCAACTTCCTGGCAGGATATCAGGTAAGTACGCAAATCCACAACGATATCGATTTGGATTCTTACATCTCACTGATACGAAGCACCACATTGTCTTGCGGTTTGGTTTTTGAATTGCCAATTGTGATGTTTTTCCTTTCCAAATTAGGACTTATTACACCTGCATTTTTAAGGAAATACAGAAAATATGCCATCGTTATTATCCTGATTATCGCAGCTATCGTGACACCTCCTGATGTAGTGAGCCAGATTATCGTGACCATTCCATTATTAATATTATACGAACTCAGTATCTATATCTCAGGCTGGGTATTAAAAAATAAGCTGAAAAATGAGCAATCTAGTTAAAGAATTCAACGATTACCGTCAGGTAATGAACGAAAAGCTGTTGAATGACGACAACAAAGTCATCAAAAGGATTTTCAACCTTGACACCAACGCCTATATGGAAGGCGCATTAAACGTCAAGACGAAAGAGCTGCTAGGATTGGTTGCGTCTGCCGTTTTGCGATGCGATGATTGCGTAAAATATCATCTGGAAACCTGCTATAAGGAAGGCATCACAAAAGCTGAAATGATGGAAGCTATGAGTATTGCCACTTTAGTAGGCGGTACTATTGTAATTCCGCATTTGAGAAGGGCCTACGAATTTTGGGAAGCTCTGGAAGAAAATAAATAATTGTTAATTAGTAACAGCATTTTTCTGAATAGTCGTTTATTTGTTCGGCAATTTTATAAAGATTAAAAAATCGGAATATGGTTCTAAGAGCTGACAATCTGGTCAAAACATACAAAGGGAGAAGTGTCGTTAAAGGTATTTCTGTAGAAGTAAATCAAGGAGAAATTGTAGGTCTTCTGGGCCCTAATGGTGCCGGAAAAACGACTTCTTTCTATATGATCGTAGGTTTGGTAAAGCCAAATAGCGGTAAAATTTATCTTGACAATACAGAAATCACGGACTTTCCGATGTATAAAAGAGCACAGAACGGTATTGGCTATCTGGCGCAGGAAGCTTCGGTTTTTAGAAAATTGAGCATTGAAGATAATATTTTAAGCGTGCTTCAGCTGACCAATCTTTCCAAACAGGAACAGGAAGCCAAAATGGAAAGTCTTATTGCTGAATTCAGCTTAGGACACATCCGTACCAACCGTGGCGACCTACTTTCCGGAGGAGAAAGAAGACGAACGGAAATTGCGCGTGCTTTGGCAACCGATCCGAAATTCATCTTATTGGATGAGCCGTTTGCCGGAGTTGACCCGGTGGCTGTTGAAGATATCCAAAGAATCGTAGCGCAATTAAAAAATAAAAATATCGGAATCCTTATTACCGACCATAACGTACAGGAAACGCTTGCTATTACAGACAAGACCTACCTGATGTTTGAAGGAGGCATCTTAAAAGCAGGTGTTCCTGAAGAACTGGTTCAGGACGAAATGGTGAGAAGAGTTTATCTTGGGCAAAACTTTGAATTGCGTAAGAAGAAATTGGAGTTTTAGATTGAAGATTTTGGATTGAAGATTTCAGATTTGAGATTTCAGAAAATAGACAATAGACAGGACCGGGAAGTTAGGAGCTTCTCGGTTTTTTGTTTTTAGTTGATAGTGAAATACCGCAGCTGTTTTTGTGTGCCGTTATAGATATTGACATCAACAGTGCCTTCTATGCCGGGTATGGTAGCCTTTTCTGTGAATTGCCAGAACAGCCATTCGTCTTTGATGGTTTCTTCAAAAAAATTGTAGTTGGCAATCCAAAACGTATAGCCTTTAAATTCTTCTTTCAGGAAATCATTATAATAGCTCTCTCCCGAATAGATGATCGGTTTTACATTATAGTGTTTTTCAACTTTTTTCAGCCATCGCTTTAAGCCAATCTTAAGGCTATCTATTGATTGTTCCTTGGGAAGTTTTTCAATATCCAGTACCGGTGGCAAATCGCCTTTGTGAAGTTTTACGGTTTTGATAAAATTATCGGCCTGCTCAATAGAATTTTCATTTGGCCGATAGTAATGATAGGCACCTCGAATTAGCTTGTGCTTTTTTGCCTGCTTCCAATTGTCCTTAAAAGTAGCATCTACCCTATTTTTTCCGGCCGTTGCACGTATAAAAACAAATCCCAAAGGAAATTTTTCTTCAATAGCATTTGCTTTATCCCAATCTACATCGCCCTGGTATTCTGATACGTCAAAACCATATACCTTATTTTCATGCTTGCTTAAAACCTGATAAATCCTGACATCGGCAATTCGTTTTTCTTCTGCAAGCCTTTTATCTGTCTTAAAACTGAAATAATAGGCCAATCCTTCACGGTAGTGATAAGCGGTCCCTACAATCAAAAGGATAAAAAATGCCCAAAGTGAAAATTTCAATACGTTTCCGGAGAAGAAGCTTTTCTTCTTTTTGGATTTTCGTACTGCAGGTTTCCTTCTTGGAGCCGGTTTCTTCATTCAGTAAAAATAGATGTTTTTGAGAAAAAGTTATATCTGAAAATTAAAATTATAAAACGCCGGATTATAAAAATTCTTATTTTTTACTTTAGAACCCTTTTAAATGTAATGTTCTCCACCTGCCAATTTTGTAATAAAAATGGGGCTATCCGTAACAGATAGCCCTAATATCATCCCACTAATTAGGATTCAATCTACTTTTTGACAAACTTTGCTGTTGTCTGATTGGCTCTAAACAGGTAGATACCAGCTGTCAGATCAGAAACCAGTATTTCATCCAATTCGTTTACAATTTTACCATTTTTCACAACCCTTCCGTTAATATCGTATACCTGATACTCCGTTCCAATCACCAACTCACTGTTCCTAATATCAATAGTTAACTGATCTTCAACCGGATTCGGGTAAACCGTTATTGACTTACTACGTTCAAGCCCTTCAGTTCCTAGCGTTGCTGTTCCTAAATATCTTGCAACGGCAAAATCATTCCCGGTATATCCTACCAAAACAATCTTATCGTCCGATTGAATTTTCATGGCAAAAGATTCACTATACGTATTCGCTCCAAAATCGGTGGTAACCTTTCCCGAACTTCCAAATTCTGTATCCGCTGTAAAATCTGCATTAAGTCGTATTAAAGCAAATTTAGATGTAGCGGGAGTGGTTGTTGAATTAATGGCAGAACCTGCCATGATAATTTTAGAACTACTGTCCATACCCATATCGTAACACATATCGATCGTATTCGATGAAAAATCAACACTTCCCTTTAAAGTAGTGATTCCCGCAGAACTTACTGTTCCAAAATAATATTTATAATCAGTTGCAGTCCAACGAGCGTTTGAGCTAAAAAGGAAACTATCATCCGGCTTTAAAAACATTGCATACGTTTTGTTATCACTCGTTGAAAAAGAATCGGACTCGTATCCATTAGAAGAAAAAGTGGTATCCAGTGTTCCGTTACTGTTCAATCGGCAAATGTACTGACGTGCGTGTTGGATCGATCCGTCTCCAGGTACATCACTCCATCCTACTGCCGTGATCTTTCCGTTTGATTTTAGAGCCAAATCTTCTATAGAGAATGTAAATCCGTTTGCATTGCTTTCAGGAAAAGGCAAATCGATCAGTCTGCCGTTATTTCCAAAAGCAGTATCTAAAACCCCTGAAGCGTTATAACGTGCAAAAATCCCACGGGATTCATTTGTATTCAAGATAGATGTGCCTCCTACTACGATGTTTCCGGTGACTTGATGAACTTTAACCACTTTAAATTCGTCAGCTCTTGGATTATTATTATAAATAGTGAAATTCGTAAATACTTTTCCTGCCGTACCAAACGAATCATCCAAAATACCGTTGCTGTTTAACCGTATTACTGCTCCTGCCCTGTCGCTTCCGTTATCTGAATAGCCTGCCAGTACTATTTTACCGTCTGACTGAAGGTCTACAGAATACGCCCGGTCATCGCTCCCGCTTTGTAAGTCAAACGACACTTTCCCATTTATTCCGAATGTCTCATCAAGACTCCCGTCTGTGTTATAACGGACACAAGCAAAATCGTCACCAAAAACACTACTGAAAGTATAGCCTGCAACAACAATTTTTCCATCCTGTTGTAAAGCGACCCCATATGCCTTATCGGCACCGCTGTTAATTGATGTTATTACTTTACCGCCGGTTCCAAAACTTGGATCTAAACCTCCCTGCTGTGAAAAAGCATAAAAGCCTGTCAATAAAAATCCTAATTGTAAAAGTCTCTTCATAAGTTTAAAAGTGTTTGTTGCTATATTTAAAGTTTGTTATAATTTCGATAAAAAACATTCTATTTCATAATAAATAGTATAGAAAAGATGCAAATATAATATCATAATGCATTTTAGGATAATTTTTAAACTTAATTAGCTGTAATCTTTCCTAGTTACCCTTTTAACCCCATAGATTAAGTGATTCTATTCTATCCTAAACAAATCGGTAAAATCTGCATAATCAGCAGCAAAAATCCAAAATCACAAATCTAAAATCTTAAAGACTTTTCTTATTCGTCAAAACCGACAACAGTATATAAAAAAGAATCAACAAAGGAATTCCCAAAGCTTTAAAAAACACTAAAAGCAGTACAGATACGACCAAAAATACAATCTGAAGTTTGTTTTTGGCAAAGCTTGCGCTTTTTACCTTTAATGAAAAAAGAGGAATTTCGGCATTTAGCATAAAAGCACTGAAAAGGGAAATAACAAGCAATATCCAGGGATTGCTCAAGGATTGCGAAATAAATCCGTATTGGTTATCAAGCAAAATAAGTGGAAGACTTAAAATAAATAGCGCATTGGCCGGAGTCGGTAAACCAATAAAAGAATCGGTTTGGCGTGTATCGATATTGAAATTAGCCAAACGATAGCAGGAACCCAAAGTAATAATAAAACCCAGATACGGAAACAGCATCTGCCATCCTGAAGACGGAAAACCTAAAGCCTGGTTCATCAAATAGTACATTGCCAGTCCCGGAACTACGCCGCTGGTTACCATATCGGCCAAAGAATCGAGTTGTAGTCCAAGCGGACTCGAAACTTTAAAAAGTCTCGCGAAAAAGCCATCAAAGAAATCAAGAAAGATTCCAAGGCACACAAATAAAAAGGCCAGCTTAAAATCCTGATGGAAAGCAAAGATGAGTGCAATGCATCCAGAAAAGAGGTTAAGCAGTGTAATCGTATTCGGTACTTGAGCCTTGATTCCCATATCTTGTTGTTTTTTAATTGGCGTGACCGCAAATTTAGCACAATAAGTTTATAGTGCAGCGCGTTTCTTATAACAGATTTTTAACTTGATCTTCCTTAATGCTATTTATTGTTATGAGGCGAACAAGGAAGCTCGATAAAAATTTATATTTTTGGACGATAAATTAACAATACAGATTTCGGCTTGTAAAAACAATTTGCTTTGAAAAAACCCCTTATAGTTTCTTTTCTTTTGGTATGCTCTTTCGCTTACAGCCAGGCGGTCAGGAAATATTCCAATGAATTCATGAATATTGGTGTCGATGCGGCCGCATTGGGTATGTCGAATGCCGTGACAGCCAGCACAAACGATGTTAATTCCGGATATTGGAATCCGGCCGGGCTTATTTACCTTGAAGACAAGCAAGCTTCTTTGATGCATGCCAGCTATTTTGCCAATATTGCACAATACGACTATGCGGGTTTTGCCATGCCAATTGACAATGAAAGTGCCTGGGGATTATCTGTAATACGTTTTGGAGTTGACGACATTCTCAACACAACCGAATTAATTGACAGTGAAGGAAATATTGATTACAACCGAATCAGCCTGTTTTCTACTGCCGATTATGGTGTAACTTTTTCTTATGCCCGAAAATTAAAAATTCCGGGATTCCAGTACGGAGTAAACGCTAAAGTAATCCGACGAGTTATTGGTGACTTTGCCAATTCCTGGGGATTTGGTTTTGACATTGGGGTACAATTCGAAAGAAATGATTGGAAATTTGGATTGATGGTACGCGATGTCACTACAACCTACAACATCTGGAATATTGATGAGGAAGCTTATAATAAAATCAAGGAAGCCATTCCGGGCGAGAATCAGGAATTGCCTGAGGATTCTGAAATCACGCTTCCAAAAGCACAACTCGGGATTGCCAAAAAATTTATCATCCGTTACGACTATAGTATCTTGGCTGCAGCCAATTTAAACATGAGTTTTGCCCGTACCAACGATATTATTTCTACAGATGTAGTGAGCATTGACCCGGCTGTTGGTTTTGAATTTGGATACACCGATCTTGTTTTTTTAAGAGCCGGAGTTGGAAATTTCCAAAATGTAAAACAGCTTGACGGAAGCGAAAAGGTAGGTTTCCAGCCTAACATTGGACTCGGATTCAAATACAAAGGCGTACAGGTAGATTATGCACTGACCGATATTGGCGACCAAAGTGTGGCGCTATATTCTAATATTTTTTCGGTAAAAGTAGACCTGGGCATCTTTAGAAGATAATTTTTCGGATAGCCAATGCATGGAAATATTTAGTAGTTTTACGGATATTTGTGCTTTAATTTTATCCCATGTCAAGATTCAGACTCTTACTTCTTTTGTTATTGCTGGCATTTCCGCTATCTAAAAGTTTTTCGCAAAGCGCAATCTTATCCGATTCTGCAAAATTAAGCATCCTGACTATAGGCACTGCCAACGAATCGCATACACTTTACGGACATACCGGCCTTCGTGTTTTAGACGAACAGCGTGGTATGGATGTGGTTTATAATTTTGGCTATTTTGATTTCAATACGCCTTACTTTCTGGCAAAATTCGTCAAAGGCGACCTGCAATATTTCGTTGCTACCAACCAATATGCCGACTTTGAATATAATTACAGGGAAGAAAACCGTTCTATCTATGAGCAGGAACTTAACCTGAGCACGCCTCAAAAACAGAAATTACTTGATGAACTAAATAAAAACCTATATTCTGATGAACGTTTTTACACTTATAAGTTCATCGATAAGAACTGTACTACTATGGTTATCGACAAGGTAAATGATGTACTTGGCGGAAAAATTATCACTACAAAAAAACCGGTAACGGTAACGTATAGGGAAATACTCAATCCTTATTTAAGCAGTAACTTTTTCCAGAAATTAGGCATCAATATTATTTTTGGTCCAAAAACCGACAAAAAAGCCGAAGTATTGTTTCTTCCTTTGGAATTAATGGATGTTTTAAAAACTACCGTTTATAATGGAAAACCTTTGGTTACAGAAACCAAAACAATCTTTGAGGCCAAACCTGTAAAGACGGTTTCGTATTGGAATAATATCTATGTTTTTTCAGCCCTGATACTTTTGATTGTAGTACTAAAAAACAATACCATTTATATTACTTATTTTACAATTTTGGGACTATTAGGAGTGTTTCTTTCATTGGTAGGCTTTTATTCGTTCCATGAAGAAGTGCGTTGGAATTACAATGTACTTTTATTCAATCCTTCCTTGCTTTTTCTACTCTATTTCTACAAAAAGAAAAATCGCAAGTGGATATCCAATTTTGCCCTGTTTAATTTAGCTTGTATCGCTATTTACGTGGTTGTTATTATCAATAAGGCGCAGTTGTTATTATTTATGCCGTTATTGATTACGTCTACTATAATTCTTGCAAAATGGGCCAGAAAGAATAAAAAGATAAAAACAGCAGCCGTCTAGGTTATTGTCCTCGATAAAACAGAATGGTACTAATGGTTTTGACCGTAATGTTGATGTCAAGGAAAATACTTCTATGCTTGATGTAGTATAGATCATACTGCAACTTGATCAGGCTGTCCTTAATGGAATCACCATACGAATAATTGACCTGCGCCCATCCGGTAAGTCCGGGTTTGATTACGTGGCGGGTTTGGTAAAACGGCATCTGGTTAGCTATCTGTTCTACAAAAAACGGACGTTCCGGTCGCGGACCAATAACTGCCATATCGCCTTTAAGTACATTTATAAACTGAGGAAACTCGTCTATTCTTGATTTTCTTAAAAATTTACCGAAAAAGGTAATCCTGCTGTCATTTTGTGTGGCAAAAATTGCCGTATCAGTTTCCGCATTTTTTACCATTGTACGGAATTTATAAATCCGGAATATTTTGCCATTTTTCCCGACTCTTTCCTGTACATAAAACAGGGAACCTTTATTTCCGATAAAATTGGCAACGTAAATAAAAGGGAGCAAATAAAGTCCAACGGCTATTCCTATCAACGAAATCATAATTTCAATAAGCCTTGCTAACAATAAATAGAGTTTATTATGGTTGCTTCGGCTGAATGGGAAATATCTGTAAAAATCCCTGTCAACATATTGAACCGGAATACGCTGCGTAATGGTTTCATAGACTTGCGTATATTCCCTAATTACAAATCCCTGCTCCAGAAGAGTCAAAAGGCGGTTATACAAATCAACTGTTATACCGTCTGTTTTTTGGGAAGCTATGACAATTTCCGATACCGCATTTTTCTTTATAAAACCATTCAGTTCTCCAATTTCTATAGTAGCAACATTAGCTGTATCTAATGAAGTATCACCTTTTGAATCTGTATTGATAAATCCTAATATTTTATAATGCGGATCCACTTTTTCAAGTGATACCACTAATTCTTCCAACTGGTTTTTATCGCATACCATAACAACTCTTTTCAAAAAGCGATGCGAAGCCAGGAAAGCCTGATAAAACATACGCCATCCGAATAAAGCCAGAGTAATTGCCAGGAAAAAATAGATTATTTGTAATCTGTTGGAAGGAAGTATAGGCGTAAAAATAGGCGTCAGAAGAAAGAATAATACGGTCGTAGAAGACGTAAGCAATATGCTTTTGATAACCTGATACTGATTACTGGCGGTTTGCAGATTATACATTTCAAAGACAGTGCCTAAAACATTCAGGTAGATTCCTAAAACAATTGTCCAGTAAAAGTTAGCTTTGGAAATGCTGAAATAATCAAATTTGAAAAGTAGTCCTACTATGTAAAGCGCCAAGATAACCGTCAAAACATCGAATAATCGCAGAAGGAGCTTACGCTCCGATATTTCAAAATGTATTTTTTTAAACGAGAACATCTGTGGTAGATTTGGGACCCCGCAATTTAACATTATTTTAGTAATAACAAATCTATCGGGAACACAAAATTTCATTCCACAGCAGCTTCACTTGCTGCCAGTCGAAACTTTCTGCTTTTTCTCTGGCGTTTTGGGCCAAATCTTCTGCAAGAATCTTATTTTCAGCTATTTTTTTAATCGCTTCAATCATGGCTTCTGCACTTCCATCTTCTACCAAAAGAGCTGTTTTTCCATCTTCAAGTAAAAAAGGAATCCCGCCAACATTTGTGCTAACCACAGGCAATCCCAAAGCCATAGCTTCCATCACGCTTACCGGCGTATTGTCAAAATGAGTAGTATTGATAAAGATGTTGTAGCTTTCAGATAACTGAATCCAATCGGTTTTAGAGAGTTTTCCTGTAAACTTTACATCCAACTGGTATTGCATCGCCAATCCTTCTGTCTTCGCCAGCATGCCGTCCTTTTCCGGTCCTACCATACAAAGTGATGCCTCAGGAAATTGCTTCTTGATTTCACGATATATTTCAACAGCCATAAAAGGGTTGTAAATAGCTGCAAATGCCCTAACCCATAAAAGTTTTGGCTGTATTATTTCTCTTTTCTTAAAAGTATAATTCCGGATATCAAGCGTGTTTGGAATGTAAGTCATATTTTGGATGCCTTGTTCCCGGAAATGCTCCAAAAGATATCCTGAAGGAGCAATATTCTTATACGCATGATTAAAAATCATGTTGCACAATCCCGGATTTTTGGCAAGTCGTCCAGGCAAATCGCCACCCCGCAACATCGGAATGTATTTTATTTTCAATACCCTGGCCAACTGACTAACCCCAAAAGCATACCAAAAATTAGAGGTACTGTAGGTATCGATAAGTATATAATCAACCTTGTTCCTTAATCGTACCGTAGTCCATAGCATATCGAATAGTCGCATTGCCTTATTCTTTTTGGACGATGCATAAAAGAGCGTATGGCCTTCGCCTTCTAAAAGCGGCCCCAAAGTTTCGATTGAAGTAACCGAAAAACCATGTTGCGATAATTTATTCCCTATGTACAGTAGGTTTTTCAATAGAATATACTTTGAGCAACGTTAGTGAATAAATAAAAGCAGGAGCTACCAGTCTCATGGCCGCATGGTTGATGGTCAGGAACCAGAACACAAAAAACGACAACAGGTAAAAATGGTGCTTGTTGTCAACATACAAAAATAAGGGTGTAAAGAATAAAATCAGTATTGCAAAAATCCCCAATGTTCCATGCTCGGCCAGCATACGGGTCAATTCATTATGCGATGCTGCCTTGATCCCTGTAATTTCTTCTCTATATTCCTTGTTTTTTCCAACTCCGATCCCAAGTACCGGATTCTCCAGAAACATCTGCAATTCCGTCGATGCAATTTGCTCCCTTCCTCCTAGTCTATCTTCTTTTTCACGTCCGGCCGCATCCTGGTTGGCATAACGTTTTTCAATCAATCCGCTGGTTTGTAGCGAACTATAACCCCATACTCCTATTCCTGCTAAAACAGTCAAGATAACAACCACGTTCAATTTCATTTTGGTCTGCAAATTGGCCAGCGTATATAGCGCCCCAAAAAGCATAACAATCATGACGAGTCCCGTAATTACTCCTCCTCTGGAAAACGTAACGATTCCCCGAAACGTAAGAACTAATGTAAAAAACAGGTTAATCAGCATGTATCTTTTGTTAGGAGAATTGAGAAGCATTCTTGAAAAAAAGATAAAAAATCCGAGTCCTAAAATGGTGGAAACCTGATTAGGCCCAAAACCGCCTGAAGTTTCAAAATTGGATGATGTTCCGGTTACTACATCCTTAACATCAGGAGTATAAATAAACAGATAACAGGCTGTAGACAAAATCGGCAGAACGGCAGCCAGCATAACATTCGACAATTCTGTAAATGAAATCTTTCGCCTATAGGTATAAATCGAACACAAACCCAGACAAACCGGGCCAACAATATTAAATGTTATCGCCTTTCTTACATCGGTACTTATATCTAAAGTTATGGTAGAAATCACCACACCCGGAACCAAAAGCAAGAGATATATCCAATACGGAATGGAGTTTTTGGAAAAGCTGCTGTAAAAAATCCCCATAAGCATAAACAACATTACGCCATATTTGGAAAACTCATTCAGAAAATTTCCTCCGGTCATTCGCAGCAGAACTTCGCTTCCGGCAATATAAGCTGAAAGATACAATACCTCATTATGCTTATTGGAAGTCTTCAGCACAATGGCTACTCCTATCAGCAATGTAAGCAAACCGTATACTTTAGACAGTAACGGAAAGAGGTATATTGCAAAGCCAATCGCAATATGCAGCAAGACAAGTCCGATATAGGTAATCTGTCTACTTTTGTTTTGCATCTAAAATGTTTTGATATTGCAATATTAAGGCATTCATGACAATTTCTTCCGAATAGCTTTGCCTTATTGTCGTTTTTAAAGCTTCTGACATTGATTTTCTCAATTGTTCATCGCCAGCCATGCGTTGCAATTGTGAAGTCAACATTTTTACGTCTGATGGATCAAAAGAAAGTCCTGTTTTTTCATGCTGTATGATTTCGCTACAATAGCCAACATTGGTAGAAACAACCGCCAGGCCAGCCATTCCGTATTCCAGCAAAGCAACAGGAAAACCTTCATAAACAGAGGCCAAAACACCTATTGTTCCTTGTTGCAATATAGGACCGATATCCGGACAGCTACCATAAATAAAAACACTATCCTCAAGATGATTGACTTTTATAAAGCGTTTCAGATGTGATGAATACTCATCCTGAGAATCCTTCCCAAAAAGATGCAGTGACCATCCTTCTTTTTGTAATCCGGAATCCCGAAAAGACTCCAAAAGCAGGGCATGATTTTTAGGATGTCTCAAATTTGACAGGCAGATGATTCTTTTTCCATCTGTTCCTTTTACTATCGTTTGACCCTCCTCCTTCTCATTTTGGACAGCAAAATTAGGGAGATAAGTTATTTTAGAAACTGCCAGATTATGCTCTGCCCAAGCTTTTAATTCATGATTGACCACAATCACAGCATCAAAAAAACGGGAAGCCGCTTTCAAAACAGCATTTTTATATCCTTTTTGCGTGCGTCTTCCACCATGATGGTCATGCCAGACAATCTTTATTTTTGGATAGGCTATCTTGAGCATCACTGCCATAAAATAGGAAGTACCATGTGCATGGACAATGGCAATATCGTTCTCTTTCACAAAGCGTTTCAATTTAGAAACGGCATGGAAATCAATCGTCCGTTTTCGTTGCAGAAATACATAGGAAATCGTTTCCTGCAACTGTTCTTTCAACGAACCTTCTTTGCGTGTAACCGCAAGTGCTGAAAATGCTAACCGAATACCCAAACTATTGGCATAATTAATGGCCATACGTTCAGCACCGCCGGCTTCCAACGAATCGATTAGCTGCAGTACTCTCATACGTTTTTCAAAAGATTTTTAATTTCACTTTCAAAATAATCCAAAGTATATCTTCTGGACCAAAGTACCGCTTTTTCGGCTTTGTTTTTATATTCTTCAGATGCTTTTAGCAAAGCGATCATGCTATCACAGTCTTGTTCAAGATTCATTTCCAACAACAATCCTCTTGCACCATAATCAAGCATATCCGGAACACAGGAAACCCTGCTCGAAACCGGAACACATCCCCAGAACATGGCTTCGGCAACTACTTTTGGCCAGCCTTCACTTTTAGAAGGCAGCACCAGAAAATGGCTTTCTTGATAGGCTTTTTGTAGGCTTTCTTTTGTCTGATTCCCTCTTAAAAAGATGGAATTTTCCAGATTATTATTAGCAATATATTCCTGTAAAATGTTCCTTTCTTGTCCGTCTCCAAAAAGTTCTAACTGCACATCAAATCCCTCATGGATTAGCTTTTCAGCCAACTGAACAGCATATAATGGTCTTTTACCTTCTGCCAATGTTCCTGCAAAAAGCAGTTTTATTTTCCCTTCTAAAGTTCGGAGCATCACCGCTTTTTTATCCTGCTCGCGATAGGTAGCCGTAAAAAACGGCCGTATATTTTTGGTTTGGCTGGGCCAATTTCCATACACCAATACCTGCATATTTTTAGTCAGGAAGGGATTGCTTAAAATCCATCGCTGAACCTTATAACTAAATGGTTGTTTCGATTTAGGATCCCAATTGCCGGCATATTTGGCTGTTTTAGGTGTCTTTGGAAAAAGAATCTGTACAAGACACCCCAATAAGCCTACATTTCCCGGACAACGCAGATGGATATGGTCGGCTTCGCGCATTGCTTTGTAGATAACAGCAATCAGTTTGGGCATTTTAAGCAATGCTGAAAATTTTGCTTTCAATCCGATGGCATTAAATCCGGGAATTTCCATCAATCGGACTTCGCGATCGTATGGCAGATGGATGGCATTGGGGCGTAAATTGGTCGTTGGGGCGACCAAAAGCACCTCGTCTGCATTCTCTATCCACAGGTTCATTTCGCGCACATATGGCGCATAAGCATAAAATCTGGAGTTTTCTTTTAGATGCGGTATGTGGGTAATGATGGCAAACTTCATGACAACTTTGGTTTAGGTTTGCTAAAAAACAGGCTCCACCAACCTACTGTTCTTCCCAATGCTTCTGTAAAGGCCTGTTTTTTTTGTGAGGAAGTAATTGCATTCCCATATCGGATTAGGGTTAGCAACAGTGTAATGCTGTGCCATTTCAATTTGGCCTTAAGAGATGGTTTCGGGTATTTCGACCGCCATACATACCAGCCATTACGTACTACCATTTTACCATAGGCATATTTATTTGGCCTACCGGAAGCATCGTGGTAATGTGCCAATTTAGCGTTTGTGTTGATATATAACCTTCCTAAATTGGAAAGTCGTAGCGTAAAATCAGCATCTTCATATAAACCATATCCTTCAAAATAAGTAGAAAACCGTAGTCGGTCAAAAACTTCTTTCCGAAACGATGAAACGCCGCCCATTAATTGCTGCACTTCATAAATCTTACCTGATGGCGGCAAGAAACCAATGCTTCTTCCGTGTGAATATTCCGGAGCAAAACCAGGTGCCACATTGCTGTCAAGTCCTAATTTCTTTCGGGCTACAAAACGGGAGCCGTCCTTGCGTTTCCAGCCGTCATAAACAAATTCATTTGTCTTTTCCTTATAGTTTTCTGCAATGGGTTGCCAAAGTGTTTCGTTGGTAATATAACCTCCTACTCCCAAAGTTTCAGGATGCATATCATAAACCGACAGGATTTCCTTAAAATAAGTAGGTTCCAGTACGGTATCATCATCTAAAAAACAAACGATTTCCGCTTCGGGCATCACTCTGTTGATTCCAAAATTTCGTTGTCGTGTCAGTCCACGATTTTCTGGTTCCACTTTAAAATAAGAGAGTCCTTTAAAATGTTTTTCTTCTAAAGCTATTTTTGTAAAATCGTCTGGGCTTCCGTCCACAACCAATATCTCATCTGGGTACACAGTTTGTTCTTGTACAGATTCTAAAAGAGTCAACAAAGGGGTTGCTCTTTTATAAGTACAGATGATAAGTGAGAATTTCATAGGTTGTGGTTGAAGAGAACAAATATAGAAATTTAGGAGTCATTTTATTTCGTTTCATAACAATCTGCTTTTTATCGTTTCTGGATAAATGCAAATCACCAAATAAAACTTTAACATTTTTTACAGATTTTCTGTAATCGGAGATTTTGATATAGGCCTAGATTTGTAAAAAATATATTTTTTTGTATAAATTGTTATATTTCTATAATA